>NZ_JACSLV010000001.1:0-924090 GCF_018618315.1 Exiguobacterium sp. s70
CGCAAAAACACCTCCGATGCTAGCACTTTTTTAAAGTGTACCACTGCGAAGGTGTTTTTATATTGTCTCAAAAATTTAGGTTAGCCCACCCGATCTCGATGGCCGGATGGATTTTTATGACCATTGCTGCAGGCACGATTTTATCGAGCCTACTCAGCGGTAGGTTGCTCGAACGTTTCGATACGAAGCAAGTCACGTTCGGCTCCGGACTCGTGACGGCAATGTGCCTGCTCGGCTTTTACGCGGCCCCGTCCTTGATTTGGCTGTTCGTCCTATCGATTCCACTCGGACTTGGTGCCGGGGCGGTCGATGCCGCGCTCAACCATTACGTCGCAGAAAACTATCAGGCGCACCATATGAACTGGCTCCATTGTTTCTGGGGCGTCGGAGCGACGGGCGGACCGCTCGTCATGGCCGGTGTCTTGACGGAGAGCGGTTGGCGTGACGGCTATTTGATCGTCGCGTTGATTCAGTTCGCGCTCGCCTTCCTCCTGCTCCTGTCGTTCCCGCTTTGGAAGCGCGAAATTAAAACGGAGCCCTCCACGCTCGAACGACAAGAGACGGCCGTGACCGCGCTCGAACGAAAGATGCCGAAAGGCCTCTCGTATGCGCTGGCCACGTTCCTGCTCTATTGTGGGATTGAGGCGCTCATCGGCCTGTGGGCCAGCAGTTACCTCGTCCAGATGAAACAGTTCTCTGTCGCGACGGCCGCGACGTGGGTGTCAATCTATTACGGCAGCATCACGCTCGGTCGCTTCCTGAGCGGGTTCCTCTCGTTCCGCTGCACGAATCGACAAATGATTCGGCTCGGGCAAACCTTCGCTTTAATCGGTAGCCTCGTGTTTCTCATTCCGGCGACCGGAGCGATGTTGATCGGATTGATTTGTATCGGGCTAGGCTTGGCCCCGATTTACCCGAGCATGCTTCATGAGACGCCGCAGCGGTTCGGGAAGGAACGGGCAAAACGGTTGATGGGCTTCCAGATGGCGTTCGCCTACACGGGCAGCACGTTCCTGCCACCGCTATTCGGACTCATCGTGTCTCAGACGTCGCTCGGCCTATTCCCGCTCGTGACCGTCTTGATCATGCTCGGGATGCTCTTGAACACGGAACGCTTGAACTCGATCATGCACCAACCATCAAAGGAGGAACTCACATGAAAATCGAACACATCGCCATATGGGTGAACGACCTCGAACCGATGCGCCGCTTCTACGAGACGTACCTCGGGGCAACTGCGAACGACAAGTATACGAACGAACAAAAACAGTTCGAATCCTATTTTCTGACGTTCCCTGATTCGACATGCCGGCTCGAGTTGATGCGACGCCCGGACGTCCAAGGCACACCACGCGAAACGATCGGCTACGCGCATATCGCGTTCGCGCTCGGTAGCAAAGAGGCGGTCGATGCGTTGACACGACGACTCGAAGTCGACGGGTATCCGCTCATCGACGGACCGCGGACGACGGGAGACGGTTATTATGAAAGTGTCCTGCTCGACCCCGAACAAAATAAACTTGAATTGACGATTTAAGGAGATGAGACGATGATTCAGGCGATTTTACTCGACCTTGACGGAACGTTATTGACCGACCAGAAGATGATTTCACCGCGCACGAAACAGATATTGCTCGACCTCCAGGCGGAAGGCAAAAAAGTCGTACTCGCCTCCGGCCGGCCGAAACGGGGCATCGAACCGTTCGCCGAAGAGCTCAGACTGCATGAATACGGGGGACTCATCGTCTCCTCGAACGGGGCGTGCGTCACGGATGCTGCGACGAATGAAACATTGTTCGAACAGGCGATTCATCCGAACGACGCTCGTGCCATTTTGGATCATTTGACCGGCTTCGACGTCATTCCGATGATCAATGACGAGACGTATATGTATGTCAATGACGTCTTCAACGGCATGCTCGAGTTAAATGGTAAGCCGTTCAATATCATCGAATATGAGTCGCGCGGTGGACGATTCCAATTGCGGGAAGCACCCCGTCTCGCCGACGCCATCCATTTCCCCGTCTATAAGATTCTCGTCGCGGGACAACCTGACTATCTACAGGCCCATGCCGCGTCGCTCGCCGCACCGTTCACGGACCGCGTAACGGGCATGTTCACGGCCGCCATGTACTATGAGTTCACGGATCTCGGAATCGACAAGGCCCGGGCACTTAATCATGTGTTCCGGGAGATTGGGATTGACCGCGAGCATGTCATCGCGTTCGGTGACGGGCATAACGACCGGTCGATC
This sequence comes from Exiguobacterium sp. s70, assembly GCF_018618315.1. Taxonomy (NCBI): domain Bacteria; kingdom Bacillati; phylum Bacillota; class Bacilli; order Caryophanales; genus Exiguobacterium; species Exiguobacterium sp. s70. The sequence continues at coordinate 2,255 of NZ_JACSLV010000001.1, forward strand.
ATCGAGTATGCCGGCATCGGCGTCGCCATGGGCAACGCCGTCGAGGACATCTTGACCATCGCCACGGAAGTGACGACATCGAACAATGAAGACGGGATCGCCACCGTCTTGTCCCGTTACTTGACGACGTGACGACATACAAAAGACAGGCAGCCTTTGAGGGGCTGCCTGTCTTGCTTTATCCGTTGATGACTGCTTTATGACCCTCGAGCGTGACGCCTTTGGCTTGGCAAACTTTACAGATGCCGTGAAACGTCAAGCGATGATCTTTGATTAAAAATTCGTATTTGCTTTCGACTTTCTTCTCGACGTCGACGAGCAAGTCTTCCATGATCTCCTCGACCGAACCGCACTCGACACAGACGAGATGATGGTGCGAATGGTTCGCGCCTTCTGGTCTGAGGTCGAAACGGGCGACGCCGTCACCGAAGTTGACTTTGTCGACGACACCGAGCTCCGTCAATAGCTCCAGCGTCCGATAGACGGTGGCGAGCCCGATTTCCGGTGCGATGCTTTTGACGAGCATGAACACGTTCTCTGCGCTCAAATGGTCCGTCTCATTCTCAAGTAGAATCCGGACAGTTGATTCTCGTTGCGGTGTCAATTTATATCCTTTGGCGCTCAATTGCTGTTTGATCCGTTCAATTCGCGTTTCCATAAGGCGCCCCCTCTTAGCATAATTCACTATTCAAAGCATACCGAAGTTCGTCCGGTTTTTCAAATTAAAATGATTCCTATGTAAGTGTAACATAACTCACTCTAGTTTAGAATCATTTCAATTTAGATAATTGCCACCACTGAATCGCCATAATCGTCTTCGCGTCAGTGATGCGTCCACTCGCCAGCAAGTTGACCGCCTCGTCGAACGTGAAGCGTTGGACTTGTAAAAACTCGTCCTCATCAAGGTTCATCGTACCGGCCGTCAAGCCGTGGGCGACATAGACATCGACCCGTTCACTACAAAAACCGGGTGCCCCGTAAAATGAGAAGATTTTTTCGAGCGTCTCGGCCGTATAACCGGTCTCTTCTTCGAGTTCGCGATTCGCGCTCGCGAGCGGTTCCTCACCGACTTCTAATTTACCGGCCGGAATCTCGAGTGACATCGATTCAAACGCTTTCCGGTACTGCTCGACGAGGACGATGCGATCGTCTTCATCGACGACGAGGACGGCGACGGCCCCGTTATGGTAGACGAGTTCACGGACCGAGGTCCCTCCGTTCGGGAGCGAGACGACGTGTTTCTCAACGTTAAAGATCTTTCCTTCGTAAATGACTTCCCGTTCAATCGTTTTCTCTTCCATTTGTATGTACCCCTCACTTTTCCTATATACTGTGATTATGATTCATATCGTCAGACGGAACAAGGAGGAATTATCAATGGCAGAGTTAGGATTAGGAACCATGTCGATTTTAAAACACGGGGAAGCAGTAGGTCGTCGGATTCTAGAGGCCGCCTACGACGCTGGGATTCGGCATTTCGATACGGCCGACGTCTACGATCACTTCGAGGTGGAACGTCTAGTCGGTTCGACGTTTGCCGGACGCCGGGACGAACTGTTCTTGACGAGCAAGGGCGGGAACGTGCGAACGGAGGATGGGATGCGCTGGGATCCGAGCGCCGCGTATTTGGAGCAGGCGCTCGCCGATTCGCTCGAACGTCTCCAGACTGACTATTTGGATTTATATTACGTCCATGGCGGCACGATCGAGGACGACCTCGATGAGACGATCGCCTTCATGCGCCGGCAAAAACAAGCCGGGGTCGTCCGACAAATCGGACTGTCCTCGATTCGTCCGAACGTCATTCGCTATTGGCTCGAGCACGGTGAACTCGACGTCTTGATGACACCCTATTCGTTGCTCGATCGTCGCGTCGAATCACTCGACCTCGACATCCCGATTGTCGGGCGCGGACCGCTCGCCAAAGGACTATTGACCGCCGAGTGGTCCGAGCGCTTGACGGACAAAGGCTTCGAAACATGGACTGCATCAGAGTTACGCGACGTGTTGCCGACGATCCCGACGCCGATTCAAGCTTACGCCCTTGCCGCCGCGAAACGAACGTGTGCCGTCGTCCTGCCGGGTGCCTCTTCGGTCGATCAATTGAACGAATTGATTGCCGCCAATCAAGCCGACGTCGATTCGGACAAACTTGATGAGCTGTTGGCACGGCTGCCTATTCACCCCTACACAAAACATGCGACCTGAACGTCAGGTCGCATCGGTGTCACGTTGTTTCATTTGTTCGATGGCCCAATCGGCCCAACCGGCGTAGTTTTCCATCATCCGAATCGCATACTCGCTCGTCAGTAAATAGCCGAGCGTATCGGCCTCGGACTGATGGGCCGCTTGAAACGCCCGGATTTGATGGGCGACTTGCTCGTGATGCGCTTTCGTCTCTTCGACGTAGCGAATCGCCTCGTCGAGCGGGAGCAACTGCAACAGGCTGACCCGGAGCAAGTTCTCGTCTTTCATTTTCGGTTGGTACGAGGTCGGTTGCCGCAACCAGTCGATCAACTCTTGACGTCCCGTGTCGGTGATCGAGTAAATCTTTTTGTCCGGTAAATCATGTTGGGCCACATGCTCAGAGGAGACGAGTGCTTCGTCTTCCATTTTTAACAGTTCACGGTAAATCTGTGTATGATGGGCGTGCCAAAAATGAATCATTTGCGCTTTGAACGTCGCGTTCAAGGCATAGCCGGTAGCGGGTTGATGGGTCAATAACCCGAGTAGTGCATGACGTAACGCCATAACCATCACCTATCCCTTGCGGTTCTATTTTTATTAGTGTATCACATATTGCAGCGCGACCGAGAATGCCAATCGGTTGACGCCCATTGCGATTACACAGACAATATACGTGAAGGGAGAGATTTTTTATGAAACCGATTCAATCCGATCAGCAATTCCAAGAAGCCATTCAAGATAAAGGCATGGTCGTCTTCACGACGTCATGGTGCCCTGACTGCCGTCGACTCGACATGTACGTCGACGAGCTCGTCAAAGACTACCCACAGTTCAACTGGTACGTCGTCGACCGCGACGAATTGCCGGAACTGTCGGACGCGCAAGAAGTACGGGGCATTCCCTCGCTTCTCTTCTATAAAGAAGGCGTCAAACAAGAGCATCTCCACTCGGCGAACGCCAAGACAGAGATGCAAATCCGCTCGTTCCTCGATACGTTGAACGACTAAACAAAAAGACGACCGTCATGGTCGTCTTTTTTCGTTCTTTCAAGTAAATCGTTCGACGTAGCGTCGGTCGATTGTCCGTTTCAACCAAAACGGTAACCGCCCGTGCCACGTCAACTTCCCGTACGTCAAGAGTGCTTGTCCCGGAGTCGTCAGCAAGATGTTGAGCGATGTCCGTGATTTGAACGGCCGCTTTGTGCCCAGCAGCAGACGTGCGACGTGTCGGCCCGAGCGGACGGCATCGACGCCGCCGTTCAATCGGGCTGCCATATCGCCCGTAACAAAGATATCGCGATAGACCGGGTGCCGTAAATCGTCTTCGGTCTCGATGAACGCCGCTTCTTCCGCCAGTCCGGCCGCTGACCACCAGTCGTCGGCGACGACACCGGTCGCATCCAAGACGAGTCCGTCCCCTTGTCCGGGCTGGAACGGGGCCAGGATGATCGTCACGCCGCTCCGGACGAGACGACGTGCCATACGCTGAGCGACGCGCCGTGGGAGTTCAGGCAACAGGCGACGCGCATACAATGTCACGCGTCGCTTTTGTCGGATGCATGCGAAGGCGAGCTCGACCCCGGCCTTGCCACCGCCGACGACGGTGACCGCCTCACTGTTGACAATGTCGTCCAACACATATGACGTCATCGGTTTGAGGCCCGTCCCGAGTCCACGACTTTTCGCACCGGTCGCGAGCACGAGGAGATCATATCCGACTTGCCCGTGTTCGGTCTCGACGATTCGGGCATCCGGATCGAGCCCGATGAGGCGATTGGCGACCGGCGTGACATCAGGGCGCAACCGTGTCGTCGCCGATTCCATCTCCCCGGCGATCACTTGCGGGAACGCGCCCGTGTATATCGTTTCGCGTCCCCCGATATACTGGACGTCATACCGTTCATGGAGCGCGTCGAGCCGAGCGAGAATCTCAAGTTGCCCGTGACCGAGTCCGACGAGGACGAGACGCGGCTTCATCGTAAAATCCGCCGCGCTTCTAACAACCGCTGTAAAATGGTCGACACTTCAAGGACGAGGAAAATCGTCGCGATGACGCCAATCCATGTCGGGAATAAAATCATGAGCGTGAACAAGATGAAGCATTCCGTCCGTTCTAAAATACCAGGTTGGTAATAAAACGACTTCTCCGACCGACGGGAGCTGCTCGCCCCAACGGCGAGGAACAATGTCATCGCCACGACGAACGACCCGAGCAACAGCAGAAAGACCGGCATATGCTCCGGATGGCGTAAGGCGAGCGCGATGACGACGGCAATCTCGACGATGCGGTCGAACACGAGATCGAGTACCGTCCCGAAGCTAGTTTTTTGCGAGCGACGCGCCATCGTCCCATCGAGGACGTCGAACAGACCGGACACCCATAATAGCAAGACGGCCGTCCACAGCATGTCGTTGTAAATGAAGAGACCGACCGAAACGCCGATGATGCCCCCGAGGACGGTCACCTCATTCGGGGTGAACTTCCATTTCAAGAGCCGATCGGCCCCACGTTCGATGACGGGACGAACGAACCGGCTACCGTATGTGTCTAACATCATATTCCTCCTTGTCTCTTACGTAAATAATACGTCTCACCGTCTCGGAACGATTCATCCCGTGGCAAGATGACGTAGTCCCCCTGGCCGCGGCGATATTCACCGAGACGATGCCCGAATCGCGTGAACGACCGGATCAGCACGACCGCCTCGTCCGTCGGGAAGTCCGTCACCTCGATATGAAGCGAGGGATACAGACTGCCACCCAGTTCGATAAAGTCGCCGAACGTTGATTCCGTCTCGGATAACGCTTGTGGGGTGCCGCTCGCGCGGACGAGCCCCGCTTCGAGCAGGGTCACCCGGTCAGCGACGAGCATCGCTTCTTCCCGGTCATGCGTCACGAGGAGCGCCGTCAATCCAAGTTCACGAACGAGGTCGCGAATCAAACGTTGCAACTCGTATTTGAGCTCGGGATCGAGGTTCGTGAATGGCTCATCGAGCAGAATGAGCCGCGGTGAAGCCGCGAGTGCCCGGGAAAAGCTCACGCGTTGTTGTTCTCCGCCGGAAAGCTCGTGAATCTCAGCGTCATAGCGACCAGGCAGCCGGACGCGGGCGAGCCATGTCTCTGCTTCTTGGCGCGATCGGTTCGGTGTGGCGAGTGTCACGTTCTCCCCGACCGTCAAATGTGGGAACAAGAGCGGGGATTGCGACAACATCGTGATCCGGCGCAAGTGAGGTGGCACTCCGTCAAGCGGCGTCTCCTCCCACGTCACTGTCCCGGAGTCGTGTGTCTCTAATCCTGCGATGATGCGGAGCAACGTCGACTTCCCGGACCCGCTCACGCCGACGAGAGCATGAATCTCGCCGTTCGGAATTTCTAAATCAATGCCGCGTAACACGTCACGGTCTTTAAAGCGTTTATGAACGCCTGATAATACTAAGCTCATTGCAACCGTCCTTTCACCAATCTAATCCAGATGCCGAACAGTCCGCCGAGCCCAAGATAGAGGAGGACCGGCACGAGGATGAGCACCCATGTATTCTGTAACGCCAGCGAGACGTCATTGCCTGCATAGGACTGATAAAGCCGCGTTGTGACCGTCGGGACGAGCCCCGATCCGATCAATTGAACGAGCACGAATTGACTCAAGACGATAACCGTCGAGAACAAGACGATCGTTCGAATCGTCTCTTTCAAGAGCGGGAATAGCACGAGACCGAACCGGGTCCACGGGGCGAGCATCAACGTCTGTTCAAGAAGCGTTCGGCCAATCACATACATGGCGTTATATGCCAGCCGGATGGAATACGGCAACGTCGTGACGAGCAGGACGAGGCCAACTCCAATGTGCGTGCCGACAAGGCCGAGTTGCGCCAAAGCGATATACATGCCGAACATACTGGCCATGACCGGGATGAACAGTGGAAGGAACGTGAACCATTCGACTGAAGTTTTCCATCTCGACTCGGTGAACATAAGCCACCAAGCCGTACCGATACCGAGCCATACGTTGATGAAGCCGAGGATGATGACATAGATGACCGTGTTTCCGAACGCCTCATCCCAACTGAACGCGGCCGGGAACGCCAAAAACAGCCCGATGAATGGGAACAGGATCAAGCCAGCGGTGAGAATCCGACTCATCGTCTCACCCCCCGTTCGATACGTCGTCGTCGTTTCGCCGTCACCGCATAGGAGCTAATGACACCAATAAAGATGAATAGCGTCCAGATGAGGGCGACCGCATACGACTCGTACGCATTTAAAAACAACCCGGTCGTTAATCGTTCGTAGGCGAGTACCCCGAGCAGTTCAGGGAAGGTGACCCCTAACAAGGCCGGCACTTCATAGGCAAACGAGATAAAAGCGACGAGCACCCAAAACGAATCGAGGAGCGGTTTAACGAGGAATGGCCATTCCGCCACTTTAAATTGTTTAAACGGCGTGAGTTGAAGTGTTTTCGCCATATCCAAATAACCCCGATTCAATTGGGCATACGTCCCAATCACCATCAAAAACACGAACGGCACTTCTTTCCAAACATACGTGAAGATGACGACGAGATGGTGGCGTTCATTCGCCTCAATCAATCCATAGAATGGGAAGACGCCTGAGAACAACAGATAAAATAAATACGCGGCTGCGACGTGCGGTATGAACATCGGCCACCTGAGAAGTGACGCGAGCCACGTCGACCGATGTCGATACACCGAACGGGCGAGCCACGTCCCGATGACAAGTGAGAGGACCGTCGAAACGACTGTCACATACAGCGTCACGGCGAGACTGGCACGCCACGCCGCGTCGTTCAATTCAGACCAGTCGAACCCTATGGTCTCGTAAATCAGAAAAGCAACACCGGTGAACGGTAATGCCAGAACGAACAGACTAAGCCATAGACTACTTCGCGACACGGTCCCACTCCTCACGAATCGCATCGATCACGGCTGGCCCATAGTCAGGGATCGAGCGTTCGGCGAGACGTTCCGGGTCAGGATAAGTGACACCTTCATCGAGCTTTAAGAATGCGTCACGGTCTGCCGTATCGAGTTTGGTCAAATCGAGCGACGTCCCGTCTCCCCAGTACGTCGAGTCTTGTTTGGCGAGCTGGGCTTCGGGCGACAACAACTCATTGATGACCACGAGCGCACCGTTCGGATTTTTGGCGTTAAATGGAACGGCGAGAAAATGCGTCGAGGCAATCGAATGTTCGAGCACGAGTGCCCGTGTACCACTAGGAAACACGCCATTTTCACGCTCGGCCTCGGCGCGTCGTTCATTGAAGCCCATCGTCATCCAGACGTCACCCGCGGCGTACAACTGGTCGAGCTGGGCCAGCGATTTCGGATACGTCGTCCCTTGTTTCCATAGGGTCGGCGACCGCGTCGCAAGCTTCTCCCAGAACTCGTCTGGAATCTCACCGTCACCGGCCGCAGTCCCATACTCGGCGTAGAGCAGATGGCGGACGAACGCGTTTCCTGTGAAGTCTGTCACTTCAGGATACGTGAAACGGCCAGGATTTTCTTCGGTCCAACGATGTAATTCGTCGAACGTCGTCGGCGGATTTTTGACTTTGTCCGCATCATAGTGCATGACGAACTGCACGTTCCCCCAAGCGACTTCGAGCCCGTTCGTCGGAGTTCCCGCATCGGTCGCTTGCGCTTCCTCGTTCAATAACTTGGCGTTCGGGATTTTGCCGAGCAGGTCACCCTGCAACAAATCCGCCTCGGCAGCGTTACGGAAATTGTCTCCATTGATCCACATGAGGTCGATCGTTCCTTCTTCTCGATTCGCCCGCTTGTCGAGCGACAATTGACGCACGAATTCGGCCGTGTCCATCGGGACGCGGTTCAACTCCACGTTATACGTCTCTTTCAGGCGGGGCGCGACATACTCATCGATATAGCGATTGATGCCATCATCGCCTCCCCACATATAAAAATTGACCGTCGACTGTTTCGCTTCTTCGGCCGCCTGTTCGAACGTCGGTGCGATTTCGGCGCGCGTCGTCCCGCAGGCAGCGAGGAAGATGAGTGACAGCATCAAGCCAAACTGTTTCAATCGGCGCATCGTGTCTCCCCCTTTTTTTCTCTATGTTGACGCATTTACTTTTTGTCAAATCCCCGTTTTGCGAGCCGTTCGAACATGACCGGGCACATTGCGTACAGTTTCGCGCCAAGTTCCATCCACCACGGGGCGTTCACTTCACGTTTCGACGCCTCACATGCCGCGACGACGCGTTTCGCGAGACGATCGGGATCGAGCATAATCGATTTCACACTCGCTTCGTAACGTCCACTCTTGTCGGCCCGGAGAAAAAACGGCGTCGCAATCGGTCCCGGGTTGACGGTCAATACATGAATCCCAGCCGGCTTCAGTTCCAACCGGAGCGCGTTCGAGAACTGGAGCAGCGCCGCTTTCGATCCGGCATAGACGGCCGATTTTGGGGTCGGGACTTTTGCCGCTTGCGAGCAGACGTTGATGATCGTACTGCCACGGCGCATCGTTCGCGCACAATCACGCGCGAGCAACATCGGTGCGGTCGCGTTCAAGCACATCGTCTCCTCGATGACGTCGGTCGTTTGATCGACGACCCGGTCGAACTCGCCGATTCCGGCATTGTTCACCCAGACGTCGATTGCTCCATATGTACGTTCGACTTGGGCCACGAGCGTGTCATAGTCGGTACAGACGTCGGCCACCATCCAATCGGCCGATAACTTCTGTCCGAGTTCGCGCAACCGCTCCTCGTTCCGTGCAATCAACGTCAATCGGGCACCCGACTCATAAAAAGAATGCGCCAGCGCGGCCCCAAAGCCGCTCGACGCACCCGTGATGACAATATGTCTCATTCTACGATGTCCTCCACTCTCACATAAATCCATTTTCCATCCGTCAACTGTTTGACGACGCGCCCACGTTCCTCGAGCAACGTCAACCGGGCGAACACCTCACTGAAGACGAGCGGCATCGCCCGCCGCATCTTGCGTCCATACAGGCGCATCGACCAATCGAACACGCTCAAGCCGTCCACCCAGTCGTTCAGGAGCAGTTCACTTCGCTCATAGCGCTGAGCGATGCGGGCCTCAATCAATGGACGCGGTTTGTGAATCGGTTCCCCATGCCCGCTCACGACGAGCTTCAAGTCGACCGACTGCAATTTCCGCAGTGAATCGAGATACAGGACGACCGGCGAAGCGAACCCTTCCTCTTCGTACGGCTGCTCGATGAGCGGGTTCGGTTCGACCGCATCGATTAAATGGTCGCCCGCGATTAACACGCCACCCGGACCGAGCAGTCCGAGCTGGTCACTCGCATGCCCAGGCAGATGGATCGTCTTCCACGCCCCGTCGCTCGTCACGTCCTGTCCATCCTCGAATGTCATCGTCACAGTCGTCGGACCGATCCAGCGCAGCGCCTCCCGATAATCGGGCAATTTGTTCACAATCGTCTCCGGGGTCCCGAACCAGTGCGCCAGATCGTGCAAAAACTGGTTGCCCCGTTTGATGAAGTTCGGTGTCTGTTCTAAATAGCGAACGAGCTTCTCATGTCCGTAGACGGGAATCGAGGCGTCACGCAGACGCCACGCCTGACCCGCATGGTCGGCATGATGGTGCGTCAAAAATAAAAAATCAATATCCGCGAGCGTCAACTCGAGCTCGGCCAGTTGTGTCGTCAATGAGGTCCACGCCTCTTCCGTATCCGGTCCGCAATCGACCATAAAGAAACGGTTCATGTGTTCGACGACATAAACGTTTACGTTGCCGACCTCGAACGGCGTCGGTATATCGAGTCTTGCCAGTTGGCTTGAAATCCAGTTCGCCACGTCCCCACAACCCCTTCCACCTATCTTCACCCATTATACCTGTCGATAAGAATGGATTTCAATCACACAAAAAAAGGAGAGGATTTCTCCTCTCCGATGTCTTATAGGTTGATGACTGTGACTTTATCTCGTGTCATCGTCTCGAGGCTGCGTCCAATCCCTTGAACACCGAGGCCTGACTGTTTCACGCCGATGAACGGGAAGTGGTCTGGGCCACGTTCCGTGCGGCCGTTCACTTGGACCGTACCGACGTCGAGCTTGTCGGCGACCGTGAAGGCGCTGTTCACGTTTTGCGTGAACACACTCGCTTGAAGACCGAACTCAGACTCGTTCGTGAGTTCAATCATCTCGTCGAGCGAGTTGACGCGGATGATCGGCAAGACTGGTCCGAACGGCTCTTCCCAAGCGACACGCATTTCACGTGTGACGTGGTCGAGGAGCGTCGGGTGCAAGAGGTTGCCGTCGCGCTCGTTTCCGTGGACGACTGTCGCTTGCTTGTTGACGGCATCGTCAATCAAGCCTTGGACGTAATCCGCCGACTTCTTGTCAATGAGTGGGACGATGAAGCTGTTATCGACCGGTGACCCGACCGTGAGCTTCTCGACGCGCTCTTTCAACATGCCGACGAGTTCGTCTGCTTGGTGCTCGAGCACGAATACGCGCTTGATCGCCGTACAGCGTTGTCCTGAATACGAGAACGCCCCGCTGACGATTTGATCAGCCGCGAGCGTGAGGTCTGCGTCTTCGAGGACGAGCGCCGGATCTTTCCCGCCAAGTTCAAGCACGACAGGTACCATCGATGCTTGTTGCGACAAGTGTTGACCTGTCCCGGTACCGCCCGTGAACGTGATCATGTCGATGCCAGGGTGTGACGTCAAGTAGTCACCGATGACCGACCCACGCCCTGTGACGAGGTTCAATAGACCGCTCGGAAGACCTGCGTCTTGGAGTGCCTCGATCATCTTCACACCACTGATGGCACCTTGTGTCGCCGGTTTGAAGACGACCGCGTTACCTGTGATGAGCGCCGGTGCGATTTTGGCTGCTGCCAAGTTGACCGGGTAGTTGAATGGTGAAATCGCGAGGACGACACCGAGAGCTTCTTTCTTGATGATTGCCATCTTGTTCTTCGAACCGCCAGGGAATGAGTCCCCTTGCATGAACCCGCCCGTGAAGCGAAGACCTTCTTCGGCCGTATAGCGGATGATTTCCGCCGTCCGGACGACTTCTTTCTTCGCGTCGCTCAAGTTCTTCCCGACTTCGCGCATGATGATTTGACCGATCTCATCAACGCGTTCTTCGAGTTTGTCCGCCCAAGCGTACAACAGTTCGGCACGCTTGTTGACCGGAAGCGCCGCCCATTCCTGTTGTGCGCTTTTTGCGCCGTGAATCGCCTCGTCGACTTCGTCGCGAGACATCGCCTGGACGTGCCCGACGACTTCATCTGTATAAGGTGAAACGAGTTCGATTGTTTCGTTCGTTGTCGATTCCTGCCATTGTCCATTAATTAAATATGGATACGTGTTCATACTCATAATCTCTATCTGCCTCCTGAGTAAGCTTTGATATCTCGTTGCCACCCCCATTGTATGCAAAATCAAATCGGTTGAACAACTATAAAGATTCAGTTTATGTAATGTAAACGGTTACTCGTCAATTTTTTGTCAATTCCGCCTCGACTTTGCCACTTTCAACTGAAGATGTTCATCAAATCGACCGATAGAAGAGATGAGAGTACGTGAACTAGGAGGGACCACCAGTGAGCATGGATCATAATATTTTACTTGAGGCAGGCACGAACGAATTAGAGATCGTTATTTTCCAGTCAGGCCCGTTCATTTTCGGGATTAACGTCATGAAGGTACGTGAGATCATCACGATGCTTCCCCTCACTCCGCTCCCGGGCACTCCGGAAGCAATCATGGGATTGATTGAGCTCCGTGGTGAGGTCATGACGGTCATCGATTTACCGATGGTCATCGGACATCCGCGTGACGTCGGAGACAACGATCGCTTGATCGTCTGTGAGTTTAACGGAGAGAAATCGGTGCTCCGCGTCGATCAAGTGACAGAGATTAAGCGTATCTCTTGGGAACAGATCGACACGCCGTCTGATCTCGCACGCGGCATGCAAGGAATCACGAACGGGGTCGTCAAGACAGGCGACCAGATGATCATCCTTCTTGACTACGAGCGCATCGCCCTCGAACTGTCCCGTAAAGACATCATGGCCCGTGAATCGGTCAAACGACTCGGTGCCCGGGAGCGCTCGAACAAACACGTCTGGATCGCGGAAGACTCGGAGATGTTGCGGACGCTCATCATCGATACGCTCGATGACGCCGGCTATTTCAACACGACGATTTTCAATAACGGGAAGGAAGCGCTCGATGCGTTCGAACAGAGCGACGTCCATTGTGACTTGCTGATCACCGATATCGAGATGCCGCAAATGGACGGCTTGCATTTGACGAAACGACTCCGTGAGATGGATCGTTTCGCCGACCTGCCGATTATCATCTTCTCTTCGCTCATCTCGGACGACTTGAAACATAAAGGCGACGCGGTCGGGGCGAACGCCCAAATCACGAAGCCAGAGATTGGCATGTTGATTGCCACACTCGACGAATTTTTAGCCTAATCCGAAAAACGGGACTTCGCCTTGCGGCGAAATCCCGTTTTATTTATGATAATGCATTCAAGCGCGCTTCCCATTCTTGGTCGAAGCGGCGCATATCGGCTTCGATGTCGTCGAGAATCGGTTCGAGGTTCTCGGTCTCGTTCGTCTCTCCAGCCACTTCGAGCTGATGGAACCGGGCGGCCGTCTCGTCGAGGCCGACAGAATAGGAGGCCCCTTTCAACAAGTGGGCGAGCTGTTCGATTTGTTCATGGTTTCGTTCCAGCACCATGCGTCTCAATTCCGGGAATTTCGCCTCAAATTGGCGGATATATGTCTCGGCAATCTTTTTTAAGAAATCTTTATTTCCGCTAGCGATTTGATGGAGCTCCGCCAACTTTTCTTCGTTAAACAGAGCATTATGGGGCGTTTGTGACAACTCCATCCCTCCTTTGCTTCAATCCTACTAACATTCCTACCCACTGTAGCATGTTTTCGAGAAAAAACAAAAAAACTCCTCCTTTTCCGATTGCACTCTCCCATTCGCCTACCTATAATTAGGTTGAGCTAAGGTAGGAGGAACATTATGCTAACGATTTACCGTACCGACGCATCTGGGCGTGTCGACGAAATCGAAGACTTTGACAAAGGGAGCTGGATTCAACTCGTCAATCCGACGAAAGATGAGGCCGATCAAGTCATCGCCGCCTCCGGCATTCCTGAAGATTTCGTCTACGACCCGCTTGATATTGAAGAAAAACCACGATTTGAAAAAGATGATGAGGGCCTCCTCATGATCATTGACGTCCCATATGTGGAAGAAGACGACACAGGACGCGCCTATAATACGATTCCACTTGGGATTATCGTCACGGGACGACACTTCATCACCGTCTGTTCGCGTGACCTCGACGTGCTCAATTTGTTCGCCAACGGAAAAGCCCGTTTGTTCCGGACGAACTACCGGAGCCGGTTCGTCTTTCAGATTTTGCACCGAGTCAGCATGACGTACTTGCGCTTCCTTCGCCAAATCGATCGGCGCATGGACGAGCTCGAGCAAGAGTTGCAACGTTCGATGCGAAATCAGGAAATCTTTCAATTGATGAACTTACAGAAGTCGCTCGTCTACTTCATGACGTCGCTCAAAGCGAACGACAGCGTCCTCGACCGCATCGTCAAGACACCGAGTCTCGAGAAGCACGAGGAAGACGAGGAGTTGCTCGAAGACGTGTTCGTCGAGCACCGTCAGGCGATGGAGATGGCGTCGATTTATAACGATATCATCAGCATCAAGATGGACGCCTTCGGTTCGATTATCTCGAACAACGTCAACTTCGTCATGAAGTTCTTGGCCTCGATCACGATCGTACTTAGTATTCCGACGATGATTTCTGGAATATTCGGGATGAACGTCCAAGTGCCGTGGGAAGGACAACCAATCGGCTTTGTGTTCGCCATTACGATGATGATCGGTTTCTCAAGCCTCGCCTTTTACATTTTGTGGCGCAAGCGATATTTCTAAAAAAAGATGGTGTTGCCCGTTGCGGCGACACCATCTTTTTACATCAATTTGACTGTGACGAGACACAAGTCATCGTCGATCTCGATTTTAGGGACGAGTTGTTCGGCGACGTGACGCGCGTAGTCAAGCCCGTATGACGCGATGTCCTTCTCGAGCCAGCGGATGCCGTCGTCGATGTCTTTGCTGTAACATTCCATCAATCCATCTGTATACATATGCATCGTCATCCCCGGATCGATGTCGATGACCTTCGATTCAAAATTCGGTTCCTCGAACATGCCGACCGGGACACCGGTCGTCTCGAGACGGGTCACACCCGAGTCCGACGTCACGATGACCGGCGGATGACCGGCGTTGACGTACTCGATTTGACGCTTCGTCGTGTCGATATAACAATAGACGGCCGTGAAATAGCTCTGCATGTCCTCTCCCGAGAACAAGAACGTCATCTGACGGTTCAACTCACTCATCACATCGACCGGGTATTGTACGTTGCTGACGAGACCGGGCAAAATCGACCGAATCCCCATCGTAATCAACGCCGACGAGACACCATGCCCCATCACGTCGAAGATGATGACCCCATAGCGATCCGGTGCGACCTGGAACCAGGCATACATATCCCCGGCCAGTTTTTTAGACGGCAAGTAGAGGGCCCGGACGTCAATCTCATCGTTGCTGATGGGCGGGGTCAACGCGCTCTGTTGAATCTTTTGTGCGAGATCGAGGTCATATTGGAGCCGCGCCTCATATTTTTTGCGTTCATCGACGGCCGCTTTGTAACGGAGTGCGGAGCGGATGCGCGCGAGCAGTTCCGTGATTTTAATCGGTTTCGTCGTATAGTCGGACGCTTCAGCGTCGAGACCTTCTGCGATTTGCTTTTCCTCGGTGCGACCCGAGACCATAATGACGGGAAGTTCCTCATAGCCGCTCATCTGTCGAATCCGTTTGCACGTCTCGATTCCAGAGATTCCTGGCATCTCGACATCAAGCAGGACAAGGTCGTATAGCGACGGGGCTTGCGGGTCCATCAGGAGCGCGAGCGCATCTTCACCACTCGAGACTGAAATCGTCTCATAATCATGTTGATGCAATAATTGTTCGAGAACCATCGTATTGACCGGTTCGTCGTCCACAATCAAAATCGCCATAGTCATCCCTACTTTCTCTGTCAGTGTTCTTCTGCATATTATTGTATCATATCTAATCGCTTCATTAGGTATTTCAATGCTGTGACAGTTCGAAGTGGTTCAAAGATGGAGAATCTCGTTCGTTTTTGGCATACTGGAAGTACGAAAGCGAGGAATGCCGCATGGGATGGATATTCGCTGTGAGCGGTTTGATTATTTTGCTCGTCTTAATCGCGTCAATCGTTGTCATTCAAAAAGGATATGCCTATAAAGACAACAAGGACGACATCGTGCTCGATTACGATGAAATCAATCGCCGCATCACTGAAGAAGAACAGCAGAAAAAATAGAGCCATCGGCGGATGGCTCTATTTTTTATTTAAATTCGAATCGAAGTGCCCCTTTTTCAAGGTAGAGCGCGGCATCGAACGTCTTGTCCCCTTTTTTGAACGTGTGCACGTTCGATTGCCCGCCGTTAATCATCTGTTTCAGTTCATCTTTGGCAATTCCGACGCCGAGTACTTGTTTCGACATCGTAAACTTGCAACCTTCGCGAAAGCCGCTACAACCGATGAATTTCGCATGCTCGACGAGTCCCTTGCCACAGCTCGGGCAGACGCCGAACGATGCTTTCGGCCGCGCCGCCGACTTCTTCCCGAAACGTCGGGCTTCAATCGTATAGCCTTCCGGGTTCGCCGTCTCGACTCGCGCTTTCGCCTCTTCGACGAGATGAATCGACATCTTTTTCGCCTGGTCGATAAATTCGGCGGCCGAAGCCGATGCCTGCCCGATTTCGTTGAGACGTTTCTCCCATTTGGCCGTCATGGCCGGTGAAGCAAGGATACTGTCACCGAGCACGTCAATCAACAAGCGCCCTTTATCGGTCGGGACGAGTTCTTTCTTTTGTAGGTCGACATAGCCCCGCTTCTTCAATCCGTCGATAATATTGGCTCGTGTCGCCTCGGTTCCAAGCCCCTCGACTTCTTTCATGATATGAATCAGTTCTTCATCATCGAGCTGCTTACCGGCCACCTTCATCGCCATGATGAGCGCGCCTTCTGTATACCGTTTCGGTGGCTCCGTTTGTTTCGATAATACTTCGACTTTCTTTTCCGTCAACGGCTCCCCGAGTGTGAGCGCCGGGAGTTCGACGTCTTTGGACTTCATCTCGACGACTTGACGATAGCCGGCACTGACGACGACCGTCCCTTTTGCCCGGTACAGGTCGTCGCCGTCCATGAGGTCGACCGTCGTTTTCTCAAGCTTGGCCGGAGGGGCGAACGCCGCAAGAAAGCGACGGTTAATCAAATCGTATAGTTTTGCCTCATCCCCGCTAAGTCGGGCCACATCGCCACACGCCTCGGTCGGGATGATCGCATAGTGATCACTGACCTTTTTCGCGTTGACGTAGCGGCTGTTCCGGGACGGGTTCTCGGTCAACACGTCTTTCAACTCGGCATAGGCCGCCGACTTCAATAGCCTTGCTTTCGTCTGTGGGAACAACGTCGCCTCGTCCGGTGTGACGAAACTTGAGTCAGTCCGCGGATAACTGATCCATCCTTTCGTATATAGCTTTTGAGCGATGTCGAGCGTCTTCTTCGCCCCGAAGCCGAACCGCTTGCCGGCTTCGGCCTGCAAACCCGATAAACTGAACCAAAACGGCGGGTATTCCGTCTTGTCCTCTTTGTCAATCGAACGGACAATCGCCGTCCCGGTCGCCCGGTTGACGACCGCGTCGGCTTGTTCGCGAGTCTTTAGTTTCGTCGTCTTACCGAGCGTGTATTTCGCTTTGAACGTGCCGCGTCCTTTTTGAAGCGTCGCCTCGACCTCAAAATACGGCTCTGGGACGAACTGTTTAATCTCACGTTCGCGATTGACAATCAAAGCGAGCGTCGGAGTCTGGACACGGCCTAGCGAAAACACGTCCTCGATGCCGATCGTCTTCAACAGCGTTGTATACGCTCTTGATGCGTTCATGCCGACGAGCCAGTCGGCACAGGCGCGACTCATTGCTTCGTGATAGTACGGGACCGTCTGGTCGCCTGGTAGCAGTGCGGCGAAACCACGGTCGACCGCCTGCTCGGTCAAACTCGAGATCCATAGGCGCGACAAAGGTTTTTGATTGCCGGCGAGCCGTAAAATGAGACGGACGATGGCTTCTCCTTCCCGCTCGGCATCGGATGCGATAATGACGTCGGTGATGGACCGGTCGTGCAGCCATTTCTTAATCGTCTGGAACGGTTTCGACTTGCCTTTCGAGATGCGATAGTCGAATCGGTCCGGCACGATTGGGAGCGACTCATATTTCCAAGACTTCCATTCCGGCTTATAATGGGACGGTTCTTGCAGCTCGCATAAGTGACCGACCGCCCAGACGACGATGGCGCCTTCTGGGAACCGGGCACATGAAGCGATCTCAATCTCGTCTTTTTTCTTTTTTGATGGATACGGCGCAGCCAGTTTTTGGGCCTGCGACGGTTTCTCCGCAATAATTAATCTCATAGGATCCCTACTTTCACAGTCATCCGAAATCTCGTCGGAACGACACTTTCGAGAAAGAATGTATTTTCTTATCTATTCTATAATATCATTAGAAGAGTATGTACAACATAAAGGGGGATGTCTCTTGTCTTATCTTATCTTATTCGCCGCCGTCTTCTTCTTATCGACGAGCGTCTTGTTCGTCAAATGGACGTCCGCACCGGCCGAGACGGCCGCGTTTTACCGTATGCTGATCACGTGCCTGATGTTGTTGCCCTTCGTCGATTTCAAATCGCTCCTCGGGACACGACTCATGACGCGATATGCCTTGCTCCTCAGCGGGACGTTGCTTGCGTTCCATTTTTGGCTCTGGTTTTTATCGCTCGATTATACAACCGTCGCCAGCTCGACGCTGTTCGTCACTTCGAGCCCGATTTTTGTCTTAATCGGGAACGCCTTGATTTTTAAAAAGAATCCGACCCGGAAAGGGTTAGCCTTCGCGCTCATCGCTGTCTTCGGAGGTATGCTTGTCGCGGCAGGCGACATTCAACTCGGACGTGAAGCGCTGTTCGGGGACTTGCTCGCTTTAATCGCCGCTCTGCTCATCGCCGGCTATTGGCTCGTCGGCCAACACGTCCGGACCGAGATGAACACGAATACATACTCGTTCAGCGTCTATCTCGTCGCAGCGGTCGTCCTCTGTTTCATGCTTCTCGTCCGGGGGACGACGTTCACCGCGTTCGAATCGGTCAACTGGTGGTATTTCCTCGCCCTCGCCTTCTTCCCGACGATTTTAGGACATAACTTGTTCAACTATGCGCTCGCCCGTGTCAGTGCGACCGTTGTCAGCATCACCATCCTTGGCGAGGCATTGTGGGGCATGCTGTTCGGGTTCGTCTTCTTCGACGAGCGTCTCGGCGTGATGCAATGGGTCGGTGCGGCCGTCCTGCTCGGCGGAATTTACTTGTTCCTAAAAGAAGACGCCCGCTCCACAAGAACGGACGTCGCTTCATAAATTGGTTGCTTTCGCTTCGATTTCGTCTTCTGACGGGCGGAATAAGAGCTTGCGATCCCAAACAGCCATCCCGACCGCTGTCAGGAAGGTCATCGCATCAGCGATTGGGAACGCGAGCCAGACACCGAACACGCCGAAGAAGTTCGGCAGGATGAAGACGAGTGGAATCGTATAGAGCGTCTGCCGCGACAGCGACAAGAACATCGCGACCCGAGCCTTCCCGAGTGATTGGTAGATGCCGTTGACGAGCATTTGCACACTCGGGAGGAACGAGACGGCGAACAACACATGAATCGCCGTCACGCCGCCGGCAATCAAGTTGGCGTCGGTTGTGAACATGCGCATCAGTTGTTCCGGAATCAACTGGAGCGTCAACCAGATGATGACGGCGATGGTAATTCCAGCCCGCATTGCCGTCCAAATCGTTTCCCTCATCCGGTCGAATTGTTTGGCGCCGAAATTGTAACCGACAATCGGCTGCATGCCTTGGACAATGCCCATAATCGGCATCCCGACGAGCGCCATGAATTTATTGATGATCGCAAAGATGGCAAGTTCCTCGGTCCCGCCGTACGTTCCGAGCATGACGTTGACCCCGACGAATAAAATCGACTGGGACACCATCATGATGAACGAAGATGAGCCGATCGCCATAATCTCCTTCAATTCGCCGAACCGTAATCGAAACTTCCGCCATTGGAAATCGAGATCGGTGCGGCGATTTTTTGAGAAGAAGAAACGGAGCATGAGCACAGACCCGACGACTTGAGCGAGCGCCGTCGACCAAGCCGCCCCGTAAATGCCCCAGCCGAACGTGAAGATGAATAGCGGCGTCGTCACCAAGTTGACGACAACGGTCGTGAGCATCACTTTCATCTGATAAGGCGCCTGTCCTTCAGCCCGTACCATCGCGCTCGCCGCGAGTGTGAACATGAAGAACGGAGAGCTAATGAGCACGACCGATAAGTATTGTCGGCTCAGTTCCATGATGGCCGACGTCGCTCCGAACACTTTCAAGATGTCATCCAACATGAAAAAGGCGGAACTGACCGCAAAAGCGGCGAACACACCGACGAGGACGAGCACGTTCAAAAACGTGACGGCGGCACCGGCATCGTCGCCTTTGCCGAGTTTCCTTGAACTGATGGATGCCCCGCCCAAACCGACAGCGCTCGAGACGGCCATAAGAATCATTTGAATCGGAAAGGCGATCCCGATGGCAGCCACGGCAGTCGACCCGATGCCACGGGCGACGAAGATTGTATCAATGATGTTGTACAGTGCCGTCACCAGCATCCCGATCATTGCCGGTAGCGACAGTTTGAACAGCAGGCGTCCGATTGGATCGGTCCGGAGCTGCTCCGTATTCTGATTCATGCTTCCATCCCCTTTGTCGTCTATGTTAACAGGTTAGCAAGATTGGATGGAACGGTCGACTATGTTGTCTTGCCGGATGTGTCAGACCGGGCTCGGCACAGGTGTGTTCACGACGCCGGCTTTTCGCTTGCGCATGATGAAATCGGTCGCGACCGGTTGCTCGACCTTGACACGTACCGTCATCATCGCCTGGTTCGCCGTCTCGAGGCTTTCTCCCGACTCATCGTACAGCTCATCGATGCGCTGCGAGAAACGGACGAAGCCGGGACCGAAGAACTCGACTTCTTCCCCGCGCCGAAAATGGTTTCGTTGCTCGAGTGTCGCTATTTTTGTCGTCGGTTCATACGCGATGACGCGTGCCGCGAATGCATATTGCGGGATGGCGCGCGGCTTACCGAATAGTTGCTCGTTCTCGGTCGGGACGCCGTAATAGAATCCGGTCGCGAGTTCTCGTTGTGCCGCTTTCCAGATTTCTTCTTCCCACGCCGGATTAAACTCGAAGCCCTCGGGGTCATTACAGTACGCGTCGATGACTTGACGATAGACGTTACAAACGGTCGCCACATAGTGAATCGATTTCATCCGTCCCTCAATTTTCAAGCTGTCGACGCCAGCGTCGACCAAGTCCGGAATGTGACGTACCATCGCCAAGTCGACCGAGCTCATCGAGAACGGTTCCTCGTCGCGTGCTGCCATCTCGTCAGTCAACAGTTCGTCCGCCTCAAAGAATCCGTACTTCCAACGGCACGACTGGGCACAGCCACCCCGGTTCGCATCGCGGAGCGCCATATGGTTCGATAAGGTGCAACGTCCCGAGTACGAGATGCACATCGCCCCATGGACGAACGTCTCGATTTCGACATCGACTTGCCGTTTCATCTCTTTGATTTCTTCCATCGATACTTCGCGGGCGAGAACGATTCGCTCCAATCCTTCCTCTTGCCAAAAGCGGAGCGTCTCATAGTTCGTCGCTGACGCCTGCGTCGACAAATGGACCGGAAGTCCCGGCGCATCCGTGAGGCATACCTCGATCATGGCCGGATCGGACACGATGACGGCATCAATGCCGATATCGCGAAGCTTGCAAAAGAACTCGCCCGCGCCATCGATATCGCCTTCATGGGTCACCATATTCGCGGCGACATACACTTTTGCCCCGCGCGCATGGGCGAACGCGACGCCTTCGGCCATCTCGTCATACCCAAAATTGCCTGCCCGAGAGCGGAGTCCGAACTGTTGTCCCCCGATAAAGACCGCATCGGCCCCATACAAAATCGCCATCTTCAATTTTTCTAAGTTGCCGGCCGGTGCTAATAATTCTGGACGTTTTTTCATCTCAATCCCTCACTTGATCTCTTCTGGATTTCGTAACAATAGTCCCGTCCCGAGCCGGAATTGTTCCGGCTGCAGTTCGGCGAGACGCCGTTCCATGACGAGACGGTCGAATCGACCGTTCAATAAATCTGAGCGGGCCTTATCGAACAAGCGGACGATATCAACGAATGCATCACCCGCGTGCCAACCCTCGAGCTTCCACGTGTGTAGGCCGCCTGTTATTAAAGTGGGCAGTTGTCCCATAAGCGTCAAATCCTCAGAGAACACATGCGTCCCGTTTTCGTCTTCATACACCGGATAGCGGCTGTCCGCATCCGATGGTTCGCTCACATAGTATTCGCGTGCTTCTGCCAACGTGTTCGATCGGCCAATCTCATTGAAGTAGTTCGTCAAGAGCGGACGTTTCGAATGATGGATACACGTCGGTCCGTACACTTGGACTTCGACCGGCAATCCGATTTGCTGTTGAATCAGCCCGAGTTCAGTCAACGTCACTTCACGGGCCGCGATTGCCCCGATTGCATCGCGTTTGCCCCAAAATTGAATGTGTCGGGCCGACGTGACGAGCGTTTGAGCATCATACCAATAGGGGATATTTGCATTACGGATTAAGCGGATGGCGCCCGGGTCACCGGCCGTCACACTGTCAACCCCGATTGTTTTTAAAGCCGATAAATAGTCAGGCAGCGTCTCAATCTGATGATTGTGCATCAAATTATTGACGGCGACGGTCACTTCTTTGCCATAACGGTGGGCAATCGCTGTGACTTCTCGCACAGCCTCCAACGACCAGTCTCCCTTATGGCGTAACCCGTATGTTGCTTCTCCGATATAGATGCGGTCAGAGCCCGCCATAATCAGCGCTTCTGCTTGCTCGACGCCCTGTGCTGTAGTCACTAGCTGTATCATCATCTGGTTTCTTCTCCTCACTTTGTGAGTCTAATCACATATTCTTGCTATACTCTAGCATACGTTTTGACGTCGCGGCCGAGCAGGAATTTAACAACTCGTGAAGAAATCAGTAACAATGTATGACTTTTTATATCGAAGGAGTGGACGATTTTGACAAAAACAGCCTTAATTACTGGAGCCTCGACAGGAATCGGACTCGATCTTGCCGTGTTAGCGGCCCGGGATGGATTTGATTGTATCCTCGTGTCTCGCAACGAGCCTCGGTTGCACGAATTAAAAAAAGTACTGGAGAAACGTTACCGTGTCAGCGTACACGTCTTCGCCCTCGATTTGTCTGAACACCAAGCCGTAAAACGATTGACGAGTGCAATCGCCGATGCCGGACTGACGGTCGACTTTTTAATCAACAATGCCGGTTTCGGAACGGCCGGCGAGTTTATCGAGCTCGATGCCGAGACCGAGGCCGAAGAGGTCCGTTTGAACGTCAACGCCTTGACCGAATTGACGAAAGCTTATTTGCCGGGCATGGTGGAACGGAATCATGGCTATGTGTTGAACGTCGCATCGGTCGCCGCCTTCCAACCTGGTCCGTATATGGCGGTCTACTACGCGACGAAGGCCTACGTGTTATCGCTCACCGAGGCGCTCCATGCCGAAGTGAAAGGAACAGGCGTGCACGTGAGTGTCCTCTGTCCAGGTCCAACCGATACCGGATTCTTCAATCGGGCCGGCAGCGAGATGATGGTGTCAAAAATGCCGTCTCATCTCGTCGCTTTCTTCGGCTATAAAGGCGTCATGACCAACAAACGCGTCATCGTGCCGGGTGTGTCGAACCAACTGCTTGTCGCCGCGGCCAAGCTCATGCCACGCGCAGTCAGCCTTGAGATTTTGCGCCGCTTCCAAAAACCATCAGATGCTGGATCGGAAGACGTCTCGACGATTTAACCCATGTATGCACGTTAAAAAAGGAGGAGGTCCCCCGGGGGACTTCCTCCTGCTTTATGTGATTTGATTATGACCGCGCCAACTGAATCATGCGCCGGATGAGTGTTATGCCCGGAATACACACCATCAGTGTCGTCGCCACGACGACCGACCAAGCCAAGGTGCTTTCGAGGGTGAGCGCCCGTTCCGTCAGCCCGCCGAGGACGCTTCCACCTTGGACGGACAAGACGATCATGAGTGCCGGCCAAACGCTGGCCCCGAGGATACTGAGCATCCCGTAGCGCGTCCGTAGCAGCCGACGTGACATCAAAAACAGATTGAGCCCCATAAACAACAGTCCGATGAAAAGAAACCAACCGATTTCAACCAGATTGACGTATCCGCTCATGCACGTGTCACCTCACTCGTGTGATACCTACTTGTTACCCGTCTTCCCGCACAAATATGCGAACGAACAAGTCATGCAACAAGATGAGGAAGACGGCGTTCCCGATGCCGTGGGCCACATCGAACGGTAGACTGAGCACGAGCAGTTTGACGAAGTCGGCCCCGATGACCTCCGCGAACGAAAGATTGGCCGTCCAGCCGAAGAGAAAACCGGCCCCCAGACCTACTAAAGCTAGGAGCCACAGCGAGTGACGAAGCAGTGGTTTAAGTAAAATGACGACGAGTACGACGAGAAGCCATCCTAAAAATTGAAACAAGACGAACGGACCGAGTCCGAGCAACAGTCCCGATAAAATCGGGACGAACAACGCCAGCATCGCGGCGCTCGTGAACCCGAAATACAAGGCCGTCAACATGAGCAACGCCGTCGACGGTTGCACGTTCGGGATGGCCACGAATAACCAGCGCCCGATGACGGCAAGCGCGAGAATCTGTGTCAGAACGGCGATCGGGATGTCCGTCCGCTCAAATCTTGACATGATCGCCGCCGCAATGATTAGGATGAGGACGTATGTGACCATAGCGCACTCCGTTTCCTATACTCGTCTAAATCGCCATCGAAGACAATCGTACCGTTCGACAGGCAAAGGATACGGTCCGCCGCCTGAATCAGTTGCTCATCATGTGTCGCACACAAAACATGTGCCGTCATGGCTTTCTCGGTTAACGCTCGTTCAAACTGAGAGCGCTCTTGCTCGGTCAAGCCCACGCTTGGCTCATCCAACAAGAACAGCGAAGCTTCGGAATCGAAGACGGCCTGCAGTTGAGCGACGCGACGATTCGCCGCATGCGGGAACGGGCCGTACTCTTGCTCGGCCGGTAAATAAACCGGCCGCTCGGCCCATTTAACCTTCCCATACAAGGGACGCACGCTTTTGGCAATCAATTCGAGCAACGTCGATTTCCCGCTCCCGTTCGTTCCGATACAGATGGTCAGTCCTGCCTGCTTCGCCTCGTATGACACATGCTCGACCGCATAGGAAGCCTGCAACGGATGGCGATAGGACACGTCCGTCACGACAAGTTGGGGCTGATTCATGGTCGGATTGACGTGAAACGGGTCGGATGGGGTATGTTCGCGCGCCCTGTCCGTGTATGCAATCCGAACGCCGAGCCCGGTCAACCTGCTGAGCAACATCGTCAAATGCTCGACCCGAAACCGATCCAAATGTCGAAACGGCTCGATTAAGACGATCGCCTCGGATGAATCGGCCAGGGCGTGAGCGATTCGGACGAGTTGCCGTTCCCCACTTGAGCACTCGTCGAATCGCTTATGAAATAGATGATCGATTTGAAGAATGGCAGCCAGTTCGGCTCCTCGCAGGGCGTCACTCCCAGAAATGAGCGATGCGACTTTCCCAGCAAGCGGAGTGTCGAGGCGAACGACTCGCGCTTGTTCTACCCTCACCCACTCCTTGAATTCATCATGTCCGTCTGCCAAGGATAACCAACGCATCGCGCACCCCTCCCTTCGTCAAATATGGATACAGAAGCCAAACAACCGGTGTGACCATAGCCGCAGTCGCCCCGAAACTAGCGAGGACGAGGCATTGGCCCCAGTCATGTCGTTCGAAGCGTCTCATCCGATTCGTCACATATACCGGTTCGAGGCGTTGGCTGTCGATGCCGACGACGACGGCCTCTTGCCAGTCACGTCGCGGATGACTGGCCAACGATAAACGGACCGCCCGTTCCATCGTCGGGACGAGCGCCCAACCGCCGTATAGCAGCCTTGTCGAACGGGGCCATTTGTTCAAGAACGGCAATAAACGCTCGAGGCGCATGAATCGATTGACCCAAATCATACCGAACAAAAAAGTCGCGAGTGGAATCAATTGATTTGTGACACCACCGACCGAAATCCTCCAACCGAGAACGAACGGGGCAAGTGAAATCAATAAGAACGCGAGGATAACACCGAGCATCGCCAGTGGAAACCGTCGTTCCATCAGTAACAAACCGAACAGACCGAGGAGGAGCCAAATCGAGTCATTCAAGTATGTCAACACGTACAAATGGACGAGTAAGAAGAAAAGGAGCGTGACCGGATGTCTGCGCTCCCAATCTGCCTCATTCGAAGAAAGAAATCGCATCTTCTTCGAACCGCCATTGAATGATGTCGGTCGATTCGACTTCTTTGGCTCCGGCGCCTTCATCGCCCGGGCTACCATTGAAGGCGTAAACCCAGCCTGAGGATTGTCCGGCCGACTTCTCTTCAATCCCGTCAACGGCCGTGACATAAGTCATGTCTCCGTCGCCGACCGATTCAATGTCAAGCTCGGTCGCTTCAAGGGCATCGAGTACCGTCGCCCCTTCTTCTAAGCAGACACTCTTCTCATTGAACAGCGTCTCTTCGGTCGCCGCATTGTAAACAGAAATCGTCGGCTCGACATCACAAGCCGCTTCCTCGGTCGATGTCGTATCTCCTCCGCATGCGGTCAAAAGCGGGACAAGTAAACTCATCAGAAGCAATTTTTTCATAAATCAGTCAAATCCTCTCGTTGATGGATAGAGTAGTTGTATAGAATCGTGTATTTCTCACCCGTCGTCCGCCCTTGCTGGCTCAATCCCGACAATTGAATGCTGTTGGCGAGCACCGGCTCGCGTTGCAACCAGAACTTGACGAGGCGATTATCCCGATTGATCATGAGCATCGACTCATTCTCGAACGTGTACATGTCGTACAGCCCATCGAATGAGAACTGGAGGAACGGGGCATCGACTTGTGTCGTGAATTCAGACCAGGCCGGTTTCCGGATCGCGTCGAGCATATGTTCAAAGTCGACGAGTTTCTCGAAGAACGCACTTCCCGAGTCCTTATTCAATTCATCGACTTGACGATACGTCAGCTCGCCCGATTCGTCGTAGTTGATTCGAATCTGTTGATACGAATTTGCGCGTTCGACCATGAGCAAATATTCGAGCGAACGGAGTTCACCGTCCTCGCTGAAAATCATTTTGCTTCGGTCGAGTTTGATGGACTCACTGTTAATCCGGCGCAGAATGTTGTCCGTCATCTCGTCAAACGTCTCGTCTTGAATCGACACCGTTCCAATCTGTTGTGACTCGGCCCGGAATTCGGATTGATCAAAGAGTGGGACGAACAAGAGGACGATGAAGAAAAAGAATCCGACGAGCGCCCCGTACCATTTATAGCGGCTATTGCGTTTCGGGAAGAATAAGAACGACATCAGGAATCCGATTGGAATATGAAAGCCACCAATCGGGAATGAAACGATCCCGAGCAATGAGAAAAATAAAAATTTGATAAGAAAGTTTGGTTCCGGTTCTTTCAGTTGATTTAAGCGTAAACCTAGCAACGTACTGATGACGAAAAAGCCTAGCCATACGTATAGTTGTACTGTCACGTTAATCCCCCACTGTAAACTCGAAGAAGTCAGTCGCTACATGGCTGTCTGGAAACACGGTGCGCACTTCATCCACAAACGCCTCGTCTCGACCTTGATAGCGGGCCGAGATATGCGTGACAATCAAACGGCCAACTTGCGCCGTTTTTGCGAGCGTTGCCGCCTCAACTGTCGTCGAGTGGCCGTATTGACGGGCGAGTTTCGCCTCTGCTTGCATGAACGTCGCTTCATGAACGAGCACGTCGACGCCAGTGGCGAGGATGGCTGCGTTCGGACAAGGGACCGTATCGCCTAGAATCGCCACGACCGGTCCGGGAACCGCGTCAGTGACGTATTCTTTAGAGGCGTACGTTTTCCCTTCAAACTCGAACGTGTCAGACTGCTTGATCGTCCGATAAATCGGTCCGCTCGGGATGCCGAGCGCCTTCACTTTTTCGACGAGCAATGCGCCCGGTCGTTCCGGCGCTTCGATGCGGAATCCATAAGACGGAAAGCGATGTTCAAGCCGTCTGACCGTGACGATGTGCCCGTCCTGTTCGAACGTATCGCCGTCCTCGTACTCGACAATCGTCAAATCATAGCCGAGATAAGAACCGGTTACTTTCATCGTCAACTCGAGCCATTTCTTGATGCCTTTCGGTCCATACAAGGTGAGCGGGCTCGATCCGTCGAGCGCCGAGCGCGTCGACAGAAACCCGGGCAGACCGAAGACGTGATCCCCGTGAAGGTGTGTCACCCAGACGGCTGAGACTTTGCGCGGCTTGACTTTCGTATGCAACATTTGGTGCTGGGTCGCCTCGCCACAATCGATAAGCCACGTCTGTTTCGCAAGCGTAAGTGCCAACCCCGAGACGTTCCGTTGTTTCGACGGCATACCGGAGCCAGTTCCTAAAAATTGTAACTTCATAAATAATATTGTCCTTTCTTGTCGTCCATTCCATGCTATACTGTAGGCAATCGTTGAAAAAGGATGTGATCCGTGATGAAGAAAGTTGAACATTCCGACTCGATCTATCAACAGATCCGGGAACGGGCGACTTCAATGAATCGCAAACACCAACAAGAATTAGGCACCTCAATCCTCATTCACGACATAGCGATGGAACTTCACTGTTCAGACGAACTCGTTTTAGAATCGTTGGAGTTCGCCGCATAATAGCTCGAACACATAGGAAGAGCCGACATCACGTCGGCTCTTTTTCATTTCGTTTTAGGTGTCGCGACGAGCTCGACAATTTGAACGACATATTCAACCAACTTGTACAGTTCGACGAGTGGCATACGCTCGTTCGTCGTATGAATTTCTTCATATCCGACAGCAAGGTTGACGGTCGGAATCCCACCGCCGGCAATCACGTTGGCGTCAGAACCGCCGCCCGAATGCAAGATTCGAATTGGACGGCCAATCGCTGTCGCGGCTGCTTTCGCCACTTCGACGACTTCGTCCCCTTCTTCGAACTTAAAGCCTGGGTACATGATGTCGATGTCGACTTCCGCACGTCCGCCATGTTCTTCAGCTGCGTCAAGATACGCTTGTTTCATCGCTTCGGCTTGTGCTTCCATTTTTTCATGAATCAATGAACGCGCCTCGGCGAGGACTTCGACGTAGTCGCAGACGATGTTCGTGGCACGGCCGCCTTCGAAGCGTCCGATGTTTGCCGTCGTCTCATCATCGATGCGACCTAACTTCATCTTCGCGATTGCTTTCGCCGCGATTTGAATCGCCGATACACCTTTTTCCGGGGCTACACCGGCATGAGCCGTCTTGCCATAGATTTTGGCGTTCACTTTCGCCTGAGTCGGTGCTGCGACGATAATGTCGCCGACCGGGCCATCCGAATCGAGCGCGAATCCAAACTTCGCATCAATTTTCGAAAGATCGAGCACTTTTGCCCCGACGAGCCCAGATTCTTCTCCGACTGTGATCACGAACTGGATTTGACCGTGTGGAATCGCTTGTTCCGTCAACACGCGAACGAGTTCGATCATCGCCGTCAATCCGGTTTTATCATCCGCCCCGAGGATGGTCGTCCCATCCGTCACGACGTAACCGTCTTGAATACTCGTCTTGATTCCTTTACCAGGTGTGACCGTATCCATATGCGCCGTGAAATAGATCGGGTCGACGCCTTGTTTCGTCGCCGGTAGCGTAATAATCAAGTTGTTACCTGAATGAGCCGTTTTCGTCGACGCATCGTCTTCATAGACGTCGCATCCGAGCTCTGTGAAGACCGCCTTTAAATGCTCACAGATGACTGCTTCTTCTTTCGTCTCTGAGTCGATCCCGACCAGTTGTAAAAATGTGTCAAGCACTCGTTTCTCGTTTACCATGAAAACATCCCTCCATCCAAACATTTCTAGGTTATTATAACAAACTCGTGCCGTTTGCACGAACCTTTTCCATTCTGTACAATGAGGACAAACACATTTGGAGGAACGTCATGAGTAAGAAACAGAAAAAGCGTCAACGCATCATTCAAATCGGTGTCGTCGTCATCGTATCCATCTTTTTATTGAGCACGTTTTTGTCCGGGGTGGCCATGTTCCTGTAACAGCAGGATATACCGCTCTTTTAAAATCAAGTAGCTTTTCACGTCCGACAAAATATTTAATAACGATGAACGTACCTCAAATTCCTCACGCGACGTGGGGAGGGGTACGTTTTTTCGATAATGCTCAATCGTCTCTTCGAGCTCCCGTAGGAACGTCGAAGCGTCGGCCCGTTGGTTGACGTTGTCGCCGACGCGCCGAAGGAACGTCGCGACCGGTTTGGCCTCATTGACGACCATCGTGATCTCCCGTGAGTTCTCGGCGATGCGCTTCAAGATGTCATATTGCCGCTCCCGCATTCGGAAGTACAGGTAATCCATGTCCTCGTTCCGCTTCCCAATCGAGTTCCCCATGCGACGGAGCGCGAGGTCTTTCCCTTGTTTCAAATAATCCCGCGTCTTCAAGAGCATCATCGAATGGTCGTTATAGACGCCCGTCTCGACACAGGCGGCCACATCATAAAAGTGAACGGCGAGGGCCCGGTCGATATTGTCTTTGATGCGCTCGATCTCTTTATCAAGTGTCGGCATATACATGTTGACGACGAGTCCGACCCCGACGCCGATGGCGATCAATAACAGCTCGTTCACGAACAAATCGAGCGAGAACTGCCCTTCCGTATATAGATGGGTCAAGATGACGACACTCGTGATCATGCCGTCCTGCAGTTTGAGCTGTTGAACGAGTGGGATGAACATGACAAAATAAAGTGTGAGCGTCGCCGGTGAATAACCGAGCAAGGTGAACATTAATGCCCCCATGCCGATTGCAATCAGGCTGGCCATGACCCGCTCATAGGAAGCCCGAAACGACTTTTTCCGTGTCTCCTGAATACTGAGGATGGCGATGATGGCTGCGAAGACGTAGTAATCGAGATGAATCGTCTCGGAGATGAGCATGGCGATCCCGGCTGCTGCCGCCGTCTTGAGCGTACGTGATCCGATTTTCATAAAATCTCCTCCTCTCTCACAAAATTGTTCACTAGTTTGTTCCGTTTGGCAATCCATATGTTTGGAAGTGATCGTATTGAAAAGAAAAAAACGTGGCGTGATTCCCACGCTGCTCACGCTCGCCCTCGCCGTTTTAGGTTTCCTTTGGCTCCAAGACCGTCCGAGCGGCTCGTATACCGTTCAGACCTATGACAGCGGGGACGTCTCGACCCGATCATTTGAGTCACTCGACGAGGCGCGGGACTATATGGAACGTGGGGGCAACCGGGCCCTGCTCGATGCGTCAGGCGACGTCATCGACTTCATAGGTACCGGTATCGCCGTCACCCCGACCGACCGAATCACGAACTTGTATCAAGACGCCGAGTTTAAGAAACGGCAGTCGTATGTCGCCGGTGGGACCCGCCTCCGTCTCGTGCAGACGGCCGACAAGCATTTGTTGGTGAACATTTCCGGCGCCGACGTCTACGTGAAGCCGGCCGACATGACGCTTTATCCAGACGCCGTCGTCGAGCGTCGCGGCTTCTATCAGATGCGGGACGGACAAGTGTTCCATACCGTCGAGGCGAACGGCAACTTGGCCGGGACGTTCCTCGTCGGACCGGCGCCGCAACAGTCGTCCGACCGCTATTATACGGAGGACGTGCGCGACGTGTTCGATTCGCCATACCAGTTCGCCTCGATCGCGTCGAAGGCACCGTATTCGGCTCGCGAGCTCGACGCCTTCCTCGGCTCACTCGACGACAGCCCGCTCGCTGGTAAAGGCGACGCCTTCAAAGATGCCGAGGCAGAGTTCGGCATCAACGCCTTGTTCCTCATGGCCGTCGCCGGACACGAGTCCGGATTCGGTACGTCAGCCATCGCCCGGGAAAAGAATAACTTGTTCGGCTTCCAGGCGACCGACAACGACCCGAGCGGAAATGCGGCCTCCTATCCGTCTGTCGAGGCGAGCATCGATGCGGCGGCTCGTTTATTCGCCGAAAAGTACGTGACGGGCGCCTATGACCGAGGACCGTTCCCTGGCAATAAACAAGAAGGCGTCAACGTCAATTACGCCTCGGACCCGTATTGGGGCGAGAAAGTCGCCGGGACGATGTATCGCATCGACCGTGAACTCGGATTGACCTATTTAGAGCAGTTGAAGTGATGGCCCAACGGCCGTCACTTTTTTTGCAGGAATCCCCCCTTCGCTGAGCGAATACATAAACTGAACGACCATTCATTCCAAAGGGGGATTTGTATGAAAACGATTTGGATCACAGGTGGCTCATCGGGGATGGGCAAGGCGATGGCGCTAAAATTTAAGACCGAGGGCTGGAACGTCGCCATCAGCGGCCGCAACGAGGAGCGGCTACAAGAAGCGATGGGCGAACTGGAGACCATCGGGGCCGGAGCGGCGATAGCCGTGCAACACGATGTGCGTGACTATGAGGGGTGTGCCGTTGCGCTCGATCAAATCATTGAACGGTTCGGTCCAGTGCACGCGCTCGTTAACAACGCGGCCGGTAATTTCGTTTGCCCGACGCTCGACTTGACGCCGAACGGATGGACGAGCGTCATCGACATCGTCTTGAACGGGACGTTCAACTGCACCCACGTGCTCGGCAAGCATTGGGAACGGGAGCAACTGCGTGACGGCTCCATCATCAACATGGTCGCGTCGTATGCCTGGCAAGCGGGCGCCGGTGTCGCACCGAGCGCGGCCGCCAAGGCCGGTGTGCTCAATTTGACGCGAACGCTCGCCGTCGAATGGGGATATCAGTTCGGGGCGCGTGTGAACGCGATTAGCCCGGGTCCAATCGAGCGGACAGGTGGAGCCGACAAACTAGCCGTCCACGTCAAAGAAGTCGAGCGCATCCGCCGCAATGTGCCGCTCGGACGGTTCGGGACACCGGAAGAGATTGCCGACCTCGCCTTTTGGATGGCGTCGGACGAGATGCGCTATTTGAACGGGGAATGCATTTCCCTCGACGGTGGCCATTGGTTAAATAAACATCCGTTCTAACCAAAAAACGGCCGAGGGATTCCTCGGCCGTTTCATATGTCTTGCCCTGTCCATTCCGCTTCGAACCGGTCCAAAAAGATAACCATGAACGCGTGGCGGTCCCGGGCGATTCGTCTCGCCCGTTCCGTATGCATTTGATTCGCGAGCCGGAGCAACTTCTCCTCGAAATGAGCGATCGCGCTTTTCGAGTCACCCTCGCCGTGGAGGCTATTGCCACGTGCGCCGGCAAATTGGAACGTCCGGGCGATGCCGATTGCCCCAATCGCGTCGAGCCGGTCGGCGTCTTGCAGCATCGCGCTCTCACGTGACGACGGGGACCGTCCTTTTGAAAAGGACGACTCTTCAATCATCGTCAGGACGTGAGCCCGTTGTTCGGGGTCGATCGGTAACGTGTCAAGGTGACGTGCGACGAGACCTTTATCACGTCCAAGCTTCTCATCCTCGACATCATGCAAGAGCGCCGCGAGCGTCAAAGCGAGACCGTCGACCGCTTCGCCTTCCGCGAGATGCGTCGTCAAACGGCGCACGCGGTCGAGATGGGCCATATCATGGCCGGTATGGTCTCCGGCATGCAGCTTCGCCACGTACCGTTCGGTCTCGAGCACCGCTGGATGCATCATCAAATCTCAATCGTCGTGTTCGGCTCAATCAAGAGACCACGTTGGTGCAATTGATCGCAGAACGCCCGTGCGTCTTGTTTGATGGGCGGGAACGTATCGAAATGGATTGGGACGACTCGTTTTGCTTGGAGCCAGTGCGCCGCATCGAGTGCGTCGACCGGTCCCATCGTGAAGTTGTCCCCGATCGGGAGGAAGGCGACGTCGATCTCGAAGCGTTCGCCGTACAGTTTCATATCCGAAAATAGTGCCGTGTCCCCGGCGTGGTATACCGTGAGCGCGTTCGTCTCGATGATGAACCCGCCCGGCATTCCCATATAGACTGGGACGTCGCCCATGTCGAGACTCGAGCTATGGAACGCCTGCGTCATCGTGACGCGGCCGAACGCGAACGAATGGCCGCCCCCGATGTTCATGCCGTGGACCGAAAAACCCTTCTTCTCATAATATGTCGCCAGCTCGTGTGTCGCGACGATCGTTGCGCCCGTCTGTTTCGCAATCAATTCGACGTCTTCGATATGGTCAAAATGGGCGTGGGTGAGCAAGATATAGTCTGCTTTGACACTCGCCGGGTCGACGTCCGTATGCGGATTGCTCGTCAGGAACGGATCGATTAAGACGGATGTCCCGTCGATATCGAGTTGCACGGTCGCGTGGCCATAGTAGGTGATCTTCATTGAAATCCTCCCTTTCTGGTGTCAGATGGATCGTTTCAGTTATAAGACTTTTTCTAAGAAGCGTTTTGCGCGGTCGGTCTGCGGATTGAGAAGCAGGTCGGCCGGTTTGCCTTCCTCCATCAAGATGCCTTCGTCGAGGAAGAGGACACGGTCCGCCACTTCACGGGCAAAGCCCATCTCGTGCGTGACGACGACCATCGTCATCCCAGACTCGGCGAGCCCTTTCATGACATCGAGCACTTCGTTGACCATCTCTGGGTCGAGCGCTGACGTCGGCTCATCGAACAACATGACGTTCGGCTCCATGGCGAGCGCCCGGGCGATCGCGACACGTTGTTTTTGTCCACCCGACAGTTGACTCGGATAGGCGTCGATTTTCTCGGACAATCCGACCCGTTCGAGGAGCTTTTTCGCCCGTTCAATCGCCTCGGCCTTGCTCACTTTCAAGACGTTGATCGGCGCGTATATCAAATTGTCGAGCACGCTCATATGCGGGAACAAGTTGAACTGTTGAAACACCATCCCGATATTTTGGCGTGCTTTCGAGACGTTCGCCCCTTTTTTCGTGAGCTCATAGCCGGCGACGCTGACCGTTCCAGACGTCGGCACCTCGAGCATGTTCAAGCAACGGAGGAACGTCGATTTCCCCGAACCGGACGGACCGATGACGGCGACGACTTCCCCTTTCTCAATCGATGTCGTAATGCCTTTGAGGACCTCGAGGTCACCAAATTGTTTGTATAAATCGTTTACTTGTATCATCTGCCATCACTCTTTCTAAGCCGTTTTTCTAGACGTTGACCAAGATACGTCAACACCATCACTATTGTAAAGTATATCACACCGGCAAACAGGAGCGGTTCAAAGTAGATCGCCTTTTGCCCACCGACGATTTGCGCCCGGCGCATGATGTCGAGCACACCGACCGTCGAGACGAGCGCCGATTCTTTCGTGAGCGTAATCATCTCGTTGACGAGGGCCGGCAAGATGTTTTTGAACGCCTGCGGCAAGATGATTGACCGCAGTTGTTTGACGTACGGGACGCCGAGGGCATCCGACGCTTCCCACTGGCCTTTATCGACCGCTTGAATCCCGGCCCGAATGATTTCCGAGATATACGCCGCCGAGTTGAGTGAGAAGGCGATGACGGCCGATTGGTATGGCGTCGTGATATATCCGGTCAATTGC
Source organism: Exiguobacterium sp. s70 (assembly GCF_018618315.1). Classification (NCBI taxonomy): domain Bacteria; kingdom Bacillati; phylum Bacillota; class Bacilli; order Caryophanales; genus Exiguobacterium; species Exiguobacterium sp. s70. The sequence goes on from NZ_JACSLV010000001.1 coordinate 37,399, forward strand.
GGCAATCCGAAGTGGATGATTGCGAGTTGCAAGATGAGCGGGGTTCCGCGGAACACGGCCGTATAGGCGTGCCCGATGAAGTTGACGAGACGGTTTGGGACGATTTTGAATGTGGCGACGACGACGCCAAGCGTAATCCCGAACAAGGCCGAGACGAGCACGACTTGGAACATGACGGGAATCCCTTCGAGAATATACGGGATAGAATCATAAATCCGACTAAAATCCATTGTGAGTTCCTCCTAAAAAAGGCTGACTGATGCTTTCAGTCAGCCTTCTACAATCTTTATTCAGCTGGTGCAGCTTCTTGTTCGAACCATTTTTGAGCCAACTTCTCGATTTCTCCTGAATCGATCATCTTGTTCAACTCTTCATTGAACTGATCACGGAGCTCGTCGTCCTTACGGAAGGCAGCGGCTGAACCGGCCTCTTCCTCGTCGACGATTTCAAACGTCGTGAGTTCACTGTCTTGATCGAGATATTTCTTCGCGACCGTGTCCTCGATGACCATCGCATCGATGCGGCCGGTCTTGATTTCTTGAATAATCTCTGGAATCTTGTTCAAGGCGACGATTTCAGCACCCGGGATTTGCTCTTTGGCAATCCCTTCTTGAATCGATCCGAGTTGGACCCCGACTTGTTTCCCGTCCAAGTCCTCAAGCGACTGGATGGCATCCCCTTTTGACAAAATCAAGTTCTTCGCCGTGAAGTAGATGTCTGAGAAATCGGCGTTCTCTTTCCGTTCTTCTGTCGGTGTCATACCCGCCATGACGAAATCGACACGACCGGCGTTGAGCGCCCCGAGCAGGCTCCCGAAGTCCATGTCTTCAATTTTCAATTCGTAGCCCATGTTCTCGGCCACTTGCTTGGCGATATCGATATCGAATCCGACAATCTCATCCCCGTTCGCCGTATCGACGAATTCATATGGGAAGTAGTCCGCACTCGTCCCCATGACGATGACTTTGTCATCTTCATCGGTCGATGTCGAACCTCCTTCGTTCACGTCTGCCCCACAGGCTACAGTAAAAGCGGCTAGGCTTGCGATACATAATGCTAGAAAACCTTTTTTCATGTTCATCGTCCCTTTCTTCAATAGGATGAAATTATCAGAACTTTAACAAAATTATGACATATATGTGAATGTTGCTCAACTGTTCTCTGACTCATCATATGTCCGACTTGTTCTTCAACCACTATATACACATAATTATTACTTGTAAAGTATATTCATGCATAAAATCTAAAAAAAATACGGTCACATTCGCTCGTAAGCAAAATAAGTGACCGTACCATTGTCCCGAGAGCCGTAGGGCTGCACTCGTTTGACCGAAGCGATGGGAATGGCGCTATACACGTGGGGATAGCGTTCCCCGTCCTCGTCAAACTCATAGTGGAGCAGGCTGCCGAGACGTCCGACATGGAACGAGACGAGCACGACTCGCTCCCCATGATAATGTCGACGCACGAATTTGCCGATCTGTTGCGGGGTGCAACAACGAATGTACCCTTCCGTTTGGAGGGTCGGCTCGTTGATCTCGCCGCGCGACAAAGCAATCGTATATTCGGCCTCGCTCATGATTTTGACGACTGGTTCCATCTCATCGATCCCTTCTTAAGGAAAAGCGCAAAGGCAATGCCTCTGCGCTCACTTCTTAGGCGTAGTAAATATCGAACAACGTCTGTAACTGCTCGACGAGCTCTTCGGCCGTTGATGACTCGATTGTGCTCCGTTCGACCATCGTGACGATATTGCCGTCTTCTAACAGCGCGATCGATGGTGACGACGGGGCATAACCTTCGAAGTATTCACGGGCGCGGTCAGTCGCTTCACGGTCTTGACCCGCGAACACAGTCACGAACTGGTCCGGTTTGACGCCTTCCATCTTATTCACGTACGCGGCTGCCGGACGAGCGATGCCACCGGCACAGCCACATACCGAGTTGACGAGCACGAGCGTCTTGCCTTCTTTCGTTAATGCTGCGTCAACTTCTTCCGGTGTCGTGAGTTCTGTGTACCCTGCAGAGCGTACCTCATTGCGAGCTTGTTCGACTACATCTTGAAAGTATAATTGAAAATCCATATTGTTTCCCCTTTCGACTTGCGTCTGTTCTTTCTTATTTTACGTCTAGTGGATCGGTTAGGACAAGTCTATCGCTCAATTGTCCTTCAAGGAACGGTGTCGCGTTCAACAGCGTCTTGAAGGCCACATAGCGGGCCCGCGCTTCAGCGGTCGCTTCCCGGTTCGTCAAATAGGCCCGGATGAGGATGTTCTTCGGCGTGTGCTCCATATCGATGAACTCGAGGAGTTGCGCCTCATAGCCGACGAGTCCAAGTAATTCGGCCCGAATCGAATCGGTGGCGAGCGCCGCGAACCGTTCTTTGATGAGTCCATGCTGCAACATGACGTCAAGGCTCGGTGCCTCAAGTTGACGGTTCAATTCTTTTTGACAACACGGCACGCTCAAGATGACTTTCGCCCCCCAACGCACGGCCCGAGCGAGCGCCATATCCGTTGCGACGTCGCACGCATGAAGTGTGACGACCATATCGACCGCCGTCTCCCCTTCGAACTCATTGATGTCACCGACGAGGAACTCGAGACGTTCATACCCGAGGTCGCTCGCAATCCCGGCACATTCCTCGATGACTTCTTTCTTCAAATCGAGCCCGGTGATATGGACGTCATAGCCTTTCATCTCATGCAAGAAGTGATAGAGGGCGAACGTCAAATACGACTTCCCGGAGCCGAAATCGAGAATCCGGATGGTCCGGTCGGTCGGTAAATGTTTGATCGAGTCTTCGATAAATTCGAGGAAGCGGTTGATTTGCTTGAACTTGTCATACTTTTGGCGTTTCACTTTCCCATCCTCGGACTGGACGCCGAGTCGGATGAGGAACGGTACCGGCTCATCGAGCGGCAACAGGTACTGCTTCTCGCGGTTATGACTCAGCTTCACTTGTTTGACGGCCGTCTCGCGCTCCTTGAACGTCACTTTGAACTTTTTAGACAGTTGAAAGTGGAACTCGGACGCCTTCAACTGGAACTGTCCTTGGCGGAACGTCTCGAGCAATTCATCGAGTTCGATGACCGCCTCGTCCGGTGTGAGATTTTTATGTTTCATTACCCGTTCAAATTGGTATTCGAATTGTATATGGTACTCGCCTTTCAACAGGACCGGCTTCAATTTGACCCGGCGTAAATCGTTCGACTTTTGACGCGGTTGACTTATTGTCGCTGTGACGAGCTCGTTCTGGCGAATCACATCAGCCAGCCGTTCGGTTAATGCTGTATATTCCACTGCGTTCATCCTTTTTTCAATAGTTTCGAAACTTTTGTTCACGTGTATTCGTACATACTATTACACGAACACGTGCAAACGTCAAAGGAGGATCATTGTATGTTTAAAAAGTTATTATCATCGATTGGAATCGGCGCCGCGACGGTGGATACGCGACTCGAAGAGAGTGCCTGTGTGCCAGGCGGGACACTGAATGGTGTCGTCCATATCAAGGGAGGCAGCACCGAGCAATCGGTCGACCGGATTTACATCTTCTTCAACACGCTCTATAAGCATGAGGTGAACGACAAGACGACGTATTCGACGTTCACGATCGAGAAGATTTTGTTGAACGAAGCGCCGTTCATGATCGGTCCCGAAGAAGTGAAGGAAATCCCGTTCACAATTGACGTGCCGTTCAACACGCCGATTTCGGTCAGCCAATCGAAATCGTGGATCGAGACCGGTCTCGATATCGCCCAGGCCGTCGACCCGAAAGACGAGGACTCGATTCTCGTCAAACCGAACCAGGCCCAACAAGTCGTCCTCGACGTGCTCGACGACATCGGCTTCCGCTTGAAGAAGGCCGATACGGAGATGCTTCCGGCCCGGCATCGTTCCGGCCGTCTCCCGATTGCCCAAGAGCTCGAATACTCGCCGAACGGGACGAGCTACGGACGTAAACTCGATGAGCTCGAAGTCGTCATGCTCCAAACAGAATCGTCGTTAGACTTATTGATTCAAGTCGACAAGAGCGTCCACAATCTCGGCAGCCTGTTCGCCGACTTGACCGGGACCGACGAATCGACACACCGCCTCAGCTACACGAACGCCGAGCTCACTTCGCCCGAACGAATTCGCCGCGATATCGAAGCGTTGATTGAACGTTCCATCTGAACCATGTTGCCACGGACAATTCCGTGGCTTTTTTATTTTCCATATGAAAAATCCTGCCCTCGGTCGAAGGCAGGACATGAATCAATAGAGCGTATACGTGTCTGGGTCGATGGACTCGAGCGACTGTTTGATCGCCTGCAAGAACTGACCGGCGACGAGACCGTCGAGGACACGGTGGTCGACCGACATGCACAAGTTGACCATGTCACGCGCCGCGAACATCCCGTTCACCCAAACTGGGCGCTTCACGATCGACTCGACCGACAAGATTGCCGCTTGCGGGTAATTCAGAATCGGTGCCGACTGAATCGAACCGAACGCACCCGTATTGTTGATCGTGAACGTGCCGCCCCGCATCTCGTCCGCTTTCAAGCGGTTGCCGCGGGCACGGACCGCGACGTCTTGAAGTGCGACGGCGAGACCTTTGATGTTCTTCTCGTCCGCGTGCTTGATGACCGGGACGTAGAGGGCGTCGTTCGCCGCGACGGCGACCGATAGATGGATGTCTTGATGGACTTTGATGTGATCGCCCGCCCATTCCGAGTTCATCATCGGATGTTTTTTGAGCGCCTCGATCGCCGCTTTCATGAAGAACGGCATGAACGTCAGTTTGACACCTTCCCGTTTGAAGAACTCGTCTTTCAACTTGGCCCGAGCCGTGACGAGGTTTGTCACATCGGCCTCGATCATGAGCCACGCATGCGGGGCCTCATGTTTCGAGCGGACCATGTTGTTGGCAATCGCTTGACGGACACCTGCCGTCGGAATGAGTTCGACTCGGTCCGACGACCCGTCGGTTGCCGGCACAGATGGTGATACGGAAGGTGCCGCGGCCGTCTCAGGTACGTCGAGCTTCGTTTGTGTCATCGTCTCTTGGACCGGCACTTGCGTCGCCGCTTCCGGCTTGACCGGACGGCCTTCCGATAAGTAGCGGAGGACATCTTTGCGCGTGATGCGACCACCGAGGCCACTGCCGTCGAGTTCGTTCAAGTCAATCGCGTTCTCATTGGCGAGTCGGATGACGGCCGGCGAGAAACGACCGTTATTATTCTGTTTTCGTGGTGCGGCCGACGCTACAGTGACCGCTTGCTTCGTCTCGACCGGGGCCGCTTCGACTTGTGCCGGTTCTGCTACCACTTCTGCTTTCGCTGGCGCCGAATCGGCACCTTCGACTTCCATGACGAGGACCGGTGTGCCGACGGCGACCGTGTCGCCTTCACTGATTAAAATCTGTTTCACGACACCGGCACTCGTCGCCGGAATCTCAGCGGTTACTTTATCGGTCATGACTTCGGCGAGCGGCTCATACTCCTCGACGCGGTCACCTGGTTTGACGAGAAACGTTGTGATCGTCCCCTCAGTGACACTTTCCCCGAGCTGTGGCATTTTAATTGTCTGTTCCATATGACCCCTCCTTAAAAGGCGGCGAGCTGACGTGCCCGCTCCGCGATTTTTTCAGGGGATACGATGAAGAACTTCTCCATCGGTGGTGCATACGGCATCGACGGAACGTCCGGTCCCGCCAGACGCTCGATCGGCGCATCGAGTTCGAACAGCGCTTTCTCCGCGATGATGGCCGCGACTTCCCCGATGATGCTGCCTTCCTTATTGTCCTCGGTGACGAGGAGCACTTTCCCGGTCTTCTTGACGGCTTCGACGATCCCTTCTTGGTCGAGCGGATAGATCGTGCGCAAATCGAGGATGTGCGTGCTGATGCCTTCGGCTTCGAGCGTCTTCGCCGCTTCCTGGGCCATGTGGACGCACAGACCGTACGTGATGATTGTGATGTCGTCACCTTCCCGCTTGACGGCGGCCTTGCCGATTTCGACCGTATAGTCGTCGGTCGGAAGGTCGGCTTTCAAGAGGCGGTACGCCCGTTTATGTTCGAAGAAGAGGACCGGGTCGTTCGAGCGGATGGCTGCCTTGAGCAACCCTTTCGCATCGACCGGGTCAGATGGGATGACGACTTTGAGTCCAGGCGTCGAGTTGAACATCGCCTCGACCGATTGGGAGTGATAGAGTGCGCCATGAATCCCGCCGCCGAACGGTGCACGGATGACCATCGGGCACGTCCAATCGTTATTTGAACGGTAGCGGATTTTTGCCGCTTCGGAGACGATTTGGTTGACCGCTGGCATGATGAAGTCGGCGAATTGCATTTCGGCGATCGGACGCATGCCATACATGGCCGCCCCGATTCCGACACCTGCGATTGCGCTCTCGGCGAGCGGCGCATCGATGACGCGGTCCTCGCCGTACTTCTCAATCAAGCCTTGCGTCGCGCGGAATACACCGCCTCGGACGCCGACATCTTCCCCGAGCACGAAGACGTTCTCATCGCGTTCCATTTCTTCATGGATCGCTTCATTGATCGCTTCAATAAACGTTTTCATCACATTTCCCCCTCGTACACATGGTCCATCGTCGATTCAGGAGACGCATATGGTGCCTTATCGGCGTAAGCAGTCGCCTCATTGACTTCACGATCGACGTTCGCCTCGATCTCTGCGAGTTCTTCCTCGGTCATGACGCCATCTTCAATCAAACGCTTCCGGAACAATTGATTCCCGTCACGATTCTTAAGGTCGGCCAACTCTTCGACCGAGCGATACGCTTTGTCATCGTCATCCGACGAGTGCGGTACGAGACGTTCGACTTCGGCTTCGATGAGCGTCGGGCCTTCGCCGCGAAGGGCGCGGGCGCGGGCTTCTTTCACGGCGACATAAACGGCAATCGGATCTGTCCCATCGACCGTGACGCCTGGCATCCCGTAACCTTGGGCGCGGTCCGATACGCGCTCGCAAGCGAGTTGCTTCGAGAGCGGTACCGAGATGGCGTATTTGTTGTTCTCACAGAACAAAATCACAGGCAACTTATGCACACCCGCGAAGTTTGCACCTTCGTGGAAGTCACCTTGGTTCGATGAGCCTTCTCCGAACGAGACGAACGTGACGAGCTCTTCTTTTTTCAGTTTGGCGGCGAGCGCCACACCGACCGCATGCGGCACTTGTGTCGTCACCGGAGACGAGCCCGTCACGATGCGATGCTGTTTCGAACCGAAATGGCCCGGCATTTGACGGCCGCCTGAGTTTGGGTCTTCCGCCTTGGCGAACGCCGACAACATTAAATCGCGAGCCGTCTGTCCGAAGTGGAGGACAACGGCGACATCGCGGTAATACGGAAGAATATAGTCCGTCCCTTTTTCGAGCGCGAACGCCGCCCCGACTTGGGCCGCCTCTTGTCCTTGACACGAGACGACGAACGGGATTTTTCCGGCACGGTTCAATTTCCACATGCGCTCATCGATTTTACGGGCACGGACCATCGTCTCGTACATCGCACCGAGGTCTTGTTTCGTCAATCCTAGTTCCTCATATGAATTCACAGTCATCTGTTCCATTCTGTTTCCTCCTTAGGCGTGAATCGGTAATCCGTCAACGGCCAGTGCCGCTTCTTGGAACGCTTCGCTCAGCGCCGGGTGAGGATGGACGAGTTGGCCCATTTCCCATGCCGTGGCGTTCAAGACGAGAGCGAGTCCGCCTTCTGTGATTAGTTCTGTCGCTTTTGGTCCGACGATATGCACACCGAGCAGGTCGTCCGTCGACTTGTCCGACACGAGTTTGACGAATCCATCCGCTTGCCCTTCGATACGGGCCTTGCCGAGGCCGTTGAAACGATACGTGCCCGTTTTGACTTCATGCCCGGCTGCTTTGGCACCTTCTTCGGTCATGCCGACCGATGCGACTTCCGGGACCCCATAGACACAACGCGGGATCAAGGCGTAGTCGAGCGGAGTCGGCTCGTGACCGAGAATCGTCTCGACCGCCTTCACACCTTCCGCCGAGGCGACATGGGCGAGTTGAAGTTTGCCGATGCAGTCTCCGATGGCGAAGATGTGACGTTCTTTCGTCCGATACTGTTCATCGACTTGGATGACACCGTTCTCGACGACAATCGATGTGTTCTGTAACCCGAGATGTTCCGTATTGGCGACCCGTCCGACCGAGACGAGTACACACTCGACCGAGATCGTCTCTTCGCCGACCGCGAGCGAGACGGCATCGGTTGCTACTTCTGTACGCTCCGGGTCGACGGTGACGTTCTTCAACACACGGACGCCCCGTTTTTTCAGGAGTCGCTCGACTTCCCGTGACACCGCCTTGTCTTCGAGCGGCAACAGACGCTCCCCGACTTCAATCAGCGTGACCGCGACATCAAGGTCGATGAGCATCGAGGCCCATTCGACACCGATGACCCCACCGCCTACGATGGCGATGGATTCTGGCAACTGTTCGAACTGGAGCAGGTCATCCGAGTTCAAGATGCGTGTATGGTCAAACGGCAGCCCTGGCAGTTCGCGGGGAATCGACCCTGTCGCGATGATGAGCTGGTTCGGCAAGATGAGCTCGGACTCACCGGATTCGTCTTCAACCGCGACCGTTCCCGGCTGCGGCGAGAAGATGCTCGGTCCCAAAATCGATGCCTTTCCGCGAAACACCTCGATTTTACCTTGCTTCATCAAGTGCTCAATACCTTTTTCTAGTCCCGCGACCAAGTCGCGTTTGAACGACTGGGCCCGCTCCATGTTGAACGAAACGGATCCCGTCTCAACACCGTACGTGCTCCCGTGTTTTGCCGTCTGATAGACGTGGGCCGCTTTCAACAACGCCTTCGTCGGGATGCAGCCTTTATGTAGACATGTCCCGCCGAGTTTCTCGGCCTCCACGATTGCGACAGTTTTCCCGGCTTGGGCCGCCTTGATGGCTGCGACATATCCGCCAGGACCGCCGCCGATGACGACGATCTCAAATTCTCGTGCCATGTGTATCCCCCTCATATTCTCGAACTGCTTCTTCATGTCGGATGGCCCGGAGTGCGCCTTCGGCGAGTGCCTTCAGCTCATCTTCGCCCGGATAGATGTGGACCGGCGCCAAATAGCCGACGCGCGCACTGATTTGCTCGGTCAGCCAAGTCGAATAGGCAATGCCACCCGTCAACAGAATCGCGTCGACGTCGCCGCGAAGCGTGGCGCCATGTTTGGCGATTTCCTGGGCGACGCGGTATGCCATCGTCTCGTAAAGAAGAGCGGCCTGTTCATCGCCATCTGCCATGCGCTGTTCGATCTCGATCGCGTCGAACGTTCCGAGGTGGGCAAACAGCCCTCCGCGTCCGACGATTTTCTGTTTCATTTCCGACTCTTTATACCTGGTACTATAACATAGTTCTACTACCTGTCCAACAGGAATCGAGCCTGCCCGTTCCGGTGCGAGCGGCCCGTCGCCGTCGAGTCCGTTGTTCACATCGATGACGGCGCCTTTGGCGTGAGCGCCGACTGTGATACCTCCTCCGAGGTGGGCGATAATCAAGTTGAGCTGTTTGTAATCGCTTCCATTTTCGACTGCGAAACGTTTTGCGACCGCTTTTTGATTCAAGGCGTGAAAGATGCTGCGACGATTGATTTCCGGCATTCCCGTCGCACGCGCGAGCGGGCCGAGCTCATCGACGACGACTGGATCGACGATGAAATTCGGTACCTGAAATAATTCACCGAGTTTATAAGCGAGTAGTCCACCCAAGTTCGAGGCATGCATCCCGAAACGACCGCTCGCTAAATCCTCACGCATGAGCGGATTGACGGCGTACGTCCCCGATGTCATCGGGGCCAGTAATCCCCCGCGACCGACGATTGCGGACAAGTCCTCGCCCGCAATGCCCGTTTCGGCCAATAAGTCCCGCACTTCACGTTCTCGATGCGGGAGTTGCTCCGGAAGTGACAATCCTGTGACGTCGGCCTCGTGACGGACGGTACGAGATAAAATCTCGTCCGCTCCGTCAAACAAGCCGACCTTCGTCGAAGTCGACCCCGGGTTGATGGCGAGAATGAGCTGTCGTGTCATCTCAGCGCCCACCGAGTAAGCTCTTTTCGACTTTCAAGAACTGGCTGCGCGAACGCGACATCATCTGAATCCGCTCCTCTGCCATCTTCTCGGCAGCGACATGCGTCGGTACCCCGTCGCGCTCGGCGATCTCGAAGACGCGCTGCATGTTGTCATAGATGAGTTCGACTTTCTTCATCGCCCGCTCACGGTTATAGCCTTCGAGCTCGTCGGCCACGTTGATGACACCGCCCGCGTTGATGACGAAGTCCGGCGCATACAGAATGCCGCGCTCCTCGAGCACGTCCCCGTGACGATCTTCAGCGAGCTGGTTGTTGGCCGCACCGGCGACGATTTGAGCCTTGAGTAGCGGGATCGTCTTGTCATTGATGATCGCACCGAGCGCACACGGGGCGAAGATGTCACAATCGACCGCATAAATCTCGTCCGGTTTGACGACCGTCGCGCCGAAGTCCGTCTCCGCGCGTTTGAGCGCCTCTTCGTTGATGTCGGTGACGACCAAGTGGGCCCCTTCTTCATGTAAGTGACGGCACAAGTTGTAGGCGACGTTGCCGACCCCTTGGACAGCGACCGTCTTGCCGGCGAGCGAATCCGAACCGAACTTCCATTTCGCTGCCGCCTTCATGCCGCGATACACGCCATACGCCGTCACCGGCGATGGGTTGCCGCTCGATCCGAACGCCGGGCTGACGCCGGTCACGTAATCCGTTTCCATGTGGATGAAGTCCATATCGGCGACCGACGTATTGACGTCCTCGGCCGTGATATAGCGTCCGCTGAGCGATTGCACGTAACGACCGAATGCACGGAACAACGCCTCTGATTTGTCCGTCTTCGCATTGCCGATGATGACGGCCTTCCCGCCACCAAGGTTGAGTCCCGCCGCCGCGTTTTTGTACGTCATCCCTTTTGCGAGACGAAGGACGTCCGTGAGCGCTTCTTCTTCCGACGCATAGTTCCACATCCGCAGCCCCCCGAGAGCCGGCCCGAGTGTCGTGTCATGAATGGCGATAATCGCCTTCAGTCCTGACGCCTGGTCTTGGCAAAAGACGATTTGCTCATAGTCCTCGGCCTGCAAGACGTCGAAAATTCGAAAGCGTGGTTCCATGTTTGTTTCCATCATTGATGATTCCTCCATAAAATTTATTTTTTAGCGTGCAAGAGCGCGAATGCGAGTGAGTACAGTTTGGCCTCGGCCGTATCGGCCCGGCTCGTCAAAACGACCGGTGCGGCTGCGCCGACGACAATCGCCGCCACGCTCGCTCCGGCAAAGTACATCATCGACTTATAAAGGACGTTGCCGACCTCTATGTATGGGACGAGCAATAGGTCGGCTTGTCCGGCGACCTCACTCTCGATGCCTTTTTGTTTGGCCGCGACCATGTCGACGGCGTTATCGAGCGCAAGCGGTCCGTCGACGACACATCCTTTGATTTGGCCGCGACGGTTCATTTGGGCGAGCAGCGCCGCGTCTGTCGTGGCGGCCATCTGTGGATTGACCACTTCGACGGCGGCGATGGCAGCGACACGCGGTAGCTCGTACCCGATGTCTGTCATCGCATCGACCGCATTGGCGATGATGTCCACTTTCTCTTCGAGCGTCGGCGCGATATGGATGGCCGCGTCGGTCACACCGATTAATCGTTCCCGGTTCGGGATTTGAAATAAGGCGATATGGCTGAGCGTCCGGTTCGTCCGGAGTCCTGCCTCGCGGCTGAGCACAGCTTTCATGAACGTCGACGTCGCGACCATTCCTTTCATGAGCACATCCGCTTCTCCTGTCTTGACCGCGAGCGTCGCTCGTTTGGCAATCTCTTTATCGCCTTTGACGTGGATGATATCGACCGCGTGATCTTCGATGCCGTGCTCGTCGCATAATCGTTTAATCTCCCGGGCATCTCCAATCAATTTAAATCGAGATAGACCGTGATCGGTCGCGAGTTTGACGGCGCGAATGACCTCCACATCGGCGGCCCCGGCAATCGAGACGGTGCGCCCGTCCAACTGCTTCGCCTTTTCGAGCATCCGTTCAAAATTCATGCATGTCCCCCCTTGCCTGTCTTCATCTACTAACAAGCAATTTTGTTTCCACTTTTGAAAGCGCTTTAATAGGTCGTAGACTCTGCACTTTTTTGCGTGGTATGAAAAAAAATGCAGGTAATTTATTGCATACGTTCAAGTTTATTATACAGCGTCCGAATCGAAATGTGTAATCGCCGGGCGGCCTCTGACTTGTTGCCGTCCGCCTCCTCGATGGCCCGTTCAATCAAATCACGCTCATAGCGCGACACGGCATCCTGTAACGACAGCGCGTCGGTCGGTCGGGCCGATGCGACACGCGGTGACAGCTGTAGGTGGTGCGGCGCGATCCACTGCTCGGAACTCGCCATATAGATGATCGCCCGCCCGAGGACATTCTCGAGCTCTCGGACGTTGCCTTTCCAATACTGATTCTTCAACAGCTCGGTCGCCTCGCGGTTCACCCCACGCACGCTGCGGCCGTACTCTTGGTTCAGCTTGCGGACGATGCGTTCGCAGAGTGGCTCGATTTCTTCGAGCCGGTCCCGGAGCGGCGGGATGTGGATCGGCATCCGGTTGATCCGGTAATATAAGTCTTCACGGAACGTGCCGTCCGCCACTTTTTGTTCAAGGTCGGCGTTCGTCGCCGCGATGATGCGGACGTCGACCGGAATCGCATTCGTACCCCCGACCCGCACGATTTCATGCTCCTGCAGGACACGGAGTAGTTTGACTTGGACATCGACCGGCAGTTCGCCGATTTCGTCTAAGAAGAGTGAGCCGCCATCGGCCTCTTCGAAATAGCCGACCTTCCCACCACGTTTCGCCCCACTGAAGGCGCCGTCCTCGTAGCCGAACAACTCACTCTCGAGGAGCGTCGGGGAGATGGCCGCGCAATTGACGCGAACGAATTTCTTGTATTTGCGCGGGGACTCACCGTGGATGGCGTGGGCGAACAGTTCCTTGCCCGTCCCCGACTCCCCGCGAATAAGGACGGTGACCGGCGTGACCGCGGCGAGGCGGGCCTGTTCGATGACGAAGCGCATCGCGTCGCTCGACGCGATGATGTCGGCGAACTGGTATTTCGCCTCGAGGTTGCGGATGCGTGTCTTCGCTTCTTGCAGCTCGTCACGGAGCGCTCGGATTTGAGACACGTCCCGGATGACACCGACCGACCCGCGCAACTTCCCTTCGACGATAATCGGTTCGGCATTGACGAGAATGTCGCGCCGCGTCGCCCCGATTTGCATCCGGATATCGCGGACTCCTTGCCCGGTCGACAGCACTTTCAAGTGGACACTCTCCTGCATGCCGATGTCGGCCGTCGCCGGCTTGTCGACGACGTCTTCTTTCTTGAATCCCGTCAGTCGCGTATAGGACGGGTTGATTAAAATCGTGTTCCCGTTGTGATCGGCGACCGAGATGGCCTCGCTCGTACAGTCGATAATCGCCTCGAGCATCTGTTGATTTTGCTTCAGCCGTTCGACGACGATGCGGATGAACTCGCCGGGCAAGACGACCGCGTCGGCGAAATGTCCTTTCAATTCATCGAACGTCTCGGAGCGGCCCGTCGTCTCGATCACGAAATCGAGACGCTTGTCGGCACATGCCCGCCAATCCTCCGCCGTCATAATCCCCTGGTTCCGCGCGAGTTGCATCCCTTCGGCCGTCTGTTCCGGGTCGATGACGGCGACGACGGTGACGAGCGGCGAGTCGAGCAACATTTTCAGCACTTCGGTCCCGCCTTTTCCCGCACCGACAATCATCAATCGTTTATTCATTCTGAAATCCCCCAATTTTACCGTTCTGCATTCATGCTACTGAACCTGAACTGATTTCGCAACCTCACAAAAAAGGCCGTGTCGAGCTATGTATTTTCTGGTAAACTTATGAGTGTTAAGGAGGAGATCCTATGCGCATCATCGCACTGTTGATCTTAATCATCCCTGGCCTCTTCGGTGTCTATGGCATCAAGTTACTTCGCGACAGTTTCTTCCTCAAGACGAGCGTCCCGTTCTCTTGGATCGAGTCGGTGGCAGCCGCCTCGATGTTACAAGGAACGTTTGGACTGTTGATTGCGATGGGCGGGATCGGTTTCGTGGCAGGTTATATCTTCAATCGTGACAAGAAAACAGGCAAAGTCCCACGAATAGATTCTTGAACACAAAAAAAGGTTCCCTAACTTGACTTCATTTCAAGTGCGGAACCTTTTTATTCGTATTGAATTGTGATCACTACGGATGATCTCCTCTCCTACTTGCTACAATCTTGTGACATGAGGGTCCAATGGTCTTCTTAATGAAGAAGTTTGAAAGAAATTAGTAACTGCCGTCTTGCGTGAACGGAAACGTACCCATTCGAGTTACTAACGATTATTCATCGGGTCATGTCGAACCATCCATCGTGAAGTCGAACGCTTGCCATAAACTGTTCAACGGTTGACAACACTCCTTTTGGTCAACTGAACGATTCGTTTTCCCCGGTCACGGTCCCTAGCTTCGAACTCGATGCCGGAATCGCCTCGCGAATGAGCGTACGTCGCGACCTCTCGTCGGGACGATGACGATTTGAGATGTCGTTCCCACCTCTGAGCTATTGACGGATAGCGGTCCGAGATGATTTCTTGCTCTAACACGTTCCGGAACACGTTAGAAAGCGTTCATCTGACGCTCGTCCAAGTAACTTGGTACACCTTTATTATAACAAGTTCCGCATTATTTGCAAGCGCTTTCTTTCACAAAGTAAAAGAAAATCAGGAGGCGGGCCTCCTGATCGATTATTGCTGTTTAAACGATTGATACGTGACGAAATACGAGATGAATTCCGAGTTTTTCGGACTGCGCTCGCGCTCGGGGCGACCGTTGAACATCTCGTGGTCCCGCATCCCGTTCTCCCACGCCGTCTTGATGGCGTGGCGCATCGCCCGCTCGACTCGGGACGAGGTCGTCTCATGCTCTTTCGCGATCATCGGATAGAGCTCCTTCGTAATCAATCCGAGCAGCTCCTGACGCTCTCGGACGTAGACGACGGCTTGGCGGATATATTTGAACCCTTTGATGCGCGGCGAGATGCCGAGTTGTTGCAGCAAGAGCGAGATGTCGAGTTCTTCCGGCGACATCGCTTCGAACTCACGGCTCGAACCGGCAGCGAGTTCGCGGATTTTCGTGATCAATTGTTGAATGTTGAACGGCTTGACCAGAAAGTAAGAAGCGCCGAGTTGAACGGCCTGCTTCGTGACTTCATCTTTCCCGAACGCACTGAGCATAATCACTTCTGGTTTAGCGTGCGCCAATTCCGTCTGTAACCGTTCGAGGACGCCGATGCCGTCTAAGTGAGGCATGATGATGTCGAGCAACAGCACGTCCGGCTGGTGTGTCTTGACGACGTCTAAGCATGCCTCGCCGTCGTAGGCGGTCCCAACGACTTTTAAGTCGTCTTCGGACTCGAGTTGGCGGGTCAACAAATCGACGATTTCTCGATTGTCGTCCGCGATGCATAATGTAATCAATTAAGACACCCCTTCGATAAACTTCCGTTTTAATTGGAGAGACATAGTGAGCAGTTCCTCCACGTGTTGTTTCGTCAATTCCGTCATCTGCGCCCCAGCAATCATCCGTCCGAGCTCATCGACCCGTTCGGCATGCCCGAGCGTCGAGACGTTCGTCTTCGTGCGCTCATCCGTCTCCGTCTTCGTGATATACAAGTGTTGGTCCGCCATGGCGGCCACTTGAGCCAAATGGGTGATGCAGAGCACTTGTGACCCGACCGACAACCGGAAAATCTTCTCGCCCATCGCTTGGGCGACCCGTCCCGATACGCCTGTGTCGACTTCGTCGAAGATGATGGACGCGACACCGACCGTGCGCGAGAAAATCGACTTCAACGCGAGCATGACGCGGGATAGTTCTCCGCCTGAAGCGACTTTGGCGAGCGGCTTGAACGGTTCGCCGACGTTCGTCATCATATAGAACTCGACTTGGTCGAGTCCGTCTGCCTTGAACGGCCCTTCTTTGAACCGGACTTCGAACTGGGTCTTCTCCATATACAATTCCTTCAATTCACGCTGAATCGCTTTCTCGAGCTCGGTCGCCGCTTGTTTGCGGGCCGCGGATAACGCTAGTCCGGTCGTACGCACTTTTTGTTCGAGCTGGGCGAGCCGGTCCGATAGTTCTTGCAAGTGTTCTTCCCGATTCGTCATCGATTTTAACTCGTCGGCGATTTTTTCCCCATACGTGATGACCTCGTCGATCGTGGCCCCGTATTTCCGTTTCAACTGTTGGAACAAGGCGAGCCTCGTCTCAATTTCATCGAGCCGAATCGGATCAAATTCGAGTGAATCGAGCTGATCGCGCAACTGGAATTTGGCGTCCTCGAGCAAGAAATAAGCGTTCGAGATCGTTTCGGCCATCGGCGCGAGCGAAGTCGACAATGAGGAAGCTTCCTCCATCTCGCGCATGGCGATCCCGATTTGATCGAGACCTTTCGCCTCATCCGCGACGGCCTCATACGATAACCGGACGTGCTGATGAATCCGCTCGAAGTTGGCGAGCTCGTTCCGTTCCTCGGTGAGCGCCTGTTCTTCCCCGACCTTCAGTTCGGCCGCCTCAATCTCATTCGTCTGGAACGCGAGCAGGTCCATGCGCTGGGCCAGTTCTTGTTCGCTTTGACTCAATCGTTTCAACTCGTCGGCGACGTTCTTCCAATCGACGTAAGCCTCTCGATAACGTTCGAGGAGCGGGGCGAGCTCGGTTTCGGCAAAACTATCTAAAATGCCGAGATGGTATTCGGCATCCATCAAGTGCTGGTGCTCATGCTGGCCATGAATATCGACGAGTAGCCGTCCGAGCTCGCGAAGCGTCGACAGCGGCATCATCTTGCCGTTGACACGGCAAACACTCTTTCCGCTACTATGTAGGTCGCGGCGCAAAATGACGGTCCCTTCTTCAATCTCGATGCCGTATTGGGTCGCCGCCTCGATGATCGGATGGTCTGGTTCGACGTTGAACAGCCCTTCGATCTCCGCCTTGTCTTGGCCATAGCGGACGAACTCGCTCGAGCCGCGGCCCCCGACGAGCAGGCCGATCGCATCGAGCAAGATTGATTTCCCGGCTCCGGTCTCACCCGTCAATACGGTCATCCCACGTTTGAACGTGATATTCAGTTCATCGATGATCGCAAATTGTTTGATCGATAGTTCTGCTAACATACGATAGTTCACCTCATAACATTCCGAGTAGTCGTTCGATGATTCGCTTTGCCTGGTCTTCGTCGCGGGCGATCATCAAAATCGTATCATCGCCACACACCGTCCCAATCAATTCATCCCATGACAAATGGTCAATCAAGACACCGATTGCATCCGCATTGCCCGGTAATACTTTCATGACGACCAAGTTTTGGGCCGAGTCGACCGAGACGAAACTGTCGCCGAGGATCCGTTTCATCTTGCCGTACGGGTTGAAGCGTTGATCGGCCGGAAGGCTATACTTATAGCGCCCGTCGTTGAGCGGTACTTTCACGAGATGGAGCTCTTTGATGTCCCTTGACACTGTTGCCTGGGTCACTGGATATCCAGAGCGATGCAGCTCGTCGACGAGCTCGTCTTGCGTCTCGATTTCACGGTTTGTCACGATTTCTCGAATCTTAATCAAGCGCTGTCCTTTATTCATACTCGCTGACACCTCATTTTATGTTTCACATACTCAGTATCATTCTAAAGTATTGTCGAAAAAAGGTCTAGCATTCGCAGGATGATTTCCCCAGTCGGTCGCATTCGCGCATGAAAAAGCTGCAGACGAAACGTCTGCAGCTCAAGCATTCTTCTTTAATTGCGCGTGGGCGGCGTCGATGACCGCGTCCACGTCGATGGCTGGGTCGACACTGCCGACACCGGTGAAACGGGCGAACAATAAGAATTCAATATTCCCATCCCCACCGGTAATCGGTGAAAAGTCGAGTCCCGCGACTTCGAATCCTTCCGAGGCGAAGTAACGGACCATGTCGTCGACGACCCGTTCATGGATGGCGCGGTCCCGGACGATGCCTTTTTTGCCGACATCGGCCTTCCCGGCCTCAAATTGCGGTTTGACGAGCGCCATGACGATACCGTTAGGCTTCAAGATCGTCTTCAACGGCGGAATCATGAGCCGAAGTGAGATGAACGAGACATCGATCGTCGCGAAATCCGGCGTCACCGGGAACTGGTCAGCGGTCGCATGGCGGAAGTTCATCCGCTCCATGACGACGACACGGTCATCGCTCCGAAGTTTCCACGCCAACTGGTTATAGCCGACGTCGACGGCATACATTTGCGTGGCCCCGTTTTGGAGCGCACAATCGGTGAAACCGCCTGTCGATGAACCGATATCGATGCCGATGTTACCAGCCACATCGAACGGGAAGACTTGGAGCGCTTTTTCAAGCTTCAGTCCGCCCCGTCCGACGTATGGCAACACTTGGCCTTTCACTTCGAGCGGGATGTCGTCGAACACTTTGTCGCCCGCCTTGTCGAGCCGTTCGGTCCCGCTATAGACGAGCCCGGCCATGACAGACCGCTTCGCCTTCTCTCTCGTCTCCGCTAAGCCGCGGTCGACGAGGAGCACATCTAATCTAGTTTTCTTTCGTTTTTCCATAGTTCCTCACACATTCTGTCGATTTGTCACTTGAACGAACTGCTGAACCGAGTCAGCGATTTGCGTCGGACGGAGCCCGATTTCTTCGAGCAGCTGATTGACGCCGCCGTGTTCGATATAGCGGTCCGGAATGCCGAGTCGGAGCACACGCGGGAACTGCCCAGCATCGCTCGCATGTTCGAGCACGCTGCTGCCGAAGCCTCCGGCGAGCGCCGCTTCCTCTAACGTGACGAGCGGGATGCCTTCCGCATATAAAGCGGAGAGCATAACATCGTCGAGCGGTTTAATCGTCCGAGCGTTGATGACGCGGACGCTCACTTGTCCTTCAAGCAGTGCGCGTACTTCGAGCGCGTCTTGCACTTGTGGACCGAACGTCAAGATGGCGACGTCCGTCCCGTCTGCAACCGTCTCCCAGACGTCGAGCGGCAATTCGCGGAGCGTCTCGCTCATCGGTGTGCCGATTCCTTCACCACGCGGGAAGCGGACGGCAATTGGACCATCATCATACTTCAGCGCTGAATAGACAAGATGTTGCAACTCTTCCTCGTCTTTCGCCATCAAGATGCGAATATTCGGGACATGACGCATAAAGGCGATATCGAATACCCCTTGGTGCGTCTCCCCGTCCGCTCCGACGAGACCAGAACGATCGATTGTGAAGACGACGTTCAAGTTTTGACGGCAAATGTCGTGCACGAGCTGATCATAGGCGCGTTGGAAGAACGTCGAATAAATCGAGACGACCGGCTTCAAGCCTTGTGTCGCCTGTCCTCCGGCCAATGTGACCGCATGCTGTTCGGCGATGCCGACGTCAAACATCCGCTCCGGGAATTGCTTGTTGAAGCAATCGAGTTTCGAGCCGACGCTCATCGCGGGTGTGATGAGTGTCACGCGCTCGTCCGTCTCGGCAACTTTCGTGATCGTCTCAGCGACGACCTTCGAATAGCTCGGTCCTTTGACCTTGCCTTTGATGACTTCTCCCGACTCGATTTTATACGGTCCGAGGCCGTGCCACGTTCCGACACCATCGAGTTCGGCCGGGCGATAGCCCTTGCCTTTTTTCGTGATGACGTGGACGATGACCGGTCCATCGATTTTCTTGGCATATTCGAGCGTCTCAAGCAGGTCGCGTAAATCGTGACCGTCTGTCGGTCCGAAGTACGTGAATCCGAGCTCTTCGAAGAACGTCCCCGGGATGAGCGCTGATTTCAACATATCCTTCACACGTTCCCCGCTCCGTTCGAGCGAGTTGCCGACGATCGGGATATGTTTGATGAGCGTTTCGACTTCCTCACGGGCGTGTTTCAGTTTACGAGACGAGCGCATCCGACCGAGCATATTGTGCAAGGCACCGACGTTCGGGGCGATTGACATCTCATTGTCGTTCAAGATGACGATGACGTTTTGTTTCTCGGCGCCGATATGGTTGAGTGCTTCGAGCGCCATTCCCCCTGTGAGCGCCCCGTCCCCGATGATGGCGATGGCCCGGTCGTTCGCGCGCCCTTTCAATTCGTTCGCGATGGCGATTCCCATCGCGGCCGATAAGGACGTCGAGCTGTGCCCCGTCTCCCAGACGTCATGATCGCTCTCACAACGTTTCGGGAACCCGCATAAGCCGTTGTATTGACGGAGCGTGTCGAACTGACTCGTTCGTCCTGTCAAGATTTTGTGGACGTAGGCTTGATGCCCCACATCCCATACGAGTTGGTCTTTCGGACTGTCAAATACACGGTGCAAGGCAAGCGTCAATTCGACAACCCCTAGGTTTGGTCCCAAGTGCCCTCCCGTTTCAGCCAATTTTTCAATCAAAAACCGTCTGATGTCCGCGCCGAGTGCTTCTAACTCGGGTACCGACATCTTTTTTAAGAATGACGGGTCTTGAATGGATGTCAAGTCCATGATGACCATCCTTTCTCCTGTCTTATTACTGATTCGTACCTTACATTTTACAAGAATGTGTCCATAGATGCTATACATTCACAAAAACAAAGGTGACACGATGTGCTCATCGTGTCACCGAGATTAATGATTGCGCTGCACGACGAAGTCGAGAAGCTCTCGTAAACGGGGGGCCTCGACCGATAGTTCGGCCAATGCGGCCTCACTTTCCGTGACTTCCCGTTCGAGCGCTTGCTTCGCCCCATCGAGCCCGAGCAGTTTCGGATACGTCGCTTTATCGTTGCCTTCGTCCGAACCGACCCGCTTCCCGATGAGCGCCTCGTCTCCTTCGACGTCTAAAATATCGTCTTGGATTTGGAAGGCGACACCGAGATGTTTCCCGAAGCGAACGAGCGCCTGTCGGTCCGCCAATGGGGCGTCCGCCAAAATCGCGCCTGCTTCGAGGGCATATACGAGCAGTGCCCCCGTCTTTCGCTCATGAATCGATTGCAAGGTCGACAGCGACACGCCGGCGCGTTTTTCGGCGAGCATGTCATCGAGCTGACCACCGACCATGCCGGCGCTGCCGGCCGCTTCACTGAAGCGGGCGATGAGCGCGACGCTCTTCACTGGTTCGAGCTCCGCATGGGCCAGAATCCGAAACGCGTCCGTCAATAGGGCGTCGCCTGCGAGAATCGCGGTCGCCTCATCGAACTGACGGTGATTCGTCGGACGCCCACGCCTTACGTCGTCATCATCCATCGCCGGAAGGTCGTCGTGGATGAGCGAGTACGTGTGGACCATCTCGAGGGCGACAGCCGCTTCATGACCGAGCGCCCGCGGACGTCCGTATGTATCGAGGACGGCATAAAGGAGAGCCGGACGAATCCGTTTCCCCCCTGCCTCGAGTGAGTACGTCATCGATTGGAACAAACGCTCCGGCATCGACGACGCGTCAATGAGACGGCGTGTCGCCGTCTCGACTTCCTGTTTCCACTCTTGAAGATAGGCTTGCGCGCTCATACGGTGCCACCCTTTTCACGGAGCGTCCCGTCGAGTTCGAGAATCTCGTCCATCTTCTGTTCCGCGGCCGTCAATTTGGCCTGACAGAGTGCCGACAAGCGGACACCTTCCTCATAGAGGGTCATCGCTTCTTCAAGGGCGACTTCTCCTGTCTCGAGTTGCGTCACGATTTCCTCGAGGCGGGCGAGTGCCGCTTCAAACGTCTGTTCTGCTTGTTGTTTCGCCATCATGTCTCTCCTTCACTTCCGCAACGGCTTGGCCATCCCGAAACCGGATTGTCACCAGGCCGTCATGTAGTTGTTTGACATCTTTCACGTACGTCCCATCCTGCTCAATCAACGTATATCCTCGAGCGAGCACGGCGAGAGGACTGACCGCGTTCAAGCGACCGACTTGGGCTGCAAAGCGGTCCGCCGGTCGTTCGAGTGGGCGGATGCGCTTGAGGCGACCGTCGAATTGTCGGTGTGTCTCCTCGTTGCGACGAAGCGTCTGCGCCAGCTTTCGGACATCGAGCTGTTGTCGGGACTGGGCAAGGCGATGTTTGGCATGTGTCACTTGTTTCGTGACACCTTGTTCGAGCCGAATCTCGGCTTGTTCGAACCGCTCCCGCTTTTGTGTGAGCGTGAAGCGGGGCGACTTTAAGCCGTAACTGTTCGTCGCCCGACCGAGCCGTTCCCGAATCGAGGACATCTGATTCGTGACGGACCGGGTCAACTGGGCCGTCAACCGTTCGACGTCTTTTCGTTGCGCCTCGATCGTCGCTGTCGCGAGCTCTGCCGCCGCCGTTGGTGTCGCGGCCCGCACGTCGGCGACAAAGTCAGCCAACGTGAAATCGGTCTCGTGCCCGACAGCCGAGATGACAGGAATCCTAGATTCGTGAATCGCTTCGACGACGACGTCCTCGTTGAACGCCCATAACTCTTCAATCGACCCGCCACCTCGGCCGACGATTAACACGTCGCAATCGGTGCGTTCGTTCATCCACCGAATCGCGCTCGCCACTTGCGGGGCGGATTGATCGCCTTGGACGGCGACGGGCGCGAACGTGATGGCCACGTGCGGCGCACGTCGTCTGAGTGTCGTGGCGATATCGTGGAGGGCCGCGCCTTTCGGCGAAGTGATAATCCCGATTCGCTCCGGGAAGGCCGGCAGCGGACGTTTCCGTTCCGCTGCGAACCATCCCTTCGCCTCGAGTTCACGTTTTCGTGCCTCATACCGTTCGAACAACATCCCGATGCCGTCCTGTCGCATCAGTTCGACGTACAGCTGGATGTCGCCTGTCGACTCGTACATCGTCACGCGGGCGACGACGATCACATTCATCCCGTCTTTCGGTTCGAAGTTGAGCGTCCGGGCGTCACGAGAGAACATGACCGCCTTCATCCGCGACGATTCGTCTTTGAGGGTGAAATAACAGTGCCCGGAGGCGTACCGTTTGAAGTTCGAAATCTCGCCGATGACGGCAAGTTGTTGCAGAATCGGGTCATCGTCGAGCTGTCGCTTCACGTAGCGGACGACTTCGGAAACTTGAATCGGATTAGCCACGAGAGGCGACCTCGACCGTGTTGTGCATGAGCATCGTAATCGTCATCGGGCCGACACCACCCGGAACAGGGGTGATGGCGCTCGCGACATCACGGACACCTGCAAAGTCGACGTCCCCGACGAGACGACTGTCGACGCGGTTGACACCGACATCGATGACGATCGCCCCAGGTTTGACCATGTCAGCTGTGACGAGACCGGCCCGACCGACGGCGACAATCAAAATATCGGCCTGCCGTGTCATCGCCCCGAGATCATTCGTCTTCGAATGGCAGTAGGTCACGGTCGCGGATTCGTTCAAGAACAGCATCCCGACCGGTTTCCCGACGATTTGGCTGCGACCGACGACGACGACGTGCTTGCCGACCAAGTCGGTCTGCATTTTGACGAGGTGCAGAATCCCGTGCGGTGTACATGGCAATAGCGTCTCGAGACCGAGCATCATCTTCCCGACGTTCGTCGGATGGAACCCATCCACGTCTTTGTCCGGTGAGATGCGCATAATGACGCGATTCTCATCGATATGCTTCGGCAACGGCAACTGCACGAGAATACCGTGCAACTCGTCGTCCGCGTTCATCGAATCAATCAGTTCGAGCACTTCACGTTCTGAAATCGTGTCATCGAAGCGAATCACTTGCGAATCGATGCCGATGTCAGCCGCTGCCCGTTCTTTCCCCCGGACGTAGCTGTGGCTCGCCGGATCATCCCCGATTAAAATGACTTTCAGTTTCGGTACGATGCCGCGTGCGCGCAGCGCACTGACCCGTTCCTTTAACGTCTCCCGATATGATGCTGCGATTTGTTTCCCGTCGATCACTACTGCCATCTCTCTCATCCCCCGTTGTCTTAGGTTTCTCTGTAGTTGGTGTGGTGTCTTCTCTATTTGTTTAACAGACCGTAATGCTTGTCTTCGCTTACGCTTTGATGATGTTACCGAGCACGCCGTTGACGAGCTTGGCCGCTTCTTCATCGGCGAATGATTTGGCGAGTTCGACCGCCTCGTTGATCGTCACTTTGTCCGGAATCGTCTCGACGTAGAGTAACTCGTACGTCGCCATGCGAAGAATCGTCCGCTCGACATTTCCAAGACGGTCGAGTCTCCAGTTTTTCAAGTTTTCGATGAGCAATTCGTCAATCTCATCTTTCTTTTCTAACGTCTCAACGACGAGTTGTTCGTAGAATGGATCCGACTCCATGCCATCGAGGGCAAATTCGATGGCCTCGTCTACCTCAAGTTTTGATACTTCGATTTGAAAAAGCGTTTGAATCGCTTTTTCCCGTGCTTCATGACGTTTCATTCAGATACTCTCCTTTTGCATGCTTTCATTGTGATAGTTTAGCATAAAGCCTCCATAAATTCAGTACAAAAAACCAGGAAGCCCAAATAATGTTCGGGCTTCCTGGTCAAGGTCATTTCGTGAGCGTCATTTCTTTTTCGACAAATTTCGTGTCGAACGCCCCTGTTCGAAAACGTTCATGGGCCATGACTTGTTGATGGAACGGGATCGTCGTGTGGATGCCCGATACGGTGAACTCGTCGAGGGCGCGAAGCATCTTCGCGATCGCCTCTTCCCGAGTCGGGGCATGGACGATCAGCTTCGCCACCATCGAATCATAGAACGGCGGGATGACAGCACCGGCATAGAGACCGCTGTCGACCCGAACGCCCATGCCGCCAGGAACGATATACTGATCGATTTTCCCGGCCATCGGACGGAAATCTGCAAACGGATCTTCCGCATTGATGCGACATTCGATCGAGTGACCACTAAATTTGATGTCCGCCTGGCTGATGGCAAGCGGATGTCCAAGCGCGACTTCGAGTTGTGCTTGGACGAGGTCGAAGCCGGTGATCATTTCGGTGACCGGGTGTTCGACTTGGATTCGCGTGTTCATCTCCATGAAGTAAAACTCGTTCACTTCCGGTACGTAAATGAACTCGATTGTACCCGCACCCGAATACTGAATCGCTTTGGCCGCTTTCACGGCTGCGTCGCCCATCGCTTGACGGGTCGTCTCATCGATTGCCGGAGACGGCGCTTCTTCGACCAACTTCTGCATCCGGCGCTGAATCGTACAGTCCCGCTCCCCGAGGTGGATGACGTTGCCGTATTGATCGGCGAGCACTTGCACCTCGACGTGACGGAACGACTCAATGTATTTCTCCAAATAGACGTCGCCGTTGCCGAACGCCTGCTTCGCTTCTTTACGTGTGTCGGTGAGCCCTTTCACGAGCTCAGACTCGTCGAAGGCGACACGGATTCCACGTCCTCCGCCTCCGGCCGTCGCCTTGATGATGACCGGATATCCAATCTCGCGGGCGAGTTCGATTGCTTCCTCGTCGGTGACGACACCACTCGACCCCGGGACGACCGGAACGCCCGATTCGATCATCGTTCGTTTCGCCTCGTCCTTGATGCCCATCTTCCGAATCGCATAGCTACTCGGTCCGACGAACTGGATGCCGCACGCCTCGCTCATTTCGGCGAACTCGGCGTTCTCGGCTAAGAATCCATAACCTGGATGAATCATCGTCGCATCGACCGCGCAAGCGACCGACAAGATGTTAGGGATATTCAAATATGAGTCTTTCGACGGGTTCGGTCCGATGCAGTATGCCTCATCGGCAAGACGGACGTGCAGCGCCTCACGGTCCGCTTCCGAGAAGACAGCGACCGTCGGGATATTCAACTCTTTCGCGGCCCGGATGATGCGGACCGCAATCTCTCCACGGTTAGCAATGAGTAGTTTCATACATACCTCACTTCACGCTGAAGAGCGCTTGGCCGTATTCGACTAAATCGCCATCTGCGACGAGGATCTCGACGATCTCCCCGCTGAT
The DNA here is from genome assembly GCF_018618315.1 of Exiguobacterium sp. s70. NCBI lineage: Bacteria > Bacillati > Bacillota > Bacilli > Caryophanales > Exiguobacterium > Exiguobacterium sp. s70. The sequence goes on from NZ_JACSLV010000001.1 coordinate 63,417, forward strand.
TTCCGTCTCGACATCATTGAACAGTTTCATCGCTTCTAAAATACAGACGACCTGTCCGGCTTCGACGCGGTCGCCGACTTGAACGTAAGCGTCTTTGTCCGGTGCCGGACGCGAATAGAACGTCCCGACCATCGGTGACGTGATCGTGCGCAAGTTGCTCGGCGCAGGTGTTGGTGCCGCTTCTTGTTCTGTCTCGACGACTGGCGCAGGTGCTGCGACCGGGGCCGCTTGCACGATCGGTGTATGAGTAGCGGCGAATTGTGGGGCCGCTTCTTTTTTCAATGAAAGTTTAAACTCCGGCGTCTCGAGTTCCATCTCGTGAACGGACGTCTGATCGAGTAATGTGATCAGCTCTTTAATGTGTTCGATTTGCATGAAATAACCCCCTGTTTATACCTGGTACTAATCTCTACTCTACTATAACTGGTCAGACCAGTGAATGCAACGACAAAAAAAGGGCCCATTCCTAAGAATGGACACCCTTGGTTTACCCGTTATAGCGGCCCGTGAACTCGCCTGTGCGCGTGTCGACCGTTACTTTTTCGCCTGGCTCGATGAAGAGCGGCACTTGAATGATGTGGCCCGTTTCGACCGTCGCGTTTTTCTTCACGTTCGATGCCGTGTCGCCTTTGACGCCTGGATCGGCTTCGACAATCGTTAAGACGACCGTCGTCGGAAGCTCGATTCCGAGAATCTCACCGTCGTAGTCAGCGATACTTACTTCCATGTTCTCGAGCATGTACGGGAGCGCCGCTTTCACTTGCTCGCCCGTCAATTCGAGCTGTTCATACGACTCTGTGTCCATGAACACGTACGTATCGCCCATCGGATAGAGGTACTGCATGCGTTTCCGTTCGATGTGCGCACGTTCGATGCGCTCGCCACCACGGAACGTCGTCTCTTGAATCGCGCCTGTGCGTAAGTTACGCATTTTCGTGCGGACGAAGGCCGCGCCTTTACCTGGCTTGACGTGTTGGAATTCGATGACTTGCCAAATCGAACCGTCAGACGTCTTGACCGTTAAGCCTGTTTTTAAATCGTTTACTGATACCATGTTGATTTCCTCCTAAAATGAGCTGAGACTCAAGCCTCAATCGTAATTAACTCTTTTGGCGACTGCGTGAGACGGATGTTGCCCGTCTCCGTGACGACCACATCATCCTCGATGCGGCAACCGCCGATCCCGGCGATATAGATACCCGGTTCAATCGTGACGACCATCCCCGGCTCGAGCACCGTCTCCGAACGGAATGACAAGCCTGGTGCCTCATGCACTTCCATGCCGAGACCGTGGCCTGTCGAATGTCCGAAGTACTCACCGTAGCCCGCGTCTTTAATCACGTCACGCGTCAATGCGTCCGCCTCGATTCCCGTGATGCCAGCTTTCGTGCCCTCGACACCTGCGAGTTGAGCCCGGAGCACCGTATCGTAAATCGTGCGCAACTCGTCCGAGATGTCCCCGATAGCGAGCGTACGTGTGATATCCGAGCAGTATCCTTGATAGTAGGCACCGAAATCGAGCGTCACGAGTTCTCCCGCCTCGATGACCTTGTCGCTGGCCACACCGTGCGGCAATGCCGAACGATGCCCTGACGCAACGATCATATCGAACGAAGATGAGTCCGCACCTTGGGCCCGCATGAACATTTCCAGTTCATTCGCGACTTCTTTTTCGGTCCGCCCTGGACGGATGAACGTCTGGATGTGTGCAAACGCCGCGTCCGCAATCGCCGCGGCTTCCTTCATTATCTTAATCTCTGACTCATCCTTAATCAAGCGTAGCTTTTCGACGATACCTGACGTCTCGACGAGCTCGGCTGCGACTTCTTTTTCATACGTCCGGAACTGGCCGACCGTCATGTCATCTTGTTCGATGCCGAGGCGCTTCACCGCTTGCTCTGTCACGACTTCCGCCACCGACTTGATGAGCGACGTCTTATGCTCGATGATGTCGAAGCCTTTTATTTGGCTAGCGGCTTGTTCCGTGTAGCGGAAATCCGTGATGAAGCTCGCCGACTGCGCCGTGATTACGAGGACACCGCTCGACCCGGTGAAACCAGATAAGTAGCGGATGTTTTCCCGTTTCGTCACGAGCAATCCGTCGATGCCGTTCGCTTCTAGCTGACCTTGCAGTTTGTTGACCCGTTCAATCATGTCGATTCCTCCAATGTACGAGCAATGCCTGCAACGCGAGCGTATAGCTCGTCAGGCCGAAACCGCTGATGACACCGAGACAAACGGCGGCAAGTTTCGATTCATGACGAAACGACTCCCGTGCATGCACGTTCGAGATATGTACTTCGACGACCGGGGCTTTGATGGCGGCGATGGCATCCCGGAGCGCAATCGACGTATGCGTGTACGCCCCCGCATTAAAGATGACCCCCGCATAATCGTACGCTTCATGGAGCGCGTCGATCAGTTCGCCTTCATGGTTGGATTGGACGAACGTCAACTGAACATCCTCCGGGGCGGCGAGCAATAGCTCCGCCGTCAATCCCTTCAACGAGACGTCCCCGTATACGTCCGGTTCCCGCTTCCCGAGCAGATTCAAATTCGGTCCATTTAAGACGAGTATATGCACAAGTCTTCCCCCCTGTTCGTCAAGTCGCCTCTATTGTAACAAATTTAACGGTTCGTGCGACAATCGACGTTCGTGAGGTTTCGTTTTTTACGTGAATCACGGTATAATTCAACTATATAACTGTAGGAATCGAGGAAATGACATGAAAACTAAACCAATGATTCCCGTCGGTGGCCAGGCGCTCGTGGAAGGCGTCATGTTTCAAGGACGCGCCGAGAGCGCTTCGGCGATTCGACGGAAAGACGGGTCTATCGAGACGTTCCAGCAGCCCCGCATTCTCGTCCCGTGGGTCCAATCGTTAAAAAAAATCCCATTCCTGCGTGGTGTGGTCGCGCTATACGAATCACTCAAAAATGGTTCGGCCCATATGACGTTCGCAAGCGATCGTTATGACGTCGACCCGAGTGAGGATGAGGCAACGAAACCAGAAGAGAAAAAACAGAACATCTTGATGGTCGTCATGATCGCCATCGTCGGCGTCATCTCATACGTGTTCGGGAAGCTGATTTTCAACGTCACCCCGGCCCTTCTCGCCGCCATGTTCCAAAGCGTGCCCGCATTGTCCGGTCATGTGATTCAAAACCTCCTCGAAGGGGGAATAAAATTAGTATTGTTGCTCAGTTACCTTTATTTGATTTCCTTGACGCCACTCATCCGGCGCGTGTTCCAATATCACGGGGCCGAGCACAAGGTGATCAACTGTTATGAGTCCGGACGACCGATTACCGTCGATAACGTTCGGGCGAGCTCACGCCTCCACTATCGCTGTGGATCGAGTTTCATCCTATTCACCGTTTTCGTCGGCATCGGCGTTTACATGATCGTCCCGATCGACCCCCTCTGGGTCCGACTCGTCAGCCGCATCGCTTTGTTGCCAGTGGTCATCGGCATCTCATTCGAGGTGCTCCAATTCACAAACCGCTTCCGTGAACATCGCTTCTTGTCCGTTCTCGGCAAGCCTGGGTTGTCTTTACAATTGTTGACGACGCGCGAACCGAATGACGAACAAATCCGTGTCGCCATCGAGGCGTTCGAGACATGGGAACGTTCAGAACTAGGTCAACCGGCCGTGCAAAGAGAGGGATAAAGAGGAGGAAAGCACCATGATCAGACAAAGAATCGGCTCGACCGCAGCCACGATCGTGTTCATCTTAGGCTTCATCGGTGTCGGACATATGCTCGCGACCGACCCTGGTCGATTGTTCAGACAGTTGCTCTTCATCGGGATTTTCGGGTTGATTTTCTATGTGATTTATCGAGTGTTCATGGCGCCGAAAATTTCGGCTGAGGATATGCGTTACCGGAAGACCGCTCAAGCCTCGAAAAAACGAATGCAACGCCCAGGTGCGAATCCGAAAGTCAAGCCGTCCACTGCGGCCAAGAAGAAAGTGAAACCCAGTTCGAACGTGACGAAACTGTCGAAGCGTCCGACCCGCTCGGCGCATCGCAGTGACGCCCCTCACTTGACCGTCATCGAAGGCAAGAAAGGCAAGAAGAAAAAGAAAGCCAATATGTGAAAACGAACCAGGCCATATCCGGCCTGGTTCGTTTTTCATTCTGTCTCGACGAAGCCGATGTACGGCAGATTGCGGTACTGTTCGGCATAATCGATGCCATACCCGATGACGAATTCATCTGGAATCTCGAAACCGACATAGTCCGCATCCAACGTGACGAGCCGGCGGGCCGGTTTATCGAGAAGTGTACAAATCTTCAATTCTCCCGGTTGATGTAACGTCATGTGCTGGCATAAGAATTTGAGCGTCTGTCCCGTATCGATGATGTCCTCGATGATGACGACGTACTTTCCTTCGACATCGAGATCTAAATCTTTACGGAGTTGGACGTTCCCACTCGAGACCGATTTCTTCCCGTATGACGACGTCGCGACCGTGTCGAGTTGGACACTGCCCGTCATCTCGCGCATCAAGTCGGCTGCGAAGACGAGCGACCCTTTTAAGACGGCCACGAGGACGATCGGTGTCCCTGCCGCATCGCGTTCGATTTGTTGGGCGAGTTCCGCCACACGTTGTTTAATCTGCGCTTCGTCAAACAGTTTCCCTTTGATTTGAATATCCATAATGTCGGCGATTGTTCGCCGTCACCCCCTTATCTTTCTTACCAGCACCCATTCTATCATAAAAACGGCTTAAAAATAGACTTTACTTGAAAAATATGAAGTCATTGTTCGGTTTTAGGTTAGATTTACGTAAAAAACGACCGCTTCCGATTCGATTCATCGGTCGCGGTCGTTTACATTCACTCGTCTTCAGAGCGGTTCACCTCTTGAAACGCACGAAACTGTGCCATGAGTTCCGGTTTGTCTTCGAAAAATTCGACGAATTGGGTCATACAGTCGAGCGTATTTGAGCTTAAGTGGTGCTCAATCCCTTCGACATCCTCATAGACGTGAGCTTCGTCGACGCCAATCAAGCGTAGAAATGACTCGAGCATCGCATGCCGTTCGACAAGCCGTTTCCCGATTTTCTGGCCTTTGTTCGTCAGCATGAGACCTCTATATTTCTCATAAATCAAATAATCTTCCCGGTCGAGCTTTTGCACCATTTTCGTGACAGAGGAGGGATGCACCCCTAAATGTTCGGCGATATCGGATACGCGAGCGTATCCTTTCTCCACCATCAGCAAATAAATTCGTTCTAAGTAATCTTCCATACTCGGTGTCGGCATGGGCATAGCCTCCCCTTATGTTCCGTTCTGCAATCTCTATTTTAACGCAACCATTTAGAAACCGAAAGCAGAACGGGGAAATCCATCAGTCAATCATTGTCTCATGACCTTAAATTCTTTATAATGGATGTTGGTGAAACTTAATAGAGAAAGGGAGAACATCAATGGGAATCGAAACTATCCTCGTCATCATCCTATGGGCTGCGCTCATCGCATACATCGTCTGGCGTTTCTTGCCGGCTCGCGGTTTGAAGAAAATGAAGCAAGAAGAGTTCCGTGCATCGCTCCGTAAAGGTCAATTGATCGACGTCCGTGAACCGAACGAGTACAAGGGAGGCCACATCGTCGGCGCCCGTAACATCCCGGTCGGACAAATGAAACTGCGCATGAAAGAACTTCGCAAAGATCAACCGATCCTCATGTATTGCCAAGGCAAGTCACGTACGAACCAAGCGGCCAAGCTGCTCATGAAAAATGGTTATACGGACATCTACATGCTCGACGGCGGCTTCAAAAACTGGAAAGGGAAAGTCAAAAAAGACTGACCCGCTCACTACGTCCACTCCTTCTAGCGGAGATGGACGTTTTTTTGCGCCAAAAAACCCGCTCGCTTATAGCGAACGGGTTCGGTTTCAATTGATGGACGACGGTTGGCGTCGTTCGTATTTGAGCACCGGCTTGCGAGCAGCGAGCGTCTCGTCGAGTCGTTTGACGACCGTGGTATGCGGGGCCGTCTGAACGATTTCCGGATTCTCTTCTGCCTCTTTGACGATTTGGAGCATCGCGTCGCAGAATGCGTCGAGCGTCTCTTTCGATTCCGTCTCCGTCGGTTCGACCATGATGCACTCCTCGACGTTGAGCGGGAAGTAAATCGTCGGCGGATGGTAGCCGAAATCGAGCAATCGTTTGGCGATATCGAGCGTACGCACGCCGAGCGCTTTTTGACGTTTTCCAGACAAGACGAACTCATGCTTGCAGAACGTATCGTACGGCACATCGAACGCATCTTTCAAGCGGGCGAACATATAGTTGGCGTTCAATACCGCTTCGCGTGAGACACGCGTCAACCCTTCCGCACCCATCGTTTTGATGTAGCTGTAGGCGCGGACGTTAATCCCGAAGTTGCCATAGAACGGTTTGATGCGGCCAATCGATTGCGGACGATCATAATCGAGCGTGAAGCCCGTTTCGGCACGGCGCGCAATCGGCGTCGGCAAATACGGAATCAAGTCGCGCTTCACTCCGACCGGTCCAGATCCTGGACCGCCACCACCGTGCGGGCCCGTGAACGTCTTATGCAAGTTCAAGTGGACGACGTCGAAGCCCATATCCCCAGGACGGGCGATCCCTAAAATCGCATTCGAGTTGGCTCCGTCGTAATAAAGTTTGCCGCCGGCCTCGTGGACGACTTTGGCAATCTCCAAAATGTCGGCCTCGAACAAACCGAGTGTATTCGGGTTCGTCAGCATGAGCGCTGCCGTATCGGCCCCGACTTTTGACTTCAAGTCTTCCAAATCGACGAGCCCACGCTCATCTGATTTGACGGTCACCGTCTCGAAACCGGCGACGACGGCCGAGGCCGGGTTCGTTCCGTGTGCCGAATCCGGCACGAGTACTTTTGTCCGTTCCATATCACCGTTGTGATGGTGGAACGCCTTGATGAGCATGAGACCGGTCCATTCTCCATGGGCCCCGGCTGCCGGTTGAAGCGTCACTTCGTCCATGCCGGTGATTTCGGCAAGTTGTTCTTGCAGGTCGACCATGAGCTCGAGCGCCCCTTGAATTGACTCGACCGGCTGCAACGGGTGGATATGGGCGAAGCCAGGGAGGCGGGCCATATCTTCATTCACTTTCGGGTTATATTTCATCGTGCACGAGCCGAGCGGATAGAAGCCGGAATCGACACCGTGGTTGCGTGTCGACAGCGACGTATAATGGCGGACGACATCAAGTTCCGATACTTCCGGAAGCTCGGCCGCTTCTTGACGGATCATCGAAGCCGGTAAGAGCGTGTCCAAATCGACTTCCGGCACGGTCGGTGTCGGCAAGTTATAGCCCGTTCGTCCTGCACGTGACACTTCGAAAATTAATGTTTGTTCGTGTTGCATCACTTCATCCCCCCAACCACTTCAACAAATTGATCGATTTCTTCTTTCGTCCGAAGCTCCGTCGCGCAGAGCAACATTTGCGTCTGCCGTTCTGTCTCATACGAGCCGAGTGGCAAGCCGCCGATGATGCCGGCCTCGAGCAGATGACGCGACACATCTTCCGCATCGACTCCGAAGTCGACGACGAACTCATTGAACATCGGCCCTTCATCGATTACCGTGTAACCGGCAGTCTTGAGTGCTTCTTTCATGTAATGGGCCGTTTGAATGTTACGGACGGCCATGTCACGAATCCCGTACTTCCCGAGGGCAGACATCGTGATTGATGCCGCGAGCGCATTGAGCGCCTGGTTCGAGCAGATGTTTGACGTCGCTTTGTCACGACGGATGTGTTGTTCACGGGCCTGAAGCGTCAAGACGAAACCGCGCTTCCCATCCTCATCGACCGTTTGACCGACGAGGCGGCCTGGAAGTTTGCGCATGAGTGCTTGTTTGACGGCGAAGTATCCACATGAAGGACCGCCGAAGCTTTGCGGGATTCCGAACGGTTGGGCGTCACCGACTGTGATGTCGGCACCGAGCGCACCCGGTGATTCCAGAATACCGAGCGCGAGCGGATTGCTCGACACGACGAACAAGGCGCCGGCGTCGTGCGCTGCTTTCGCGAGGGCTGACAAGTCCTCGACACGACCGAAGAAGTTCGGATATTGGACGACGAGACACGAGGCGTCCGTCAAATCGATGTCAGATATATCGGTCACTCCCGCACTCACGTCCGTATATTCGACCGTGAGCCCTGGCCCACCGGCGTATGTTCGGATGACATCCTTCGCTTCCGGATGGACCGCTCCTGATACGACGACACGTTTTTTCTTCGTATGGGCACTCGCCAGATACGTTGCTTCAGCGAGGGCAGTGATTCCGTCATACATTGACGAGTTGGCCACGTCCATCCCCGTCAATTCGCAAATCATCGTTTGGAACTCGAACATCGCTTGGAGTTCACCTTGCGAGATTTCAGGTTGATATGGCGTATAAGCAGTATAGAACTCGGAACGGAGAAGCATATGGTTCATGACGCTCGGAGAGAGGTGATCGTACATCCCGGCCCCGAGGAAACTCGGAGTCGATTTCGTGTGCACGTTTTTCTCAGCCAGCTTCGTCATATGACGAACGAGGTCAACTTCCGGAAGCGGCGCACCGATGGCCGCTAAAGAAGCCGTCTCCCGGAGCAATGCTGGAATATCCTCGAGTAGGTTTTCAATCGACTCTACGCCAATCGTCTGCAACATGTCACGCTCATCTTGCTCTGTCATCGGTAAATAACGAAACTCCATTCTATTCATGCTGAATCCCCCTGTTTCATTTACGTTTATAAAACGGTGTCGGTACACGTTCGGCTTCTATTTTTTTACCCCGAACTTCAACGATAAAGTGTGTCGCCTCCGCGAAACGGCGATCGACGCGCGCCCAGGCAATTGATTCGTTCACCGTCGGCGGCATCGTACCAGTCGTGACAACACCAATCGTCTCTCCGTCAACTTCGACCGTCGCGCCTTGACGAGCGATACCACGCCCGAGCAGACGCAAGCCGATCAATCGGCGCGGGATGTCTTCTTTTTGCTTCACGAGGGCGTCCTTACCGATGAACTCAGTATCGAGTTTGACGGCAAAGTTCAAGTTCGCCTCGAACGGAGTGACCGTCTCATCGAGCTCGTGCCCATAGAGCGGGAGGCACGCTTCAAATCGGAGCGTGTCACGCGAGCCGAGCCCGCATGGCGTGACACCTTCAGCTTCTAACGCTGACCAAATTGCGGCTACGTCTTCGGCGCGGGCATACAATTCAAACCCGTCCTCCCCCGTATAGCCACTGCGTGAAACGATGGTCGACACGCCGGCCACGTCGCCGGTCATGAACCGGAAAAACTTGATGTCGGCCAGCGGCAAATCCGTCAAACGGCCGAGCACTTGTTCAGCCATCGGTCCTTGGATGGCGATTTGACCATAGGCGTTCGACTCATCCGTCACTGTGACGTCCCCTGTGACATATTCACGGACGTGCGCCACATCTTTTTCGATATTCGAGGCGTTGACGACGAGCCAAAATGCATCTTCATCAAGTCGATAGACGAGCAGGTCGTCGACGACACCGCCATTCGGTAAACAGAACAGATTATACTGCGCCTGACCGATCTGTAATTTTGACACATCGTTCGTGACAAGACGTTGCACGTTCTCGAGCGCATCCGGTCCTTCGATGCGAATCTCCCCCATGTGTGACACATCGAACATCCCGACGTTGTTGCGAACCGCTTGATGCTCTTCTTTAATCGATGAGAACATGATCGGCATCTCAAACCCCGCAAAATCCACCATCTTCGCCTTTACGGAAATCAAATCATATAAAGGCGTACGTTTTAACGATACTTTCTCCATATTATCCCCCAATCCCGAACGTAAATAATGTATTTCGTGAAATATTTCGTTTTCTATTCCACTTTATCAATTTTTTGCGGCTCTGCCTAGCCAAAATGGGCAAAAATAAAGAGGATGGAAAACGAAAACGTTTTCATCCTCATTATTTCATATTTTAGTCTCAGTGGAAACGTCTGGGCGTTCGATTCCGGCGGTCCGTTTAATTTCTTTCGTCAAGCCGACGGTCGCTTGTTTCAGCTCCATCGTCTCGTCCTTCACTTTCACCGAATAGGCTTTCATCTGTTTCACCGATGCATTGACCGTATCCACGTGTTGTTTAATCTCATTGACGAGCCCTTGGATGACGTCGGCACGGATTTGGAACCGTTCCGTCAAGCGCTTCACGCGACGAAGGTCTGCCTTCATTTTATTACGGTACAATAAGAAGCCATACAAGCCGAGCCCGACAAGTGCGAGTACGATAATCCCAAGATTAATCCAAATCATCCTTCTACCTCCTTCAACTGATTCAATGTATGCGCGATGGCCTCTGTGCAGAGCGAAGCGTCAAGCACGTGATTTGCGCGCGCATAGAGCGGTCGACGACGTTCGTACAATGCATGAACGGCCGCTTTTCCGTTACGAACGAGTGGACGGTCCGAGTCTTTAATCCGTTCCCAACAAGCTTCAAACGGCAAGTCGAGCGTGATGATGACACCTTGCTCTCGCATCCATTCCATATTCGCTTCCCGTTCAACAATCCCTCCGCCCGTCACGATATAGTCAGCGCGCGCATTTTGTAACAGTCGACTCTCTTGGAGCCGAAACGCTGCTTCGCCGTAACGATCGAAATATGCCGGGATGTCCATACCGGTATGTGTTTCAAACAACTCGTCTAAATCGATGACGTGATTCGATTTTGCAAGATATTGTTTTAAGCTTGATTTACCTGTACCCATAAATCCAATGATGTAAAACGGTTTAGTCATCGAAATAAATCACCTCTTTATGTCGTTCACCGGTCTGAAGGCGTACGTCGACCTCAATCGTCCCAGTGCCGAGCGGACGGCATTGGATCGTGCCGGTCGGTCTCGTCAACGCGACCGCGGTCGACCCGCACGTCCGCTCCGCCACCATCACGTGAGCCTCGAAGCGAATCGCCAAGGCATCGAGCGCCAATTGTTCAGTGCTTCGTTCGATATCAGTATACCAAAACATCGCCCCGCCGAGTAACCACGTCAATACGATTAACGTCGACATCACAAAGTATCCGCGCGCATGCACATCACGTTCTTCTCGCGCGGCCCGGTCGCATCGTTCCATTGAATTCGAAAACCTTCCCCTACCGGTTCGACCCGGTACGCCTCGATTCCTCTTAAAAATAGCAAATTCCCTCCCCCGTCTCCGACCATGACCAAGTTCCGGTCGATTTGTTTGAGCGTCCACGTCCATGTCGTCCCGTCCGGGCGCACGTGCGTACCGACGAGACGGCCCGACACGACGTCACAATCGCGGCTCTCGAACAGTTTCCGCACCATCAGTTGCGGCGTCGTCTGAACTTTCGCCCGAGGTTGTTCATAAAATGCTTGTCCGAGGACGAGGAAGTGGACCATCAGCCCGATGAAGAGCGGGATGATCAACATCGTGAGACTCACTTCGAGCAAGGTGAAGCCCGAATCAAAGCGTCGGCAGGCAAAGGTCGCCGTCACAGATTGTTTGGCGTCCGCTCGGGTTCGCGGCATCGCGCAGCACCTCCCCTTGGAGCCGTTCATACTTACGGACGGTCGTCTCGAGGCGCTCGACCCGTTCCGTCGCCGCCTCGATGAATGGGGCAACGACACCGACCCAAGCCAGTAAGAGCGCCAGACTGAGGCAAATCTCCCAAAACGTGACTCCTTGCTCATTTCCCTTCAACGCGCAACACCTCCGGCTCGTACGTCCCCATCCTGAATTTCAACGTCACCATCGTCGTTCCTGAATAGAACTTCCACTGTCCCGCATACGTCGCTGCCGTGCGTGAAAAGACGATTTCACTATTGGTCGGCAAACTCAGATTGACCCCTTCCGGCACCACGCGGGACACGATTGGTGTCGTCCCGCAAGCGATTTGGTAGCGCCGTTCTTTGAGATACCAACGTAAACGCGGCACACACGAGCCGTCGGCGGCGACGTAGGGCGCTTGTCCCACTTCGGCGATGTCACTCACGAGCGCCTCCGTGAAATCGAATAATGCCAACCGGTCCATCGACCGGACGACCGGGGTCGCCATGAGGAGCAGGAGTGCCAAAATGACGAGGACGGCCGCCGTCTCGATTAACGTATAGCCGTCTCGCCTCACTGTTTCGTCAACGTACCGGTCGTCGGCGCATACGTGTACACGAGCGACTGACAACTGTATTCGAGCGGACTCTCAGTCGTGGCACGGTCGATCGCCACTAACGTCTCAGGGTACGCTTTATGTTCCGCGTAATACAAATTGATTTCGGACTCGACGATGCGCACACTGCCCTCGCAACTGACGCTGTCCGCTCGTGACTTCCCGTCTGACATCGACGGGACGAGGAGCAAGAGCAACACCGAGATAATTAGCAAGACGGCGGCCATTTCGACGAGCGTGAATCCTTGTTCTGATTTGAAGCGTGTCATAATCAGATTCCTCCTTGTCATAGTTGAGACATGATTAGTTTGACCGGCAAATAAATCGTATAAAAGATCATCGTGACCATCACCGTTAAAAATCCGTATAACATCGGTTCCGCCTTGGCGATCAGCTGCTTCCAATACAGCTCCATCTCTTCGAACACGAGATCCCGATGAATCATCATGATTGATCCGAGCTCCCCGCTCACCGTCCCGACGCCGAACAGACTGACGACTTCATGCTCGAGCAAACGCTCTTGCCGCGCCGCCGCCTCGAGTTCGCACCCGGCCGACATGCGCTCATGCATCCGTCTCGCGATGCTCGCCACTTCACCGTCTCCTCGTGACAGCCGCTCGATGATGTGACGGACCGAACCCTGTCCTTCACTCAACAAGGCTAACTCACTGACGAACAAGTACGTCACGTACAGCCGTCTACCTCTCTCGACGACACGTAGCGGCACGAGTCGGCCGCGTCGGCCGTTCCAATAGAGGCCGGCCCCAGTCACGAGCAATCCGACGAACAGACCTGGGAAAAACCATCGCGACAGAAGAATCGCGTTCAGCCCATCGAGCGTATCGACCTCTACCATCGTCAACAGCTTTGGGAAGATATACAGGGCGTAAATCGCACCGAGCCCGAGCAGCATCGTCAAAATCACGAGCGGGTACCGTGCCAACTGGCTGAGTTCTTGCCGTAGATTGCGGCGCATCGTCGATAAGACGAGCACTTGCTCAAGCCCTTCCAAAAAATGATGACCCCGTTCGGCTGTGACGAGCATCTCTCGCATCCTCGGGTCGGTGACGAGTCCCTCGAACACGTTGGCGAGCGGGCGTCCTTGCTCAAGTTGATTCCGCATCTCACGGATGGCTAGCTTCATTTTTCCACGTTCATGCAGTTCGAGCGTCTCGAACGTCTTCTTCAACCCGACTCCACGTGACTGGAGTCTGAGGAAGCGGCGAATGATGGCCAACTCCTTGCTCAATTGGTCTCGGACCACGTACAGCTCACCTCGTCTTCCCGGTGCAGGATGCACCAATGCCGTGTGACTTCCATCTTCCCCGTGAGCTGTTCGAGTCGCCGTTCGCCATCGGTCACACTCGCCGTATGGAACGTCGCAATCGTCATATGACCGCTGAGTGCCGCATCATGCGCCACCCTCAACTCCTCACTCGTCCTGATCTCTCCGATGACAATCACATCCGGATCGGCCCGGAGCGTCTCTTTCAGCAACGTGCGATGGTCGAGTCCCGCTTTCGGATTGACTTCGAGTTGAATCACGCCCGGCACTTGCTTCTCCGGAGGGTTCTCAATCGTGACGATGCGTCGACCGGCCAAACTTTGTAAAAACGCATATAGGACGGTCGTCTTCCCCGCCCCGGTCGCGCCCCCGATTAAGAGCAGACCTTGCCGAAACGTCGACCATTCGTTGAACCGATGGACGTCCTTGTCATCTAACAACTCCGCTAAGTGGAACGAGGCGTTCGGAAGCCGCCACGACATGAGCGTACGGTCGAACGATGGTAGGAAAGTGACCCGGATTGCCTCAACTGACCCGGCGTACATACCGGACTGGGGCACGCGATGATCTGTTTCCGTCAACGAGCACCAATACTTCATATGTAAGGTCAATCGTTCATAGTCTGTATGTGTCATCATCTCCAATCGTTGCAAGTGTGCCCCATGCCGTACTTGAATCATCACCTCGTCCCCTAACGGCATGAAATGGACATCACTTGCCTGCAACGTACGTGCCGCATCAATCACTCGCTCAATCATTCGTATCATCTCCGCCACCTCAACTTGAGCATAAAAAAAAGCCCACTCGTTGGAAAGTGGACTTGTGTCATGAAACGTTTGCAGTTGTCGATTCGAAACGGCGGGCATACGCCTCGATTGTCGCCTTGTCATAACCGACAATGACTTCGTTGCCATCCGTCAAAATCGGGCGTTTCAATAGTTTCGGATTTTCGCTCATCAACTTGAGCAACTCGCTCAGCTTTAAATCTTCGACGTCAATGTCTAATTGCTTGAACGCCTGACTTCTCGTTGCAAGAAGCGAGTCGACTCCGTTTTCGCTCAGTGCCAATAGCGTCTTCAATTCGTCCACGGTCGGGGCGTTGCGGAAGATATGGCGCTCGCTAACCTCAAGGTGCTGCTCCTGTAAAAACGCTTTCGTCTTACGGCATGAAGTACAGCTCGGGTACGTGTAGAACATCAATTCATTTGCCATTTCAATACCTCCTCATAATGTGTGGAACGATTCGTTCGATGTGTGTAAGTTGATTATACAACCTTATACCCGTTTTGTACATAGTTTGTACAAGTTTTTTTATTTTTTTGTACAACCTTGCCCAACGTTTTTATTTCACATATTTTTCACGATTATTTTGCTCAATTCACACGTTTTCATAGCATTTTTCTGAATGTGTTGGTAAAATAGTGAATGAGAATGGAATAATGCACGTATGGGGGGATTAACATGGCGAGAATGTTCCGTGTCCTAGGCTTTTGGACTGGGTTGATCGCGGCGCTTGCTTTCGTAGGCGCACTCGGTGGAGATCAAAGCAGTAGCGAACATAGTGGTGACTTCGTCGTAATGGGTCTTGTCTTTTTAGCTCAAACTATTTTCTTCGTCGCACTAGGCTACTTGAAACTCACTGAAAAAACGTATGTATACGTGTTCGGCGCTTATTTGACTGTCTTCTTCGTCGTCTTCACGTATTGGAGTAACTTCCAAATGTAAAAAAAGATTGTCTCCTCGTGAGACAATCTTTTTTTAGTTATCTGTCGAAAAACGGATTCGTCCGAATCTCGGCCTCGAGCGTCGTCTTTGGTCCATGACCTGAATAGAGCACCGTTTCACCCGGTAATAACTGACGCATGCGATCGATCGATCCAAGCAACGTCGCTTGGTCACCACCGTACAAATCGGTTCGTCCGACCGACTGTTTGAAAATCAAATCCCCACAGAAGGCGATGCGTTCGGTCGGGAAGTGAAGCGTGACGCTGCCCGGCGAATGACCCGGCGTGTGATGCAACTCGATGGTGAACGCACCGATTTCGAGCGTCTTGCCTTGGTAGATCCGTTCGGCCGGTCGCATCGCCGCACTTGGCAGATGAAACTTCGCCGCCCCGTTCTTCTCGTCGTCCATCAGCCACGTCCGTTCCGCTTCATGGACGTAGACCGGGACGTTGTAACGGTCACGCAAGGCATCGATTCCCCCGATATGGTCAAAGTGGGCATGTGTCAACAGAATGGCGTTCAAGCCACCGAATCGTTCAACTGCCTCGAAGAATTTCGGGTCATCCGTGCCCGGGTCGACGATGAGGACCGTACCTTCTTTTTCGAGTACGTATCCGTTCTCTTGGGCCAGGCCCGATGTGATTCTTACTATGTTCATCCAGAACACCTCCCCCATCATTCTAATCGATATTGTGGCAAAATTGTAGCGGAGGCTTTCTTTTCTCGACAGCGTCTACATTATCGGATAAAATAATAATGATATTTCAGTGAAATTTTTATGAATTTCATGACGTATAATAAAGGGGGAACTCGTCATGCATTTGTATGAACCATTTGGATGGATTTCGCTCATCGTTGCACTCGTTGCAATCTGGGGAATGGCCCGTTCGTTTAAGAAGCGCCAATTCTTTCCACTTGCTTTCGCCGCGGTCACTGTACTCGTATTCGGATTTTTCGGCGTCGCGACATTGATTTACGGTGGAATCCCAAGCTAATGAGCACGAAGACGACTCTGGTCGTCTTTTTTTGTATAACAAATAGCGCCGTCCCGGCTAAGCGGGACGGCGCTATTTGTTATTGTTCGGTCTGCTCTTTGAAGCGGAGCAAATCTGAGTAAATCAAATCATCGTTCATTTGGAGAATCTTCTCTGCTTCTGCACTATCCGGTCCACAGAGCGAGACGTCCTCGACGACTTCACCGCTCGAAGCGTCATAGCATGTCGATTGCGTCCACACGTATTCGTCGGTGATGACGGTGCCATCCCGGAAGATGGCGCGGCTCGTCCGGTCTTCCGATAACAAGTCACTTCCGAAGCCTACCGTGTCCGACGTATCGATCCCGAGCAAGTGCAAGATCGTCGGCTTCATATCGATATGACTGCCGATCGTCTCGTGCACTTCACCCTTGTCTTGTCCCGGTAGATGAACCGCGAACGGGACGGACTGGAGCTTGGCGACGTCGTATGGCGTCAACTCGTCTTTGCCGAGCAAGTCGGCCATGGCGTCGTTATGGTTCGTCGAGATTCCGTAATGGTCACCGTAGACGACGAAAATCGTGTCGTCCCACATGCCGTTCGCCTTCAACTCGTCGATGAACAAGCCGAGCGCATAATCTTGATACGCGAGCGCTTGTGGGAAGTTGTTGAGTGTCGTCGAACTCGTCTCGAATTTCGGCACGAGTTCGTAGTCCTCGCTCGGCATCGTGTACGGGAAGTGGTTCGTGAGCGTGATGAACTTCGCATAGAACGGTTCCGGCAGCTCTTCGAGCATCGGAATCGACTGTTCGAAGAAGCTGTCATCGAGCAGTCCCCACTCCGTCATGTCCTCGGGGTTGCCGAGGTCATAGCTCTTCTCATCGAAGAACTGGTCGACGCCGATGTTTTGATACATCAAGTCCCGGTTCCAGAACGATTTGTTGTTCGCATGGAACACGGCCGAGTAGTAATTGTCTTCCTTAATCAATTCAGGGAGTGCCTGATACTCATTATCGGCGTTCGTGAAGTAGACGGCACCACGCGGAAGTCCGTATAGCGAGTTGTCGAGTGCGAACTCGGCATCCGACGTCTTCCCTTGGCCGACCGTATGGTAATAGTTCGGCCAGTAGTGGGACTCTTCGATCAGTTTGTTCAAGTTCGGTGTGATGTACTCGCCGTTCGACGCTTTCATGTTGTGCGTGAAGTTTTGGGCCGACTCGAACGAGACGACGACCACGTTCTTGCCTTTATACTTCCCGAAGTAGTCCGGGTTCGGTGCTGCATAGTGTTGACGGGTGTACTTCTCGATTTTGGCGAGTTCTGACCCGTCAGCCATCGCCTTCTGAGCCGACGTTTTCGTTTGAAGCATCGCATCGTAGACGTGGAAGTTGAACGTCCCGATATTCTTGACCAACAGTTCCCGGTCGAACGAACGAGTCAACAGTTCCGGACGCTCTGTTTCAGCGAGCGACAAGTTGAACAAGAACACGACGACGGCCGTCGCGAATGTCACGAGCGCTCTCCGATGAGAGGCAGCCGTCGCTGTCGCGTTGATGCGCCATAGGATGAACGGCAAGACGAGCACGTCCCCGAGGATAATCAAATCTTTCCATTCCAACAGTGACGTGAACGATGTCGACAACGTCTCCATGTTCGACGGTTGCAAGATGACCGGCATCGTCAAGTAGTCGGTAAACTCGCGGTAATAGACGGCATCCGCAAACAAGATGAACGATGCTGCGGCATACAGCATGTACAAGACCCATTTCTGCTTATTTCCTTTAAAGAAGAAACTGAACGCGAATAGGAATAGAGTGGAGCTGATCGGGCTGATCAGCAGAATGAATGCCTGAGCGGTGTTTTCAATCGGGATATTGAAGAAAAATTGGTAAACTACGTACGTCTTCGTCCAAAGTAATAGCGAGAAAATCCAAAATAACCGATATTCATGAAACGAAGCGCGGACCGTATCATTCAGTCGCATAGTAAGCTTCGAGAAGCTCTGAGATGACTTCATCTGACGGCCTCCTCCTCTGTTCAACGGGCGACGAGATCAACTGATTCGCGTCCCCCCTATTTTTTTATAAGTCCAATTGGCTTGTTATCCATTTCACGTACGATAACAGTCCGGTATCAAGTCCAAATCTTACCCCTTTTTTAACAAAAAATCAACTCCGTCATTACAAATTTTACATTATCCCATACCCGTTCCAATTAAAAAACACGCCTGCGTCAAATCGCAGGCGTACATGGACAAACGTTATACACGAGTCGGGATAAAGTGTTTACGAGCGAGCCACGCACAACCGATGACACCCGCATCGTTCTCGAGTTCCGCGATTTTGAACGCCGTCGACGCATAGACGCGCTCGAGGGCGAACCGTTTGAACTGCTCGTCGAGCGGCTCGAGGAGTGCTTCGCGTGCTTTCGAGACGCCTCCGCCGATGACGATCATCTTCGGGTTCAACGTGTTGGCGATATTCGAAATCGTCAATCCAAGATATTCGGTCATCTCGTTCACGACTTCTGTCGCGACGACATCGTTCGCTTTATAAGCTTCGAACACGTCGCGTGCCGTCACTTCGTTCAGTTCGTTCAATGACGTCGTCCGACCTTTACGTTTTTGGAGCGCCAGACGGGCGACCCCTGTAGCCGAAGCAATCGTCTCGATGCAACCTTTACGGCCGCAGCCACACATGACGGCTTTCGACTCGTCACGTTCAACCGTGATATGGCCAATCTCCCCAGCCATACCAGCAGCCCCGTGGACGATATTGCCGTTCGTGATGACACCGCCGCCGACGCCTGTGCCGAGCGTGATGGCGAGCAGTTCTGACGCGCCTTCGCCTGCCCCTTTCCACATTTCACCGAGTGCGGCAGCGTTGGCGTCATTCTCTAAGACGGCCGGCAAACCGACCGCTTTCTCGAACTCGCTGACGAGCGCAAAGTTTTTCCAGCCGATGTTTGGTGAATATTCGACCACACCTTCTGAAAAGTTGACGAAGCCTGGTGCCCCGATGCCCGCTCCTGCGAAATCTTGCTTCGCTTTGCCCGACGTTTCTAAATAGGCTTCGAATGAAGCGGCAATATCAGTCGGAATATGTACCCCGTTCTCACGAATATCCGTTGTAATCTCCCACTTGTCAGAAATAATCCCGTTCATATCGAGGACGGCCATCTTCACCGTCGTTCCACCAATGTCGATTCCTAATAACCACTTCATGTGTTCCACTCCTCGTCTCGATTAAATCGCTTTCATCCCATAGTTTACACTATTAAACCCCTAGTGCAAACCTTTGCACTAGGGGTTTTTCTGTCAATCTCTTGAATTTTTCAGTTCATGGGTCAAAATAATCTTGGCCGTGTCATATTCCCGTTGCTCAATCATTCCGCCCGCATGCAACTCATCGAGTTCCATCATCATGAGCCCGATCTCGGCATCGCGCTCACCGATATAAATGATCGTGCCGAACGATTTCAAAAATTGCTGGACGTCATAAAAATTTTTCATCGTTCGTCCTCCATCGCGGTGAGCACGAAACGGTACAGCAGTTCTCGCGTCGCTTCGAGCGATTTGAGATGCGTCCGCTCATAGCTATGGCTTGACTCGATGCCTGGTCCGACGAGCGCGTGGCGCACATCGTAGCCGGCTCCGATTGCAGCCGAGGCGTCCGATCCATAGTACGGATAGATATCGACTTTATGGGCGATGTCATGTTTACGGCATAGCGCGGTGAATTGACGGCGCAACCCGAGATCATACGGGCCTGACGAATCTTTCGCACAAATCGAAACTGTATACTCGTCAGAGTGTTGCCCGTCCCCGAGCGCACCCATATCGACAGCGATATATTCAGTCACCGCCTCGGGAATTCCGGCGTTTCCCCCGAACCCGACCTCTTCATAGTTCGAGATCAAGTAATGGACCGGGTGTGGCAACTCCGCCTCGACCAGATCTTTCGCCAAATCGAGCAAGATGGCAACGGACGCCTTGTCATCGAGATGACGTGATTTGATATAACCGGCGTCGGTCTGACGGAAGCGCGGGTCGAACGAGACGAAGTCCCCGACCTCGATGCCGAGGGACCTTACGTCTTCGGCTGTATGGACGTCCGCGTCCAAGCGCACTTCGATCGTTGACGCCGTCCGTTCGGCGCTATTCGTGTCCTTATAGACATGGACGCTCGATTGATGAATGAGAATCGTTCCTTCAATCGGCGCACCCGTCTCGGCATGAACCAGACAGTTCTCCCCTTCGATTGCGGTCCAGGCGTATCCGCCGACTTGCGTCAAGCGCAAGCGGCCGCTCGGCAAGATTTCTTTCACCATCGCGCCGAGCGTATCGACATGGGCCGTCAACAGACGTGCTCGATCCGATTTGCCCTCAAATGTCGCCAGAAGCGCCCCTTTGTTCAAGCGTTTCGTGGGGATCCCGAGTGCCGACAGTTCTTGTTCGACGAATCCGATTGCCTCGTCCGTCATCCCGGACGGACTTGGAATTTCAACCAATTGCTTCAACGTTTCAATCATACCCTTACTCCTTTGTCATCGATTGTAGCCGAGCCAAAATAATGCGCCGGACGCCACGAACATGAGCCCCGCAAATAGCAGGCGACGTTTCTTCACGTGTTCATCCGGTAAGCCGACCACTCCCGCCATCAGAAAGCCCCCGACGAGTCCACCCGCATGTGCGGAATGGTCCAAACTAGCGCCAAGGACGAAAGCGAGTCCCACGTTTAATCCTAACATAATAAACAGTGGAGGGCCGAGTGTCTTCATAAATAAGGAGCGGTCGCGCAGTCCGAAATAGAGCAGTGCGCCGACAAGCCCAAACAATGCCCCGGACGCGCCGGCCGAGATGGCTTCGCTGAACGCATACGAGGCGACCGTGGCGATGACACCTGCCAACAGATAAATGGTGGCGAAACGCGTCGACCCGTACATCCGTTCCACGAGCGGGCCGAGTGACCAGAGCGCGAACATGTTGATGGCGAAATGGAACCAACCGATATGAAGGAACATCGGTGTGATCAGTCGCCACCATTCTCCTTCGTCGATGAGAGGATTCACTTTCGCACCGAAGCGGATGAGCGTGTTCGGATCGAGCGTCGAGCCGATTGATTCGGCGAACCACATGACGAGGAACGTCACGAACATGAGCGCATAGACGAACTGAGGCTTCCCAAAGGCGAACCGTTGCTTCAGTTCATTTTTCCGTTGTTGGTCGAGAGCGACGGCACGCGGGCGATATGACGTTTCCGTTTCGGCGCACGGCCGCATCTCGAGCTTCACTTTTGCCGCAATCGGGAACTTGAGCGACGACAGACGCTCTTCATCGACGAGCGGGTCACCATAAATGTGGACATGGAGCTTCTCGCGGCCGATTCGGGCCAAGCGAAACGAGTTCATGACCGCCTCGACGTCCAAGGCGACATGGTTCGCCCACGCCTTATCTGTCCGTATGTAGAGGTGATAGACATCCCCGGCTTTCGTGTCGAACAATAAAAGTGCCCGCGACGGCTCTAAGACGCCCTCGATGCGTCCTCCTGCTTCGACGGCACGATATACATCTTCCCAAAAACATGCTGGTTCTGTCATGTTGGCTCACCTCCTTCTATACTTTCATTCTAAAGGAATTTAGGCGGGACGACAAAATCGAGCATCGCCCCAATCTGCCCCGCTCTTCCGTCGGTCCACAAAAAAACCGTAGTGGCGGTAGCCAACTACGGTCATGACAGAACGAGTAATCGTTCTTATAAGACAGGTTGCATCGTTTTCAATAACACTTCTGCCGAATGATGCATCTTTTGTTTTTCTTCGTCTGACAACTCGATTTCCACGACTTGACGGACTCCTTGGCGGTTGATGATGGCCGGTACACCGATATGGATATCGTTCAAGCCGTATTCACCATCTAAATGTGCGCCGACCGTCAACAACGTGTTCTCGTTACGGAGCACAGCCTTGACGAGACGGAGCAAACCGAGGCCGATGGCGTAGTATGTCGCGCCTTTGCGCTCGATGATGTGGTACGCCGCGTCCCGAACGTTGACGTAGATGTCTTCGAGGTCTTCCCATGTATATTCGTCGTTCTCTTCAAGCAACTGCTCGACCGACTTCCCGTAGATGCGGGCGTTGCTCCAGGCCGCGAATTCCGTGTCTCCGTGCTCACCCATGATGTAGGCGTGGCAGTTGCGTGGATCGACGTTGAAATAGTCGCCGAGCATGTAACGGAGACGTGACGTATCGAGTACCGTTCCTGATCCGAACACGCGGTGTTTCGGTAAACCTGAGTATTTCCAAGCCAAATGTGTCATGATGTCGACCGGGTTCGAGGCGATGATGATGATGCCGTCGAATCCAGATGCCATGATGTCCCCAATCATCGATTTCATGATTTTGGCGTTCTTCTCGACGAGGTCGAGGCGAGTTTCACCCGGTTTTTGCGGAGCACCGGCAGTGATGACGACGATATCTGCTGCACCACAGTCCGTATAGTCCCCTGCCCAGACGCGCATCGGTGAAGAAGCGAACGAGACGCCGTGGTTCAAGTCCATCGCTTCGCCTTCCGCCTTCGATTTGTTGATGTCGATAATGACGAGTTCCTCACAAAGACTTGCTGTCGTCAATTGGTACGCAAAGCTGGCACCGACCGCTCCGGCCCCAACTAGCGCGACGCGTGTTACTTTTGCATGATTTAATGTTTCCATATTGATTCTCCACCCTTCGAACAATCTGTTTCATGTTTTTGTTATGTCTGTTACATAAAGATTGTAACATCATTCACAAACACTCACTACTAAGGAAACCGTTTTCACTTTGGCGATATTGTGACAAAATTCACATTCGTTTGAAACATCTACATTTTCTGTACTACCCTCATCGTAACAAGAGGAAACTAATCGTCGCGGCCGCGGCGATCGACAAAAAGTTGACGGCGTCATTGCCGAGAAAACGCCAGCCCGACACATAAGCCGTCGGCTCATGATGATGCATTTTCTTCTCGGTCAACTTGCCGCACACACGGCATCGATATTTCCGTTGCACCGTGGCCCCTAACAATGTGTCGACGACGCTGCCGCTCAATCCGAGAGCGATCAAGACGAGCGCGAACGTCACATCGATCTCGATAAATGGAAGCGAGGCGAGGATGATGACCGTGGCCCCGACAATCGACATGACCGTACCGAACACGGACACCCCACCACTCGTTCCCGGTTCGACTTCACGGAACGTCCGAATCGAGCGCGGTTTCTGCTTGGCGAGGACGCCGAACTCAGATCCCCACGTATCACTCGTCGCCGCGGCAATCGAGGCGACATAGGCGAATAACCAGGCATCGTTTGGCGCAAGAATCATTCCAAGCGCCGTCACCATGCCGACGCCCCCATTGGCGAGCACTTGTACGAAATCACGGGGACCCGATTTCTCAACAATCTCATCGACAGGCGCCTTGTCCCGGGCACGATATTTCGAGGCGAGCGACGATGTCGAGAAGAAGACACCGAGTAAATAGAGCCCGAACCAACCGAAACCGTAGCCGATGACCGTCCCCGTCACGACCGTCAAGACGGCACCGGAGCGGGTCAACGAGCGCAATCGATAGCCGGCAAAGGCCACCAGACAAGTTACAACGAAGATGGCGAACATAAAATCGTTTCCCTTTCCGTCACGATGAATTCGACAGGAATGTCGTGTGGCTCAATCGGGATCTCATCGAGCAGTTGAACGTCATAGGCCAACGCGATGGTCGTCCCTTTGTACGTGGCGAGGTAGCGATCATAGTAGCCGCCTCCCCATCCGATTCGATAGCCGGACCGGTCAAACACGCGGCCCGGGACGATACAGACGTCAATCGAGCGCATCGTCGCTTCAGTCGTCGGCTCCAATATATTCATGACGCCCGGCTCGAGGTCTTCTAGCGAATGAATCTCATGGAACGTGAGTCCCTGTTTCGTAACTTTCGGCACAAACACCGATTTTCCTGCCTTCCATGCTAAGCGGATGAGCGGCAACGTATCAATCTCTAAATCGAGGGCGAGCGTGACAGCCACCGTGTCCGCCTCTTGCCACGCCTTCAGTTCGGTCAATGTATGTATGATGACGCGGTCCCGGTCCGACCGGTCGTCGAGTTCACGGATTTGACGATGTACGTCTTGCCGAAGTTGTTTCTTTTCAATCACTTCAATTCCCCCTTGTTCAAAAAAAAGGCCGCCACATGAGTGACGGCCAGTCTCATTATTTCACTTCGCGGTAAAGCGTGTGACGACGGAGACGTGGGTTGTATTTGCGCAATTCGAGGCGCTCTGGGTTGTTACGTTTGTTTTTCTTCGTGATGTACGTGCGATCGCCTGTTTCTGTGCAAGCTAGTGTGATTTTAACGCGCATTTCTTTCACTCCCATCTTACTAATGTTGTATCAAGTGCTTTTGCTTTACAGTCTAAGCATACTCAATTATCCTACCAATTTTTATTTGAAAAAGCAAGGTTATTTCGTGTTCTTTTTCAAACGTTTTTGCCCGTATGGCGAAGCATCGAGCGGCAGGCAGGTTTTTACGTTATCACCAATCGCATAGCGCATTCCGACTTCCTCAGTCGATAGTTGTTCGCAGATGTACACCGTGTCGGCTTCAGCGAGGACGCTGTTCTCGATTCGGTGA
Source organism: Exiguobacterium sp. s70 (assembly GCF_018618315.1). NCBI lineage: Bacteria > Bacillati > Bacillota > Bacilli > Caryophanales > Exiguobacterium > Exiguobacterium sp. s70. Next base: position 88,232 of record NZ_JACSLV010000001.1, read on the forward strand.
ATCGCGTCGAACAGACCGCCGTGTCCGTGCGGATTGCGGGTCGTTTCAAAGGACAACATAGTTGAGTATAACGGAACTTGTAGTGCTTTCGCAAGCGAACGTGCCGCAGGAATCGTCATCCAATCAAATTGATGGATCGCTTTGAACGGAACTTTGGCCACGAGCTCATGCGCAAGTTTGACGTACGCCACGTTTTGGGCCGCGACTTGGTTCATCACGTGCTCCAAGAACGGGCTCGTCAGACGGACGCGGTACACGTGGACGTGGTTGTGACGTTCATACTCCGGTAACCCTTCCTTGAACGGGGTCAAGACGTACACCGTCTCGCCTTCCGCCGCCCGGGCTTCGACCTCGTCGATGACACGGCGTCCGAGATCACCAACGACGTTGCCTGTATATTCTGGCGTCAAGACGAGAATCGCCTCGCCTTCACTGCCACGTTCCTCAGTCACGTAATAGTCGTGCGGAGACAGGAACGTGTCGATGTCAATGTCCACATCATCAAGGAACGGATACGCGCGATAATGGTCGGCGAGCAGTTCATCCGATAACTTGTCTTGATACAGTGCCGTCTCGAGCTCAGCGAACAGGCGTGTGTGCTCGCGGAAGCGTTCGGCTGCATATTGGGCCGTCGTCTGTCCGTCGAGGATGAAGGCCCAGTCACTCGATACGGCGAGGACGTAATGTCGCACGAGTTGAATGAGCGCCCGATCGACGAGCGGTGAGGCGTGACGATAATCGGCCACGTCTTTGACGAGTTGTGTCTCCATCATGTGCAAGTGGCGGAGCATCCATTCGTTGCGCTCGTTGATCCACACGTCACCATAACCTTTACGCCCCCACGTGTTCATCGAGACGTGTACTGTCTCGAGGTCTTGGAAGTGGCGCTCGAGGAACAGGGCCGGCGTAATCGTCTCGATTCCGAACTCTTCGAGCCGCTCGGCGACCTTTCCGAGGAATTCAGGTCCTTCAAACCACCAATGTCCGAACAACTCGGCATCGAACGGTGCCGTCACGAGGAACGGCGGGAACATTTGTCCACCATGGGCCTCGAGATGCCCTTCGAGCGTCTGCGCAAAATCGAGGGCGTGGTTGTCGATTTGATGTTCGGCCCAGGCGCGGACATAATAGTCTTTCTCATCCGAGTCGCCCGTGATGCGGTGCATCTTCAGACCGGTATCGAATCGAATCCCTTCTGGGTGCATGAACTTTTCAATATACGCCCAGTCGCGGTCATAGGCGAGGTCACGATAAAACTCGCGATAGTCAGGATGGCCCGGATACCCGATCATCGAGCTCCAAATCTTCCCGGAGATGATTTGGTCACGCGGGAACAAGGCGACGCCATGCGGCGAGTAGACCGGTGCGCCAATCCCCTTGTCCGGAGTAGGGTCGGCATCGAGTAAAGCGTGCTCATCGACGAACGTATAACGAACGCCTTCCTCGTACAAGATGCGGTCGACACCCGGCGTATAGGCACACTCCGGCAACCAAATGCCGGTCGGGCGGAACCCGTAATGACGCTCGAAACAGTTCAAACCGGTACGGATTTCCGTGCGGGCGGCCTGCTCCGTGAACAAGTGCGGGTTGAAGCCGTGCGTCGCCGTACATGTGACCATATCGATGAACCCTTGCTCACGATATGTACGGAACGCATGGTTCAAGTTCTTTTCCCAATGCAGGAACGTTGTTTTCAAATCGGTGTAGCGCCCGCGATAAAAATGGAGCGTCTCAACTTCCTGTTCGCTCCGTCCTTCGGCGAGCTCAATCTCAATCAATTCGAGCATCTCATCCAAATGTTCCACGTAACGGTCCTGGACGAGCGGGTCGGCGAGCATCTCGACGACGGGCGGTGAAATGCTGACCGTCCAATGAAGCGGCTTTTGCAGACGGTCGATTTGCCACAGAATCGGGATATATGTCTCGGAGATGGCTTCATACACCCATCTCTCTTCTAAGCGGTGTTTCTCTTCATGTCGCACGTACGGAAGGTGGGCATGAAGGACGAGTGAAAAATAACCTGGTTTCATCAAATAAATCCTCCTCAGCGCACGAATCGGTATGCAGAATATTTAGGTAGCGTGTCGAGCAGTTCAGGAGACTCGACTTCCCCGTATTGCCAACGTCGTACCGGTTCAGCGAAACGACCATGGCCGGCTGGCTCCGCACGTGGCGTATCAATCGGTGAAGATGCGAGCAACGGAAGAAACTCCCCTTCCATCGTCCGAATCCCAAACTCGAACACATACGTCGTGTTCGGATCGAGTGGCCGAACGAACCAACTGTTCGTCATCTCCGGTAATTCGAACGTATATGAACGGTTCGCATGCCCGCTCGCGTAATCAAGCAACGTGATGTCGAGGATACGGAACGCCTTCGGCAAATCTTCCCACGGACGCATGAACTGCATCGACAACGTCTCCTTGACGCTGTCAGAAACCTCCCAAAAGACGTAGACGGCGTTCGGCGATTGAACGACCGCATGCATCAAATCTTGATCATAACGGTCAGGGAGCTTCCAGAACCCATCTGGGCCTTTATCTAGAAGCGGTGATTGGACTGGCAGCTCATGTTGCAGCGTCGAAGCGACCTGCGTCCCAGATGAGGCGGGTACTTGCTTCGATTTCGGTGTCATTGCTTTCTTCCCTTCGGTCTTTCGTTTTGGAGCGGCGGCTACCGGCTTGGCTGGTTCACCGTGTTGGGAACGCCATTTGCGCCAAGCGTACTGGACTTTCCCGATCGGCATGTCTAATTGTTCTGCAATCTGTTTTAACGTTAGTCCTTGTTGTTTCAAGGAAACGATTTTCTCTTCCATCTATTTGTGGCTCCCTTCCTAAAAAAAATCCATGTGTTCTACTATTCGCCTCCAACCCGTGAATTCCTGCACAAAAAAAAAGTAAAGAACAACTGGTCTGTTGTTCTTTACCACTCTTCTTACTGGTTTAAATCATAATGTTTCCCTTTTTCGAGGAAAATGAGATGTTCCCCGAAATTCGTCACGTGATCGCCCATGCGTTCTAAATAGCGGGCGATGTTCGAAAACTCATAGACATCGTTCGTCCCGACAGCCATCGTCGGCACAGATCCCATGTATTGTTTGATGACCTGCAAGTTCAAGTCATCGATGACTTTGTCCATCTCGTTCAAGTCACGCACCCGGCTGACCTCGCCTTTACGATAAGCGCGAGTCGCCAGCTCGAGCATGTCAATCAACTGCTCGGCCATCTGTTTGAGCGGCTTGATGTCTAACACATACGGGACGTGCTCGATGCGCGCAACGGCTTTGGCGATGTTCGTCGCATAGTCCGCGATGCGCTCAAGGTCTGTCGCCGACTTCATCGTCACGATCAAACGACGAAGGTCGGTCGCGACCGGTTGTTGTTTCGCGATCAACAGAATCGCCTCGTCATTGATTTCGAGCTCGAGGTCATCGAGTTCGTTGTCGTTGTCGATGACCGTCTGAGCGAGTACGAGGTCATGTTTTTCAAGCACTTCGATGGCCGTAGCGGTTTGACGCATCGTCAAATTCGCCAAGCGAACGACCTTGTCTTCTAATTCGTTTAACTTCGTATCAAAAAATGTGCGATTTTGTGCCATGATTGTCTCCCCTTCTTAACCGAACCGGCCAGAAATGTAATCTTCAGTCCGTTTGTCCGTTGGATTCGAGAAGATTTTATCGGTCGCATCGAACTCAACGACTTCTCCGTTCAAGAAGAACGCCGTCTTATCCGATACACGAGCTGCTTGCTGCATGTTGTGCGTGACGATGATAATCGAGTACTGCTCTTTCAACTCTTGGACGAGCTCTTCGACTTTTAATGTCGAGATCGGGTCGAGCGCTGACGTCGGCTCATCCATGAGGATGACGTCCGGTTCGATGGCGAGTGTGCGGGCAATACAGAGACGTTGCTGCTGTCCACCCGAGAGGCCATAGGCGTTCTCGTTCAAGCGATCTTTCACTTCATCCCAAATCGCGGCGCCGCGAAGCGAGCGCTCGACGATTTCATCGAGTACTTTTTTGTTTTTGATGCCGTGTGTACGTGGCCCGTACGCCACGTTGTCATACACCGATTTCGGGAACGGGTTCGGCTGTTGGAACACCATGCCGACCGACGTGCGAAGATCTTCGACTTTATAATCGCGGTCAAAGATGTTGCGACCATGATACAAGATTTCACCGTTCGTACGGACAGATGGCACGAGCTCGACCATCCGATTCAACGTCTTGATGAACGTCGACTTCCCGCAACCCGACGGACCGATGATGGCCGTCACTTCGTTTTTCTTGATGTCGAGGTTGACGTCGATCAACGCTTGATCGTCGCCATACCATAAATTCAAGTTGTTCACGACATAGGCACTTTCTTTTTGCATCACCGTTTCGTTCGGTTGAGTCGTCGTTGTATTCACTTCATGATCTCCTTTGAGTTCTTTTTGTTTCATCATCTCGAGAGTCCTCCTCGTTTACTGCTATGACTTAATGTCGGTTCGTGTACTTGTTACGGATATAGATGGCAGCCGAGTTCATGATGATCAACATCGTCATCAATACAATGATTCCGGCAGCGGCTAAGTTTTGGAATTCGGCTTGCGGACGGCTCGTCCAGTTGTAGATTTGAATCGGGAGCGCTGTGAAATCAGAGAACACATTGCTCGGCGTCGTCGAAATGAACGTCGCTGCTCCGACCATGATCAATGGGGCCGTTTCCCCGATTGCTCGCGATACTGCCAAGATGATTCCCGTGATAATCCCTGGAATCGCCGACGGCAAGACGACGTTGAACGTCGTCTGCCACTTCGAGGCTCCGAGTGCGAGCGACGCATGGCGCAATTCCATCTTGACGGAACGGAGCGCTTCTTGTGACGCGACGATAACAATCGGTAAACTCATCAGTCCGAGCGTGAGAGCTCCGGCCATGATTGAGTTCCCAAGTTCCATAATGCGAACAAAAATCGTCAATCCGAGCAATCCGAAAACGATTGACGGGACACCAGCCAAGTTTGAAATATTTACTTCGATAAATGACGTGATACGGTTTTTTGGTGCGTACTCTTCAAGATAAATCGCGGCACCAACACCGACGATAAATACCATCGGAACGATCAACATCATCAACCAAAGTGATCCGATTAACGCTGGATATAACCCGGCCTGTTCAGGACGACGGGATGGGAAGTTGCGGAGGAAGTCCAAGTTCACCCAGCCGCCACCTTTAGAGACGACATCATAAATCAATGTCGATAAGACGAGCAGGGCAAAGACAAGTCCCGCTAAAAAGACGTACTTAAAGATTTCATTTAATTGGAGACGGCGCTTAATCCGTTGTGAAACGGAAGCACGGTCCATCAAGTTCTTCGTATTCTTGAACTCACTGTTCGGCAATGCCATATTAGTACTCCTCTCTGAAGCGGCGCGTCACCCAGTTCGCGAATAAGTTCATCACGAGCGTAAAGATGAACAACAATGCGCCGACCGCATAGATACTGTAGTATTCGATTGTCCCGTATCCTGCATCACCTTTGGCGATTTGGACGATATAAGCTGTCATCGTTTGAATCGCGTTGAGCGGGTTGAACTCAAAGTTCGGTTGTGACCCACCTGCGATTGTTACGATCATCGTCTCACCGATGGCACGGCTCATCCCGAGGACGATTGAGGCGATAATCCCTGAGAGCGCGGCGGGCATAACGACTTTAATCGCGACTTCAAGACGCGTCGCGCCAAGGCCGAGGGCTCCATCACGAATCTTTTTCGGGACGGCGCTCATCGAGTCTTCCGAAATCGAAGCGATCATCGGAATAATCATGATTCCGACGACGATTCCCGGGCTGAGTGCGTTATAGATTTGAAGCCCTGGAATCAATGCTTGCAAAATCGGTGTGACGAACGACAAGGCGAAGAATCCGAAAACAATCGTCGGAACGCCAGCAAGCACTTCAAGAATCGGCTTCAAAATCGTGCGGGCACGCTCAGACGCATACTCGCTCAAATAAATCGCCGACGCCAAACCGAGTGGTACAGCGACAATCATGGCAATGACCGTAATCTGGAGTGTCCCCATGACGAGGGCCCAGACGCCGAAACGTTGATCGGCACTAAGCGGATACCATTCGGTCGAGCCTAAAAACTCGGCGACCGGTACGCGCTCGAAAAACTTGAACAGTTCAAAACCGAGTGTGAACGCGATGCCGACCGTCGTGACGACCGAAACGAATGCGCTCAAGAATAATAAGAACGGCATGACTTTATCAAACACGTTCGTCGTACTATATTTTTTTTTCTTATTGGCTTCAATCATCTCTCGAATTGACAGCCCTTTGTTTGGTTGATTCATCTCGTGTATCGCTCCCTACCTCTTCATACTAGAAAGCACGGCGAGAAGGCGAGAGCGACTCTCACCTTCTGCCTTCTGCGCTATTACTCGCCAGCGATCTCGTCGATCACTTCAGCGTTCTCATCATATCGTGCTTGTTCCATTCCGACATATCCAACTTCTTCTGAAAGGGCTGCTGCATTTTCATTCAAGAAGCGTGTGTAGTCAGCGACTTGTGGCTTGTCTTTCAATGACGCGTTGTTCACGTATGTGTAAATCTCACGTGAGAGCGGGTATGAAAGATCGTTGATCGTATCAGTCGTCGGCTCGATGCCTTCGACGTTCAACGCGCGAAGCGTATCTTGGTTTTCAATGTAGTATGCGTATCCGAAAAATCCGATTGCACCTTTCGTGCCGGCGACACCTGTCACGAGGACGTTGTCGTCTTCTGACAACTGTGCGTCTTCACGGATGTCCGTGTCGTCAAGGACCGCTTCGTTGAAGAAGTCGAACGTACCTGAGTCTTTACCTGGTGAGAAGAATGAAATTTCTTCATCCGGCCAGTCTGAGCGGACGTCTTTCCATGTTTTCACGTTCGTGTCTGTCCACATCTTGTTAAGTTCTTCAATCGTGATATCTTGTGCCCAATCGTTCTCTGGGTTGACGACGAGTGAAAGACCATCAAGAGCGACAGCGAGTTGAGTGTACTCAACACCGTTCTTCTCGGCTTCAGCCGCTTCTTCTTCTTTGATTTCACGTGATGCGTTCGAGAAATCCGTCTCGCCTGTTACGAAACGTTTGAATCCGCCACCCGTACCTGAGACACCGACCGTGACTTCAACGTCTGGCTGTTCAGCTGAATATTCTTCGGCTACGGCTTCCATGATCGGGAAGACTGTTGACGAACCATCCATGACGACTTTACCTGAAAGTCCTTCACCGTCGGCTGCGCCACCTTCTTCATTGTTCCCACACGCGGCACCGATGATGGCCACCGAAGTAATTGAAGCGACTAAAGCTGATTTTTTCATCCAAGACATTTCTGACGTCCTCCTTGAGTTTGCTTTGATTTGTGTTGTGGCTTCGTTGTTCTGTCCTACAATTAACATCCTAATAAACTACTATTAACGAGAAATAAACGGAACGTAAAAGAATTGTAAAGACGAAAAAAAGAAGCCACCGAAGTGACTTCTTTATTGAATCTGTGCTTGGACGTCTTCTAAGTCAAAATACGCCTTCATGATGTCGTGCGCGACACGGGTGTTGATCCCTTCCGCCTCGAGGCCTGGCATGATGATGGCCCAAGCGATTTCCGGGTCATCATATGGCGCCCAGCCGACGTGGTTCGAGTTGAGTGTCTTAATCGGTTCACCGTTCGCGTTTCGCTTCGCTTGACCATCTGGCCCTTCCGCGATCGCTTGAGCGGTACCGGTCTTACCGGCCGCCGTGATTCCCGTCTGTTGCAGGATACGAGACGTTCCACTCTCGACCCCTTGCCGGAATCCTTGGCGCGCCCGTTGAAGAAATTCATCACGAATATCGACTTTATTGAGCGCGTTCGGTTGGAACGTGCTGACGACTTGCTTGTTCGCTTCGTCGAGCGAGCCAGGTTCGATGATTTCTTTCAAGAGATGCGGTTGAATCCGGTATCCGCCGTTCGCAAGCGTCGACGTATACTGCGCCAATTGAATCGGCGTGTATGAGATGAACTGACCGATCGACATATCCATGAGGAGCGTAACACGGTCCGGTACGCTACGGAATCCGATTGATTCATATGGGAGGTCGATCCCTGTCTCAATCCCGAGTCCGAACTGCTTATAGTAATGTTCCATCGTATTGAATGCCTCGGTCACGTTCTCTCCGACGATTTGGCCGGTCGAGTAGTAATCGGCGAGCCGCAGGGCAATTTGGAACATATAAATGTTCGATGATAACGCGAGGGCATCAAGGTCGTTGATGTTCCCCATGTTCCGGTACGACGACTTGAGTGACGAACCGATACGAATCGGCGTGTCATAAATATATTCACCCGGTTGGATGACTTCTTCTTCAAGTCCGAACGCGACCGTCGCTCCCTTGATTGTCGAGCCGATTTGACTCGCCCGCAGGACCGTCCCGGTCGAGACGTCTTTGAATTCGTTCGTTTCATAGTCGAGCTCTTGTCCCGAGAGGGCGAGCAATTCACCCGTTTGCGGGTTCATGACGACGGCGAAGGCACGGTCAAAGTGCGGGCTGCCCGAGCGGCCGGCTCGAATCGCTTTCTTCAAAATCTCATCGATTTCTTTTTGGAATTCGATGTCCGTCGACAAGATGATATCTTTCCCTGGGTTCCCGCTAACGCGAGTCGGTTCTCCGACCGGTTCCCCTTTATACGTCGTGAAGACGTCATAGGCCGGGGTCCCGCGTAGCACGTCCTCATACTGTTGTTCGAGATAAGACGTTCCGACCCGATCATTCAAGCCATACCCTTTCGCTTGATACGAAGCGCGCTGCTCGGCTGGGATTTGACGATAACTTCCGAGGAAGCTTTGGAACGTCTCACCGAACGGATAATCCCGCTGATAATACGGTTCGACACTGACGCCAGGGAGCAGTTCCAAGTTTTCTTCAATCAGTGCCATTTCTTTTGGAGACGCCCCGATTTTAATGACTTGTGGGTCGAGCGCATAGCCTGACTCCATGTTATGTTTGATAGCGATGATTTCTTCGGTCGCATCATCAAACGTGATTTCCGCGTCCGTGATGGAATCGAGCAACAACTGGTCGACGTCTTGGTTCGACAAGGCGGCCCGTTCTTCTTCCGATAAATCAGCCAACAGGTTTTGGACCCGTTCTTGCGAGCGCTCCGGATCGATGGCAATCCAATAATCCTTGCGGTCCCGCTCCGTCACTTTACGGTCCTTCTCCGGTACGTCGACGATTTCCGCGAGCTTGATGGCGACTTCGAGCCGCTCTTCCGTCTTCGTCACTTGCGACCGGCGATACATGACCGAGTAGTTCGAGATGGTGTCGGCGAGCACTTGGCCGTTGCGGTCATAGATTTTACCGCGCGGTACCTCGTACTTGATTTTGCTTGATTCGGTCTTCTGAACTTCACGGGCAATCAACTCACCGTTGACGATTTGGACGACGCCTAAACGGAAAATGAGTGTCGCGAATAAGATGAAGACGATAAAGAACAATAAGTTCAATCGCAACGGAAGGTGGTTGCGCCGTTTCTTCGGCACTTTCACACGGTTTCTGGCCAATTCAGTTATCTCCTTTCTGATTCAATTCCTTCTATAAGTATAGGTGACGTATATGTCAGTGTTATTTCTATTTTTCGACTCGATTTTCACTATATCATAATTTGTTTACAAAATAATGAAATGTAGAAAAAATCCCGAGATTCAATCGAATCCCGGGACAGTGTCATTATTTTGCGTCTGCGTAGAGCTTCGCGACGTAATCCCAGTCGATGACATGGAAGAACGCTTGAATGTAATCCGGACGACGGTTTTGATAGTTCAAGTAGTACGCATGCTCCCAAACATCGAGACCGAGGATTGGCTGAACGCCTTCCATGATCGGTGAATCTTGGTTTGGAGTCGATGTGACTTCGAGTTTGCCGTTTTTCACGACGAGCCAAGCCCAACCAGAGCCGAAGCGTGTTGTCGCTGCTTTCGTGAACTCCTCTTTGAACGCGTCGAAGCTGCCGAACGCTTCGTCGATTGCAGAAGCGAGTTCGCCCGTCGGAGCACCGTTCTCGTTCTTCTTCAACAATTTCCAGAAGAATGAGTGGTTCCAGTGACCGCCACCGTTGTTGCGGACCGCTGTTTGAATGTCAGCAGGAAGTGAATCGAGGTTTTGAAGCAACTCTTCGAGTGAAGAGTAGTTCACGTCTTTTCCTTCGAGTGCATTGTTTACGTTCGTGACGTAAGTGTTGTGGTGTTTCGTGTGGTGGATTTCCATCGTGCGTGCGTCAATGTGTGGTTCAAGTGCATCGTATGCGTAATCAAGTTGTGGTAATTCAAATTTAGCCATAACTAAAATCCCCCTTAAATTGGTTTGAACAACGTTCGTTTTAAATGTAACAGATTTGTGACGGTCGACTCAATTGTAATGCTTCACTCGACGTCTTGTTCAGGTAACGCCCAAACCGAAATCGAACCTGCCGCTACTTTAAATACCCCATGTCCGTCTTCATCAATCTCAACGACCTCATCGACGGTCTGTGTCAAATCGACCCATTTCTCGCCGGCACGGTTCTCGCCGACGAACATCTGTTTCTCGGCTGCTTCACTGTTCGAGATGAGGACAGCACAACCCGAACGCTCGATCTCCTCGACACCTTGACGGACCCAACCGATGACGTGTTCGTCATCGAAGTAGTCGTCCTGTTGACCGTACGCTTTCTCCCGGCGTGCATAAAGGAGCGGATCGATTGCCACTTTCTTCCCATCGGCCGGGTGCGGTCCATTGATGCCGTAGTAGTCCCCATAGAACACACAAGGGTACCCGTCTTGGCGAAGCAAGATTAAACCGTAGGCGATTTGTTTGAACCAATCTTCGACCCATGACTCGAGTGCTTCCGCCGGTTGTGAATCGTGGTTATCGACGAACGTCACTGAGTGGAGCGGGTGGGACTGGACGAGCGTATCGTCAAAGATCGTCCGCATATCGAACGATTCTCCTTCTGTCGAGGCACGCTGCAAGTTGTAATGGAGCGGCACGTCGAACAAATCGACGTGATAATCGATGTTGTCGAGGAACTCACGGCATGCATCGAGCTCTGACTTCCAGAACTCACCGACCAAGTAGAAGTTGTCGCCTTTTTCAGCTTTCATTTTCTGGCTGAACTCTTTAACGAAATCATAGTTGATGTGTTTGATGGCATCGAGTCGGAACCCGTCGCACTGCGTCTCTTCGATAAACCACTTGCCCCAGCTAAGAACTTCTTCACGGACTTCTGGGTGGTGATAATCGATATTGGCGAACATCAAATAGTCATAGACACCGAACTCGTCATCGACGTTGTCGTTCCATTTTTTGTTTTCACCGAGGATGAAGAAGATACCGCTATGGTCGTTCGCAGCGTCATAATCTGTACCGTTAAAGTGATGGAAGTTCCATTTGAAAGAGGAATGTTTGTCGTTTCGACCTTCGAAATCAAACTTGGTCCAGCCTTCAATCTCGAACGGCTCTTCTGACAGCACTTTCGTGCGATCTTCCGGGTCGACTTCGAGCACATCGAACTTCTCGGTCGCATCGGCCCCGGCTTTATGGTTTAAGACGACATCCATATAGACTTGCATTCCAAGTTCTTGGGCATGCTTCGTCGCCTCGAGTAATTCCTCTTTTGTTCCGTATTTGGTCGCGACCGTTCCTTTTTGGTCAAACTCCCCTAAATCATACAAATCGTACACGCCATATCCCGTATCCTCGTCGCTCTGTCCTTTCGTGACAGGTGGCAACCATAATGCGGTAATTCCGACTTCCTTCAATTCAGAAGCTCGTTCTTTCAATCGCTTCCAATGTTTCTGATCAGCCGGGACGTGCCATTCAAAAAATTGCATCATCGTATGATTTCGTTCCATCTCGCTTCGCCTCATTTCATATTTTTCAAAAAACAAAATGCTAACGGATATTTACCCAGGACTTCGAGTTTGAAAACTAAAAATGAAAACAAAAAACAGCTTTCATCAGAAAGCTGTTCACAAAATGGACCCTGTAGGACTTGAACCTACGACCGGACGGTTATGAGCCGTCTGCTCTAACCAGCTGAGCTAAGGGTCCTTTATTGGTAGCGGCGGAGGGAGTCGAACCCACGACCTCACGGGTATGAACCGTACGCTCTAGCCAGCTGAGCTACACCGCCACGTTGTTATACAGTAATAATATACTGAATGAACGCGTCACTGTCAATCAAAAGTCACATTGAACCAAAAAGTCCCTCCGTCTCAAATGAGCCGGAAGGACCGTTGGATTAGACTGTTGCTTCGTTTCTATCTTCAAGCGTGATTTCTGTGATGTTCATGGCGTGATCACCGATGCGCTCCAAGTTCGAGAGCATATCGACGAAGAACATACCGGCTTGGCCGTCACACTCACCTGTATTCAAGCGGACAACGTGATTTTTACGGAACTGACGCTCCAGCATATCGAGTTTCGCTTCCATCTCGATGACTTGACGCGCTTCGACCATGTCTCCGCTCGCCAACGTTTGAAGTGACTTCTCGAGCGTGGCCCGTGTCAAATCGTACATTTCCGTCAACTCTTTCTGAGCACCGGTCGATAGTGTGACACGTGTCGCCGTCTTATAATCGATCAATTCGATAATATTCTCGACGTGGTCACCGATTCGCTCGATATCGTTGATGGCATGCATGAGTGTCTTATGTTCTTGTGATTCTTGCTCCGTCAAATCAACGGCAGCGAGTTTCACGAGGTAATCTGTGATTTTTGAGTTAAGCGAGTTGAGCGCCTCTTCAATGTGCGCTGACTTCTCGGCATGTTTCTTATCGCCAGTCGTCATGTAGTTGCGCGCTTCATCAAGGCCAAGTTTTGCGAAGTCGCCCATGCGGATGACTTCAAACTTCGCTTGTTCGACGGCGATTGATGGTGACTGTTGGATGAAGATTGGATCCAAATGCTGTGCTTTCGTATCGACGATTGAATCTTCACCAGGAACCATTTTCGTCACGATCCAAGCAATCGTTCCGATGAACCAGAACTGGATGAACGTGTTGACGACGTTGAACGTCCCGTGGGCGAAGGCGATTTGCATCTTGTCTTCAATCGCTAAAACATCTGTGATCCAGTAAATATATTGTGTGAACGGGATCAACAAGATCATGAAGATCGTCGTCCCGACAATGTTAAAGATGACGTGGGCTGCTGCCGCACGACGGGCTGCTACCGAAGCACCGATTGAAGCGAGTACCGCTGTAATCGTTGTCCCGATGTTGTCTCCGAACAAGACCGGAAGTGCCGCGTCCAAGTCGATTGATCCACCGGCATACAACTCTTGCAAAATCCCGATCGTTGCTGATGACGATTGAACGATGACGGTAAACACCGTACCGACGACGACACCGAGGAACGGGTTGTCACTCATCGATTGCGTCAAGTCGATGAAGTATTCGCTCGAACGGAGCGGCTTCATGCCGCTTCCCATAAGTTCAAGACCGTAGAACAGCATCCCGAAACCGAAGAAAATTTGACCCAAATGTTGCAACTTCTCTTTTTTAAAGAAGAAAAGAAGAATCGCACCGATAGCGATAATCGGCAACGCGTAGGCGCCGACATCGAAACCGATGATGAACGCGGTCACTGTCGTCCCGATGTTCGCCCCCATGATGACCCCGATTGCTTGACGGAGCGTCATGAACCCGGCGCTGACAAGACCGACCGTGATGACAGTCGTACCTGACGATGACTGAATCAAGACTGTTACAATGATACCAGCTAGTACTCCGAGGAACGGATTCGATGTATACTTATCAAGGATGTCACGCAGGCGGTTACCTGCTGACTTTTGGAGGCCGTCTCCCATCGATTTGATACCGAAGAGGAAGATCCCTAATCCTCCAAAAAACATGAATAACATTTCTTGCAAATTGTATTCCACGATTTTTGTACTCCTTTTGATTGTGAATTAGTTGTGTTTGCTTGGTTTTTAATGCCCTACTCATTATGCCCGCATCACCCATTCGATGTAAACAGGTTTAATGTTAAGGTTTTATTAAACCACTGTATGATTTTTGTTTGTTTTTCTAGTTTTGTACTATAACAGATTGGAGTTCCATTTATGTTCAAGACAACGATTCAGTTTATCCGCCATAGCCTTTACCCGTCCAAGCAGGCGTTACGTCTCCGCTTGGCCCCACTCCACGCCTATATGATGGCGAGTTTAGTGTTGACGTTGACCGTCACGGCACTCGATTACATCGTGTTACAACCAAATTTCTTTTGGCCGATGTGGTTGTTCTTACATGCGTTCGCGATTTTCTTCTTCTATATGGGACTCGTCGCCCTCAGTGCCCTCCTCGTCCAACTCGTCACGAAATGGCGTACGAAGAAGATGTGGCCGTATCGCCAAGCTTGGCCGTATGCGGTCGCGATGTCGCTCATTCCGACAGTCAGTCTCGTCGTCCTGTATCACGTTTCGCCGTCCGCGTCGTGGTTCGGGATTCTACTATTATTTATTTATGTAGTCGTTCCATTATCGCTAATCCCGATTAAACGAACATCATAAAACAAGGCCGGATGAACGCTTCTATGCGCTCGTCCGGCCTTGTTTATTGGAGTGGTGCCAAATCATGCAAGACGTCGTGAAGACGTTCGCTTTGATTGCCGAGATGGGTTCCTGCCGTTTGTAAAGCTCGTTGTGTATCCGTCCATTCTTCGACACCGTCTTGTAAGTCATGCAGTTTTTGCTCGAGCATCATTCCGATTTCGGTCAATTGACCATTCGCTTCCGCCATTTCAAGCAACTGCTGTCCGGTTTGCGATGTCTGTTCCGTGATCGCTTGGAATTGGCTCATTTGTTTTGTGACCTCATGATCAATTTTCTCGATCCCCGCTTCGACATTACGCAATGCCGCCCCTAATGATTTAATGTCGGATTCGAAGCGTTCCATTTCCATGAACACTTCGCTTCGTTCTTGCCGAATGGCTTCAATCGTAGCCACAGCGGATAACGTCGATTCGTTCGTCACTTTCGCCAACTGTCCGACCTCGCTGGCGACAACGGCAAATCCTTTACCATGTTCACCGGCACGTGCTGCTTCAATCGAGGCGTTGAGCGCTAACATTTTCGTCGCAGCCGCGACAGAAAGGATTTTCTTTAGCGCATCATCCGCTCGCTCTGATGTCGCCTCGCTGTCTAATAATCGTTGCTGGACCGTTGCCGCTTTGATGGCAAACGATTCACTCGCTCCTTTGACGCTCGAGAACGATTCCATTTCTGACGCAATCGTTCGATTTAGTAACTCTGTCCGTTGATCGATTGCAGCGATATCTTTTTCGAATGAACGAACGTGGGCAGCGATATCGGTAAACCGATGGGTCGACTCGGTCGTGAACGACTGGTAAGACTGACTCGTCAGCGCGACCGTGGCCGCTACTTCCTTAAAGCCCACGATTTGCTGTTCATTCGCCTCCAGTTGTCTTCTGAACAGCGGCAAGCTTGATTCGAATGCTGTTGACGTCTCGGTCATCGTCACGAGCGAGCGCGTCCATAATCCAATTAACGTATTGTATGCCTGCTCTAGACTTCGCATTTCAATTGAGTTGGCGTCTAATGTAACTGCTGTGAATGAGCGCGTCGCCACCGAATCACGCAATCGTTCGGCAAACTGCGTCAACGGCTTGACCTCACGACGAATCATGACGGCAAACAAGCCAATCATGAACACGAGCATACTGATCAGGCCAACGAAGACGATTTCTCGTAGTGCCCACATCGAACCGAGTACCGACTGTTTCGTCACAACAATGACGTAATGAGCCTGAAGTTCAGGAATCGGCGTCGCAACGATAAACTCATCATGTTGATCACTGACATTCACGTCTTCCACTAAAATCTCATCTAGGCGATTGCTAAACCGGTCTTCAACTTTTTTCCCGCTCAATTTTTCGATATTATCATTGGTCACCAAATACTGACTCGCTTCGAGTCCGTCTGCAGCTAAGATCGAAGCCTGTTGCATATACGTCGACTTTAGAGAACGGGTTAACATCTTTTCGTTCGCGACGTACGCCCCATACGTCGTCTTGATTGTCTCCCGCATCACAGTCGCTTCTCGATGCAACCGTTTTTCGATTTCGTCGGTCATCAACTGTTCGGCTTTCATGGCGAACCAACCGAATACAATTGAAAATGATATGAGCATGATTGGCATCAACGTCCAAGTCAACCGACTTGCCATCGTCGACTCGTTTCGACGCTTCATCCTCTTCAATCGCTTAAATCGCTTCAACATCCTTCATTCCACCTCTTCACACGTCATTTCATTGAATATATCGGTCTTCAGACGGTGGAAAATTATGAAGCATCTGTTAAGATAACGTTAGCGTTTCGTAAGAGCACATCTCGCAAGCGCTTGCCGGGTGCTTTTTCACAAACATTTCGTTATGATAATAAGGAAACCACTCATCTTAAATCGATTGGAACCTTTCCAAAAGAAGGAGATTACGTATATGTCAGAAATTTTGCATCGTTCATTAACCCGTCCGATTCGTGTCGGCAACCTCATCATTGGGGGATCGAATGAGGTCGTCATCCAGTCGATGACGACAACGAAAACACATGACGTCGAAGCGACCGTCGCCGAAATTTTGCGTCTTGAAGAAGCAGGCTGCCAAGTCGTCCGCGTCGCTTGTCCGGATGAGCGCGCTGCCGATGCCCTCGCTGAGATTAAGAGCCGCATCAATATCCCGCTCGTCGTCGATATTCACTTCGACTACAAATTGGCGCTCAAAGCCATCGAGAGCGGTGTCGATAAGATTCGAATCAACCCGGGTAACATCGGTCGTCGCGAGAAAGTCGAAGCGGTCGTCAACGCCGCTAAAGCAAAAGGCATCCCGATTCGCATCGGTGTCAACGCCGGCTCACTCGAAAAGCAATTCCTTGAAAAGTACGGTTATCCGACGGCGCAAGGAATGGTCGAGAGTGCCATGCACCACGTCAAAATCTTAGAAGACCTCGGTTTCTATAACACAATCATCTCGCTTAAGGCATCTGACGTAAACTTGGCCCTCGAAGCGTATACGCTCGCAGCCAAGACGTTCGATTACCCGCTCCACGTCGGAATCACGGAATCAGGCCCGCTCTTCTCGGGATCACTCAAGTCTGCTGCCGGCCTCGGGGCAATCCTTTCGCTCGGTATCGGTTCGACGGTCCGTGTCTCACTATCTGACGACCCGGTCGAAGAAATCAAAGTCGCCAAAGAAGTGCTCAAATCGTTCGGTCTCGCGGCCAACGCGGCGACGCTCATCTCATGCCCGACATGTGGACGCATCGAAATCGACTTGATTTCGATTGCGAAAGAAGTGGAAGAGTATATCCAAAACATTAACGTCAACATCAAGGTCGCTGTGCTCGGCTGTGCGGTCAACGGACCGGGTGAAGCACGTGAAGCCGATATCGGCATCGCCGGTGCCCGCAACGAAGGCCTGCTCTTCCGTCACGGGAAAATCATCCGTAAAGTGCCTGAAGCCACGATGGTCGAAGAGTTGAAGAAAGAAATCGACGCCATTGTCGCCGAGAAACTTGCCGCTCGCGAACTCGAGGAGCAAGAACTCGCCAACCAATCTAACTAATCCTTCGCCCGCTCGGTTGCAACCGAGCGGGCTTTTGGTACAATAAGGGTTATGAGCAAGGAGGGACGAAGATGCACATTGGAATAGACCTCGACGGAACCGTCACGGATCCGCAAAGTTGTTTTCACTATATGAACGACGCACTCGGGTACGCCATCGATTATCATCAAGCGACCGAATACGAGTTGCATACGTATACCGATATGACGCAAGAAGCGTTTTGGCGCTTCATGATTGAGCAAGGCCACGAGGAAGCGATTTATCGTAGCTCACTTCCCCACTCTGAAGTGAACGACGTCCTTTGGCACATGCGAAAAGCACATCGTCTCCATTACGTCACGGCCCGCAGCGAAGCCGTCCGCGCCGTCACCGAGGAGTGGATTCGGCAGCATGAACTCCCACTCGACTCGCTCATCATGACAGGGAGCCATGACAAGGTCGGCGTCGTCAAACAGCTCGAACTCGACCTATTCATGGAGGACCGTTATGAGAACGCGATCTCGATCCATGAACAGACGACCATCCCGGTCCTATTGTTCGACGCGCCGTATAATCGCAAACCGTTACCGGATGGCGTGAAGCGGATCACATCTTGGAACGAGGCGCTCCACATCGTCAATCGCTTCGAGACGACCAAGTCCATCACCATTTAAAAAAAGCCCCATATGTGGATAAGAATATCCACTGTATACGGGGCTTTTTTATATGCGTCCGATCGCTTCGATGACGTCTGTTGCGAGGACACTCGCCGGATGCATCTGCCGACTCGCGGCTTGTGCCGCCAAGGCATGCCATAGGACGGCTTGCTCGTTCGGGGAAGACTCGGTGTCGATTCGGTCCGTCCGCGCCCAGAGCGCGAGCAACATTCCGGTCAACACGTCGCCGCTCCCTCCTTTCGAGAGCGCCGCGGCTTGAATCGTATTGACCGCCCCCGTCCCGTCTGGTTTGACAATGAGCGTATGCGTCCCTTTCAAGATGAGGTGAATCCCATGTTGCCGTGCGAAGTCTGACGCGATACGGAACCGGTCCGCTTCAATCTCGGCGACGGACCGTCCCGTCAAGCGAGCGAACTCTCCCGGGTGCGGCGTCAACGTGAGAGGACCTTCCGCTGCGAGATGTTCCGTCGTCAAGGCGCCCGCATCGACGATCAGCGGTTTCGATTGACGACTGACGGTTTGCCATAAACGGTCCGACCGTTCATCGTCGACGAGACCTGGCCCAATCGCCGTAGCCGCATACGTTTTGTCCGGTAATTCATCGATGCCATAATACATCGCCTCCGGTAAACTCGATGCCATGATGTGCGCCTCCGATGGGATGGCCAAGTCCAGTAAGCCAATGCCAGTCCGTAACGCCGCCCGGGCCGCCAAGAACGGGGCTCCAATCAAATGACGGCTCCCGCCAATCAAACATCCATGACCATATCGATTCTTATGACCGTACGGGTCGCGCTCGAGCAACCCCCGATCAAAGTCTGACTCGGTCAACACACGCCATTCGGACTTGTGTGACAGTCCGATATCGACCATCTCGACCGTCCCATAATATGGAGCCGTCTGAGTTAAAAAGGCACTCCGCTTATAGCCGTGTAGCGAAAACGTCGTATCTGCCTTAACCGCATGTCCGTCAAATTCTGACGCCTCATCACTCGGGACACCGGACGGCACATCGATCGCCATGACCGGCGCCGACTGTTCACGCATCCAAGTGATGACGTCCCTCGCCTTTCCGGTGACCGGACCACGGAATCCGACCCCAAACAAGGCGTCGACGACATAATCGGCGTCTCGGGGCTCCTCGACGATGGTGACGAAACGGCGCGCATACGCCGCATGCCGTTCCCCTTCCGAAGACTTCGGTTCGCCAAATGGGGCATAGACAAAGACGTCACACCCTCGCTGTGCCGATTCTCGAGCCACGACCCAGCCGTCCCCACCGTTATTGCCGGCGCCGCAGATGACGAGCACCGACGAGCGTAGCCGGAAGGTCAGACGGGCCGCCACGGCTGATGCTGCCCGTTCCATTAACACGTCGGCCGGCATCCCTTGCCGGAACGCCGTCGCATCGGCTTGTTTGATTTCGGCTGCGGTGTAAATCATCTCGACTCCCCCTCTCTTGATTCGACAAAAAAGGGATTGCATCCACAATCCCTTCTTGTCACTTACATTGTTTACAATACCCGTAAATCTCGAATTTATGATCGACGACCTCAAAATCAGGATCGAGCGTCTCGACATAGCGCATCGGGCAGAGCTCGAGCAGCTTCGTCTTACCGCAACCGCGGCAAATCAAATGGTGATGATGATGATTCGACCCGCACGTGACGCGGAACGCCTTCTCTCCATTCAATTCGGTCGCTTCGAGCAATCCTTCCTCAGCGAATGACTTCAAGTTGCGGTACACGGTGTCAAAACTCATCGTCGGATGTTTCGCGCGCATATAGTCGAGCACGTCCTTGGCACTGACGTAACGCTCTTCCGCCGCGAGAAAGGCAAACATCTCAATCCGTTTCGGTGTCACTTTGAGCGACGACGATTGCAGGCGGGTCAATTGTTCAGTTTCCTTCATAACGAACCTCCTTCTTCCGAGCGAGTCCGAGTCGTTCAGCCAGCATGACGACGGCTAAAATCAATACGGCGAGCAAGACGATGACTCCTCCCGGGGCGACATCGAGCTCATAGGCGAGGATGAGTCCGCCAATCGTCGCGACTTCTCCGAACACGATTGACCAGAGAATCGTTTGCTTGAAGCTGCTCGTGAACCGGAGCGCAGCCGCGACCGGTAATGTGATCAGACTCGAGACGAGCAGTGTGCCGACGATGCGCATGCTGACGGCGATGACGAGCGCGACGACGAACATGAACAGCACGTGGAGCATCGTACTCGGCAGACCCGACACTTTCGCCTGTTCTTCATCGAACGACAAGAACAACAGCTGTTTATAGAACACGATGATGACGAGCAGCGTGAAACCCGCCACCGCTAAAATCATCCAGATGTCTGATAGACTGACCGCTGAGATTGACCCGAACAGGAGCGTCGACAAATCGATGGAAAACCCGCGCGACAACGAGATGAAGATCGCACTGAGTCCCATCCCGGCCGACATCATGATCGGAATCGACAACTCTTGGAAATGGACGTATTTTCCGCGGAGCCAATTGAGGCCGAGCGCGGCGAGCACGGAGACGAGCGTCCCCAAGTAAAGCGGGTTCAAGTCGCTGAACAGCAAGATATACTGTCCGAGGAACAGACTGAACGAGATTCCGGCAAGCGTCATGTGGGATAACGCGTCGGCAATCAAACTCATCCGTCTGACGACGACGAACGAGCCGATGAGCGGCGCAGTGAAACCAATGACGACGGCTGCGATGAACGCATAACGTAAAAAGCTGTACGTGAACAGATCCGTGATCATGACGTACCTTCATGGACGAGCACTTTGACCGGATACGGTTTAATCGCCGTCAATTCGCCGAGTTCACTATATTCTTTTAATCCACAGTTGCAGGCCATACGCCCGTGATCGAGATGAACGACTTTCGTGACGAGGTCGGTGACGACGTTCAAGTCATGGGTGACGAGAATGAACGTACATGACGTGTGCTCACGCAACAGATGGAGCACCTCATAAAAATCACGCAAATGTTTTTGGTCGACCCCGACCGTCGGTTCATCCAAGATGAGCAAGTCCGGTTGGTTGACGATTGCTCGAGCGATAAAGACGCGCTGTTGCTGGCCGCCGGACAGGCTGCCGATTTTCCGATGTCGAAACTGCCACATATTGACCGTCTCGAGTGCATTTTGAATGGCCGCCTTGTCTTCGATATTCAACCGTTTGAACAGACCGAGGCGTCCATAACGGCCCATAGCGACGACTTCCTCGACCGTCACCGGAAATCCTGAGTTAAACGACGCGGCTTTTTGGGAAACGTAACTGATACGAGACTTGTCTTTGAACTGTCCTTGGGGACGGCCGAACAGTTCGACTGATCCGGTTTGCGGCGATAACAATCCGAGAATCGTCCGAATCAAGGTCGATTTGCCGGACCCGTTCTCCCCGACGACAGCGACAAAGTCGCCTTGTTTAATATCGATGGACACGTCCTGTAGCGCGGCGGTCCCATCGTAATGATAGGAAACATGATTTAATTTTACGACGGATGTCGTCATAAGCTACCCTTCTCTCGTGTGATAAATCGTAATCATTTCTACTTGCTTGGCGTCTGTATTATACAGAATATCAGTCTATGCTTCAAGTATAGAGGCAATGCGAGCCGATTGGCGGCGCACGAACTGAAATCCGTATGTAATTTTATGATCTTCGTTGTACACTAGAGATAACGCAGAGGGGGTTTTTCCGTGGAGAAAAAACTAGCAGTCATCGATATCGGGTCCAACTCGATTCGTAACGTCATTTTTGAAGTGAACGGCCACGGTCAGTATTTTGAACGGTTGAACGTGAAAGAAGTGGCACGGCTGTCGAGCCATATCACCGATGACAATGAACTGTCCGAGTCTGGCATCGAGGCGCTCATCGAGACGCTGAATCACTTTAATCGCTTGAACGAGCATCACGAAGTGAAAGAAGTGTTGCCCGTCGCGACGGCCGCCATCCGCAACGCCAGCAATTCCGAGGCCATTTTAGAAGAAGTCCGGCAAGCGACCGGCATGGAGATTCGGTTGTTGAGCGACTATGAGGAGGCGTTTTACGGCTACTCGGCCATCATCAACTCGACGTATATCGAGGACGGCTATTCAGTCGATATCGGTGGTGGTTCAATGGAAGTGACCTACTTCAAAGATCGTGAACTCGTCTTCTATCACAGCTTCCCGTTCGGAGCCGTCACATTGACCGAGGACTTCATGAAGGGTGACACGCTCACGAAAGACGAGCGTAAACAATTGACGACGTTCTTGAAAAAGTCGTTCAAAGAGATCGACTGGCTCGAGCCGCACGGTATACCGCTCGTCGGTGTCGGAGGCACGGCTCGAAACCTCGTTCGGGTCGAACAGTCGATGTCCTTGTTCCCACTCGAGGGAATTCATCAATACACGCTCGGGGCCGACCGCCTGCATGATGTCGTCGACGAACTCATACAAATGTCGCCGAAACAACTTGGGCGTCTCGACGGTTTGTCGAAGGACCGGATGGACATCATCGCCCCGGCCGTGACCGCCATCGATGAACTGGCGAAGTATTTGAAAGTGCCTGAGTTCATGATGAGCAACAACGGACTACGCGAGGGCTTGTTCTATGAGTACTACTTAAAGGAAAACAATCGGGTCCGTTTCGGTGACGTCAAAGAAGAAAGTTTCCGTCATTTCGAGAAGCAGTATGCCGTCGACCCGGTCCGTCATCAACACTTGATTCATCTCGCCCGCCAAATTTACACCGGCTTGATTGAGACGAAGACGATTAAGCCGAAACCGTTCGAACCCGGTCTTTTAGAAGGCGCTTGCCGGCTCGCTTATGTCGGGGAATATATCGACCATAACAACAAGAGCGACCACACGTTCCACTTGATTACGACGAACGATTTTAAAGGGATGAACAACGAGGACCGGCTCGCCCTCGCCTTGGTGACGTCCTATAAATCACGACGCCTGCTCGAACAACATATCGAAGGCTTCCCCGAATGGTTCGACTCGAAGATGTTGAAGAGCTTAGAGCTGCTCGGCTCCATCGTCAAGCTCGTCGACGCGCTCGATTTGACCGAACGTCAAGTCGTAGAGAACGTCGACGTATCCTCGACCGAGGAAGGACTTGTCTTCACGCTTCATACGCACACATCCCCTCGCTTTGAACTGCAGCGCGGCATCCGCCATAAAAAACATTTGGAACGTGCGATTGACCAATCAATCGAGTTACGCGTAGAGGAGAGAGATTCATGACCATCTACTTACCCGAACATTTCAATAACCGTGAGCTCAGCTGGCTGAGCTTCAACGAACGCGTCTTGCAAGAAGCGATGGACGAACGCAATCCGCTCATGGAACGGCTGAAGTTTCTCGGCATCTTCAGCTCGAACCTCGATGAGTTTTATATGGTCCGTTTCGGCGGATTGAAAGACGAGGTGCTCGCCGGCTTCAACCGTCCGGAAGACAAGGCCGGTCTGACGCCGAAGCAGCAAATCAAAGCCATCTCCATCAAGGCGCAAGAGCTCGTCGAGGTCCAGTACGCGACATATAAGAAAATCCTCAAGCAGCTCGCCGCGGAGAACGTCCGTTTCTTGCGGCCGAAACATTTGAATAAGACGCAACTCGAGTTCGTCAAACTCTATTTCCGGACGCATGTCTTCCCTGTCTTGACGCCGATTGCCGTCGACGCCTACCGGCCGTTCCCGATGTTGTTGTCTAAATCACTGAATATCGCCGTCGAGATCGCCTCGACCGATGAAGGCAAGAAACGGCTCGCTCTCGTCCAAGTGCCGGCCGTCTTGCCACGCTATCTCGAGCTACCGACCGAGGATGAGGACCATACCGACTTGATGTTGCTCGAGGATGTCATCATCCAGTTCATCGACTCGTTGTTCAAAGGGTTCGAAGTCGAGTCGACGATGCCGTTCCGAATCACCCGAAACGCCGATATGCCGTTCCATGAGGAAGGCAGCCGCGACGTCTTGAAACAAATCGAGAAAGAGTTGAAGAAACGACGCTACGGGGTCGCGATTCGGCTCGAGGTGCAGCAACGGTCGCTCAGTAAAGAGCTGTTGTTCATGCTCCAGGACGTGCTCGACCTTCATGACCGGGACATCTTCCTCGTCGATGGTCCAATCGATTTGACGTTCTTGTTTGGGGTCTATAATAAAATCGGGATCGAGTATGATGAGATGATTAACGAGACGCTCATTCCGTTCGTCCCGGAAGGACTTGAACCGGGGAAAGATTTGTTCCAAGCGGTACTGAAAAAAGATTACTTGCTCCACCATCCGTACCATTCGTTCGACCCGGTCGTCCGCTTCATCGCCCAGGCGGCCAAAGACCCGAACGTCCTCGCCATCAAGCAGACGTTATATCGGGTGTCCGGTGACTCGCCGATTATCAAGGCGCTGACCGATGCCGCCGAGAGCGGGAAGCAAGTGACGGTGCTCGTCGAATTGAAGGCCAGGTTCGATGAGGAGAAGAATATTCAATGGGCAAAACAGCTCGAGAAAGCCGGCGCCCACGTCATTTATGGCTATAAAGAGTTAAAGACGCACTCGAAAATTACGCTCGTCGTCCGTATTCTTGAAGGCGGCGTCTTGCAACGGTTCGTCCATCTCGGTACCGGCAACTATAACGACTCGACCGCCAAGCTGTACACGGACATCGGCTTGTTGACAACGAACGAAGAGCTCGCCGAAGACGCGACCAACTTCTTCAACTGGCTCTCGGGGTACGGAGAACGTCCGTCGTGGCATAAATTCGAGACGTCACCGGACGACATGCACGACTTCTTCCTTCAAAAGATTGAGGACGAAATTAAACTGCACGAGAAATACGGCAACGGCCGCATCGTCGCCAAGATGAACTCGATTACCGACAAGCCAATTATCACGAAACTATACGACGCCTCACAGGCCGGCGTCAAAATCGATTTAATCATCCGCGGAATCTGTTGTCTGCGTCCGGGCATTAAAGGCATCTCGGAAAACATCCGTGTCATCTCCATTATCGATCGCTATTTGGAACACTCGCGTATCTTCTACTTCTATCAAAACGGGAAAGAAGACTTATATTGTTCCTCTGCCGACTGGATGACCCGTAACATGCGCAAACGGATTGAGATTCTATTCCCAATCCTCGATGCGGGACATAAGTCGTATATTAAAGACATGCTCGCGCTACAACTCGTCGATAACGTGAAAGCCAGAATCCAGCGTGCTGACGGCAGTTATGTGTATTTGAAACAAGAAGCCGGACAAGAACAAATTCAATCACAAATCATCATCCATCAATACACGGGCGGCCGCTGGAACAACATTCCGAGCGTGTTCGAACGGGAACCTTCGAACTGGGCCGAACGGGAAGTCCTTCGCTTACGAGCTGAAAATGAGAAAATGACAGATGACTGATGTTAGACTTCTCAAACGAGAATGAACATTGTATAATGAATTCGGTTACCTGTTAATAAAGCGTTTTCATTTCGATTATGGAGGAATCATTCATGCAAGAAATCCTATTGTCATTGCTCGCTGGTCTTATTTGTGGCATGATTTTCACCGCTTTGAAGTTGCCGCTCCCTGCCCCACCCGTTTTACCTGGTGTCATCGGCATCTTCGGTGTGTTTCTTGGGATGAAAGTATATCAATTCGCACTCGCGAACTGGCCATTTTAATTCAAAAAACGAAGCCCGCGGGCTTCGTTTTTTTTTACATATCGTAATGTCTTGCTTTGTGACACGTCGGGCAAAGCCATGTACCGCTTCCTGCTTCGAGATGATACTCCATCAGACGAACCCCAAATGCTCCAAAACGGCTCAAGTCATCCCCGCATGCCTCACAGACAGTTGTCGGGGCGAGTTGTAACATCGCCTGCTCGTCCGCCAAATGGGCGCGGAACGTCTCCCGGGTCCACTTGGCAGAAGGGACGCGGTACCCCCGCTCCCACTTATCACGGATCTCGACGTCCGTGTCCCCTTCATATAGGCCCGTTCGCAGCAGCGGATGCTGAAAGTCGAGGCCGATCACATCGACGAGGCTATACGCCGTCACCTCGGGCGTTGCCTCCGTCCGCCAATAGCGGTCGAACGGGCGCTGCGTCTTCTCGACGAGCATGACTTCGACTTCGGCCACGATTCCATATCCGAGAATCTCAATCCACGCTGTCGCCTCGTCAATCTGCCCTTCCACATAAAACGGGCTCGCTTCTTGAAAATATGTCGGAAGCGCAGACCAGACGTCATATACGTTCGGATCGATTCGGATGACGCTCATCTTATTGGTGCGCGAGCGTGAACTGTTCGCGCCACTCGGCGTCAAAGCGGTTCGCCCGGAACATCTCGATTTCCTGCTTGTATGGTGCCACTTTCGTCTTCTCACTGATTGGAATATATGGCGTCTCTAAAATCTTCGGCAAGTGGGTGAACGCCTCGTGATGGATGATGCGGTTCAACGTATCAAAGCCGATCTCCCCGTATCCGATATTCTCGTGCCGGTCTTTCTTCGCGCCACGGACGTTCTTCGAGTCGTTGACGTGGATGACACCGAGCCGATTCAATCCGACGATTCGGTCGAACTGTTCGATGACGCCGTCCAAATCACCGACGAGGTCGTAACCTGCGTCATGGACGTGACACGTATCGAAGCAGACCGAGAGACGATCGTTATGCGTCACTCCATCGATGATGGTCGCTAGCTCCTCGAACGTCTTGCCGAGCTCGCTGCCTTTCCCAGCCATCGTCTCGAGCGCGATTTTAACCGTCTCATCGCCAGTGAGCACTTCGTTCAAGCCTTCGATGATGCGAGCGAGTCCGACGTCTTCACCGGCACCGACGTGGGCACCGGGATGGAGCACGACATGGCGCGCGACTTGGAGCGCCTCGGCCCGTTTAATCTCGGCTGCTAAGAACGACACGGCGAGTTCAAACGTCTCGGGTTTCGTCGTATTGCCCAAGTTGATGATATAAGGGGCATGGACAACGATTTCCTCGATGTCGTGCGCCGCCATATGAACGAGCGCCGCCTCGATATTCAAGTCTTCAATCGGTTTGCGACGTGTGTTTTGGGGCGCACCCGTATACACCATCATCGTGTTGGCACCGTAAGATACGGCCTCTTCACTTCCTGCGAGCAACATCTTCTTACCGGAAACTGAAACGTGGGAACCAATTTTTAACATAGTCATTTCTCCTTCATTCTCATCTGTCTTTAGTGTACACAAAAAGAAGAATCGACTCCACGAAGTCGATTCTTCTTTTGCTTAGCGACGGTTCTTCTTACGAACTTCGCGACGTTCCTGACGTTGGCTCTGCATATGTTCACGTGAGGCCGTCTCTTTCAACTTATACTTGAACTTCTTCTTGTAACCAGGCTTGACCTTTTTCTTCGCCTTCTTGATTTCGCCCGCCATCCGGCTGTGCGCCGTTTGCGAGACTTTCATCTTCCGGTCGGTCGTGCGGCGTTTGCGTGTCTTAATCTCTTGAAGTGACCCGTTCTTCACATCGACGTGCTTGAACGTGAAACCACGCTCTTCGAGTCGATTGATCGGACCGTTCTCGTGATCTTCATACAACGTGTACGCTTCACCCGTCTCACCGGCGCGGCCCGTCCGGCCGACGCGGTGCGTATAGAAGTCAAGGTCTTTTGGAATCCCGAAGTTGATGATGTGCGACACACCTTTAATATCGATGCCGCGCGCCGCCAAGTCGGTGGCAATCACGAACTGATATTTCGCGTCGTTAATGTCTTTGATGGCTTGCTTCCGGCGACGGGCTTGCATGTCCCCATGAAGCGTGCCGACGTTGAGTCCCGCCTCGCGGAACGACGTCTCCAACTCATCTGCATCTTGTTTCGTGTTTGTGAACACGAGACAGACGAACGGGTTAATCGTTTTTGCGATTTCGACCGTCAACGCCTTACGGTCACGGTGACGGACCGGAATGACGTGATGCTTGATTTTCGGAACGACACGGTGCTCTTCACTCGCTTCCGCGTAGCGTGGGTCGTGCAAGTATTTCTTCAAGAACGGCTGTAACTTCTCAGGGATTGTCGCTGAGAAGACCATCGTTTGAAGTTTCTCTGGCAACGACTGCGCGATGCGGTCGACTTCAGGCAAGAAGCCCATGTCAAGCATTTGGTCAGCTTCATCGACGACGAAGTGCGTGACTTTGTGCGGGAATAACGCTTGGACTTTCATCAAGTCGAGCAAACGACCTGGTGTCCCGATGATCAGTTGTGGTGGGTTTTTCATCTTGTCGATTTGTCGTTCCCGGTCAGTTCCTCCGACAATCAGACTTGTCTTAATATAGTCCGGCTGTTTGACGAGGAGTGTTTTCAACTCTTCGTGAATCTGCCAAGCGAGTTCGCGCGTCGGTGCGACGACGATGGCTTGGACCGATTCTTCTTTCGGATCGATTGCTTCTAAAATAGGTAAGAGGAACGCAAGCGTCTTCCCCGTCCCGGTTTGTGATTTCCCAATGATATCGCGGCCATTCATCGCAGCCGGAATAATCCGGGCCTGAATGTCCGTCGGTACTGTGATGCGCTTTTCTGTCAAGGCATCGACGATAAACGGTAACAATTTGAACTGTTGGAAGCTGTTCAATCGATACACCTCCTGTTTCTTTCCACTTTTCCTAGCATAGCGGAATCTAATCATTTGTCAATTAATCTTTTGCGAGCCCTTCATATAAATAGCTCGATGTGTAGTAGTGTGGTGCGATTTTTTTGCCGCTCAAATGTAGTTCGAGCGCTTTAAATCCGACCTCGATCATCTCGTTCGGAGATTGGACGACCGTCGCATTCACTTTGCCGTTGTGGATGAGCGGATAAATTTCTGTCACCCCGTCAACCGACACGAGCGTTTTGTCGCTAAGCCCATGACTTTCAAGGGCGCGGACGACACCGAACGTATTGTCATCGTTATGCGAGAAGACGGCATCGAACGGGATATCAGCCTCGAGCCAACGTGACATCTCGATCTCCGCTTGGAACGTATCATAGTTTCCGGTGATGGAAGCGACGACTTGAAGGTTGTCGTTCGCCTTATCATATTCCGTCAATCCGAGACTCCGGTCAATCGTCGAGCGGACTTTGGCCGTCCCGCGCACTTCGACGACTCGAATCGGACGGTCGAGCCCCGCGTGTTGGGCGGCGATATGGTTCGCCGCCATGCGACCGATCTCGACGTTGTCGGACATGACGGACGTCAAGACGCTCTCATGGTCAATCATGCGGTCAATCGCGATGATCGGGATCCCTTCCCGCTCGGCACGTTCGAGCGACGGACGAATGAACGCCTCGTCGAGCGTCGTCACAAAAATCGCTTCGACCCCGCGGTCAATCAAGGCGTCCAACTTCTCTTTCTCTAACACCCGTGAGTCCTCGCTCGTCGTCGGGACAGGGATGAACCCTTTTTGATTCGCCGTCCTGACGAAAGCGGCCAATAATTTATTGGCGTGTTCATGCTTTTCACTGACGAAGACGAAACCGACTTCGTTGTTCTCACTCGAACGTTCCGGCAATTGAATCGAGGTGATCAGTAAAATCGTCAACGCCCAGACGACAGGTAGCCATAACCAGTAATGTTTGAATCCTTTCGTCATGGGTGCGACCGCCTTGGGATTTTAATCATCATGGCCGTACCTTC
Source organism: Exiguobacterium sp. s70 (assembly GCF_018618315.1). NCBI lineage: Bacteria > Bacillati > Bacillota > Bacilli > Caryophanales > Exiguobacterium > Exiguobacterium sp. s70. The sequence goes on from NZ_JACSLV010000001.1 coordinate 118,144, forward strand.
TCCTTCAACGCTCTCTATGTTCATGTTACCGTTCACGGCTTTCAAGTATTCGCGGATCATGTAGAGACCTAAGCCGTTGCCGTTCTCTTTCGTCGTGTAAAACGCCGATCCGACCGATTTGACTTGAGCCTCGGTCATGCCGATGCCGTTATCCTCAATCAAGAAGCGATAATCCCGCTCCGTGAACTGAATGGTGACCGTCACATTCCCGTCGGCCCCTTTCGAGTCGACGGCTTCGACCGCATTTTTGAACAAGTTGTAAATGATTTGAATGAGCATGTCGCTCGAGCAGTAAAACGGCGGCATGTCGTTCGGGAAGTTCAACTCCCAATTCGTGACCCGTTTATAACACTCGGCGTCGAGCAAGAATTCAAGGCGACTCGCAAACTCTGTCATATCGAGCCATTCTTCTTGCAGTTTCGCCTGATCTGGCTTGGCGAGCGTGAGCATCGTCGTAATCAAATGGTTGGCCCGGTCGAGCTCTGAGAGGGCGAGGTCAAGCATTTCTTGGCTGCTATGCCCCTCTTTCACCATCTGTAACGTGATTTGGACCGGTGTGAGCGGGTTGCGGATCTCATGAGCGATTCCGGCCGCAAGCTGTCCGAGCGAGGCGAGCTTCTCTTGCTGAAGCAACAATTGTTGCTGGCTAAGCTGTTCCCGTCGTGCCGTCTCCATGCGGCGGGAATAGTCGTTATACGTATCAAGCAACGTCTCGACTTCTTTGGAGCCGGTCCGTTCTAGTTGAATCGGTTCGAGCGACTGCTGCTTCTTGATGTTTTGCACGAGCTCGAGGAGCGGGCTCGTCAACGTCTTCGACAAGAGCAAACCGACCATGATACTTAAAAAGAACGTGACGAGCGTAATCATTAAATATTGCCAGCGCGTCGCATAGACCGCCTCGTACACAGAATCAGTACTATGTTTGGCGAGGACGCTCCAGCCGGTGACGCGGGCGTCCGGTTCATACATGATGACGTCATCCTTAGTGCTGAAAATCGTCCGGACCGCATAGTCGTCCGTCGCCTCGATAATCGAGCGAGGCAGACGACGTTCCGCGTCCGTGACGAGATTGAACGACGTCGATAACACCTCGCCCCGCTCGTTCAACAAGTAAAGAATCATATCGTCGTTCGCCGATTCGAGCATGCGTCGATATAAATCGGAGTTGAGCACGCTGATGCTGCCGCCGAACATCCCGACCAACCGGTTATCCTCAAGGACCGGTACGTACAAAAACGTCCCGACGTCACCGGAGATGGAAATCGGTTCACTCATGAATAAGTCGTTGCCTCCACCGTTGAGCACTTCGTTAAACTTTGCATCGGCTTTCAGCGTCGTGGCCGGCACTTGACGTTGCGAGTACCATTTAAAGGCATCGTCCCGTAAATCGTAATAAAAAATCGAGGTAAAGCTCGTGCGCTGATTCAAATAGCCGGTTCGAATCCGTTCTTCGATATACGTCTCGTTTCCGACGTAGGCGCCGAGATAGACCAAGTCTTCATACAGTTTACCGAGTCGCGTCTCTAGGTTCTCGATACTTCCGTCAATCGCATAATCAAATTGTTCTTTCGCTAGCTCTTCCGCCCGGGACACCGTCACACGATCGGCAGAGAACGCTAGTGAAGAGATGACAAGTCCTAGTATAATGAAGATAATAAATGTAATCTGAAAGAAGTACGATTTTCGAACTTCAAGCAATGTTCTCAAGCGTTCCACGGTGTCCCTCCTTTCTAACCTTAAGATTATAGCATGAATACACGCAATTCTTTTCGTATTTTCGAAACAATGTTAGACTAATACGTATGAAAGCATCGCGAAAGGAGCGTTCCTTACAAAATGAAAGTTAAAAAAATCAGTCCACGCGGATACTGCTACGGCGTCGTCGATGCCATGAAGCTCGCCAACGAAGCGGTGGCCAACCCAGATTTACCGCGTCCTATCCATATACTCGGCATGATCGTCCATAACCGACATGTCACCCAAGCGTTCGAGGACCTCGGCGTCAAGACGGTCGACGGCGAGGATCGCATGAAAGCACTCGAGACCATCGACCGCGGAACGGTCGTCTTTACTGCTCACGGCATCTCGCCGCTCGTACGTAAACGTGCCATCGAGAAAGGATTGACGATTGTCGATGCCTCGTGCCCGGACGTCTTGGTCACGCACGATTTGATTCGTGAAAAGACGGCCCTCGACTATGAGGTCATCTATATCGGGAAGCACGGACACCCGGAACCAGAAGGTGCCATGGGCGTCGCCCCGGGCAAAGTTCATCTCGTACAATATGAACGGGATTTCGAGGCGTTGCCGGCCCATCTCTATGAGACGAAAATCCTCGTCACGAACCAGACGACGATGAGTCAATGGGACGTCTCGGCCTTGATCGAAATGATTCAAGAGCGTTATCCACACGTCGAAGTGCATAATGAGATCTGTAACGCGACACAAGTCCGTCAAGAAGCGGTGGCCGAACAAGCCGGCGATTGCGAACTGTTAATCGTCGTCGGTGACCCGAAATCGAATAACTCGAACCGCCTGGCCCAAGTCTCTAAAGAGATTGCCGGCACGAATGCCTATCGCATCGGTGATTTGAGCGAGCTCGACCTAGCTTGGCTCGATGGTGTCGAGACGGTCGCCGTCACGTCAGGCGCGTCGACACCGACGCCGATCACAAAGAAAGTGATCGACTTCTTGAGCCAATATGACCCGCTCGATTTGAGCACACATGACAAGACCCCTTATCTTGAACTCCGTAGCATCCTCCCGAAAGTGAAGGCGCTCCGTAAGTGACATCAAACCCCGTCCTCTCACGAGAACGGGGTTTTCGCATAATCAATAGAAACGAAACGGATTCGTATCGGCTTCGGACACGAAGAATTCGACATCGAGCTTCGCACGTTCTCCTTTTTGCCGCATGACGTCGACGACACCCTGCTTCATGACACTCTCGACATGATGACCCGGGTCGACGACCGAAAGACCGAGAGCCATCGCGTCGTGCGCCACATGGAAATACAAGTCACCCGTCACATACACGTCCGCGCCTTTGAAATGGGCGGCCGACACGTATTTGTTCCCATCACCACCGAGGACGGCTACTTTCTCGATTGTCCGGTTCGGATCGCCAACGATACGCACCGCCGCGACGCCAAAACTCGCCTTGACGTGCTCTGCGAACGCAGCGAGTGTGAGCGGGGTCGATAGACGACCAATGCGCCCGAGACCGAACACACGCCCCTCGATGTCGTCCCGAATCAAATCATAGGCGACCTCTTCATATGGATGCGCGTCCGTCATCGCCTTGAGTACTCGTTTCTTTTGGCTCTCCGTGACAATCGTCTCGATTTTCACTTCCTCGACATGTTCCGTCTTGCCGTGTTGGCCTAGATAGGGGTCCGACCCTTCGAGTGGTGTGAACTGACCCTCTCCCGAGACGGTGAACTGACAGTCCCCATAATCTCCGAGACGACCGGCTCCGGCCCGGCCGAGCGCCTCCGACACGGCTTGTCGATGCGTCGTCGGGACGAACACGGACAGTTTATACACCGGTTCTTCATACGTCGGGATGAGCACCGTCGGATCGACCAACCCGAGTGCCTCACTCATCCAGTCGTTGACCCCGCCCTCGCAGACGTCCAAGTTCGTGTGGGCCACATAGACGGCGATGTCATGCCGAATGCATTTCATGACGATGCGCCCTGCCGCACTGCGGTCGTTCACTTGTTCGAGAGCACTGAAAATCGGTGGATGATGGGCGATAATCAAGTCGACGTCTCGTTCGATGGCCTCATCGACGACCGATTCGAGCACGTCGAGCGTCACCATGACCCGATGTACCGGTTTATTCAACGTACCGATTTGGAGACCGATTTTATCGCCCTCGACGGCAAGATGTTTCGGGGCAAATTCGTCAAACAATTGGATGACATGGTTTCCGTTCGCCATTAGTTGCTCACCTCTCTCATTTTGTCACGTAACGTCTTGAACTCCTCCTGTTTCTGGATGAGCGCCTCGGTCTGTGCCCCCTCGGCCATTTGACCGAGCACATAATCGAGTTTGTCCGCTTCGCGTCCCCATTTCAGCTTGAACGCCTCAGGCCGTGTCTCGAGCAAGTAAGGTCCGAACATGAGCTGCCAAGCCCGTTCCGTTTCATCCGAACTATAGCGGGTCTCCGTACCACGTTCTCCGACGAGAATCTCATATACTTTATCGTTCTCTTCGACGATGGACTCGGCGATCAACACGAAACCTGCGTCGAGCAACCATTCGCGGACGTGTTGTCCATCCACGTTCGGTTGCAAGACGAGGCGTTCGACCGCGCCTAACTTGTCACGGCCACTCTCTAAAATCGACCGAATCAAACTTCCTCCCATCCCACAGATTGAGATACAGGTCGCCTCATCTGCTTCGAGGACGGCGAGTCCGTCACCGAGACGGACGTCAATCTGTTCAGTCGCGCCAATCAACGCGACTTGCGCTTTTGCCGCCTCCATCGGTCCGCGGTTCACTTCGCCGGCGATGGCTCGATTGACGATGCCTTGTTGGACGAGGTAGCACGGCACGTAAGCGTGGTCAGATCCAATGTCCGCCACTACGCTACCTTTCGGGATGAAATCGACGACTTGCTTCAGCCGCCGGTCTAACGTCACTTGTTCTTGCATAGGGACAACTCCTTTTTCTACTTCTTCACTATTAGGGTAACGAATATTGATAGCCAGGACAATAAAAAACGTACCCCGTTAGGAGTACGTTTCCCTCTTATTGTTCGAGCAACCAAGTCGCGAGCACGTCCGCCTCTTCGGCAGTGGCGAGGCCAGCTGGCATCGCACCTTTACCGTTGACGATGATGTTCGTGATCTCTTCAGCCGATAAACGTTCGCCGACACCAGTCAAGGCAGGACCGACGCCTCCTTCGAGATTTCCACCGTGGCAACCTGTGCAGCCTTTAGCCGCATACAAGTCTTCTGGGTTCATCTCAGTGACAGACGGACCTTCAGCAGCTTGTTGTGCTTGGTTTACGCCAAAATACGATAATGAGACCATGGCAATGATTGCGACGATCGCAATCGCTGCAAACGGTAACAATGGATTACGCATTGCATTTCCCCCTCATGTTCATTCCAAATTTCTACCCATCACTATTTTACTCAAAAAATAATAAAGAAGGAAGGAAAATCACTCATTTTCCTTCCTTTCTTCTAAAACTTCACATTTTATTCAAAAACACAATTAATCGAGGAAGTCTTTCAAGCGTTTCGAACGGCTCGGGTGACGAAGTTTCCGAAGTGCCTTCGCCTCGATTTGACGAATCCGCTCACGGGTGACGCCGAACACTTTACCGACTTCTTCAAGCGTACGCGTGCGGCCGTCATCGAGTCCGAAGCGGAGACGGAGTACGTTCTCTTCACGGTCCGTGAGCGTGTCGAGCACGTCTTCGAGTTGTTCTTTGAGCAATTCATACGCGGCGGCATCTTGTGGAGCCATCGCATCTTGGTCTTCAATGAAATCACCGAGGTGTGAATCGTCTTCTTCACCAATCGGCGTCTCAAGTGACACCGGTTCTTGAGCGATTTTCAAGATTTCACGCACCTTCTCAGGTGTGAGCTCCATCTCTTTGGCAATTTCTTCAGGCGACGGTTCGCGTCCGAGGTCTTGCAACAATTGACGTTGAACACGAATCAATTTGTTAATGGTCTCGACCATGTGAACCGGAATCCGGATTGTCCGGGCTTGGTCCGCAATGGCACGTGTGATTGCTTGACGAATCCACCACGTCGCATATGTCGAGAACTTGAACCCTTTCATATAGTCGAACTTCTCGACGGCTTTAATGAGGCCCATGTTTCCTTCTTGAATCAAGTCGAGGAAGAGCATGCCGCGCCCGACATAACGTTTCGCAATCGAGACGACGAGACGGAGGTTGGCTTCGGCAAGGCGTTTCTTCGCCTCTTCATCGCCTTGTTCAATCCGCTTCGCGAGTTCAGTCTCATCTTTCGCGCTAAGAAGATCGACGCGTCCGATTTCTTTCAAGTACATGCGGACCGGGTCATTGATTTTAATGCCCGGTGGGACAGATAGGTCGTTCAAATCGACCTCTTCGTCTTCTTTTTTCGATGGCGTCTCTTCGGCATCGGCCGCATCTTCTGTGACGCGGATATCTTTACCTTCTAAATCTTCGATGAAGTTATCGATAAAGTCTGAGTCCACCTCGAAATGGCTGAGGCGATCTTGAATCTCCTGCATCGATACGACGCCTTTTTTCTTCCCTAATTTCTCAAGTTCCTCTATGGCGTTAAATAAATCCTCTTTTTTCTTCTCTGCCATCTAGCAGTTCAACTCCTTCCAAACTTCCTCCACGTTCATCGTTCACGAAGCCGACGACTCCGGGTAATCAATTCTTGTAACTTGGATGCCTGGTCTACTATACTTTCGGCATCTTGTCCGATTTCCCTTTTCGCCCGCTCGATTTGACGCTGTTCCTCATAACTGTTTATGACCTTAATGTATTCATCTAAAACCTCTTCGGTCAGTTCATCCGGTGCGGCCATGAGTCGAATCTCGGCATAACGATTCGCATAGTCCGGACGTTGGTCACAATATCGTTCCATGAACGGAGGGGCGACCTGTTCGAACTCCTCGTGTGTCATGTCCTCGGAGACGATTTCATACAATGCCGTCGCCAACATCCGGTGCACCTCGTCCTGGTAGGACAGACCGAGGCGGTCCCGGACGAAACGAACCCGTTCCGGACCACTCAACATCGCCCGCAGCAATAACTTCTCCGCTTTGACGTAGCGTGGCTCGTTTGCTTTAGACGAACGCCGGCGGACCGGCTCCGGTTCGCGGACGGGCTGTGGGACGGCTTCTTTCGAAGACGTCTTCGGCATCCGCGACAATAACGTCTCGACCGGAATCTCAAATTCGTTGGCCAGCTTCTTCACGTACAGGTCACGGCGAATCGAGTTATCCGTTTTACTAATTTCCACAAGCATAGATTCAATAAACCGTATCCGTTCTCCTTCTCGATTCATGTTTTTCCCACGCCGGAGCGTGCGGTTCATGAAATCGAGGACGGACAACCGTTCCGATTCGACCAATTTACGCCACTGTTCCGCCCCGTTCGTCCGAATGTAGTCGTCCGGGTCGGTCTTCTCAGGTAACATCAACACTTGCACGTCGAGCGGATAGCCTTCGAGCAAGCGGACGACTTTCATCGTCGCTTCCTGTCCGGCCGTATCGCCGTCGTAACAGATGATGACTTCTTCGACCATGCGGGCCAAGGCGCGGGCATGTTGGGACGAGAACGCTGTCCCGAGCGAGGCGACGACTTCTTTCGTCCCGGCTTGCGCGACTTGTAAGACGTCGACGTTTCCTTCGACGAGCAAGACACGTTTTTGTTTGCGCATCGTGGCGCGGGCCTGTGAGAACCCGAATAAGAGTTCACTCTTATTAAATAACGGAGTATCCGCCGTATTGACGTACTTTGGCTGTCGCTCATCGATCGCCCGTCCGCTAAATCCGACGATGGTGCCGTCTCGATCCGCAATCGGAAAGACGACTCTGCCTTCGAACCGGTCGAAATATTCACCGGATCTAGACTTAGAAATCAATCCCGCTTCTACCATGACCTCGAGGTCGAAACCTCTTCGTTCTAATGAATCCACGGTGAATCGGCGATGGTCGGGCGCGTAACCGATCTTATACTGACCGATCGTCGACTCCTCTAAACCGCGCTGCTGCAAATACGTCAATCCGACTTCGCCCGCCTCGGTCTTCATCAACACCTCGTGATACAAGTCGGCCACGACCCGATGCGCATCGCGCATCTGTTTACGGAGGACTTGGTCACGCGATAATTCCTCGTCGCCCGACACGCCACCTTCGATAGCGATATTCGCTCGCGTGGCGAGGCGTTCAATCGTCTCTGGAAACGATAGTCCTTCCGTCTCCATAACGAACGTGAACACGTTCCCGCCGGCGCCGCATCCGAAACAGTGATACATCCCTTTCTCCGGGGACACGGAGAACGATGGGCTGTTCTCCGAGTGGAACGGGCAAAGCCCGACGAGACGATGTCCTTGCTTCTTCAATTCAACGCGTTCACTAATTAAATCAACGATATCTGTGGCTTGTTTTACTTCCGCAATGACTTCATCCGGTATCCGCGGCAACTTGACCACTCCCTATCCAAACTCGCAACGAAACGGAACGTTCACCACGTTCCGTTTCAATGTCATGTCAGTACTCTATTATACCGTTATCACCAGTCGATTACTAATCCGAGTGCTCAATCCTCTTTTGATTGATCGAGCATCCGCAAAATGATGCCAGCCGTCTCTTCGACGGCCTTGTTCGTCACATCGATGACCTCACAACCGATCCGCTCGTAAATCCCACGGGCGTATTCGAGCTCCCGGTTAATCCGTTCGAGTTGGGCGTAATCGGCCTCGGGTTTTAATCCGAGCGATTTCAACCGTTCCATCCGAATCGAAATCAATTTGTCAGGTGAGATAATCAAGCCGACACACTTGTCAGGCGGCAATTCAAACAGTTCTTCCGGCGGGCGTGACTCCGGCACGAGCGGCACGTTCGCGACCTTATAGCGCTTCAGGGCCAAATACTGCGAGAGCGGTGTCTTCGATGTCCGTGAGACGCCGACGAGGACGATGTCCGCCTTTTTCAACCCGCGCGGATCACGTCCGTCATCGTACTTGACCGCAAACTCCATCGCTTCGATTTTCCGAAAATAATCTTCGTCCAAACGATAGATGAGTCCTGGTTTTTCGCGCGGACTCTCACCGAGTTGACCAGCGAGCACATCGAGCAAATCCCCGAGCAAATCGACCGTCTTCACACCGTACTCTTGTCCGAGACGGACGAGCAACGACCGGTGTTCTTCATTGACCAACGTGAAGGCGATGACCGCTCCTTGGGCACGCGCTTGTGTCACGACGTCGTGAATCGTCTGTTCATCTTCGACGAACGGGATGCGGAGCGTCTCAATCGCATTCTCATGGAATTGGATGCTCGCGGCCCGGACGACGAGTTCACACGTCTCGCCGACTGAATCGCTCACGACAAATACGAGTTGTTTTTGTGTCAGTGTCAAACCAGATTCCTCCTCAGAACGACTCATCGTTAGCGAGCGCGATTAATACTTTCGTCATGTTCGTCTTCGTCATGCGACCGAGCACAATCAGCTTGCCATCCTTCTCTTCAACGACCGGCATGGCATCGATTTGCTTCTCGATCAACTTCATTCCGGCCCGAATCAACGTCTCACCCTTCTCGCATACCGTGATGTTCGGCATCCGGGTCATGATGACGTTGACCGGCAACTGATCGAGATCTTGATTACCAATGGCAGCCCGGAGTAAGTCTTTACGCGATAGGACGCCGACGAGCTCATTGTCTTTCCCGACGACAAACAGCGAGCCGACGTCTTCCAAGAACAACGTCACGACAGCGTCATACACCGTCATCTCGTTACTGACGACTTTCGCCGACGACATGAAGTCTCCGACCGTCAACGAGTCAAGCTTTTCCCGAAGCAGGGATGAGTTTCGTTTGCCGACGAACGTGTAGCCGACACGCGGTCGGGCTTCTAGTATTCCAGTCATCGTCAAAATGGCAAGGTCCGGTCGGAGCGTGGCCCGGGTGAGCGATAGCTCTTGGGCGATCTGCTCCCCCGTGATCGGTCCGTTGACCCTTACGATTTCAACGATCTTCTGTTGGCGTTCATTCAGCTGCATAGCCAACCCCCTCAAGTTTGGTCAGAGTACGAGCGCGCTAAAATCGGCGACATTCTCGATTGTCGCAGCGAGTCGTTTCATCTCGCGCAGACGGTTCTCGCGAATCGCTTCGACATCGCTCATGACCATTGTATTTTCAAAATAAGTGCTAATCGGATGTTCTAGGGCGCGCAATGATGTGATTGCTTGATGATAGTCGCCCGCCTCGACCGCGCGTTCCGTCTCCGGTAACGTCGCTTCGATGGCAGCGTGGAGATCTTTCTCCTCCGTATTTTCAAACAATGACGGATCGACGTCCCCGGCCTCGCCTTTTTTAGCGATGTTGACGACGCGTGTCAATTGTTCGATGAGCAGTTTCGCCTCGCTCGCGAGCATGGCTTGAACCGCATCCGCTCTCGCATCGAGTCGGTCGATCGCAAGGCCAGTCGTCAAGACCGCGTCAATGACGTCATAACGGACTTGTCGCTCTTGCAGACGATACTTCAAGCGAAGCATGAAGAAGTCCTCGAGTTGCGCCTTGACTTGTTCTTTATCGGCATCGTAAAGTCCTGCCTGAAGTTGCGAATCGACAACTTGTGAAAGTAATTTGTCGAGTGGCAAGGCAATCTTCCAATCCGCCAAAATTTGAACGACCCCTTGGGCTTGACGACGGAGCGCAAACGGATCTTGTGAACCGCTCGGGATCATGCCGATTCCGAAGAAGGCAGCAATCGAATCCAGTTTATCGGCGAGTGCGAGTACGGCACCCGTCGATGTCGCCGGCGAGGCATCACCAGCAAAGCGCGGCATGTAGTGCTCACGGATCGCCGCGGCCACTTCCGCGTCCTCACCTTGTTGGAGCGCATACTTCTCACCCATCACTCCTTGAAGTTCTGTGAACTCATACACCATTTGGCTGACGAGGTCGAACTTATGGATGGCACCGGCACGCGCCACTTTGGCTGCATCCGCATTGAACAATGGCGCAAGCGTTCCTGCGAGCTGTTCGACGCGACGGACCTTATCTCCCGTCGTGCCCAACTTCTCATGGAAGACGATGCGGTCGAGACGGACGAGTTGTTCGTCAATCTTCGTCTTTTGGTCTTCCTCATAGAAGAAGACGGCATCTGCCAAGCGGGCCCGGATGACCTTCTCGTTCCCTTTGGCAACGTTTTGAAGGTGTTCAGCATTTCCGTTACGGACGGTCACGAAATAGTTTTTGAGCGTTTCACCGATATAAACCGGGAAATAGCGCTGATGTTCTTTCATCGTCGTAATCAAGACTTCTTCTGGAAGTTCGAGATAACGGGCATCGAATTCACCGAATAGCGCTGTCGGCCACTCGACGAGGTTCGTCACTTCTTCGAGCAACGAGGCATCGAGCGGGACGGTCCAACCCTGTTCTGAAGCCAACTCCTCGATTTGACGTTCGATGCGCCCTTTCCGGTCTTCGTACGAAGCGACAACGAACTCGCGTTCAAGCGTCTCAGCATAGGCAGCCGGTTCCGTGATGACGACGTCACCCTTACTCAAGAAACGGTGACCACGCGTCACGTTCCCCGTCTTCACGCCTTCGATTTCGAAATCGATTTGTTCGGTACCGAACAAGGCGACGAGCCAACGAATCGGACGCATATAGCGTAGGCTGCTCGTGCCCCACTTCATGTTTTTCGGGAACGTCATGCCACGGACGACGTCTTCGAGTGCTGGGAGCAACGTGCTCGTCGGTTGACCTGATTCATGACGGTCGGCGAAGACGTACTCGACACCTTTCTCTTCGGCGAAGTACAAGTCGTCGACCGATAGGCCGCGGCCACGGGCAAAGCCGGCGGCTGCTTTCGACCAGTTTCCTTCAGCATCTTGAGCAATCTTTTTCGCTGGTCCGCGAAGCGTCTCCGTCAAATCTTGTTGGTTCTCTTCCACGTCTTTGACGAGAACGGCGAGGCGGCGCGGTGTCGAATAAACGGTGATGGCACCGAATTGGACACGGGCTTCCGTCAAGAAGGTAGTTACGCGTTCCGCCAATTGTTTTTCTGAACGGAGGACGTATTGGGCTGGTAATTCTTCAAGTCCGATTTCTAATAAAAGGTCACGCATCAAGGGCACCTGCTTTCTGTTGGTTCAAAAGTGGGAAACCGAGACGTTCCCGCTCTTCGATAAATTTGGCGGCACATGCACGGGACATGTTACGGACGCGTTGGATGAAACCAGTCCGTTCTGTCACCGAGATGGCGCCTTTCGCATCGAGAAGGTTGAACGTATGCGAACATTTAAGGATATAGTCGTAAGCCGGGAAGACGAGGTTTTCGTCCAAGGCACGCTTCGCTTCTTTTTCATACGTATCGAACAATGTGAACAACATATCGACGTCCGAGAGCTCGAACGTATATTTTGAATGTTCGAATTCCGGCTGATAGAAGATATCGCCATATTTGAATCCGTCTGTCCAGACGAGGTCAAACACGCTTTCGACTTCTTGGATATATGACGCAAGACGTTCAAGACCGTACGTAATCTCGACGGCGATCGGATCGCACTCGATGCCACCGACTTGTTGGAAATACGTGAACTGAGTGATTTCCATCCCGTTCAACCAGACTTCCCAACCGAGTCCGGCCGCACCGAACGTCGGGTTCTCCCAGTTGTCTTCGACGAAACGGATGTCGTGCTCGAGCGGGTTGATCCCGATCAACTCTAAGCTCTCTAAGTAAAGCTCTTGGATGTTGCTTGGCGACGGCTTCATGATGACTTGGAATTGGTGATGCTGATACAAGCGGTTCGGGTTTTCTCCGTACCGTCCATCCGCCGGACGACGTGATGGCTCTGTGTAACAGACGTTCCACGGCTCGGGTCCGAGACTCCGTAGGAACGTCATCGGGTTCATCGTACCGGCCCCTTTCTCAACGTCATACGCTTGCATTGTCAAACAGCCTTTCGACGCCCAGAAATTTTGTAACGTCAAAATAATTTCTTGCACGGTCATGTGCTTCATATGTGACACCTCCAAAAGTATTGAAACGACAAAAAACGCCCCTATGTGCCATGCACATAGGGACGGGATTACCCGCGGTTCCACCCTACTTGCCTCGAGATGAGGCCACTCTTTGGATTGTGGGCGCTCTGGAATTGCCATTCACTTCAACCTGGCGTTCGGCTTCCACCTTCCCGAACTCGCTGCACCCACGGTATAAAAGCTACTTGTTTTCCTTCATTGCGCACGCTATTTCATTTGTCTAATCGTAGATTATGGTATCGAATCTTGTCGAAAAAGTCAATCATCGTTCAAGTACAATCGCTGCATTTGGTCGAGGACCCGTTTCGTCTTCAGCCGCAGACCACTATAGGAGTCCATATACGCATCAAACAGCTGTCGGAGTAGAATCCGTGTCTCTTTCGTGAGCGGAACGTTACTGAATTCGGACAGTTCGTGCCGGCTCATCAAATAGAGCAACTTCGCCAGACGCTCGCTCATGCGAATCGATCCTTCTTCTTGGTGCCGGGCGCATAGGAAGCCGCCGGCCGTCACCGAGAAGTACATCGGGTCGGTCACATCGTTGCAACGGATGCAGCCGGTCAAGACCGGTGCGACCCCGAGCAAGTGCAAAATGCGCAGTTCGAAGTGATGCGTGATCACTTCCGGATCCATCCCTGCATTGAGCGCCTGCAGGGCGTCGTTCAAGATGCGATAGAGCGGACGGTTCGGGACGCGGTCCTCTACCGTCCGGTCGACGAGTTCGAGCCAATACATGGCGTATGCCATCCGCTCGACGTCTTTTCGGATTTCCGGATAAGACGTGATCACATCCGACGATTTCAATTGGCCTAGGCCACGACTCGCCGGAAAGATATATACCGCTTCGACGAACGGCTGACTCGACGAATGCAGACGGCTGCCCGGCTTTTTCGCCCCTCGTGCCATGACGGCAACTTTTCCGAGCTCTTCGGTGAACAAGGTGACGACTTTGTTCGACTCTCCGTAACTGACGGTCCGAATGACGATTCCCGTGACCTTTTGCAACATGGCTTAATACTCGTCGTCGCGGAAACCGAGGTCGCGGAGTTGGCCCATCTTGTTACGCCAATCTTTTTGCACTTTCACCCATAGGTTCAAATACACTTTCGTCCCGAGGAGCGCCTCGATGTCGTGGCGCGCTTCTGTCCCGATTTCGCGGAGCATCGCACCTTTTTTGCCGATGACGATTCCTTTTTGAGAATCACGCTCGACCATGATCACGGCCTCGACATCAATCATTTCCGAGTTTTCCCGTTTCTTGATTGACTCGATGGCGACCGCGATTGAGTGTGGCACTTCATCACGCGTCTTATGGAGCACTTTCTCGCGAATCAATTCAGAGATGATGAACCGTTCCGGATGGTCGGTCACTTGGTCGGCCGGATAATACATCGGTCCTTCCGGGAGCAACTTTTTGATTTCTTTAAGGAGCGGTTCGACGTTGTTGCCTTGAAGTGCCGAAATCGGGACGTACGCCGCGAAATCGAGTTGATTCGTATACTGCTCGATGACAGCCGGAATCTCGTCCGGATGAATCAAGTCGATTTTGTTCATGACGAGAATGATTGGCGTGTCGAGCCCTTTCAACTTCTCGATGATGAACTCATCGCCGGCGCCGCGCGGTTCCGTGACGTTGACCATGAAGAGGATCGCGTCGACTTCACGTAGTGCGTTCGTCGCGACTTTCATCATGAAATCGCCGAGACGGTGTTTCGGCTTATGAATCCCTGGCGTGTCGATAAAGATGATTTGCGAATCATCCGTCGTATACACACCTTGGACCTTATTGCGCGTCGTCTGCGGCTTGTCTGACATGATGGCAATCTTTTGTCCGATGACCCGATTCAAGAACGTCGATTTCCCGACGTTCGGACGACCGATGATGGACACAAAACCTGATTTAAAATCTTCTTGATACATAGTGCACCTGCTTTCTAAATTTCCAATACGTTCAATCATATAACGAATTTGTCGATTATATAAGGGCCAAAAATGAATAGTGCCGTGATGGCGGCCCCGATCGCTGCGACGAGGACCGACCCGGCCGCGACGTCTTTCGCTTGCTTCGCGAGCGGGTGGATGTCTTTCGTGACGAGGTCGACCGTGCGTTCGACCGCCGTGTTCATCAGCTCGAGCGCGATGACGAGCACGACCCAGCCGAACAGAATCAAGTTCTCGAGTTTCGTCGTCGGGAGCCACCAGGCAAACACGACGACGAGCAGGCTCGATACGAGATGAATCAGCATGTTGCGTTCGGTCCGCACTGCGTGCACGATGCCGTGCACGGCGAACCAGAACGGTTTCACACTTCGCCTCGTTTCAGCTCGAAGTGAGCGAGCACTTGTTCTTGGCGCGCCGTCATCTCCGCTTCTTCCTCGGGCGTCATATGGTCATACCCGAGCAAGTGGAGGAATCCGTGAATCGCCAAGAACCCGAGTTCCCGTTCGAACGAGTGGCCATAATCGGCCGCCTGTTCGCGACAACGTTCGACCGAGATGAGCAAGTCCCCTAAGAGACGGGGCTCGTCTTCATCGAGCATGAAGTCCATCTCGTCTTCTCCCATCTCATCGAAGGCGAAACTGATGACGTCGGTCGCCGTATCTTTCCCGCGCCATTCGCGGTTGATGGCTTGAATCTCATCGTTCGTCAAGAACGTGACCGATAGCTCACTCGGTTCTTCGACGTCTTCTTCCATCGCCGCATGGACCAATATGGATTCAACGAGCTCGATTTGAGCATCCGACAATAAGCCGTGCTCATCGTTCGAAATGATTTGCATGTAAGTCTCCTTCTTTCTTCAGTTCTGGATACTCGATTCGTTCATGGAACAGGCCGGTCAGCGTCTCACACGCGCTTTCCCCGACGCGCCATACTTCTTTCGTCGTCAACTCGCAGTCTTCGAATTGCCCGTCTTGTAGCTTATCACGAATAATCGCACTGACGAGCTGACGAATCCGTTCTGGTGTCGGTTGCTTCTGTGACCGGACCGCCGCCTCGATTGAATCGACGATCATGACGACCGCCGCCTCGCGTGTCTGCGGCTTCGGTCCCGGGTAGCGGAATCGTGATTCATTGACGTCACGCGTCTCTTTCGCTTTCACATAAAAGAACTTCAAGAGCGATGTGCCGTGATGTTGCTCGGCGATATCGATAATCTCTTTTGGCAACTTATAACGACTCAACAGATCGGCCCCGTCATATGGATGGGCCATGATGATGTCGGCTGATTCCTCCGGTGTGAGCCGGTCGTGCGGGTTGACGCCGTTCTGCTGATTCTCGATGAAATGCAGCGGACGCTCGGTCTTACCGAGGTCATGATAATAACTGGCGACCCGGGCGAGCAGTCCGTCGGCACCAATCGCCTCGCAAGCCGATTCGGCCAAGTTGGCGACCATCATGCTGTGGTGATACGTCCCAGGAGCCTCCATCAACAACTTGCGTAACAGCGGATGCGTCGGACTCATCAATTCGATGAGGCGACCCGACGATAGGACGCCGAACCACGGTTCAAGGAACGGCAAGAAGCCGAACGTGAGCACGATGGACAACAGCGCGCTCGTGATGGCGAAACCGGATAAGTAGGCGACCATCTCCCACGTCACTTGCGTGTTGCGCAAGAACAAGAGCGCGAGCACCATGATGATATTGATAATGCCGAGCAACACACCGGACAAGAATAGTCGTTTGCGCTGAATCTTCGGTTCGACGAGGAAGACGGCCAAGAAACTTCCGGTCGCGAAATAGACGACGGTCATGAAGCTCGTGTTTTGCCCGAAACTCGCCACAATCGACCCGGCAATCATCGTGATCAACGCCGAGGCGAGCGCGACCCGTTCATCGACGAGGATACGCAGCAACAGGACGACGAATGCCGTCGGTGCGAGCACGTACGCATATGTCGTGAACTCGATACCGATATAACCGACACCAAAGAAGATGCCGAGCTGTAACAATAATAATCCATAGACAGTAATCAAGATTTTAGGGCGGAGTAACAGTTGTTGAATTTTCGAACGGATTAACATGAACAGAAAACCGATCGTCAACAGTCCGCTCAGTAAGTAAGCCCCGAACAGCGGTGCGAACGAACGATTTGGATCGATAGCCCCTGTCAATTCGAGTTTGCGGTAGATTTCGCGCGTCACGACCTCGCCTTGGTTGACGAGCAACTGGCCTTCTTGAATGATGACCGGTTCGACCGCATCGACCGCCTGCTGTTCTTTCTCACGTGTCGCTTCAGAATCGAACACGTAGTTCGGTACGATCAATTGATCGCTCAGGCTGTTAGCGATCGCCCGGAACTCGAGTGAGAGCGGTGATTGGTCGACAAGTGTCTCAGCCCGATCTCTCGCTTCTGAGATGGACTGTGAGCTCGTGTCGATGCGGTTACCCATCACTTCTTGGAGCGCCGTCACGGTGACGTCTTCGACCGTACGACGGGTGTTCTCGCTCGCCTCGAGCAGAAGGTTCAGTTCATCATCACCGAGGAATCCGTTCACCTCGGTCGAATTCAAGCGATTTTTGATGTCTGATAGCTCGGTGTCATCTTCCGTCTCTTCGAACGCTGCGAACAGTTGCTCGACTTTGGCGATCTGTTGATCGGCAAACTCGCGCCGCAACGAGAACTGACTGCCGACGCTATTGATCGCATCTTGTCGTAACCGCTCCGTCGCCGTCCGGTCTTCAATCGTGACCGGCGAGCGAATGTCCTGTTCGGCAATCCCGAGCGGCTCGACACTAATGATGGATGGGCGCACCGTAAAGTATAGAATCGCGCCTAAAATGAGAAAAAAGAGGACGGAGATTGTCGCGACCGTCCAATGACGTGCTTGCTGCATCAGTGCCCCCCCTTTTGGTTATGTGAGTTCGTTACTATAGGCGTTAATGATTTTCTTGACGAGCGGATGGCGAACGACGTCGGACGACGTGAAATGTTCAAAATGAATCCCATCGACTCCTTCAAGCAGATGTAACGCTTCTTGCAGTCCTGACGCTTTGCCTTTCGGCAAATCGACTTGCGTCAAATCACCGGTGACGACCATTTTCGAGCCGAAACCGAGTCGCGTCAAAAACATCTTCATCTGTTCTTTCGTCGTATTCTGCGCCTCGTCTAAAATGACGAACGCATCTTCAAGCGTCCGGCCGCGCATGTAAGCGAGCGGCGCGACTTCGATCGTGCCGCGTTCGAGCAATCGGTTCGTCTGTTCGACGCCATAGACGTCAAACAAGGCGTCGTACAACGGCCGTAAGTACGGGTCGACCTTCTCTTTCAAGTCGCCTGGCAAGAAGCCCAAGTTTTCACCCGCTTCGACCGCCGGACGCGTCAAAATAATTCGTTTGACTTGGCCTTCTTTCAGCGCACGCGCTGCCAAAACGACGGCCAAATATGTCTTCCCGGTCCCCGCCGGTCCGATTCCGAACACGAGGTCACGTTTTTCGATGGCCCGGACATATCGGCTCTGTCCGACCGTCTTCGCCCGAATCGGTTTCCCTTTGTTCGTCGTGAAGACGACTCGCTCATAATGCTCGAGCAACTCGTCGCCCTTGCCGACCTTGATGTGTTGAATCACACTGATGGCATCGCTTTCGTTCAAGCGAGCCCCTTTTTTAACGAGTTGTTGCAACGTCTTGATCACGGCCTTCGTCAATTCGAGCGTATCGGCCGTATCGGCCTGAATGATTAATTCTTCTCCACGAGGAGTGAGTGCGACCGCGAGTTCTGCTTCGATGGCTTGAAATACCTCGTCCTTCGGTCCGAGGAGCGCCTGCGCTTCGTTCGCATGTTCCATGACGAACGGAATTTTATCAGTCATAATCAATGGTTGTTTCTCCTCCCCATCAGTAGATTGTTCCTTCTTTACTTTAGCACTATCAAGCCGTTCGTGAAAGAAAGACCGTCCATTCCTCCAACAAAAAGAAGCAGTGACACGGAGTCACTGCCTCAGGTTTAACGACGGCGTTTCGACACCGGCGGTTGCAAAATTTCACTCCACACGACCGCTTGCCGAACTTGCTTCATCGAGATGCGCGGTTGTGGCCGCGACTCGGTCGACTCGGAAATCGGTGGAATTTTGACCGTCTGTTCGAACTGGGCACTCACGTGCGGTAGCTCTTCACGTCGACGCGGTGCATGTCGGTCTGTCGTTTCGGCCGGTGCGGCGACACGGCGACGTAGTTTCTGAGGAGCCGGTTTGTCTTGCTTGTTGCGCGGCTCATCGAACGTCGCCTCGACTTCTTTCATCATGTCACCGACCGTATCGAGATAACGTTTCAAATCCGTACTCGGTGGTCGTTCTCCAGTAGATGATGGTTTCTCCATCCGCTTCATGACCGCCGAGGCAATCCCGAAAGCGGCTAAGAGTAGTACCCAGAGTCCATCCATGTCCGTTACTCTCTATCAGATTCGACAGGATGACCGATTGCTTTACGCATTTCTGTATCGGCTTGGACGTTCAAGTAGTTGACGTAATCCATGACCCCGAGTTTGCCATTTCGAAGTGCGTCGGCCATCGCGAGCGGGACTTCCGCCTCGGCCGCGACGACTTTGGCGCGCATCTCTTCGACCGATGATTTCATCTCTTGCTCACGGGCGATTGCCATCGCGCGGCGTTCTTCCGCTTTCGCTTGCGCGATTTTCTTATCAGCTTCGGCTTGGTCGGTCTGGAGGACCGCCCCGATGTTTTTACCGATATCGATGTCGGCGATATCGATTGATAGGATTTCAAATGCGGTCCCTGAATCGAGACCTTTCGTCAATACGGTACGTGAAATCATATCAGGGTTCTCCAAGACGTGCTTATGGTTGTGTTGTGAACCGATCGTCGAGACGACCCCTTCACCGACACGGGCGATAATCGTCTCTTCCCCGGCACCCCCGACAAGACGATCGATGTTGGCGCGGACTGTGATGCGGGCTTTCGCCTTCACTTCAATCCCATCCATGGCCACACCAGCGATGAACGGCGTTTCGATGACTTTCGGGTTAACGGACATTTGAACCGCCTCTAACACGTTACGGCCAGCAAGATCGATTGCTGCGGCACGTTCAAACGATAATTCGATATCGGCACGGTGGGCCGCAATCAAGGCGTTGACGACACGGTCGACGTTACCCCCGGCCAAGAAGTGACTCTCGAGCTGGTTCGTGTTCAAGCCGATGCCGGCTTTGACCGCTTTGATGAGCGGGTTGACGATTTTCGATGGGACGACGCGACGGAGTCGCATCCCGATTAGTGTGAAGATCGAGACGTGGACGCCAGCGGCGAACGAGCTGATCCACAGCCCGACCGGTACGAACGTGAAGAATACGGCGAGCGCAATCAATCCTCCACCCGAGATGAGTAACGTGGTCAATAGTTCTGGTGTCATTCTGTTACATCCTCCTTAGGCTCTATAAAGTTGCGGACGACAACGCGTCCTGAATCGACTTTATACACCTGAATTTTCGTTTGCGAATCGAGATAGCTACCTTCTGTCACGACATCAATCCGTTCTCCGTCAATCTCAGCGGTACCCGCCGGGCGAAGCGGCGTCAACGTGACCCCGACTTTCCCGAGCAACCGTTTGCGGTCATCGTGGGACAAATACCCTTTGTCTGTTGACGTCGAATCTGTCAAAATCAACCCTTTATACATGAGCGATCGATTGGACTGTAGGCGACGATATGCCCAAAATCCGAGTCCAGCGACGATGGCCGTGGCTAAACCAAGCGACAACCACAGTTGTCCGATTGTGGCACCCGCCATAATCAAACTGGCGACGACCGCCCCAATCCCTAGCACGCCGAACAATCCAAAACCGGCAACGAACACTTCAATTCCTAGAAGGACGATCCCGACAAAAAACACCGTCAGAATCACTCCGAGACCAAATGTCATCGTATTGCAACCCCCTTCCGAGTTCACAAGCTACCTCTTATCTCTAGTGTATACGAAACAAGTTCGCTTTTGGTTTCGGAATACGCAAAAAAAGACAGAAACTTTTGGTTTGACCCAAAAATCCCTGTCTCTCTCATTAATTCGTCAATTGTTGTTTGACAATGCGGTTCACAAGACCACCGTCTGCCTTGCCTTTAACTTGAGGCATGACGACGCCCATCACCTTACCCATATCCGACGGGCCTGTAGCATTCGTTTGAGCAATAGCTGCTTTCACGATCGCCGTGACTTCATCTTCAGAAAGTTGTTCAGGCATATAGGCCTCTAGTACGACAATCTCGTCAGCTACTTTAGAAGCAAGGTCTTCACGACCAGCGCTTTCGAATTCTCGGAGGGAGTCTCTGCGCTGTTTCATCTCTCGGTTGAGCACCGTGAGTTCCTCTTCCTCAGTTAGATCTTGTCGACCAAATTTGATGGCCTCATTTTGGAGCGACGCTTTGACCATCCGGATCGTCGTGAGACGATCTTTTTGTTTCGCGCGCATGGCTTGCTTCATGTCGTCCGTCAAGCGTTCTTGAAGACTCATGAGCTAACACCCTCTCTACAAATGAAACTGAAATTAGAATTTCTTACGCTTACGCGCAGCTTCTGATTTCAATTTACGTTTTACGCTTGGCTTTTCGTAGTGACGACGTTTGCGAACTTCGGCAAGAGTGCCATCTTTCGAAACACCGCGTTTGAAACGACGAAGAGCGTCTTCAAGCGATTCGTTTTTACGGACACGAGTTTCCACTAGTTTTCCCTCCCTCCGAATTACACGACTAAGGAAACGTGTTTCACACGTCATAACATATTATAGTGAAAGTAAGTCGTGCGGTCAACCACTAGTTATTAATAGTCGCTGTCTGAACGTCCGCCTGTAACGATGGCGATTCCAGCTGATGCGCCGATGCGCGTCGCGCCGGCATCAATCATAGCTTGTGCGCCTTCGAAATCACGTACGCCGCCTGAAGCTTTAACGCCGAGATCTGGTCCGACCGTCTCACGCATGAGGCGGATATCTTCTACTGTCGCACCGCCTGTCGAGAAGCCAGTCGACGTTTTCACGAAGTCTGCGCCTGCTTTGACTGAAAGCTCAGCCGCTTTTTTGATTTCTTCTTTCGTAAGGAGGCACGTCTCAAAGATGACTTTAACGAGCGTTCCGTTTGCCGCTTCGACGACAGCGCGGATATCGCGCTCAACGAGATCGAAATCGCCGTCTTTCATGGCACCGATGTTGATGACCATATCGATTTCGCCTGCGCCGTTTGCAATCGCGTCTTTAGTTTCGAACGCTTTCACTTCTGGCGTGTTAGCTCCGAGTGGGAAGCCGATGACCGTACATACTTTGACGTCGTCATCTGATTTGAGTTGTTCCGCCGCGTACTTCACCCATGTCGGGTTGACACAGACGCTTGCGAATTTGTATTCGAGCGCCTCGGCACAAAGTTTTGTAACTTGATCTTTCGTTGTTTCTGCCTTCAAGGCTGTGTGGTCGATATAACGTGCTAATTCCATCGTAAAATTCCTCCTCTGATGTATCGGTCTGACATATAGGTCTGACATCTAACATATTATCATGTTTTCTTGAAATGTAACAGCTTTCAATTCAGACGAGTTGACGGCGTTTCCGCGTCTGGATCCAACTGTTCCAACTAAAGAAGAAAATGGCAATCCATATACATGTGAACGCAAAAACGTGATAGCCCGTGAACGGTTCATTATAGAGAATGACCCCGATTGCGAGACTGAGCGTCGGTGCGATGAACTGAAGAAACCCGACGAGCGTGAACGGGATATGTTGCGCCCCGTACCCGAACAAAAGAAGGGGTAGCGCCGTCATCACGCCTGTCCCGACCAACGCAACCCAAATGACCGGTTCGGTCGTCATCGTCAATCCTCCCTGAGACGTTTGCCATCCCAAGAAAATGATAGCGACCGGAACGACCGCGAGCGTCTCGATGCCGAGGCTAACCGTCGAGGCAAGTGGACGGCGTTTTTTCACCATCCCGTAAAACCCGAACGTACTGGCCAAAATGAACGCGATCCACGGGAACGACCCATAGCCGAACGTCAAGACGAGCACGCCGATTGCCGCCACGGTCACCGCCAGCCATTGTACTCGATTTAATGATTCCCGAAAAACAAGCACACCTAACACCATGCTCACGAGCGGATTGATGTAATAGCCGAGTGACGCTTCGATGATATAGCCGTGATTGACCGCCCATATGTAGACGAACCAGTTGGCACTGACGATAAATCCGTTCAACATAAAGGCGTTCCTTGTCGCCCGGTGCCGAAGCGCATAGTTGAACTCGGTCCACTGTTTCGTCCATTTCAAGACGAGTAAGATGAAGAGGAATGACCAGACGATGCGATGGGCCAAGATTTGACCGCTCGGTATTTCCTGCAAAAACTTCCAATAAATCGGTAGGACGCCCCACATGACGTAGGCCCCGACCGTTGGCATGACGCCTTTGTTCACTCTGTTCACCCGCTCTCGTAATCAATTATCGTCAGTGTAGTCGATGCGATTAGGACATTCAAGCGAATTCTTTCACCTTGCACACGACAAAAAGAGGCACGCTCGCGAGCGCACCTCGTATCGCTATGCAACTTAGTTCGGAATCGTCGCCACGGTCGCGAGCGCCTGCTCCAAATCTTCAATCAAATCTTGTACATCTTCAAGGCCGACCGAGATGCGGACGAGTCCGTCCGTAATCCCGAGTTCGAGACGGCGTTCCGCAGGAATTGACGCATGCGTCATCCGAGCTGGTACGCTAATCAAGCTCTCGACCGCGCCGAGACTCTCGGCGAGTGTGAAGTACTTCGTCTTCGCGACGACGAGTTCGGCCGCTTCGGCTGAACCGACGTCGAAGGCGATCATTCCACCGAAACCACGTGCCTGGGACAAGTGGACCCGCTTCGCTTCTTCACTGCCGACACTCGGATGCAAGACACGGCTGACTGATTCATGCTTCGTCAAGTAGTCGACGAGCGCGAGCGCGTTCGCTTCAATCGCTTCCATGCGGACCGCGAGCGTCTTGATGCCGCGAACAACGAGGAAGCTGTCTTGTGGTCCGAGTACCGCGCCGACTGAGTTTTGCAAGAACGCCAAACGCTCCCCAAGCTCTTCCGTGCGGGCGACGACGAGACCGGCGACGACGTCGCTATGGCCGCCTAAATATTTTGTGGCGCTATGAAGCACGTAGTCCGCCCCCAATTCGATTGGGTTTTGGAAGTACGGTGTCATGAACGTGTTGTCGACGACGAACAGGACGTCCGCCTCGTCGGCGATGGCGCGGATGAGGCGCATGTCCGTCACGTTCAACAACGGGTTTGTCGGTGTCTCGACGTAAATCATTTTCGTGTTCGGCTGGAGCGCTTCACGGACCGCTTGCGTATCGGCCGTATCGACAAAAGTTGCCTCCAAGCCAAGTGATTGAAATACTCGATTGAATACACGGTACGTTCCCCCATATACGTCAGAACCGACGATGACGTGGTCCCCTGATTTCATTAACATTAAAATCGTCGAGATGGCTGCCATCCCAGAACCGAACGCAAACCCGCTGGCACCGCCCTCGATATCGGCGATGAGCGTCTCAAGTGCCGTCCGTGTCGGGTTGGCCGTCCGCGAATATTCATACCCTTCGCGGAGATTGCCGATGCCGTCTTGCTTATACGTGCTCGTCTGATAAATCGGTGGTGTGACGGCTCCCGTCAACGGGTCCGTTGTTTTACCGCCGTGAATGAGTGCTGTTTTTGTACGCATATTCTGCCTCCTTGACTATTCCTTGACTTAAATAACGTTCAACGCTGTCCGGTAAAATCGTCACGATGACGCCTTCTGTCATCTGAGCCGCTTCTTGTACGCATGCCGCGATGGCCGCTCCGGATGAACTTCCGACGAGCAAACCTTCTTGTTTGGCGAGGTGGGCGACATAATAGAACGCCTCTTCGTCCGTAATCGTGTAAATCCCGTCGACGAGCTCGCGCGGCAAGAACGCCGGCCACGCCTCGACGCCGATGCCTTCTGTCTTGTGCGGCCCTGGTGCTCCACCGTTCAAAATCGACCCTTCCGGCTCGACGACGATCGTCTTCGTCCCGTTCGGCCGCAACTTGCTCGCGACACCTGTAAACGTCCCCCCTGAGCCGGCCCCGGCGATGAACACATCGATGTTCGGCAGGTCGGCCTGAAGCTCGAACGCGAGCGTGTCGACGTATGCGTCCGGATTATCCGGATTCGAGAACTGTTCCGGCACATAGGCGTCATGTTCGATGGCGAGCTCTTTCGCCCGCGCGATGGCCCCTTTCATCCCGAGCTCCGTCGGCGTGTTGACGACGGTCGCCCCGAGAAGCGCCATGAGCGCTTGCTTCTCTTGACTGAACTTCTCCGGAGTGACGGTCATCAACTTGATGCCGTGACGTTGACAGGCGAGTGCGAGCCCGATCCCGGTGTTCCCGGCCGTCGGTTCGACGACCGTTCCCCCGCGTACGAGTTGTCCACGTTCAAGCGCCCGTTCAATCAATTGCAGACCGAGCCGATCCTTGACACTACCGCCCGGGTTCATCATCTCGAGCTTGCCGTACACTTTGACACCCGGAGGAACCGGTAACGTCCGCAATTCGAGAAGAGGCGTCTCCCCGATCAATTCATAGACGCTTTGGACAATCATTTACGCTTCGTCCTTGAAGATGATGTGCCACTCGTCACGCTTAGCAAGCATGTCGGCCGCGAGCTTCTTCGCACCCTCGAAATCGTGATGGTTCGCGCTGCCGCATTGAATCGGGTTTTGCGCTGGAAGTTCTGTCGCATTTGCTGCATCGCGGAGTGTCGCTTCGACGAGGTCGAGCATCGCTTCGTAATCCCCGTCGTTCAACATCGTCCAATAGAAGCCTGTCTGGCAACCCATCGGCGAGACGTCGATGATTTGATTCGAGTGGCTACGGCTGTTCTCGGCAATCAAGTGCTCGAGCGAATGGACGGCGCGCATCGGCATAAGCCCTTCGTTCGGTTGAATGAAGCGAATGTCATATTTATAAATCGTATCGGCCGTCCCTTTCTTCACTCCAGCTAAACGGACGTAAGGCGCTTGTACTTTTGTATGGTCTAAATTAAAGCTTTCGACTTTATAACTTTTCATGATTGAGTTCCTCCTGATTGTTTCGTGGCCACGACGAGCCAGACGAATTTATTTTTTTGCGTGAGCGTAACCGTATAGCCGTTTGCTTCGAGCATCGCTTGAATCGTCTGGGTATATGGATAAAACTCTCGATTCAAATCCTCGAGTAAATCGGTATAGCCGTTCGCTTCGGCCCAGTCCAAGATGTCCCGTTTCGCTGTTTGCGAGGCGAACATCGTATCGAGCAAGACGAAGCGCGGGGCGTCGAGGTGTTCGACGTAACTTCGAATCGCCGTCCGTTTCTCATCATCCGTCAAATGATGGAACGCATAGGATGACACGATTGTATCGACCTGTTGATCCGTCGGATAGTTGAGAAAGTCACCGTCGACGATATCGAGCTGTAACTTCTCGGCCGCGACGGCCCGCATTTCCGGAGACGGTTCGACCGAAATCAATTCGTGGCGCTCCAAGATTTTTGCACTCAAGTTCCCTGTCCCGCTTCCGAATTCCATGACCCGGCCTTCTAATTGGTCGACGACCTCGTTGAGCATCGTCTCGTACCCGGCGAACACTTCACGATACTGTTCGTCATGTCCGGTCACGGTCGCGTCATATTCTGACGCCCATTCCTTAAAAATATCCATGAATTGTAATCCCATGTTGTCACCCCATCGTCTTTATTCCGACTATATCGATAAGTTTTATATGATTTATCTACTACAGACTGTATCAACTTTAGATTAAAATCTCAAGCGAATTGCCCATATTGTTTGAGAGAGATGAATTATTTATTGTTAATCCGATGAAAGAGTCAGGAAATGAGAAAAGACCTATCCACATTTTGACGTGGATAGGTCCAAAGTAATTGTCAGAATCTTTTAATTTGTTCAAATTCATTACCCTATCGTTTAAAAAACAGGAAGAATTTTGGTTTGAAATCCGCTATCATTTTCCACAAATGGATTTATTTTTTCAAAAAACGATTGGAGGATACTAAATTGCCACAACCGAAATTTTATTTGAACGTCTCCCTCGCGACTTGCCTCGCGTTGACGCCCGGCCTACTCGGCCTCGGCGCAGAACCTGTCCTAGCCAAGCCATCTGTCAAACAAAGCGTGAGCTCGACCGACAAACATGAGAAATTGCGCGTCGTCGTCGAACTTGTCGGTGCCCCAGCCATCGAACAAGCAAAGAAAAAGGGTAAAAAGTTTAACGAGTTGACGAAAACGGAGAAAGACGGCGCTCAAAAGCTCGTCAAAGCCGAACAAAAGAAAGCGAAAGCTGCCATCTCGAAAAAAGGCGTCAAGGCCGTGACGCTCGAAGAGTTCACGACCGTCTTCAACGGTTTCAGTACGATGCTCACAGCGACCGACGTCAAAAAGGTCGAGGCGTTGCCTGAAGTCGCAAGCGTCCACGTCGTCAACGAGTACGAACGTCCAGAAGTCAAACCGGACATGGTCACGAGTAATGGCATGGTCCAATCACAGCAGACGTGGGGCGATTACGGGTTCACGGGCGAAGGGACAATCGTCGCTGTCATCGATACAGGCGTTGACGCCGACCACCGTGACTTCCGTCTTACGGATGATTCAAAAGCCGAGTTGTCTCAAACAGAAGTCGAGACGGCCGTCAGCACGTTCGGCATGCCTGGAGCTTACATAAACGAGAAAGTCCCATACGCTTATAACTATTATGATGAGAACGATGATATCCGTGACGATTCACCTGGCGCCTCGATGCACGGGATGCACGTCTCGGGTACTGTCGCCGCCAACGGGGATGAAGCGGCCGGTGGCTTGAAAGGTGTCGCTCCTGAGGCACAAGTGCTCGGGCTCAAAGTATTCAGTAACGATCCGAACTATGCTTCGACATACGGCGATATCTACATTAAAGCCATCGATGACGCCATCAAACTCGGTGCGGACGTCATCAACATGAGTCTCGGCTCAACGGCCGGATTCGTCGATGCCGACTCACCGGAACAACAAGCCGTCCAACGTGCCGTCGATAACGGTGTCTTCATGTCGATTTCGGCTGGAAACTCGGCCTACTTCGGCAACGGTTACGACCTTCCGTACGCCGATAATCCGGACACGGGCGTCGTCGGTGCCCCGAGTGTCAGCTCGGCGTCGACATCCGTCGCTTCGCTCGAGAACGATCAAATTCAATTGGACGCGTTCTCAGTCAAGTCGGGTGACGCCACTGACAAAATCGGTTGGAAAAAACAAGACGGTCCTGCCTTCACGCAAGGCAATTACGACCTCGTTTACGTCGGCGACGGCCAACCGAGCCAATACGTCGGAAAAGACGTTAAAGGAAAAATCGTCCTCGCGGTTCGCGACGGCAGTTACTTCTATTCAAACATTCAACAGACAGCCGAAGCGAACGGCGCAGCTGGCGTCATTGTCCGTGGAGCTGTCGGTCACGGCGATTATGTGAGCATGGCATTGGCCAACCCGAAAATCCCGATGGCCTCGCTTAGCATCAAAGACGGGAACACGTTGCAACAACGTCTCCTCGCTGGTGAACAGATGACAATCGGCTTTGCCGGCGATCGCCTCAGTGTCACGAACGGCGCGGCCGGTCAGCTCTCGAACTTCACGTCGTGGGGCATGACGCCAAACCTCGACTTCAAGCCAGAGATTTCAGCACCGGGCGGACAGATCTTCTCGACGTTGAACGATAACCAGTACGGCTTGATGAGCGGTACATCGATGGCTGCCCCACACGTGGCCGGCGGAGCTGCCCTCGTCCTCGAACGCGTCGACCGCGACTTCAATTTGACAGGAACAGCACGCGTCACGATGGCGAAGAACTTGCTCATCAACACATCGAAAGCTGTCACGGATATCGGACCGCTCAACAAACAGTTACAACAAAACCTCCCTTACACGCCACGTCGTGGTGGAGCTGGTCTCATGCAATTGCATGCTGCCGTCTCGACACCGGCAATCGCGTACGAGAAGAAGACGAAAGAAGCCAAAGTTGCGCTCAAGGAATTGAACCGCAGCAAGGCGACGTTCACGCTTGTCGTCGAGAACTTGTCGGACAAGGCCGTGTCGTATAACGTGTCTTCGTCACTCCAGACCGACCTCGCTATCGAGCAGACGGCCGGACTCGTTCAGAACGCGATGGAAGCCCAAGCGCTCGAGAATGCAAAAGTGACGGTCAACGGGAAGAAAGTCAGTACGGTCAAAGTAAAACCGAACGCGAAAGTAGAACTCAAAGTCGCACTTGACGTCTCGAAAGCAAAAGTGCTCAATCCGAAAACGCTCGACGGTCTCGTACCGGCGAAAGACGTCTTCGAGAACGGTTACTTCGTTGATGGATTCGTCCGCTTGACGGACGTTAACGGTGCTGAGGGCAACCCGTCACTCGTCGTACCGTTCGTCGGTTTCGAAGGAGACTGGGGCAAGGCGCCAATCTTCGATGCCTCCATCTATGAAGACGGCTCGTTCTACGAAGTATCAGGTATGGTCGATCAAACAGGGAACTATCTCGGTTCGAACCTTGACCAATCCGTTGATGCCGACGCAATCGCCTTCTCACCAGACAAAGATGGCTCAAAGGATGTCGCTGTACCGGTGTTCTCGTTGCTCCGTAACGCCAAGGACGTCAAGTATCGCATCGTCGACGAGGCCGGCAATGTCGTCCGGACGTTGTTCCAAGACGAAGAACTTCGCAAGAACTACTTTGACGGCGGTGCCAACACACCTTATTACTACTCGGCCGCTTACACATGGGATGGTCAGTTGAATGGCAAACCAGCCCCGGCCGGCAAATACTTCTATGAAATCGAAGGAAGCATCGATTACATGAAAAAACAAGCCCAGACGCTTCGCTTCCCAGTCAAAGTCGATTACACGGACCCGACGTTCACGACGAAATGGCAAGGGGAGAGCTTGGCGGTCCAAGCGAAAGATGAGTTCTCAGGCATCCATTCGGTCGAATATTTCTTGAACGGAAAATCCGTCGCCAAGCAAGCTGATGGCAAGGCCTACACGTTCACAGGCGTCAGTGACGCCGATCAAGTCAGCGTTCGCGTCGTCGATCACGCTGGCAACAGCACAACGAAGACGGTCGCTTACTCGACAGACGCGGATAAGCCTGGAGTGTTCGTGAACGCCCCGCTCGCTTTGACGCCATACGCGACATCGGTCATCCCGGTCGCTGGAACGATTCAAGATGCATCTGCCATCCAGTCGTTCCAAGTCGACGGTGTTGACGTACCGCTCACATGGGACGATACGAAGAAAGAACACGTCTTCAACACGACGCGGACGTTTGCAGACGGTGTCCATAAGTTGCGGTTCGTCGCCGAGGATGCGGCTGGAAACGTGACCAACTTCCAACGTGCGATTTTTGTGGATACGACACCTGCCAGCATCGAACTTGGAAAACTACCGAAAAAAATCGGTAAAAAACAATCGACGGTCAACGTCTCTCTAACGGTGAAAGACAACTTCGACGAAGTGAAACTTCTCGTCAACGGCGACTTGAAATTCAGCCAAGCGCTGAAAGAACCGTATGAGATGCGTTCATTCGCGAAAACACAGACGGTCACGCTTCCTGTGACGTCAGGTGAGAACACGTTCACGTTCGAGGCGACCGACCTCGCCGGCAACGTGACGACGAAGACGATCACACTCGTCAAATAATAATTCGACAGGCTCGCGCCCAAATCGCGAGCCTGTTTTTTCTAGGTACAAAAACGGCTCCCGCATCCGCGAGAGCCGTTTGATGTGTTAATTCAATTCGAGCGCATATGAGACAGCGGCGAGCGCATAGAGCGGCGCCGTCTCCGAACGCAAGATGCGTGGTCCGAAAGCACAGGCCTTGGCCCCGCGTTCCGTCCACTCATTCACTTCACTTTCGTCAAAGCCGCCTTCCGGCCCGACGATGAGCAGGAGCTTCGCCCCAGGTCGAAGTGCTTGCAACACCGTCGCAAACGCTGCTTGCTCCCCTTGCTTCGCTTGTTCTTCATAGGCGATGACGACGGCATCGAACGAATCGATGCGGTCCGTCAGTTCCCGTGGTGTGATGTATTGACACATCGGAACGACGGCGCGGTACGACTGTTCGGCCGCTTCCTGCATGATTTTCTGAAGCCGTTCGACTTTTTTCGGTGCCTTTTTGGCGTCCCATTTGGCGACCGAGCGCTTCGATTCGAACACCCAGAAGTGATGCATGCCGAGCTCAGTCCCTTTTTGGGCGACGAGTTCGACTTTATCGCCTTTCGGAAGCGCATAGGCGAGCGTCACCTCGACGGGAAGTTCGGTCGTCGCTTGACGGCGTTCGAGCACCCGGGCCGTGCCCGTCTTCTTCTCGAGCGTTACGACCTCAGCCTCATATTCGAGGCCGGTACCGTCTAAAAGCACCATCCGATAACCGGGCGTCTCCCGGAGCACTGTCCCGATATGATGGACGACGTCGGCCGGTAAGGTGGCCGTGTCATTGACAAATGACTCACGCGGTAAAAAGTATCGTTGCATGGCTCATCCTTTCTTCGCGATGATGGCGACCCAGTCTTCCATGACCCTTGTCTCTTCAATCGCGAATCCGGACGCCTTGAGCGCCTCTGTCACCTCGGCCCGCTTCTGTCCGATAATACCCGACGTGATGAAATAGCCGCCCGGTTTGACGCGCGCATATGCATCATCGATGAACAGCATGATGACGTCGGCCAAAATATTGGCGACGACGAGGTCATACTCCCCCGTCATCCCTTTCAACAAGTCACCCGTCTTCACGTCGATGACGTTGCCGACACCGTTCGTCTCGACGTTTTGACGCGCCGATTCGACGGCGACCGCATCCAAATCGAGTGCCTCGACTCGTTCGGCCCCAAGCTTCGCAGCGGCGATCGCGAGGACACCTGAACCCGTGCCGACATCAATCAATCGGTCACCCGGTCGGATATAGTTCTCGATCGCCTGAATGCAGAGCATCGTCGTCGGATGCGTCCCCGTCCCGAACGCCATACCCGGATCGAGCAAGATGACGTTCTCTTCCGGTTGTGGCTCGTAATCTTCCCAAAGCGGGACGATCGTCAAATGTTGTGAGATTTTGACGGGCTTGTAGTACTGCTTCCACGAATGGGCCCAGTCCTCTTCGTCCATCTCGACGACCGTCACGTCACCGGTGCCGATATCGAGCACATGACGCAAGCCGTCCACTTCTTTTTTGAACGCGGCGAGCGTGTCTTGGAAATCACCTGAGGCCGGTACGTATGCTTTCACGTACACACCTGATGTTGGATACGATTCGCGGCCCGACACGTCCCAAATCTCGCCGAAATGGTCTTCGGCCATCATCTGGTCGTAATCTTCGACGTCCTCGATGACGACCCCTTGTGCCCCCACTTCATGTAGTAAATTCGATACGGCTTCGACTGCCTGCTGTGTCGTGTGGACACAAATTTCAGACCATTTCATTGTTTGAACACGCTCCTTTTACTGGCTAAAAAACTTCTTCATCTTTTGGAACAGGCCGTGTTGTTCTTCGACGCCTGCTTCTCCGCTAATCTCTTCGAATTCACGGAGCAATTCTTTTTGACGGTCGGTCATATTCGTCGGCGTCATGATGACGATATTGACGTACTGGTCGCCATTGCCGCCGCCGCGGACGCTCGGCATCCCTTTGCCGCGCAACCGGAATCGCGAACCGGTCTGCGTACCGGCAGGAACTTTCAAACTTACTTTACCGTGGACGGTCGGAACTTCGAGTTCCGCACCGAGTGCGGCCTGGGCGAACGTGACCGGCATCTCCATCGTGATATGTTGGTCGACCCGTTCAAAGATTTCATGCGCCCGGACGCGAACGACAATATACAGGTCGCCGGCTGGGCCGCCGTTAAAGCCAGGACCACCTTTGCCTGATAGACGGATTTGTTGGCCGTTGTCGATTCCAGCTGGAATCTTGACTTCGACTTGCTTCTGTTTCTTCACATGGCCAGAGCCGTGACACGTCTCACATTTTTCTTTAATCGTCTTCCCGCTACCGTGACATTGGCTACACGTCCGTTGATTGACCATCCGGCCGAGAATCGTGTTCTGTTCGACCGTCTCGACACCGCTGCCGCCACAACGGCCGCACGTATCCGGTTTTGTTCCCGGTTTGGCGCCGCTACCCATGCACGTGTCGCATTCGACTTCAATCTCAAGGTCGATGATTTCCGTCTTGCCGGTCACACTCTCCATGAAATCGAGGTCGACGACGTATTGATAGTCTTCCCCGCGTCGTGGAGCGTTCGGGTCTTGACGACGTCCCCCACCGCCACCGAAGAACATGTCGAAGATGTCACCGAAGCCGCCTTGGAAGTCGCCACCGCCGCCGAATTGGCTGGCCCCTTCAAAACCGAAACGGTCGTATTGGGCCCGTTTCTGTTCGTCTGACAATACTTCGTATGCTTCACCGAGCTCTTTGAACTTGTCGGCCGCATCCGGCTCTTGGTTGATGTCAGGGTGATACTGGCGTGCCAGCTTGCGATAAGCACGTTTGATGTCTTGTGCCGAGGCCGATTTATCTAGGCCAAGCACTTCATAATAATCTCGTTTCGCCACGTTACTCTCTCCTCTACACTGTCTAAACTAAAATTCTACCGAATCTACCTTAACATGGAAAGAGCCAAAGCAGAAACCTGCTTTGGCGCTCTCCTCTCTATCGGTTGCCTTATTTGCGATCGTCGAGATCTTCAAACTCAGCGTCAACGACGTTGTCGTCTTTCGCTTCCGTCTGCGTCTCTGCACCTTCAGCACCTTGCTGTTCAGCCATGTTCGCGTATACTTTTTGCGTCAACTCTTGCACGACGTTCGACAATTCGTCTTTCGCCGTACGGAGGGCTTCGAGGTCTGTGCCTTCGAGTGCCGTTTTCGCTTTTTCTTTCGCAGCTTCAGCGCGCTCTTTGTCCGTAGCGTCGACTTTGTCGCCGAGGTCTTTGATCGCCTTGTCCGTTGCGAAGACGAGTTGGTCTGTCTCGTTGCGGAGTTCAGCTTCTTCTTTACGTTGTTTGTCAGCTTCCGCGTTCGCTTCCGCTTCTTTTACCATACGCTCGATTTCAGCCTCGTCGATCCCTGAAGACGATTGAATCGTGATGGACTGTTCTTTGTTCGTACCGAGGTCTTTCGCCGATACGTGAACGATTCCGTTCGCATCGATGTCGAATTTGACTTCGATTTGTGGCACGCCACGTGGTGCCGGCGGAATGTCCGTCAACTGGAAGCGACCGAGTGTCTTGTTGTCTGGTGCCATCGGACGTTCCCCTTGGAGGACGTGGATGTCTACCGCTGGCTGGCTGTCAGCCGCCGTCGAGAAGACTTGTGATTTCGAAGTCGGGATCGTCGTGTTGCGATCGATCAACTTCGTCATCACGCCACCCATCGTCTCGATACCGAGCGAGAGCGGAGTCACGTCGAGAAGGACGACGTCTTTGACGTCACCGGCAAGGACGCCACCTTGGATTGCGGCACCGAGGGCGACGACTTCATCCGGGTTCACGCCTTTGAACGGCTCTTTCTTCGTGAAGTCGTGAATCGCTTTTTGAACCGCTGGGATACGTGTCGAACCACCGACGAGGATGATCTTGTCGAGGTCAGACGGTGTAAGACCTGAGTCTTTCAACGCGCGGCGAGTCGGCTCCATCGTGCGCTCGACGAGGTCGGCTGTCAACTCTTCGAATTTCGCACGTGTGAGTGTCGTTTCAAGGTGAAGCGGACCAGCTGCTCCGGCCGTGATGAACGGAAGGCTGATGTGCGCGCTCGTCACACCAGAAAGGTCTTTCTTCGCTTTCTCGGCTGCATCTTTCAAACGTTGAAGCGCCATCTTGTCTTGAGCGAGGTCGATGCCGTTCTCTTTTTTGAATTCTGCTACGAGATAGTCGATGACTTTTTGGTCAAAATCGTCACCACCGAGACGGTTGTCCCCTGCTGTTGCGACAACTTCGAAGACGCCGTCGCCAAGTTCGAGAATCGAGACGTCGAACGTACCGCCACCGAGGTCATAAATCAAGATCGTGTGGTCTTCACCTTTATCGAGACCGTAAGCGAGTGCAGCTGCCGTCGGCTCGTTGATGATTCGTTTGACGTCGAGACCGGCGATTTTCCCTGCATCTTTCGTCGCTTGACGCTCCGCATCGTTGAAGTAGGCAGGTACAGTGATGACTGCTTCCGTCACCGTTTCACCGAGGTAGTCTTCTGCATCTTTTTTCAATTTCTGCAAAATGATTGCCGAGATTTCTTGCGGTGTGAACTTCTTACCGTCAACTTCGACCGTATGCGACGTTCCCATGTGACGCTTAATCGATTGAATCGTGTTCGGGTTCGTGATCGCTTGACGTTTCGCTACTTCTCCGACTTGACGCTCTTCGCCTTTGAATGCGACGACAGATGGTGTCGTACGGTTCCCTTCTGCGTTCGAGATGACGACTGCTTCGCCACCTTCCATAACTGCCACACATGAGTTCGTTGTACCTAAGTCAATTCCGATAATTTTACCCATTGTCTATTCCTCCATCTAATTAAGTAATGTTATTCTGAGACTTTTACCATGCTCGGACGAATGACGCGTCCGTGCATCGTGTACCCTTTTTGAAGCTCCATCGTCACGATGCCCGATTCGAACTCATCGCTCGGCTCTTGCATGACCGCTTGATGATAGTTCGGGTCGAACGGTTGGCCAACCGCTTCAATCACTTCGACGTTCTCACCGTTCAAGACGTCGAGTAACTGGCGGTGAATCATGTCGACGCCCGCTTGAATCTGCTTGGCGTCGTCCGAAGTCGCCTCGACTTGGAGCGCGCGCTCGAAGTTATCGATGAGCGGAATCAACTTCTCGACGACCGTTTGTGACGCGAACTTCACGCGTTTCGCGTTCTCTTCGTTCGTCCGACGACGGAAGTTATCAAAGTCCGCACGGATGCGGAGCTCGCTCGCTTTGAGTGCGTCGATTTCTTTTTGTAAATCCGTCCCTTCAGAAGTTTCTTCCACAAACTCAACATTTGAAACCTCTTCTGCTTCGACAGCCTCTGTCTGTTTCGGATCAAAATCTTTTTCTTCGAGCACTTCTTCTGGTTCAGGCCCGTTTTGTTTGTCAGTTGTCATAATGAGGCTCCTTTCCATCACTCTTCTAATTTCGTTCGCCTTAACGCCTCAATGATTTGTCCCATCATTTGGACACCGTGTCGATAGTCCATCCGGGTCGGTCCAATCATGGCGATTGTCCCGAACGTCTTCCCGTCGAGCGTATAGTCGGACGTGATGACGCTACAATTTTGAAGCGCGACGATGCCATTCTCGCTACCAATGCTCACATAAATCTCGCGGTTTGGCAACGATTCGAGCCAGTCGGTCAACCGTTCCTGTTCATCGATCCATTCGAGGAACGGACGCAACGTGTCGAGCGTCTGAAACTCAGGTTGGTTGAAGATGTTCTTCTTCCCCCCTAGATATAGCGAAGCAGGATGTTGGACTTCGACGGTCGATTGAATGAGTTGCATCATGAACTCAAATTGTTCCTGGTGCGCGAGTCGAAGTTTGGCCACTTCTTCCCCGATTCGGAACTTTAGCTGACCGAGTGGAGTCCCTTTGAGACGATCGTTCAAGAAACGAATCGTCTGTTCGACCAAGTCAGGCGCCATCGGAGAGTCGAATACGACCGTCCGATGTTCGACGTGGCCTTGATCGGTCACGATCAAGACGACGCCGCGCCGTTCGTCGAGCGGCATCAAGTCGATTCGGGCCAGGCGATTCATCTGGCTGTTCGGACCGAGTGCCACCGTCGTATAGTTGGTCAAATCAGAGAGCAGGTCAGCGGCTTGACGGATGAGCACTTCCGACTCTTGGGCCGAAGCGCGCAGTCGTTCACCGAGACGATACGTCTCGCGCTCGTCGATGATTTTCGTCTCGACGAGATGGTCGACATAATACCGATAGCCGATTTCGGACGGGATTCGTCCGGCCAACGTATGCGGCTTTTCAATCAAACCCATGTCTTCTAAATCGGCCATGTCGTTACGGATCGTCGCCGAACTGAATGATAAGTCATCCCGCTTCGATAACGTCCGCGACCCGACCGGTTGAGCCGTCTGAATATAATCATCGATGATCGCTCGTAAAATGAGCAATTGTCTCTCTGTCAGCACAACATCACTCCTCTCTGAAGGATTGGCCTCGCTTTATTAGCACTCATATTTACTGAGTGCTAATCACACTTCAAATATTATCATGTTCTCCTTATTTGTCAATTCATTTGGCTCATTTTTTCCAGTCCGTTCAAGCGTTCGGATATGCATGTTTCGTCAACATTCGGTATGATACGAAATGAGGTGATTAGATGTTTACAACACAACAATTCGACGTATTCACGCAAGACGGACTCGACGCCCGGATGGCCGGGATCCGCTCAGAGATTCAACCGCTGTTTCACCGGATTTATGACGAGGTCGGGCCTCAGCTCGAAGCCGACGTCGGCATCCCGCTCTATTTACATGTCGCCAAGCATGCCCGCCGGACGGTCAATCCGCCGAAGGACACGTGGATGGCGATTTGCCATGACAAACGCGGCTATAAGAAACATCCCCATTTCCAGGTCGGCTTATTCGACGACCGCGTCTTCGTCTGGCTCGCCTTCATCTATGAGATGCCGAACAAGGAAGCAATCGGCCGCCGGCTTATGGCACTCGACTTCAAATCGGATTTCCCTGACTTCCATATCGCCGGGGACCATATGAAGAAAGACGCGTTTTTAATCGAGGATATGTCAGCCGAATCGATTGAGACGATGACGGAACGCTTCGCGACCGTGAAAAAAGCTGACTTCTTAATCGGCCGCCAACTTCCGGCCGATGCGTCGATCCTTCAAAACGAAGCCGCCTTCCTGGCGCTCGTCGAGGATACGTTCAGCCGGCTCATGCCGATTTATCGCGACCTCGTCTTATAAACAATCAAGGGCGGACCCAAGTCGGGTCCGCCCTATTTTTATGATAATGAAGGTTGATCGTGAGCGTCATTCACACGCGCTTCACCGATGAAGGCCGCGAACGCCTCATTGGCGAGCGGGAGTCCCGACTCGGTCAAGCGGACGTGTGTGTCCGTCGTCTCAATCAACCGCTTCGCCTCGAGCTCCGTCAAGACGTGCCCGAACACCGAACGCATCGATACACCGTACTTCGACTCGAACGTCGCAAACGACACGCCTTGGCGCATCCGGAGTCCGAGGAACAGTTCTTCTTCCATCTTCTCGAATATCTCGAGCG
This sequence comes from Exiguobacterium sp. s70, assembly GCF_018618315.1. Classification (NCBI taxonomy): domain Bacteria; kingdom Bacillati; phylum Bacillota; class Bacilli; order Caryophanales; genus Exiguobacterium; species Exiguobacterium sp. s70. Next base: position 156,186 of record NZ_JACSLV010000001.1, read on the forward strand.
TCGTCGTATTGCGGACCGGTAACCCCTCCGCTTTGATATAGTGCGGAATCGGGGCGATGTTCGCCCGACGTTCCCCGTTCAAATAACTGTGCGCGCCGGCGCCGAAGCCGTAATACTCTTCGTTGCGCCAGTACACTTGGTTATGACGGCTCTCCCGTCCTTCAAGGCTATAGTTTGAAATCTCATATTGTTTCAATCCACGCCGTTCGAGCGTCTCCATCACTTTCAAATACATCGCGACTTCAATGTCCTCGCCCGGAAGGCGCAGCTTCCCTTTTCGCTCTTGAATCGCGAACACGGTGTGCGGCTCGAGAATCAACGAATAGGAAGAAACGTGTTGAATCGGGAGCTCGAACGCCAAGTCGAGGTCGCGCTCAATCTGCTCGAGCGTCTGTTCCGGCAACCCGAACATCAAGTCAATCGAGATGTTATCGAATCGCTTCGCAGCTTCCGTCACGGTCGCAAACACGTCATCGGCCCGGTGCGTCCGTCCGATGCGCTCGAGTCCGCCGTCGTCGAACGTTTGGACGCCGAAACTGACGCGGTTGACCCCTCCTTGCTTCATCGTGTCGAGTTTCTCCGCACTGACGAAGTTCGGGTTCGCCTCGACCGAATACTCCAAATTTGGAGACGCGAGCGGGAGCAGATGACGCGCGACCATATCCATGAGTCGTTTCATCTGCGCCTCATTGAGCGCCGTCGGTGTCCCACCGCCGATAAAGATCGTCTCGATCGTATCGGTCGGATATTGTTCGAGCGAGAGGATGATTTCCCGTTCAAGTGCATCTAAATAGTCATCAACCGGTTGGTTCTTTAAGAACACCTTGTTGAAATCACAGTAATAACAAATATGTTCACAAAATGGAATGTGAAGATATACGGCTTTAGCCATGGCGGCCACCCCTTTCTTCTCTTCCATTTATAACGCTTTTCACGCCGAGACGCCACTCTGCACGTTCAATCGAACCGATGAATGAACAGACCGCTCTTCAGTTTCGGTTCGAACCACGTCGATTTTGGCGGCATTTGACCGTTCTCGTCGGCGACGCGCATCAGCTCTTCCATCGCCGTGGCATGACACGTCAATACGACGACGTCATCACGTTCAGCCAAGTCGGCGAGACGTTTCGGTGCGTCCTTGCCGCCGATGAAATCGATTCGGTGATCGGTGCGAACGTCCGTGACGTGAAAATACGGTTCGAGCACATCCCGTTGCAGCGTCGCGACGTCGAGCGACGTCGTCGTCTGCAGTTTTTTGAGCATGAAATGCTCGCCCCGGTAAGACAAACCGAACGTGCCCCGCTCGTTCGGGACATACAAGGCAGGGACCGACTCGAGGTCATACGATAAATCCAGACTTTCGAGCAGCACCATCACTTCTTCTGTGTCCACTTGATTCAAGATCCGGTGATATGGCAAAATCGTCAGCTCATCGCTCGGGAACAAGACGCCGAGGAAGTGGTCCCGCTCTTGTTTCGATTCCCCTTCATGAATCGGGCTCCGTGCGACGACGGCTGCGGCTTTGGCCCGGTGATGCCCATCGGCGATATAGATGGCCGGAATGCTGGCCCCGAGCATGATGACGCGTGCTTGATGCTTGGATGGCACGGCATAGCCTTCATGGATGACACCTTCACTGTCCGTGAAGGCAAACAACGCCTCTCCTGTCGTCGCGTCGTCCAAGATGCGACGCAACCCTTCGTCCGGCGCGTGGCTCATCAAAATCGGACCCGTGTGCGCTTTCGTCGCCGATACGTGCTCGACGCGTTCGCGTTCTTTCGCGGCACGGGTGTGCTCATGAATCTTGATGCGACCGGCCTCATAATCGGTCACCGAGAATGTGGCGACGAGCCCTGTCTGGACACGCCCTTGATCGATGAGCCGGTAAACATAAAACCCGTGGGTCCGTTCGGTCAACTCGCTCTTATAAAGCCGTTCGAGCTCATGACGGGCTCGTTGTCCCCACGCCTCGAGCGGCATGTCCGCTGTGAACACTTCTGGTTTATCGACCGCAAGGAACGAGTCGGGACGCAGTTTGACGTCTTCACGTGCTTGTTCGACGCTGACGATATCGTACGGGTCGGCTGCGACGTTCTCGGGATGGGTTGGCATGTATGGGGCAAACGGTTTGAATACGACCATGATCATTCCTCCTTAAAATTCGCGGACGCGCATGACGCCCTCGATGTCGTACAGGGCGTGCACAGATAGCGTCTCGTGTTTATGGTTGTCGATGTCGATCAACGTATAGGCCACGTCGTTGCGGCTCCGGTTGACCATGTTGTCGATATTGATTCCGTTCTCGGCGAGCCGGCTCGCGATTTGACCGACCATGTTCGGGACGTTCAAATGGAGCACGGCCAAACGCCGCTTGCCGACGTAAGGGAGTTCCGTGTTCGGGAAATTGGCCGAGTTTCGGATACTACCGGTCTCGAGATACAGTTTGAGCGTATCGACGGCTTGGATTGCACAGTTCACCTCAGACTCGTGGGTCGAGGCGCCGAGATGCGGGAACGCGACGACTTGCGGATGTCCGAGCAGCACTTGTTTCGGGAAGTCAGTGATGTATGTCGCCACGTTGTCATCGAGCGCTTCTAACAAATCGGCGTCATTCACGAGTTCACCCCGGGCGAAATTCAAAACGGTAGCGCCCGGTTTCATCTGCTTGAACCATGTCGCATCAATCATGTGGCGCGTGTCATCCGTGAGCGGCATATGAATCGTCAGGATGTCGACGTCGGCGAGCAACTCGCTCAACTGCTTCGCCCGTTTTACTTGTTGTGAGATATTCCAGGCCCCGTCGACCGATAAGTGCGGGTCGTACCCGATGACGTCGATGCCGAGATGGAGCAAATCGTTCGCGAGCGACGCCCCGATTGCACCGAGACCGACGATGCCGACGCGCTTGCCTCGCAGTTCGGACCCGACGAAACGCCGTTTCTGTTGTTCCATCGCTTCTTCGAGCGATGTCTGATCGGCAAACGTATGATTGTTGACCCAGTTCGCCCCTTCCAAAATCGGACGGACCGATAACAGCATGCTGGCGAGCACGAGTTCTTTGACCGCGTTCGCATTCGCGCCCGGCGTATGGAACACGACGACCCCTTGACGGGCGAGCCGGTCGAGCGGGATGTTGTTCACGCCGGCACCGGCCCGGGCGATGGCGAGCAAGTAAGGCGGGATGTCCGCCTGATGGACGTCATGGCTCCGAATGACCCAGGCGTCCGCTTGTTCGGCGTCATTGACGGCATACTCGCTCGGCTCGAAACGCCGTAACCCGTCTTCTGCGATTTGATTATACGTTTTTATATGAAACATCTTGTCCCTCCTGTTCAAACTCATGCATCACATCGATGAGACGCTTCACGCCTTCGAGCGGCATCGCGTTGTATAGACTGGCTCGCAGGCCGCCGACCGAACGATGACCCCCGAGCTCGATTAACCCGCGTGCCTCGGCGAATCGTTGAAACGCCCGGTCCGTCTCAGCATCCCCTGTTGTGAACGGAATGTTCGTCAGCGACCGGTCCTTGCCCGAGACGACGGCATGAAACATTGGCGATGCATCCAAGGCGTCGTAAAATAGACCACTCTTCTCGACGTTGCGACGTTCCATCGCGTCGACCCCGCCTTCTCCCTCGACCCAGGCGAGCACGCGCTCGGCGACGTATAGACTGAACGTCGATGGAGTGTTGAGCAGCGTATCGACGTGCTTGCTGTACGCGAGGTATGACGGCAAGTCACGGTCGACAATCAAATCGCGACGGATGATGACGAGCGTCAATCCGGCCGGCCCGATATTTTTTTGGGCACCGGCATATAATAGCCCATAGCGCTTGACGTCAATCGTTTCCGCCAAGATGTTCGACGAGACGTCGGCGACGATCGGGACTCCCGTGTCCGGCAGTTTCGTATAGCGCGTCCCTTCAATCGTGTTGTTCAACGTCACATGAAGATAGTCGACGTCTGAAATCGTCTCTGGCCATGCGGGAAGGTCTCGATACTTGACCGCTGCCGAACTGCCGGCGACGACGACGTCACCGTAGTGTTTCGCATCAGCAATCGCTTTTTTCGACCAAATCCCGCTGTCGAGATAGGCGAAGCGCCCCGACTCGCGCAGGTTCATCGGCACCATCGAGAATTGTAGGGTGGCACCGCCTTGTAGAAACAGGACTGCATAGTCGTCAGGAATCTGCATCAACCGCCGCAGTCTCGCCTCGAGCTGCTCGACGATTGTGGCGAACGTGTCGGAACGGTGACTCATCTCGACGATGGACACCCCTTGTTTATAGGAAAGAAACTCGGCTTGCACTTCACGTAAGACCGGTTCCGGCAAGACGCCCGGCCCGGCTGAAAAATTATAGATCACCGCCACTCCTCCTCTATTTCTCTGTAAGTACGTACTATTCCGTGCCTGACGTGCCGAATCCTGCCAAATGACAAAAATCGCCCTTATCCGGAGATAAGGGCGAACGATTATTCTTCGTCCATCGACAAGACGGACATGAATGCTTCTTGTGGCACTTCGACGGAACCAACCATCTTCATGCGCTTTTTACCTTCTTTTTGCTTCTCGAGCAATTTACGTTTCCGCGAGATGTCACCACCGTAACATTTGGCGAGGACGTTCTTACGAAGTGCCTTGATTGTCGAGCGAGCCACAATCTTCGTTCCGACTGCTGCTTGAATCGGCACTTCGAACTGCATCCGCGGGATGAGTGCTTTCAGCTTCTCGACGATGACCTTCCCACGTTCGTAGGCGAAATCACGGTGCACGATGAAGCTCAAGGCATCGACGAGCTCGTTGTTGAGGAGGATATCCATCTTGACGAGTCGCGACGGACGATAGCCGATCAAGTCGTAATCGAGCGACGCATAGCCTTTCGTGCTCGACTTCAACTGGTCGAAGAAGTCGTAGACGATCTCACTGAGCGGGATGTCGTACGTGATTTTGACGCGGGTCGTGTCGATATACTGCATATCGATGAAGCTACCGCGTTTCTTCTGACAGAGCTCCATGATGGCACCGACATAATCGTTCGGTGTCATGATGGCCGCTTTGACGTATGGCTCTTCAATCAATTCAACTTTTTGCTGTTCTGGCATCTTCGACGGGTTGTCGACGTGGATGACGTCCCCTGCTGTCGTCGTGACGTGATAGATAACCGACGGTGCCGTCGTAATCAAATCAATGCCGAATTCACGCTCGATTCGCTCTTGAATGATTTCCATGTGGAGCATACCGAGGAATCCGCTCCGGAATCCGAATCCGAGTGCCTGTGACGTCTCCGGCTCGAACTCGAGCGCCGCGTCCGACAACTGAAGCCGTTCAAGCGCTTCACGCAAATCGTTGTACTTCGCCGCGTCAATCGGATAGAGACCGCAGTATACCATCGGGTTCATCTTCCGGTAACCCGGGAGTTGTTCCGTCGAAGGGTTTTTGGCGAGTGTGATCGTATCACCGACACGAACGTCGCCGACCGTTTTAATCGACGCCGAGAGCGTCCCAACGTCGCCGACATTCAATTCTTTCACCGATAACGGTTTCGGTGTTGAGACGCCGAGGTCCGTGACTTCAAACGATTTGCCCGTCGACATCATTTGTACCTTGTCTCCGACTTTGACCGAACCGTTGACGATTCGAATCGAAGCGACGACGCCGCGATAAGCGTCATAATACGAGTCGAAAATCAACGCCTGAAGTGGCGCTGACGGATCTCCCGTCGGTGCTGGGACGAGTTCGACGATCTGTTCGAGAATCTCTTCAATCCCGATTCCCGCTTTGGCCGAAGCCGGTACGGCATCACTCGCATCCAAACCGATAACGTCCTCAATCTCTTGACGGACGCGTTCGACGTCCGCAGACGGCAAGTCGATCTTGTTGATGACCGGGATGATTTCAAGGTCGTTATCAAGCGCGAGATAAACGTTCGCGAGCGTCTGGGCCTCGATGCCTTGCGCCGCATCGACGACGAGGACAGCCCCTTCACATGCTGCGAGTGAACGTGACACTTCATACGTGAAGTCGACGTGTCCCGGTGTATCGATCAAGTGAAGGATGTACTCTTCTCCGTCTTTTGCGGTATAGTTCAATTTAACGGCGTTCAACTTGATTGTAATCCCACGTTCCCGTTCGAGATCCATCGCATCGAGCGTCTGTTCTTTCATTTCACGCGCCGTGAGCGCACCAGTTCTCTCGAGAATCCGGTCAGCGAGCGTCGACTTCCCATGATCGATGTGAGCGATGATGGAAAAGTTCCGAATCTTCTTCTGACGATTCTCTAATTCTTGTTTGTTCATATATGGGTTCACCTATCCTTCTCATGCATACCGTGTCATTATATCAAAATCCTAAGTTAATGTGTACGACCTACTTCAACAATACCACATATAGTTTTCAGAATAATCATCAAGTGGTTGCTTTTCGAATAAGCGTTTGCTACAATTGTGCTTGTTCTGTTGAATGATTACTTGAAGTAATAAGAACATACACTTTCTTGTTTCAGGGGGTGACAAAACAATGGCAAACATCAAATCAGCAATCAAACGTGCAAAAACTTCTGAAAAGCGTCGCGTCGCGAACTCGCAAGAGAAAGCAGCAATGCGTACAGCAGTGAAACGTGTTGACGCTCTCGTACTCGAAGGAAACAAAGAAGCTGCTCAAGAAGCTTTCGTCCTCGCTACGAAGAAAATCGACAAAGCTGCAGCAAAAGGTCTTATCCACCAAAACAAAGCTGGCCGTGACAAATCACGTCTTGCAGCTCGCATCGCAGCTCTCTAATTAGAGACTAAAACGAAACAGCCGCCTCCATTAGGAGCCGGCTGTTTTTTGGGTTCGCATGACGTAATGGGTCCCGATTTCAGGAATCTCGAACGGTTCGCCCACGACGACTAGCCCGTTCCGCTCATAAAAACGGACTGCCACTTCTCGGGCGTTGCACCACCACGACTCATTGACCGCTTCATGCAACGCCTGTAAAAACGACGAGCCAATCCCTTGACCAGTAGATGTCGGGTCAGTCGCCATCCCTCTGAGTTGGTACGGCACCGTCTGACCATCGAAGTCACGCCCCACTTCCATCACGGTCGCAATCGACACGACACGACCGCCTTCGACCCAGGCGAAGTGACGCGTCGTCTCCGCGTCATCCCCTTCAAAATAACACGTCTCCACCGGCAATCCTGGCCGCAACACTTCATGTCGAAGCGGAATCACTGCTTCTAACCCTACTTCCTGTAACCCCATGTCCTCACCTCACAGTAATGTCAATTGGCAGACGAGCGTATCAAACACGATCTGCTTGTCACCCCGTCCCGTCTTCATCGCCTCATCCGCGTCGGCAATCAATGTCAGTGCCCGTCCGAGCTGAGCCTCGGAGAAATTCCGGCTCGCTTGCGAGGCCAGTTTCACCGTATACGGATGCGCCCCGATTTTCGAGGCGATTTGCTTCTCGCCATACCCCTTCTCCGTCAGCTGTTTCGCGAGATACATATTCCGATACTGTCGCGCGAGGAGTGCTAACAAACCGATCAGCTCTTGACCTTGCTTCTCTAAATCTCGGACGAGCCGAAGCGCCGCATCCGCACGACGGGCCACTAAGAATTCGGACAGTTGGAACACGTTGTCTTCGAGTGTCCGCGGGACGAGATCGTTGACGATATCAATCGGAATCTCTGCCCCTTCACTCGCGTACAGTTGCAACTTCTCGAGCTCGCGGACGAGTTTGCCCCAATCATCCTGACAGAGGAATAACAGCCGTTCGACGGTCGCCCGCTCCATTTTTTGGCCGCGCCGGTTCAGCTCGTCGCCGACGTAGCGCATCAGCTCCGACTGGCTCGGTTTTTTCGCCTCGAGCACGATGGCCCGCTCTTTCAAGCGCTTGACGACTTTTTTCCGTTCGTCGAGCTTCTCCGCTTCGATAATAAAGACGAGTACGGAATAAGGCGCTGGTTGTAACGCGTATTCGGTCAATCGCTCGACGTTTTGCTTTTGCTTCTCTTTTGCCCCCGTCAAGAACTGCGCTTGTTTGACGATGACGGTCCGATACTCGCTAAAGAACGGTACCGTCTCCGCCTCATCGAGCGCCGTGTCGAGTGACGTCTCGTGCAAGTCGAGCTGCATGACATCAAAGTGGTCACCAGATGGGTTGGCCGCTTTGATGATGGCCCGCTCCCACGTCTCTAGCAAATATTTTTCTGTCCCAAACAGGACGTACACGTTCGACAACTTTCCGTTATGCAGCCACGGTTCATTCAAAACACACACCACTTTCACAATTTATTCTTATCTAAACATAGATTATCCTTCACTGATTCGCTATACTTAGGACGGAACCATTTCAAGGAGGGACTCACTATGCATATTAACTCTGTTCGCCCACAAAGCGAAAACCCGTTCGAGAACGACGTACAGTGCAAACGTAACGATGCCATCGATTCAGCAATCGGCTTCATCGTCCCGTTCGGCTTTTTCTTCACCATCTTCGCGATTGGTGTCCTCATCAAGTTCTTGAGCTTATAAGTCAGTCAGAAAGCGATTGCCCCGGGGGAGCAATCGCTTTTTTAGTTTATCATAGTTTTTCATGGCGGTACTGCCTTCGTCACAATCCCGCGACACCGATTTCGTTCACAGACGACCATCCCGTCCTCGTCCGTCCGTAATACCCGCTTTCCCTCGAGACGTTGCAGCGTGTCAAGATGCGGATGTCCGTAACGATTGTTCCTTCCGACACTGATGATGACCCATTCCGGATTGATTCGGTTCAACAGCGCCTCACTCGACGATGTGTTCGACCCATGATGCCCTAATTTGAACACATCGACGTCAACGGTCGGAATCATCTCTTCCCGCGTGTCCGGCAAATCCCCAGTCAATAAATACGTGAGCGCCCCGACCTGCATGAACAGCGACACCGAGTTCGCATTCTCGTCCTCGCCCGCCTCTCCCGGTGCGACGACCCACATCCATGGATACGGCCTATCCCCGCTCGACAGGAGCCTGACCGGGACTTGATAGGTCTCCAGCTCGGCCAGTAACTCGTCCCGTTTGCCTTGATCCGCTACTTCCGCCGAGAGCCACACCTCATCGACTTCGATGGACGAGAGCAAACCGGACAGTCCGCCGACGTGATCATGATCGGCATGGGTAAGCAATAAGAAGTCGAGGCGCGTCTCCCCTCGCTTCCATATGTACGGGGCGACGACGTCCGCTCCCGGGTCATAGGTGGACCGTTTCGATTCTTTCGGGTCTTGAAACACTCCGCCGACATCGATGACTCCCGTGACCTCGCCGTACTCGACGACGACGGCATCGCCTTGTCCGACGTCTAAAAACGTGACGCGCGGCTCTTCGACCCATTCAAGGACGCCATGCATGAGCAAGAGCGCAATCACGGCAAGCCCCCAACCGCTCCATCGTTTCCACTCAAGGAGCATCAATCCGCCCCACAGGACGACAGCGAGGCCAAGAGCGTGCCAAAACGTAAACTCATGCAGCGGAAGCCAAGGCCGCCAATCGTGATGCAGGGCGAACGTCCCATTCAGGCCATCGAGGATCGGATGCAGGAGCGGCTCTGCGGTCGGTACAATATACGCAAACAGGGCGAGCGGAATGACGACCCAGGAAATTAAGAAAGCGCCGACGACGTTATACACGGGTGCCAACACCGATATAACCGGTTGAACGGGCCATAACAAGATAAGCCCGAACCATTGGGCGTATACGGCCAGTCCGAACGGTCCGGTCCAAATCGAGCGTGTCACGAGCAAGAACAACGTCATCGCGACCGTCAACTGAAACCCTAAGTTCCAAAACAAATACGGTTGCAAGGCGAGCAAGAACGCCGCGCACCAACTGAGCAACCGAATCGGGTCGCGGACACGGTAACCGAACAGTGACAACACAAGCAGCACATCGGCGACGAGCACGGCCCGCGCCACTGGCGGCGAAAACCCGGTCAACCATCCGAACAACGTGACCACAACGAGAATCAACATTGTCTTCGTCTCTCGTCGGAGCGGCAACGGCCGCGTCGTCCAACGCAATCCGAGCACGAGGAGCGCGATATGTGACCCGGAGATGACGAGCAGATGGAGCAGACCGGTCACCCGGTAAGAAAACGAGGTATTCTCATCGAGCAACCGACTCTCCCCGAACAATAACGCCTCCATATAAAGCGCCACATCCGGCCGATACGTCGTCTCGATTCTTGCGAGCTGTCGTTCCTTCCAACGGAGCATCCGTCCACTCATGCCGTCACTCGGACGACACGCCTCGATGGCGACGTCACTCCCTTTAAACGCAAGTCCGGCCCCGTACGCCCAAGCCGCCTCGTCGAACCCACCCGTATTGCGCAACGGTGCGAACGGGGTCTGCTTGAACGTGACGAGGCACGTCTCTCCGGGACGACCGAGCGAGAGGTCACGACCGGTCAATACACCTTCCCTTCCGTCGATTTGTCCATACAGCCGCCCCGATTGGCCATTGTCCCGCCGGCTCTCGATGGCGAACAGATAGGGTCCGTCCACAGGCAACGGCTCGGCGTCAGGACGCACGAACACGAACAGGACGAGCAGGACGGCACCAATGTGCGCATAGACGGATTGACCACGCCAAGTGAAGACGATGGCGACAGACAACAGGAGGCAGAGGGCGACTGATCCGTGTATCCCGGCAATGAATAGGCTGATTGGCAACAATGGATATAGTGGCATGTCATGGAACCAAGAGATAACCTTCCATACTTTCTAACGTCTTCTCCCCGAACCCTTTGACGTTGCCGATCTCTTCGTATGACTTGAACGGCCCATGCTGTTTCAAATGATTGAGAATCGCCTCGGCTTTGGCCGGACCGATGCCCGGTACGGTCATCAATTCGTCCTTCGTCGCACTGTTGACATGGACCCCGTTCGTCCCCCCGCCCGCTTCTTCAGCGGCCGGCACAACGACCGTCTCCCCTTTTTTCGGGACGCTCACTTTCGTCCCATCGACGAGCAATTGGGCCAAATTCAATTGTTCGGGATCAGCCTCGGCCGTCAAAACGGCGAGAGACAACACATCCCCGACACGGGCCCCTTGCGGCATCGTATACATATCGGGCGCCTCGACCGCCCCGGTCACATAGACGACGATTTCGGTCGGGACGCTCGGCTCGATTTCCGGCTCGGGTGTCGCCACGAACTGTTCGACCATCGGCGTCTCCGGTTCTTTCGAGTAAAACATATAGCCCACCCCAATGAATAATCCGACGAGCAGCACGACGACATACCGTCTCCACTTTTCCATACGTCTCCTCCTCGCGTGAGTCTCCCCTCTAGTATGAGCAAATAGACATCGGTGCGCCCGTTCCTCCTTTGACGTTTCTGACGCGCTTATGACCCTGATGGACGTGTGTCGCATCCGCTTCGAGACGACAAAAAAGAGACAAGCCGAAACTTGTCTCAGTTCTCTTCAAAATGTTGGACTTGGCTCGCGAGTGCGGCGGCCTGCCCTTCTAACTCCTGCATCAAGGCGAAAATTTGATCGAAGCTCGCTTGTTGCTCTTTCATCGAGGCCGCGACTTCTTCATTGCCCGCCGCGAGTTCCTCGGTCACGCCGCTCACTTCCTCGACCCGTTTCAAGACGTTCGTGACTTCCGTGCTCGATGCGACCATCTCGCGCTCGATCGTCCCGACGAACGAGGCGACGTGATCGGTCCGGTCATGGATTCGACTGAACGCCTGCTTCGTCAATCCGAACGCCTCGAGCTGTGCCGTCTGCTCACGACTCGACTCTTCGACCATGTCCGTCAAGCGGACGACCTCATCGCGAATCGTCTGGACGACTCCGAAAATCGAACGTGTCGCCACGTTACTTTCTTCAGCCAGTTTCTTGACTTCGCTGGCAACGACTGCAAACCCTCGTCCGGCCTCGCCAGCCCGTGCAGCCTCGATGGCGGCGTTCAAGGCGAGCAGGTTCGTCTGGGCGGCGACGTCTTCCACGAGTTTCGCCATTTTCTCAATCTCTTCGGTCTTCCGGGCGAAGTCATCCATCCGATTGACGAGTGATGCGTTGCGCGCGCTCGAGCGCTCTAGAATCGCTTCCTGGTCCGTCAGCGTCTCGATACCGGCCGCGACTTCACGAGTCATCTCGGTCGTCTGTTCAGTCGTCTGCTTCGTCTGGTTCAAACTCGTCTCGAACGAGGTCGCCATGATGCCGACCGATTCGAGCGTCTCTTGCAGTTCCGTTGCAATCGACTGCGCCCCGTTCGCCATCTCATCGACCGCATTCGTGATGTTCGACGTCGTGCTGACCACGGCCTCGTTCTCGGCGGCCGCTGTCTCCGTCATATCGTTCACTTTCATCGACGTGACGCGAATGGACCCGATGACCGTCTGGAGCGACATCGTCATCTCTTGCATGGCCCGCTCTAACCGTCCGATTTCATCACGGCGCGTCGAATCCGGCAACGTGATTAACCGGCCGGCCGCGATTGCTTCCGCCGCCTCAACGTTTCGCTCGAGCGGATGGGTGATCGAGCGGGCGAAGAAGAAGTTATAGACACTGAGTGCGCCGATGACGAAGACCGTCAACAATACCGATACGAGCAGGAGACGTTTCGTCTCGCTCGCCGCCTCGGCCTGTAGCGCTTCATAGAACGTACCATTTTTCAAGAGGAGCGTGTTCACATCGTTCAATACTCCTTCGAGTTTGGCGGCTTGAATCCGGGCCGCAATTCCGCCTGCCTCGGCCGTCTCCACTTCAGCTTCAATCCGTTCATACTTCGTTGTCGCCCGTTCAAGGTGCGTCGCGAACTCCGGAATCAGATATGTCTGTTCGAGCATCGCAAACGTTTCTCCGTTCGTCGCCCGGATGCGCTCGAGTTGCGTCAGCGTCGATTGACTCATCTGCTCGCCGAGCGATGTCCAAAGCGACTGTTCTTGCAAGAGCGACGTCTCGAGCTGTGACAGCTCGATCATTTGCGTGCCGTATTGTTCATTGTACGTCTGTAGACGATTGAGTGTCGTCAAAACGTAACTCATCATCAACACAATCAACAAGACCGTGAACACGGTCGAAAAGATAAACCGTTTCCGTAAACTCATTTCAGCGTCCCCTCCATCAACTGTTTCTGAAACGCCTCAAACTGTTTTGTCTCTTCGTCATCCCACTGGACACGACGAAGAGCGGCCAAACCGACACCGTTTTGATCGATTCCGAGTTCGACGTGGGTATTGAACGCCTCGTTCTCGAGTCGATTCGCGATTTCAACGATGGCCAAATCAACTTGTTTCAACATCGACGTGATGACCGCGTCCGGTGCAATCATCGATTGATCACTGTCGACCCCGATGGCCTTCACACCGTTCCGCTCAGCCGCCTCTAGAACTCCGACCCCTGTCAGTCCTGCAGCGGCGTATAACACGTCCGCTCCGGCTTCAATCTGTTTCTCTGCCAATTCGCGCCCGATTTCAGGTGATGCAAAATCGTTCGCATAGTCGACGAGCATCGTCACGTCATCGTTGACACTTTTCGCTCCGAGTTCGAAGCCAGTCCCAAACTTTTGAATCAGTTCGTTGTCGACGCCCCCGATAAATCCGATTTTGTTCGATTCCGTCTCGAGCCCCGCGACTGCACCGGCTAGCGCACTTCCTTCCGTCTCTTTGAACGTCACGGACATGACGTTCGGTAACGTCGATACGGCATCGATCAACGCGAACTGTTGCTCCGGATGTTCGGCCGCTACCGCTTCCAAGTCCTCTTGACAAGCGAACCCGAGCCCGATGATGACGTCATGTCCGTCGGCGACGAGCTGTTCGAACCCGGCCTTGTACGTTTCCGTCTCATCCAACTCGCGGTAATCGACGAACCATTCCCCCGTCTCACGGAGTTGTCCCATGCCGCGCATCGCCGCATCGCTGAATGACTGGTCCCCGAGACCAACATCAGACAACACAACGCCCATCGATTGACGGGTTTCAACGGTTGCTTCCGGTTGGTCAATCACAGACTGACAACCTGGTAACCAAGTCACACATGCGGCCAACAAGCCGATGATGAGTGATTTCTTCATAATCGCTACTTCCTCTCTCTAATGGTCTGACATCTCACTTATCGTCAGAAACCGATCGAGTTTGAAGCCTTTCGTTTCAAATTTAGGGGAATTTGAGTGAAACAAAAAAAGCCACAGACGATGACTTGTCTGTGGCTCCCTACTTATTCTTCCGTCGCGGCGAACGTTGACTCGCTCAACTCGCGATTCGCACTCGGCTGAACGTTGCCTTTTCCAGCAAAGTTGTCGAGTAAATCTTTCATATCGATTCCTGACGACGCTTTGAGCGTCTGTTGCAGCGATGCCATCAAGTCGGTGGCGTAACCCGTGACTTTGCCGGCTCCGCCGTCTTTGCCGCTGCCCGTATCGACGACCGTAATCTTGTCGATATTGCCAAGCGGTGCCGCGATTTGTTTCGCATAATCCGGAAGCATCTTGACGACCATGTCGAGGATGGCGGCTTGACCATACTGCTCGAACGCTTCGGCAATCTTTTGTTTCGCTTCGGCTTCGGCGAGACCCGTCAAGCGGATAATGTCGGCTTCGGCTTCCCCTTTGGCCCGTTCCGAATCGGCCTCGGCCACACCGGCGAGGCGGACCCGTTCGGCGTCGGCTTTCGCTTCCGCTTCAATGCGATACTTCTCAGCGTCGGCTGCGGCAATTTGACGTGCCTTGTCGGCTTCGGCTGACTGCTCGATCGCATAGCGGTCGGCGTCGGCTTTCTTCTTCACTTCAGAATCGTACTGTTTCTCACGACGCATGATCTCTTTCTCTTCGAGCTCGATTTGCTTTTGACGTTCGATGATTTGGACCTGCATCTGTTGCTCGGTGACTTCTTGCTTCGCTTTCGCTTCTTCGAGCTCATACGCTTGGTCGGCGCGGGCCTTGGCGACGTCTTGTTCACGGCGATACGCCGCGATACGAAGCTGGTTCTCTTTCTCGGCTTCCGCGATTTCTGAAGCACGTTCAAGTTCCGCTTTCTTCGCGTCCTTCATCGCTTCTGCTTGTTTGATGCGCGTCTCTTTGTCCGCTTCGGCCGTGGCGATATCGGCATCTCGCTTCACTTGCGCGATTCTCGGCTTCCCGAGCGATTCAAGATAGCCGTTCTTGTCACGAACATCTTTGATAGTGAACGAGACGATAACGAGACCCATCTTGGCCAAGTCTTGTGAGGCGACGCGTTGCACTTCTTGTGAGAACTTATCACGGTTCTTATAAATCTCTTCAACTGTCATTGAACCGAGAATCGAACGGAGGTGACCTTCGAGCACTTCTTTTGCCTCGTTCTCGCGTTCGATTTTCGGTTTGCCGAGGAATTGTTCGGCCGCCGTGGCAATCTCACTGATCGAGCCGCCGATTTTGATGATGGCCGTCCCGTCCGCCATGACCGGTACACCTTGCTCGGTATACACTTCCGGCGTCGTCACTTCGAGCTTGCTCGAGAGAAGACTGAGTGGTTCAGCCTGCTGGAACACCGGCAAGACGAACGTTCCGCCCCCACGGATAATCTTCACACGGTTGCCTGACGCGTCGCTATGGACGTTCTTTTTCCCTAAGTAGCTGCCGGTAACGATGAGCGCCTCATCTGGTCCGACCGTGCGATACTTCAACACGAAGACGAAAATTAAGGCGAGCAAAATCACCCCGACGATAATACTGGCTAAAATAGCTGTGTTCATACGTTAAAACTCCTTTCGGATTGTCGGTTCGTCATACTCCATGACGACCGCAATGTTTCGTTCGACTTCGATGATGACGACGCGTTGTGTCGTATCGATGGCTTTTCCGTCGACACTCTTGGCCGTTTTTAGTACGGATCCCGTTACCGATTCGACGAGCACTTCGCCAAACCCACCTTCTGGGACCGGGACCGTCAATCGACCAATCAGGCCGACGAGGGATTCATCGGTCATTCCGATCGATTCTTCCGCGTTCGATAGCGGCAAGAGGACGAATAAGTACAGGAGCGTCGTGAGCGCGAATGAACCGACGAGGGCGACGGCAAGCCCTATCATTGGCGACACGTGGGCAAGCGCATTTAAAATCAATCCGATTCCCGCACCGAGCGCTAAAAAGGATAAGATGACGGCGGGATTGAACCAACCATCAAATACATCGAACGCATCTGAAAAAATCATGTACACGAATGTACCGAGACCCGCGATGATGAGTACCCACCAATACAGCTGATCTAACGATTCCATTACCACTCCTCCTCGGCGCGACGCTGTCGTTCGTACGAAAGGACGCGGCGCAAATGTTCGACTTCGAGCGCGAGCGCCTGTTCAATCGTGTCCCACTCTGCCAACGGTCGGGTCGGTTGATTGACCGACTGTCGGACCCGTCCTAACGTCTGCTCGAGACGTAAACGATCATAGCGGTCGACCGCCTCCATCCGTTCTTGTCGCAGAAGTGACAAATAGTGATCGACTTCCGCTTGTAACGCAATGATTTGCTCGGTCGCCGCTTCCGACGATTCCTGCATGAGCAAGCGACGCACCCTGACTTGATGGGCGATCAGTTTTGCAATCCGAGCTTCTAGCTCGAGAATATGTTTATAGAGAGATTCTGCCTCATCTTCATCCGTGTCATCGCGCCACCACATCTCCGACTCACCTCGCTTCTTTCTTTACTCACTTGTCTATACGTTTAGAGCGAAACTTTGGTTTCAAAATAACTAAAAAAAATGTAAGATTGATTTGCTAGCGTTAGAAAGGAAGTGCTCACATTGGGCAATCAAGTCATTAAATTATCAGCTACCGCCCAGGAGGAACTCATCGCGAGTTATCGGGCCCATTCAGTCAATCCTCCGCCACACGCACGATTCAGTGCTAAAACACCTCAGTGTGTGATTACGGTCTACAATTCGGGTAAAGTCATGTTCCAAGGACGTGATGCCGACACGGAAGCCGCCAAATGGGGAACGAGCATTAAAAAAGAACCGAGCGTTCCGAAAAATGTTCTGCCGGAAGGCTTTTCGGACTGGTCTGTCATCGGGAGCGACGAAGTCGGAAAAGGTGATTATTTCGGACCGCTCGTCGTCGTCGCCGCCTACGTGCCAAAAGAGAAAATCGCTCTCGTCAAAGAGCTCGGGGTCAAAGACTCCAAACTGCTGTCGGACACAGAGATCGTCCGAATCGCCAAAGACTTGCACGTCACCATCACCTATCAGAAGGCGACGTTGCACAATCCGGCGTATAATAAAATGCAACGGACGATGACGCAAGGCAAAATGACGGCCGTCGCCCATAACGCCGCCTTGTCGGCCTTATTACAGAAGCTCGATGCGACACCGGACGCCATTTTAATCGATCAGTTCGCTGAAAAGAACATCTACTATAACCACCTTCGGTCCGAAAAAGCAGTCGTCAAAGACGACGTCTATTTCTCGACGAAAGCGGAAGGACTGCATGTCGCCGTGGCCGCCGCCTCGATTCTCGCTCGCGCCTTGTTCTTAAAAGAAATGGACAAGTTAAGTGCGACACTCGGGGTCACGTTACCGAAAGGCGCCGGCGCCAAAGTCGACCAAGTCGCGGCCGATTTGATTCTTCGTTATGGTCAATCCCGTTTGAACGAGGTCGCGAAAGTTCACTTCGCCAACACGAAAAAAGCAATCCGGTTGAGCGAGTTGAAACGATAGTCCTACATTTGTAGATATGGTATATTATTTTTAGGGTTTAATGAACTTAAAAATTTTTGGAGGATAGCGTTCATGTTGCATTATAAAACGTACACATTAAGCGACGACCATCCTTGGGTCATCTTCATCCATGGCGCGGGTGGAAGTCTGTCGCATTGGTATCGTCAAATTCGGCCGTTCAAAAAGAAATATAACGTGCTCCTGCTCGACCTACGCGGACATGGCGGCTCTTACAACGCAGAACAGTCGTTGAATCAACCGCTGAACGCGTATACGCTCGATGTCGTTGTCGAAGACGTCGTCGAGGTCATGGACCACTTACAGATTGAAAAAGGCCACATGGTCGGCCTATCGCTCGGGACGATTGTCATTCAAGCGATGTTCGAGCACCATCCGGAACGAATCGCTTCAGTCGTGCTCGGCGGGGCCATCGTCAAGTTCAACGTCCGCTCGACGTTGTTGATTCGCCTCGGTAGTCTCGTACAGAGCTTCGTGCCGTACATGTGGCTATATCAGCTGTTCGCGTGGATTTTATTACCGAAGAAGCGTCATAAGAAATCACGCATGATGTTCGTCCGCGATGCGGCCAACCTGTGTCAACGCGAGTTCATCCGCTGGTTCAAGATGACCGAGAATATGAATCCGTTGCTTCGTCATTTCTCTTCGATCGAGACGAACGTACCGATTCTCTATATTATGGGTGACGAGGACTACATGTTCCTCGAAGCCGTCGAACGGACTGCGAAACATCAGCCGACGGCTCGTGTCCAAGTCGTCACTGACTCGGGCCATGTCGTCAATGTCGACCAACCCGATCATTTCAATTCAATCTCGATGGCATTCATCGATCAACAAGTTGGCTCACTTGCAGCCAGCACGTCTTAATACGAGACGATCCTTCATTGGGTCGTCTTTCTTTTTGAGCGGTTTTCAATTTTTTTCAAATTAATTTTCAGAAAATATTGATTATTGAAAAATATCGTGTTACTCTTAGACAAATCTTAACAAACGGAGGAGCTGGCAATGATGAAAACCCATGCGCAACACGGCCTACTGATTATTATTCGACTGAGGGACTGAAAATCGACTCGATGACCGAGACGAATTTTTGGGCCCTTGTTTCGATGGTTTCGGACGAGGCGCTCATGGTATGACCGACGCGCCTATCCCATCCGGATAGGTTTTTTTATTGGATTGACACACATAGAGGAGATGATGGAAGTGAAACAGTACGCAATGGACCGAATGATCAAAATATCAGCAGGAATGGCAAGCGCCGTCCTCGTCACGCTCGGGGTTGGACTCTTAATTGAAACGATTGGGAAGATGGCCGGCATCGAGACACTCGTCTTGATCGGGCAAGTCGCGAAATCATTGCTCGCCCCGGCACTCGGTGCCGGTGTCGCTTATCAGCTCGGCGGCAATACGCTCATTTTGTTCAGCTCGATGATTGCGGCAACCGTTGGTGGTGCGGCGCTCCAAGCGACCGAGAGCGGGCTCGTCCTCGTGCCCGGTCAACCGATCAGCGCCTTGATTGCAGCAGCGGCTGCGGTCTGGTTAGGCAAACGTGTCCTCGGGAAAACGAAATTTGATATGATGGTCGTCCCGGTCACGGCTGTCCTTGGAGGCGGCATCGTCGGAGTCGGCGCAGCAGCCGTCACGACACCGCTCATCAACTCAATCAGCGCCAGCATCACCGCTTCGGTCAATACGTCTCCAATCGCGACATCGCTCGTCATCGCGCTCGTATTTAGTGTCATGCTCATGTCACCTGCTTCGTCGGCCGCACTCGCCATCGCGCTTCAACTCGACCCGGTCGCCAGTGCCGCCGCGTTGATCGGATGTACGGCCCAGTTCGTCGGCTTCACGCTCATGGCATATCGTCAAACAGATCCAGGCGGTTTGGTCGCCTCGTTCTTCGTCACACCGAAAGTCCAGTTCCCGAACGTCGTCAAAAACCCTCGCGTCGTCATGCCGCCTTTCATCGCGGCGATGATCAGCGCGCCGATTGCGACGCTCGTCTTCTCACTCGAAGTCCCTTATGAGATCGCGGGACTCGGGCTCAACTCATTGATTGCACCGCTCAACATCCTTGCCGCGCAAGGAATGGACGCGTTCCTCATCTTCGTTGGAACGGGAGTCGTCCTTCCAGCCGTCATCACGCTCGTCTTGTATAAAGTGACATGCCTCGTCGGTTGGACAAAGTTTGGCGACTTGGCTCTTGAAGTCCAGTAAACTCAAAAAAGGTGTCCACACGTGGTGGACACCTTTTTAAGTTATGCGCGAACTTCCGCACCGTGTGCCGCTTGAACGGCAGTGAGAATCGCTTCATACGACGCCGTCACTTCTTCATCTTGAAGGGTGCGGGTCGGATCTTGATACTTGAGCGAGAAGGCGATTGATTTCTCATCGTCCCTTACGTTCTCCCCGATATAGACATCGAACAAGGCGAGGTCAATCAAGAGCGGTCCTGCCGCCTGTTTGATGGTCGCTTCGACTTGACCGGCCGGGATGTCCCGTTTCAACACGAGCGCCAAATCACGTGTGATGGATGGGAAACGTGGTACGTCTTCATAGATGAGCTCGGCTGACTGTTGCAACACGTCCAAGTCGAGTTCGAACACGTACACTTCTTTCAATCCATACACGTCTTTCGACACACCTGGGTGGACTTGTCCGACGTAACCAATGACACGTCCGTCGATGAGCACGTTTGCGGTACGACCTGGGTGCATATCGGCAATCACGGCCGCCTCATACGTCGCTTCGACACGTAGCGCAGACAAGAGCGTCTCAACGGCTCCTTTAGCGACGAAATAGTCGACCGGGACACGCGTACCTTGTGAACGGTGATCGTACCAAAGTCCCGTCAATACGCCGGCGATGCGCTCCGTTTCACGTGGCAACGTCTCGCCTTGTTCAACATAGACGCGTCCTGTCTCATACAATCGCACGTTCGCTTGTTGACGCGACGTATTGTAACGAGCCGCCTCCAACAGACCTGGAATGAGCGATGTCCGGAGTACCGAACGCTCTTCGCTCATCGGCATTGCCAAGTTCACTTGCGTCAAGTCGGCTCCACTGAAGCGTGAGGCGTTCCCGACGCTCGTGAGCGAGTACGTGATCGCTTGCGACAATCCTGCGCCTTGGAGGATGCGACGGACGCGACGGCGCAACACGTTTTCTTTCGGGAGGTACCCTTTCGAGTGTGACGCCGGAAGGCTCGACGGAAGACTGTCATAGCCATAGAGGCGTGCCACTTCTTCCGTGATGTCAGCCGGCAACTCCAAGTCAGGGCGACGCGACGGTACGTGGACCGTCAACGTCTCGTCCCCGGTCACATCCAGACCGAGACGTTCCAAGATGCGGACAATCGTCTCTTGCTCGAGGTCCATTCCGAGTCGATGGTTGATATAAGCGACCGAGACATCAATCGTCCGAGCCGCAGAGTCTTTGTCCCCAGCGATGACGATGTCGCTAATTGTGCCACCGCTCACTTCGACGATGAGTTCGGCCGCACGGTCAAGGGCCAATTGTAACCGTTCCGGGTCGACCCCTTTTTCAAAGCGGGCACTCGAATCCGAGCGTAAACCGAGCGTACGGCTCGTCTTACGGACCGATGCCGGTGCGAAGTAGGCCGACTCGAGGATGATACTCGACGTCGTCGCATCGACTTCGGTGTTCGCTCCACCCATGACGCCGGCGATGGCGACAGGCTGCTCGCCGTCCGTGATGACCATCATCGAGGCATCGAGCGTGCGCGTCACGTCATCGAGCGTGACGATTTCTTCCCCGTCATGTGCTTGACGAACAGCAATCGTCGTTCCGAGTTTCGCCGTATCGAACGCATGAAGCGGTTGACCGAGCTCGAGCATGACGTAGTTCGTCACATCGACGACGTTGTTGATTGGGCGGACGCCTTCTGCGATCAAAATATTTTTCAACCATTGTGGCGAGTCACCGATGACGACGCCGTCGACACGGCGTGTCGCATAGTATGGACAGTTATCTGTCTCGAGACGAACGCTGACCGTGTTCGCGACATCTGTCGTCACGTCGGCAGTCGGTAATGTGTATGGGCGCTCAAGGATGGCCGCGACTTCATGAATGATCCCGTAAAGGCTTAAGCAATCCGAACGGTTCGGTGTCAATCCGAGCTCAATCACTTCATCGTCGAGGTCTAACAGGCGGATGACGTCCGCACCGACTTCGACCGGTTCGCGGAACGTGTGAATGCCGTCCTGCTCGTCTTCGCGAATTTGTTTTTTCTCGAACCCGAGTTCCTCGAGCGAGCAAATCATCCCTTGCGACTCGACGCCGCGCAGCTTCGCTTTCTTGATTTTAAGTCCTGGGAGACGAGCTCCGACCGTCGCCACGATGACGTGTTGACCGGCGGCGACGTTCGGCGCGCCACAGACGATTTGAACCGGGCTGTCCGCACCGATATCGACCGTCGTCACGTTCAATTTGTCGGCCTCAGGATGCTTCTCGCAAGCGAGGACATGCCCGACGACGAGTCCCGACAAGCCTTCCGACCGGCTGACGACGCTTTCGACTTCAATCCCGTTTTTCGTGATTAAGTCGCCGAGCGTTTGTCCGCTCAAATCGGATACATCAATATATTGATTCAACCATTTTTTTGATAATAACATGTGTGATCCCCCTTAGAATTGCTCGATGAAGCGTAAGTCGTTTGTATAGAAGTGACGGATATCGTCCACCCCATGTTTTAACATCGCCATCCGTTCGACACCGATTCCGAATGCGAATCCAGACATCTTCGTCGAATCATAGCCTGCCATCTCGAGCACGCGTGGATGCACCATCCCGCTACCAAGAATCTCAATCCAGCCTGTCTTCTTACAGACGTTGCAGCCTTTGCCGCCGCACTTGAAACAAGAGATGTCGACTTCGACCGACGGCTCCGTGAACGGGAAGAAACTTGGACGGAGACGAATCTCACGCGTCTCACCGAACAACTGCTTGACGAACGATTCGAGCGTCCCTTTCAAATCGGCCATCGAGATATGCTCATCGATGACGAGCCCTTCGATTTGCATGAACTGATGCGAGTGCGTCGCGTCATCCTCATCGCGACGGTACACTTTACCCGGGCAGATGATGCGAATTGGTTTCCCTTCGGCTTGGAGCATCGTCCGTGCTTGAACAGGAGACGTATGCGTCCGGAGAAGCGTCTCGTCTGTCACATAGAACGAATCCTGCATATCGCGGGCCGGATGATCTTTCGGGAGGTTGAGCATCTCGAAATTGTACAAATCCGTCTCGACTTCCGGACCTTCGGCAATCGTATAGCCGAGACCGACGAACAAGTCTTCCATCTCATCGACGATCTGTTGAAGCAAGTGGGTGTGTCCTGGTAGAGACGTCCGACCCGGGAGCGTGACATCAATCGTTTCAGCCGCCAGTTTCGCTTCGAGCTCGACTGCCTTCACTTCCTCAATCCGTGCCTCTAACGTGTCTTGGATTGTCGTCCGGACCGTGTTGACGAGTTCACCCACGACTGGTCGTTCTTCAGGTGAGAGTTTCCCCATCCCGCGAAGCACCTCGGTCATCGGCCCCTTTTTCCCTAAATATTTGATGCGGACATCGTTCAACTCTTTTTGCGAAGATGCCGCTTGAATCTCTTGCAACGCCTCTTGTTGTAATTGTTCCAACTGTTCTTTCATTCTTATTTCCTCCTCTACAAAAAAAGTCCCTTCAGTCGATGACTGAAGGGACGAATAATCGCGGTACCACCCTACTTGGCCGAAATCGGCCCACTTGAGAGCATCGGTATCGGGATGCTACTTCGGTGTTGTCTCCAACACGACTCGAGAGTGAATTCAGCGCCGCCCAAGGCATCGGCTCGCAGTCTCGGCCCATGCTCCCTGTACTCGTTCGGTAGTTCGCGTACTATGCTCTTTCAACGTCTATTCGATATTTTGTTCGATGTAATTAACCTATCACGATTTGTCAGTGCTGACAAGGTTATTGTAGCGCAATCCGATACATGAGAATACCGGCCGCGACGGCCGCGTTCAACGATTCGGCATCGCCGAGAACCGGGATATGGACACGCGTGTCACACAAGTCGAGCACGTCTTGACGTACGCCTTGTGCCTCGTTGCCGATGACGAGCGCGACCTTCTCACTAAAATCGACTTGCTCGTACGATGTCGCTTTCGCGAGAGCCGTGCCGTAAATCTGGAAGCCTTCGTTCTTCAATTCAGGCAACGTCTCGAGCAAATCGACCGAGCTCACGTTGACGTGGAACAAAGAACCTTGTGTCGCGCGCACGACTTTGGCATTGAACGGGTCGACCGTCCCTTTGCCGAGAAGGACCGTATCAAAGCCGGCCGCGTCCGCCGTCCGAATCATCGTCCCAAGGTTACCTGGGTCTTGGATGCGATCGAGGACGAGCACATGTTTCATCTTTCGTTCGACCGGGGCCATCTTGACGACAGCGAACACACCTTGCGTTTTCTCCGTCTCTGATAACAAATCGGCCACATGGTCGGATAGTTCGAGGACAGGCATCTCATCAAGGCGCCATGATCCTTTCGGGGTATACGACTCCCCCATAATCAGCTGGACGAGACGTCCGGCAAGGATGGCCTCGTCGACCAAATGCTCGCCTTCGACCAAAAATTGTCCGGACTCTTGTCTGCCTTTTTTCGTCATCAAACGCTTTAAGCGCTTAATCGTCTCACTTTTCGTAGACGTGATTTTCGTCATATTATCCCTCTTTCAACCATTGAACCGTTTCGTGGTCGAGTCGTTTCGTGAGCGCTACGACCAAATCGACGGCTGCTTCATAATCTGCTTTGTGAATGATTGAGACATTCGTATGCAAATAACGGACCGGTACCGTGAGCGCGACGGCCGGCATCCCGACACCTGCCAAATGGAAGCGGCCAGCGTCCGTTCCACCGCCCGGCGTCAAATCCAATTGGTACTTGATGTCGTTCTCTTTCGCCACTTCGACGATCAAATCGATGAGGCGCGGGTTCGTGATGGTCGTCGCATCGAAGAAGATGACTTGAACGCCTTCCCCGAGTTTCGACAATCCTTCTGCCGGTGTCATCCCTGGTGTATCTCCAGGAATACCCGTATCGACGGCGATGGCGACGTCCGGTTTGACCAAGTTGGCAGCCGTGACGGCACCGCGCAACCCGACTTCTTCTTGGACCGTCGCTCCAGTAAAGACAACACCCGGAACTTCGTCGTCTTTCAATCGTTTCGCCGCCTCGATGGCGATGGCACAACCGATTCGGTTATCCCACGCTTTGGCCATCAAGAAGTCTTCATTTTTCATGACCGTGAACTCACAGTGTGGGACGACCGTATCGCCCGGGCGAATGCCCCACTCCGCGACTTGATCTTTCGACGTCGCACCGATATCGAGGAACATGTCTTTAATCTCGACAGGTTTCTTGCGCGCCTCGAGCGGAAGCACGTGCGGCGGTTTCGCACCGATGACTCCAGGGATTTTTTCGCCTGAGCGTGTGACGACGTCCATGCGTTGCGCGAGCAATACTTGGTTCCACCAGCCACCGAGCGCTTGGAAACGTAAGAAGCCCCCTTCTTCGATTCGTGTCACCATGAAGCCGACTTCATCCATATGGCCGGCAATCATGACACGCGGTCCATCCGCGTTGCCCGTCACCCGTCCAAACAGACTGCCTAACCCGTCTTGTTCGAACGCTTCCACGTGAGGCTCCAAGTATTCGCGCATCAATGAGCGAACTTCTCCTTCATTTCCCGGGACACCGGTGGCATCCGTCAAGCGTTTCAGCATATGTAATGATTCGTTCATGGGACATCGCTCCTTCGTTTCGATTAGTAACCTTGATTTTGTCGCTCATGGTTCTTTTCATTTTTTGCCATATACGCCATCACCATCAACTCTTCGTTGATGCCGAGCGTATAGCCAAGTTCGAGATAAGCCGCCATCAGCGTCTCGTACATCGGTTCCGTCTTCGACAAACCAAAGTTCGTCACTTTGCGGAACACGTCTAAAAAAGCGTCAGTCGCATCAAGATACGAGCTACCTGCTGGGAACGAATCGCGTTCATACCCGAGGGCAAGACCGAGCGACAATAAGAAATGAATGCCGTCGACATACTCTTCTAAGATCACGTCTTGAGGCGACGGGCCCTTCGTTGACCAAAATTTAAAGCTACGGGTCTCATTGGCGAGTTCACCGAGTTCGACGAGCAAAGCGAGTAGCCGCTCATCAAATTGGTTCCCGGATAGTTGATGTTCTTCTTTGATCCGCTCATCTAATTCACGCTGCCGATCAAATAATGTTGTCCAGTTCACCGGTTGCTCCTCCTATTCTGCATTCAAAGCAGTACTAAAATCATTAAAGACCAGCCGACTGCCAAAATCAATACTTGTATTTGAACGCTTTTTGGGGCATGAACCGCCTTTTTCCGCGTCAAATGAAGCCCGAACAGAGCACCGATCGCACCGCCGGCATAAGCATATAAGACGTTGAAATCACCTTCGCCGAGCGTGTACCGTTTCGCCTGCAAATAGGTGTAGACGTTCAAGACGATGAGTGCCAACGCGACGATGGCTAAGACTGATTGATCCATGGGACGTCCTCCTTATCTTAAGTTTAACATAATTAAGCGAGAATTCTCCCACCTCTAAACGTCCGGGGCGAAGCCCAGCGTAGGTGGGGGATGAATCGCCTGCTTGCGAACCCTTTGGATATCCCTGTGACAAATATAACGAACAAAAGTTCGTGATTCCGTCAGATTTCCCTCCCCCCTTCGCGGGTATCGGAATGGGACGAGCATCATCCTGACATCGGGCAAAGGAGGGGCGGACATGCTGAAGGCATACAAATACCGGCTCCACCCGACGGCGGCGCAGGCCGAGTTCCTGATCAAGACGATCGGCTGCGCCCGCTTCATCTACAACAAGTTGCTCGAGGACCGCATCGCCATCCATGAGGAGGCGAAGGCGAGCGGCGGGCCGAGGCGGAAATCGCCGACACCGGCCTCCTACAAGCCGCTGTTCCCGTTCCTGTGCGAGGCGGACAGCCTCGCGCTCGCGAACGCGAAGCTGCACCTCGACACGGCGTTCGCGAAGTTCTTCGCCGGGACGGACGGCTTCCCGGTGTTCAAGTCGAGACGGAGGGCGCGCGCCTCCTACACGACGAACAACCAGCACGGCACGATCCGCATCGAGGCGGGAAAAGTCCGTCTGCCGAAGGTCGGGTTCATCCGGTTCACACAACACAGAAGTTTCGAAGGGGAGATCCGGTCTGCGACCGTGTCGATGACACGGACGGGCAAGTTCTTCGTATCGCTCCTCGTCAATCAGGACGACGAGCCGTGGGTCCCGGCCGAGCACAACATCGGGATCGACCTCGGGCTGGACCACTTCGCCGTCATGACGAACGACGATCTCGTCACGGAGAAGATTGTGAACCCGCGCAACCTGCGACAGGCCGAGGCACGGCTGAAATGGGCGCAACGCGCGCTCGCCCGAAAGAAGCCCGGCAGCCGGAACCGTGAGAAGGCGCGGCTCCTCCTCGCGAAGACACACGAACAGGTCAAGAACCGACGGCACGACTTCCTCCACAAGCTGTCGCGACGCATCGTCGACGAGAACCAAGTCGTCGTGGTCGAGACGCTGAAGCCGAGGGAGATGATGCAACATCGCCGCCTGGCGAAATCGATCGGGGACGCCGGATGGGGCGAGTTCGTCCGACAACTCGAATATAAATGTAAATTCTACGGGCGGAAGCTGATCAAGGCCGACCCGTGGTTCGCCTCGACCCAGGTCTGTTCGAGCTGCGGCGAGAACGGCGGCAAGAAGGGGTTGGACATCCGCGAGTGGACGTGTGCCACGTGCGGCGCACACCACGACCGCGACGTCAACGCGAGCCTCAACCTGTTGCGCCTCGCCGACTGAAACAATCAGGGCAGGGACTGCCCGACGAGCTTGGCCCATAACCGTGGCTGGTCTAAGCACGGTCTTCCCAAGAAGCTCCCACTTCAGATTGCGAAGCGAGCAAGTGGTGAGTAGTTCACGGAATAAATCAGAAAAAAGAAAGCGCCGAGATAAGGTCTCGGCGCTGTCGATTGAACGATTACGCGTTCAATTTTGATTTAGCTGTATCAGCAAGTGACGCGAATGCTTGTGCATCTGTCACAGCAAGCTCAGCAAGCATCTTACGGTTGATGTCGATCCCTGCGAGCTTGAGGCCGTGCATCATACGGCTGTATGAAAGACCGTTTGTGCGTGCTGCCGCATTGATACGTGTGATCCAAAGACGACGGAAATCACGTTTCTTTTGACGACGGTCACGGTAAGCGTACATGAGTGACTTCATGACTTGTTGTTTTGCTACTTTAAATAGAATGTGTTTCGAGCCAAAATAACCTTTGGCAAGCTTGATTTGCTTTTTACGACGTTGACGAGTCGTATAACCGCCTTTTACGCGTGGCATATGGTTTCCCTCCTAAATTCTTTCTGTATTACTTCGCGATCATGTTGCGAATGCGTTTGAAGTCTCCAGCTGAGACGATAGCACCTTTACGGAGCTTACGTTTCGCTTTAGTCGATTTGTTACCAAACAAGTGACTTGTGTAAGCGTGTGAACGCTTGAGTTTACCTGATGCAGTACGTTTGAAACGTTTAGAAGCACCACGGTGCGATTTCATTTTCGGCATGAGTATTTCCTCCCCACTATGACTCGATGATTAATCTTCTTTCTTCGGAGCCAGCACTAAGAACATGCTGCGTCCTTCCATCTTCGGCTTTTGCTCAACTGTTGCCAAGTCGGCACATTCCGCCGCCAATTTTTCCATGACGCGTCGGCCGATTTCCGAGTGTGTGATGGCGCGTCCGCGGAAACGGATCGACGCTTTCACTTTGTTACCATTTTCAAGGAATTTGCGAGCGTTACGCAATTTCGTTTGGAAATCGTTTTCCTCGATTGTCGGGCTGAGGCGCACTTCTTTCAATTGGATGACTTTTTGGTTTTTACGCGCTTCTTTCTCCTTTTTCTGGAGTTCGAAACGGTATTTCCCATAGTCCATGATTTTAGCGACCGGTGGGTTAGCTTTGTCGGCGACCAAGACGAGATCGAGTTCAGCCTCTTCTGCTAAACGTAATGCTTCATTACGCGATTGCACACCGAGTTGTGCACCGTCCGCTCCAATTAAGCGAACTTCACGGGCACGAATGTTTTCGTTGATAAAGAGCTCTTTGCTAATGGTTAGCACCTCCATCGTGCGGTTGCACGAGTTTTAGATTGATAAGACAACATGGCAATAAAAAAAGCGTCGGCAGTTTCCCGCCCACACATCATTTCGGAGACAGCAGAGACCAAGGCTCGACTGCTTCACGTACATGATGGACCTGACCGAATCTGTTCGGACGAGGTGAGAAGCGGGCGCTTCTGCTTTGTTGTATTTAATCACTATGTCATCTTAACACCAATAGGATTAAGATGTCAAGAATTCGCGCATGAATAATTGGTAGCTCACACTTTTATGATGATAACAGTCATTTCGCTGTTTCGCAATACCTTTTCCAAGGGAATAAAATAAAAAAGGAGGGATGGACCGTGTCTTGGAGAAAGCAAGTGAAAGACGACCATGATTATCACGACCAAATCAAACACATCGTTCAAGAGACGATGCGCCACCATGAAGTGAGTGATGCCAAGCTCGAAGCGATTTTGACGGACTTATTAGAAGAAATGAACCGAATCACGTTGAAGATTGTCGACGACCATGAGTCCGCTCGCGACTATATCCATAAACGATGGTATTGAAAAAGGGCGCTCGCCCTTTTTTCAATATCATCTGTCACGTAGTCAACGTCGATCAATTCGTTAATGATTTGAAGAAGTTGCTGAGTGCTTCGAACAAGCGGGCGAAGAAACCTTGAACTTCCTCGGTCTCGAGGAACGCCTGGACGTCTTGGCCAGCCCCTTGTAGCCCGTTACTGATCGCTCCCCAGTCGAGGTTCGCTTGCTGCATGTTTTCGAACAGCGTCGTCAATTGCGTCAATTGCGTATCAGACAATTGGACGTTGTTTTGATTCAACACTTGGATGACGATATCGCGAATCTCGATGTTCGTCTCCGGTGCCTTGTTCGCAATCTCAGCTTTAATCTCGTTCATGAGACCGGCCACGTCCTCTTGACCGACTGTCTTCCCGATTTCAGACGTGACAGCCAGTTCTTCCTGCGCCAAGTCTTTCCGCTCTTCGGACAATTGAATGCCTGTCTCTTCAGCTGTCTGATCGTACGCTTTCATGATGCCCGTCAACGCCGACGTCCCGGTGACACGAATCGGAGATGTGATGTAAATGTCGGCATCAGTGACACCGGCGGTCACGAGCGCGTTCGCATACATATCTTCGGTGACCCATGTCACGTTTTCCGTTTTGATATCGAGTCCAGTCCCGTCAGTCAGTTTGATACGGGCTGATGAATACATACCCCCGCCGCGTTGTGCTTGTGGGACGGCATCCCCTAAGTACTTATCTTCATCGGCCGCGGTCGTGATAATCGGTTCAATTCCAGCCGGTGCCTCAACTCGTTCGAGCACCCAATCCCGTTGGCTGGCTGATAATGATTCACCGAGTGTGACAATCGTGTCATCAACGATGGCTTCTGCGTTTACTTTTGGAATCATGCTTGTCGCGACGACCGAACCGATCGTCAACGCCACTAATGGTTTCATATAATTCAAAATGAATCACTCCTTTCTTCTACCTTACGTTTCCATCACTCGTTCCGCATCCGTCTTGAGACCGAAAAAACGACCACCCTTCCGGCGAAGGATGGTCGACCGATTAACGTGAACGGTTCGCGATTTCTTCTGTGAGGGATGCCAAGAACGCATCGAGTGTAGCCGATACTTGTTCTTGCTGTCCGTACCGGCGGATGTTGACCGCACGCTCATCGCGCTCTTTATCACCGAGGACGAGTGTCATCGGGATTTTCTTCATCTGTGCTTCTCGGATCTTATAGCCGAGCTTCTCGTCACGGAGGTCCGTTTCGACGCGGACACCGCGCTTGACGAGCTCTGCCTTCACTTCTGCGACATATTCGTCATGAACGTGCGAGACAGGAATCAATTTGACTTGGACCGGGGCGAGCCATGTCGGGAACGCTCCTTTATACTCTTCGATCAAGTAAGCGACGAAACGCTCCATCGTCGAGACGACACCACGGTGAAGGACGATCGGGCGATGGTCTTTGCCGTCTGGTCCTGTGTACGTCAAGTCGAACCGCTCAGGGAGCAAGAAGTCGAGTTGGACTGTCGACAATGTCTCTTCTTTGCCGAGCGCCGTGCGGACTTGGACGTCGAGTTTCGGTCCGTAGAATGCCGCTTCGCCTTCTGCTTCGAAATACGGGAGACCGAGCTCATCCATCGTCTCTTTCAATTGACGTTGGGCTGTTTCCCAAATCGCATCGTTGTCGAAGTACTTCTCTTTATCGGCCGGGTCACGGTACGACAAGCGGAAGCGATAATCCTTGATGCCAAAGTCAGCGTACACTTCTTGAATCAAGTGGACGATATCTTTGAACTCTTGTTTCATCTGCTCCGGTGTGACGAACGTATGCCCGTCGTTTAACACCATGTAACGGACGCGTTGGAGGCCTGTAAGCGCCCCTGACATCTCGTAACGGTGCATACCGCCGAGCTCAGCGATACGAAGCGGGAGTTCGCGGTATGAGCGCGGCTCATGTTTATAGATCGTCATGTGGTGCGGACAGTTCATCGGACGAAGGACGAGTTCTTCGTTGTCCATCTCCATTTTCGGGAACATATCGTCTTGATAGTGATCCCAGTGACCCGATGTCTTATACAGGTCGACCGAACCGAGGACCGGTGTGTAGACGTGCTGATACCCGAGCTCGAGCTCTTTGTCGACGATATAACGTTCGACCGTACGACGGATCGAGGCACCTTTCGGGAGCCACATCGGCAAACCTTGGCCGACTTCTTGCGACACGAAGAAGAGATCGAGTTCTTTCCCGAGTTTGCGGTGATCGCGCTCTTTCGCTTCTTCCAATAGACGCAGGTGCTCCGCGAGTTGTTCTTTCGTCGCGAACGCCGTTCCGTAAATCCGCTGAAGCATTTTGTTGTCCGAGTCGCCGCGCCAGTAAGCACCGGCCACACTCATCAACTTGAACACTTTCAATTTCGATGTCGATGGGACGTGCGGTCCGCGGCACAAGTCGAAGAATTCGCCTTGATGGTAAATCGTGAGCGTCTCGCTCGCCGGGATATCTTCAATCAATTCGATTTTGAGTGGGTCCCCGAGCTGTTTGTAGCGCTCGAGCGCTTCGTCGCGCGAGACGACTTCGCGTGTGATGTCCAAGTTCTCGTCGACGATTCGTTTCATCATTTTCTCGATTTCTGGAAGGTCTTCCTCGTTGATGCGGCGATCCATCTCGATATCATAATAGAAACCGTTCTCGATTGTCGGTCCGATGCCGAGGTAGATGCTACCTTCTTCGCCGTACAACCGTTTGATGGCTTGGGCCATCAAGTGGGCTGACGAGTGGCGCATCAAATCGATGCCGTCTTCTGAGTCGGGCATGACGAGCTCGATTTTACCGTCGTGTTCAATCGGACGACGGTAATCGATCATCTCACCATCGATTTTGGCGGCGATTGCTTTTTTACGAAGTCCTGGACTGATTGAACCTGCTACTTCTTCTGCTGTGATGCCGGCCTCAAACTCTTTGACGGCCCCATCTGGAAATGTCAATTGAATCATGTGTCAACTTCCCCTCTCTACATTTAAAAGAAAATAAAAAAAGCCCATCCCTATGAAAGGGACGAGCTTTGATTCTCGTGGTACCACCCTCGTTCCCAAGCGATCCGCTTGGCTCGAACACACGATAACGAGTGTGAATCGCCGCACGATTGACCCGTACGGTGCTCTGAGGGAGTAAGGCGATCGGCGTGTTTAGGAAGCTCTCACCAGCCTTCCCTCGCTTTGAAACCCGTTACGACGTCTCATGTCCTCTTCAATGCATCGGTTATATGCTTATTAGTATAGTCAACTCGTTCCAGAAATACAATCCCTTTACCGCCGTCGATTCTCACCTTTTAACTCGATTTGCGTCGTCGTCGTCGAGATGCGTTGCATGAGCCGCTGCGCCTTCATTTTGTTCTGTGGCGAACCGTCGATCGAGAAGTGGGTCTCGAGCTCTTCTCCGCTGAAGTTCGAGCTGTAAAGCGTCGGCAAGCGATGCATCATGCGATACTGCAAAATAATGCCGAACAGTTCATCTCGTACCCACGGACTGATCGCCTCGGCCCCGATGTCATCAATCAATAACACCGGCACGTGTTGGAATGACGTCAAAAACGAATCGAACGAGTCGGTCCGGATTTTCCGTTTCGCTTCCGAGACGAATCCCGGGGCGTGGACAAGGATCGTCTCGATGTCCGCCACTTTCAGCTCATTAGCGATCGCCGCGAGCAAGTACGTCTTCCCGACGCCGAAGCTGCCGTGAAGGTATAAACCGTTCACTTTTTGGCGGGTCTTCATGCCTGAGACGAACCGCATCGATTCACGGAGTGCGATTTTACGGGCATCATCGGACCAGTCGAACGATTCAAAGCTCGCCTCTCGCACTTCCTCCGGCAAGAATAGGCTCTTGAACTTCCGGTCCATCTCTTTTTGGCGCCGTGCTTGACGATGCTTCACCGTCTCTTCATAACGGATTGCGATTTGACCGAGGTCGACATAGAGCACCGGCTGATGGCCCGGGATGACGGCTTGCTCCTCGACGAGCTTCTTACCGTCCATCTGTTCCGCATATTCACTGAGCTTCGTAAAGCCGACCTCGACCGCCGTCTCGTCTAACTCCGGATGTGCCTTTAAAAAAGCGACGACTTCTGGATGTTCGAGGGTGCGCCGGCGAATCGATTCGTACGCTTCCCGCACTTCTTTCCGGTTCATCATTTGGGCGAGCGTTTGATTGATGCGTTCCATGTCCCTCATCCTTTCTCTTTCAATTCATTCAACAGCTTAACGAGTTCCGCGTCGTCCGGGACCGATGCCTCGAGCTCTTGTTTTCGTTTTTGATCGTACGTCCGTTGCTCTTTCGCCTCGTCTTCGAGCCATTTTGGCATCTCGGTCTTGTCTTTGCGTCTCGAGCCGACGGTCGTCCGCTGTTGCACATTCTCCCGTTTCTGCTGTTTCTTCTCGATGAGCGCATCTTGTGTCGCTTCTTGTTCCAACGCGTCTTTAGCGTTTAAATAGCCCGCCGTCTTCCAACTTGTCGCGATCCGCATGACATAGTTCTCACTGAGCCGCGTCTGCTTCTTCACTTCGATACAGTAATAGAACAATGCATTGATGACACTTGGCGCGAGCCCGAGCGTATCGACGAGATCGATAATGAGTTGCTCGTCACTCTTCGACAGTTGTGGCGTCTTACGTAACGTCGACACGTATTGATGCGGATGCGCTTCTTCCATGACCGTCACGTCATGCAAATCACCGATTTCTGCTTTTACCGTCTCGTCCGACTTCACTTTCCGATGGCGCGTTTGTTTCTTCTTCAACTGCAACACCATTTGGCGGCAGCCGTCGCGTTTCTCTTGCTCGCTGAGTGGTAGATACGCCTCGTGGACGAAATACTCCTTCAACATCTCGGCCATCGTCTCTTCATCGATTTGTGAGACGTAGGCAAGCTTCGTGATCGTCTCATCGAGCTTCTTCGTGAAGAAGCCGACGGGGAAGTTCGTCAGTTTTTTGACGATTTCCATATCGAACGTATAGTTGATCTCGATTTTGGCGCGGTCAGGTTTCTCGTAGTTCTTTTGGGTGAACGCCATATGATTGACGCCTTTGACGTCGAACACTTCATTAAAGTCTTTCGTCACCTCGATAATCCCGGCCGGCAATGGATCGATCGTGAATCGTCCTTGCAACTGTTTAAAGCGAACTTCCCCGACTTTATAGAAGAGAAAACTCGACAACAGTCCGTCGTTCAAGAACGTATGGGGTGCGAGCGGGACACGCAGTTGATATACGTACTGGGTCAAACGCTCATCTTTCGTCTTATACGTCCGGACGAGACCGATCGCCTCGAGCCGGAACAGACAGTCCGTCAGCTCGTTAATCGAGTAATCGAGCATTTCACAGAGCGCGCTGTGCGACATATAATTCGATTTCATCTTCCCGGGCTTCAGCTCGCTCCAAAGCGTCTGATACATCGCAAGTGCCTTCACACCGATGACCGGCTGATATAAGTGATACAACGACTGATACGACTCGCGATCGATGAGCCCAGTGCTCATAATCAACAGTTCGTCAGTCCCGTACAGGATTCGTTCTTTTTCCATGATAGGTCTCCCCTGAAAAAAGGCGACCAGCAGGCCGCCCCTCTAGTTGGTCGATTTTTCTTGCTTCATTAAATCTTCAAGTTCTTTAAAGAACACAGAGATATCTTTGAACTGGCGATAGACGGACGCGAAGCGGACGTAGGCCACTTCATCGACGCGTGCCAATTCATTCATCACGAGCTCACCGACTTGTTCACTCGGAATCTCCGATTGGCCAAGGGCCCGTAGCTGCTGTTCGACTTTCGTGACCACACCTTCGAGTTGTTCCAGCGTGACCGGACGTTTCTCGCACGCCCGAATAATGCCGCGAAGCACTTTCTCCCGGCTGAACTCTTCCCGATTCCCGTCTTTTTTGACGATGATGAGCGGGGTCTGTTCGACCGTTTCAAACGTGGTGAAGCGATAGCCGCACTCCTCGCATTCGCGACGGCGACGAATCGAATAGAAATCTTGTACTGGTCGGGAGTCGAGCACTCTCGTTCCATTATGATCGCATTTAGGACAACGCATGCTCAGCCCTCCTTATCGTTCGACAGATTGATTCCCGATGGCGCGGAGCGGGAATTTCACTTGCAGCGCCTCATAATATGTGGTGACGATTTGACCAAGGTCCGGCCCGAGCATCTGATCCCGGTTCAACGTGAAGTCGACAGCCGTACGTCCGCCATCCACTTGAATGACTGTCGCCAGCGCGTCCCAGCCGTCGCCGTTAAACGCCACTTCGCCCCGGTCTGTATCGACACGGCGAACCGTTTGTCCTTGTGCCTCAATTCGTTCGCGGAGCCACGTGAGCACGGCGGTCGGCGATGCTGCCACGTAACGTGTGCGCAGCGCCTCATTTTTATGCGAATCGTCCGTCTGGACATGTGTTTGAAACTTATCCAATAATCCCATTATCCACCTCGACACCTTATTTATATAGGTTAAGCATATCAAAATTAAGCGGTTAACAAAACAATTAAAAGGGCTGACCGAAATTCGGCCAGCCTCAAAAGGTCAATCTGATTATTTGCTGATTGCAACTTGCGCTTCCGGAACACGAATCGGTCCCATTCCGCGATCAAGTTTCACGTCCTCACGAACTTTTGCTTCCAAGCCTTCCGCGATGTACTGCGAAGCTGTGGCCGGATCGATTCGGTCCCCACATGTGAACACATCGACTGATGCGTAGCCATGCTCTGGGAAACTGTGAATCGTTAAGTGTGATTCTGAGATGATAACAACTCCACTTACACCGTGTGGCGCAAATTTGTGGAAAGCGACTTCGCGGACTTCAGCGCCCGAACGAAGTGCTGCATCGACGAACAAGCGCTCGATGTAGTCGATATCGTTCAATTTGTCGGGATTGCACTCCCAAAGTTCTGTAATAATGTGACGTCCCATAGTATCCATATTAGTGGATCCCCCTTTACATCAATGGTCTCAAAGTAGTTGATGTTCACTCACTTTGTGCCTGAATCGCCCACAACCACGGGGGCAAGTTAGTCCTAAGAGGTCCTAACCCTTTAAGTTGCGTTTGTCAGACCAATTGAAGTTCACGAGTTAGAGTGTATCGTGTTTGGGACGTCGATACAAGACATTTGTTTCAATTCATTAAAAATATTTTTGTGTAAATATATTTTTTCAAACGTGGGTTTCTTGTTGCCCGATTTGCAAGTAGCTCGCGACCATGTCCAATAGGTCAACAACACGGCACGAATAGCCCCACTCGTTATCGTACCAAGCAAGTACTTTAACATGGTTTCCACCGAGAACCATTGTCGAATCAGCATCGATAATCGACGAACGCTCATCACCGTTGAAGTCGATCGAGACGAGCGGTTCGTTCGAGACACCGAGGATGCCCGTCATCTCTCCGTGAGCCGCGCGCTCGAACGCCTCATTTACTTCATCGACCGTCACGTCCCGGCGCAACTCGACGACGAGGTCAACGAGCGAGACGTTCGGTGTCGGGACGCGAAGTGCCATCCCGTTCAACTTACCTTGCAATTCAGGCAAGACGAGTCCGATGGCTTTGGCAGCCCCGGTCGAAGTCGGTATAATGGAACTACCACAAGCACGGGCGCGCCGTAGGTCTTTATGCGGATTGTCGATATTGTTTTGATCATTCGTATAGGCATGCACGGTCGTGACGAGTCCCGTCTCGATGCCGAACGTCGAGTCTAATACTTTCACGACCGGGCCGAGACAGTTCGTCGTGCACGACGCGTTCGAAATGACGTGATCGTGTTCCGGTAAATAGTCACCATCGTTGACCCCCATGACAATCGTCCGCAGCTCCCCTTTTCCTGGTGCCGTCAAAATAACTTTCTTCGCACCGGCCGTCAAATGTTTTCTCGCCCCGACATCTGAATTGAATTTACCGGTCGCCTCGATGACGATTTCAACCCCGAGCTCATTCCACGGCAACCGCTCCGGATCACGCTCGGAGACGAGCATGATTCGCTTCCCATCAACTTCAAGCGCATCCCCATGCGCCCGGACCGTGAGTGTGAACGGTCCGTGGACCGTGTCGTGCTTAATCAAGTGGGCGAGCGTCTCCGCCGGATAACTCGCATTGATGGCGACCACGTCGTGACGCCCTTCAAGCATCAATTTTCGGAATACCATTCTCCCGATTCGACCAAATCCATTGATTGCAACTTTCGTCCCCATGTAAAGTCCCCCTTTTTTCTGCGTTACGACACCATTATAACGGAAAAATGGAAGCGTTTTCACTATGAATCGTCACATTTCTTTCACTTTTTTACAGTTTCAGATTTGAAAAAGAGGGAAATTTGGTGAAGAGCTTGGAAAGGAGCTAGACAGCATGTTCGATTGGACCGATTTAGACAAATTTATCATCTCGTTTTTCATCATTTTGCCGATAGTGACGATTATCCATCAATTCGGCCATTTCTTCTTCGCGAAACTATTTGGGGGTTCGCTCGATATGGAGATTGGGACCGGTAAGAAATTATTCAAAGTCGGGCGCCTGCAATTCAACCGTGTCTACTTCTATGACGCGTGGTGTCAGTTCAGCGACTTGAAATATAGTAACCGCTTGACCCGGAGTCTCGTCTACGCGGGCGGATCCATCTTCAACCTATCGAGCATCTTGATCGTGAACGCCTTCATCTTGATGCGTGAGATTGAACCGACGCTATATACGTATCAATTCGCGTACTTCTCGTTTTATTACGTGTTCTTCTCGCTCTATCCGATTTATTATTCGAACGGTCATCCAAGTGACGGCCGAGCCATCTTCGACACATGGAAGAAAGGCCGACCGGACTCAGACCCATTGAACTGAACAAAAAAAGAAGGCGCTCAGTCGCCTTCTTTTTTCATGTCTTCAAATTGTTCGACGAGGCGGGCCACTTGGGCCGATAAATCGCCTAAGGCACCGTTGTTGTTGATTAAAAAATCAGCCTGTTGCTTCTTCTCTTCAATCGGCATTTGGGCATGGATGCGCGCGAGCGCTTCAGCTTTCGTCAAGCCGTTCCGCTCCATGAGGCGCATCAGCTGAATCTCCTCCCGACAATAGACGACGACCGTATAATCGACGAGGTCCCGCATCGTCCCTTCGAACAAGAGCGGGATATCGAAGATGACGACCTTCTCGCCCGCCGCCTCATAGCCACGCATCTCCTCGAGCATCTCCTCGCGGATGGCCGGATGCATGAGTTGATTCAGCAATTGACGTTTGGCATCATCATGGAAAATCTCACGTCCGAGCGCCTGACGGTTCAATGCGTCGCCCGAGAAGCATTGTGGGAACGCCTCACGAACGGCCGCGAACGCCTTGCCTCCCGGCTCGATGACGATCCGCGCCATTTTATCGGCATCGATAATCGGGATTCCTTGTTTTCGAAACAGACGGGATACGGTCGACTTCCCTGTCGCAATTCCACCTGTCAAACCAATCTTCAACATCGTGTCCACCTCTTACTGTTGGCAGTGCGGACAGTAGTGCGTGCCCCGTCCGCCCAATTTCATCTTTTCAATCGGTCGGCCGCATCGTTTACACGGCTCACCGGTCTGACCATATACGTAGAGCGTCTCTTGATACGTTCCGCTCGCCCCATCCGGATTCGTGTAGCTTCGGATTGTGCTCCCGCCGCGCTCAATCGCTTCAGTCAACACGGCCACAGCTTCTTGATGCACCGAGTGCACCTCGTCAAGCGAGAGCGAGGCCGCCGGGCGCGTCGGATGGACCCCGGCCCGGAACAACGTCTCATCGACGTAAATGTTGCCGAGACCGACGAAAATCGACTGGTCAAGGAGTGCCGTCTTGATGGCACGGACATTCATCCGCTTCAAGCGGGTGTGGAGCGTCTCCGCCGTCACTCCCGAATCGAACGGTTCAAGTGCGAGTAGCGACAGCGGCGGTGTCACATACAACTCGTCATTCGTCTTCAGTTCCATCGTGCCGAACTTTCTGACATCGTTGTAATGAAGCGTCGTCCCGTCCGTGAACGTGAAGACAACGTGCGTATGTTTGACCGGATTGACCATTTCGTCATGTGGGAAGAATTTCCCTTCCATTCGGAGATGCGAAACGAGATATCCGTTCGTCAATTTGAACAAAATAAATTTCCCCCGTCGCTCGACGTCTTGTATCGTCTCGTCGAGCAACTGTTGTTTCCAAATCTCCGGTTCGTGTCCCCGAATGATTTTCGCGTCGAGCACTTCGACATTTGCAATCGTTTTTCCGGAGACGAACGGTCGCAATCGGCGACAGACCGTCTCCACTTCTGGTAATTCAGGCATATTGATTTCCTTTCTCGCTCTTATTTCGTGTCGAACCACGTCTCACCAAACGAACCGTCCGCGCGGAGCGGGACATCCAAGGTGATTGTGTGCTCCATCGCTTGCTTGACGATTTTTTCGAGCGCTTCCGTCTCTGCTTTCGGCCCTTCGAAGATGAGTTCATCGTGGACTTGAAGCAATAGTTTCGAGCGTAAGCCCGATTCGCGGAGCGCCACATCGACGTCAATCATCGCTTTCTTGATAATATCGGCTGCCGTCCCTTGAATCGGCGTATTGATGGCCGTCCGTTCGGCGAAACCGCGCAAGTTGAAGTTGCGGGAATGGATGTCCGGGATATTGCGGCGGCGTTTCAACATCGTCTCGACGTAGCCGTGTTCCCGGGCCCGTTCGATGGCGGCATCCATGAATCGTTTCACTCCTGGGAACTGCTCGAAGTACGTATCGATGAACGTCTGCGCTTCTTTTCGGCTAATGCCGAGGTTTTGCGACAGCCCGTAATCACTAATGCCATAGATGATTCCGAAGTTGACCGCTTTCGCTTGGCGTCGCATGAGCGACGTCACTTCTTCTTTGGCGACCCGGAACACGTTAGCTGCCGTCGACGTATGGATATCCTCGTCATGCAGGAACGCCTCGAGCATCTTTTCATCCTGCGACATGTGGGCCATGATGCGGAGTTCGATTTGTGAGTAGTCGACCGCATAGAGCACCCAATCGGATTCGCTCGCCGTGAACGCCTTACGAATCCGGCGCCCTTCTTCCAAGCGAATCGGGATGTTTTGCAAGTTCGGGTTGACCGACGATAATCGTCCCGTCTGCGTCAACGTCTGCGTGTAACGGGTATGGATTTTCCCGTCGTCCTTGATGACTTTCTGTAACCCCTCGACGTACGTCGACTGCAACTTCCCAAGTTCGCGGTAATGCATGATATGTTCGACGATCGGGTGGAGTGGTGCAAGCTTCTCAAGCACGTCCGCCGCCGTCGAGTACCCCGTCTTTGTCTTCTTGACCGGCGGCAACGCCAGCTTCTCGAACAAGATGACGCCGAGTTGCTTCGGTGAATTGATATTGAACGCTTCACCGGCGAGGCTGTGAATTTCGGTCTCGAGCTGAAGCAGGCGTTCGCGAAGATCGTCTTCCATCACCTTCAACGTCGCCACATCG
Organism: Exiguobacterium sp. s70; assembly: GCF_018618315.1. Lineage (NCBI taxonomy): Bacteria > Bacillati > Bacillota > Bacilli > Caryophanales > Exiguobacterium > Exiguobacterium sp. s70. The sequence goes on from NZ_JACSLV010000001.1 coordinate 197,120, forward strand.
ACATGAATCCCGGCCCACTCCATCTCAGCGAGCACCGAGGCGAGCGGTCGTTCCAAATCCTCATACAGCGATGTCTGCTCGTTTTTGACGAGTTCGTTACTGACGTTGACGAACAACGTCAAGATGGCCATCGCCTTCTCCCCGAGGTGTTGCTCGAGGACGTCTTGTTCCGGCACGTGCAGTTTTGCCCCTTTTCCATACACGGCCTCATCTTCCGGCAAGGCGTATTCGAAATGAGCGGCAATCGAGTCGAGCGTCGTCCCGCCCGACAAGTTGAGCAAATAGCCAGCGACGAGCAAGTCCTCGTAGCCTCGGAGCGACACGCCGTGGCGTTTCAATTGAATGATCGTCTGTTTCGCATCGAGACAAATCGTGGCCCGGTTTTCATCCGCCAGCCATTCGCGGACAGCCGGCACGTCTAAGAGCGACACGTCACCGACGGTCACCCCGGCTTTTGAAGCGATGGCCACGCCAATGACCGATTCTTCGAAATAATCGTCGCGAAGTTGCTCGAGGAAGAGGACCGCTTCTGTCAAATCTTGCTCGTCAATCCCAATATGGTTCACATCACGTACTTCCACGGCTTCCTCGCTCGACGCGTCGAGACTCAGTTTCCCGAGAAGCGACTTGAACTGCAGGCTCATGAACAACGGCTTCACTTTTCCAGCGTCATACGGATGGAACGTGAGCTCGTCCATGGTGACGTCAATCGGCACGTCGGTATAAATCGTCGCCAATTGTTTCGACATGAGCGCTTCCCGCTCGTTCGCCTCGACCTTCTCTTTTTGTTTCCCTTTCAGTTCATGCGTATGTTCATATAGGCCTTCCACAGAACCGTAAGCTGTGAGCAATTTGAGGGCCGTCTTCTCACCGACACCGGGGATACCCGGGATGTTGTCGGATTTATCGCCCATCAGACCTTTCAAATCAATCATTTGAAGTGGACTCAGTCCCTCATACCGCTCGTGGAACGCCGCTGCGTCCATCGTCTCGACGTCAGTGATGCCGCGCTTTGTCAAATAGACGGTGACACGGTCGTCAATCAACTGCAGTAAATCCTTATCACCCGTGACGACCGTCACTTGGTCGAACGCGGTATTTTTTGAAAGCGTCCCGATGATGTCATCGGCCTCGTACTGGTCGAGCTCAAGTACTTTGATACCGAACGCCTCGCAAATCTCACGGACGATCGGGAATTGCTCGCGGAGCTCACCCGGTGTCTTTTGCCGTCCACCTTTATAGTCGGCATACGTGTCGTGGCGGAACGTCTTTTTCGACGCATCGAACGCGACCGCGAAATGTGTCGGCTGTTCGTCTTCCATCAGCTTCAATAACATCATCGTGAACCCGTACACGGCGTTCGTGTTTCGACCGCTCGCATCCGTCATCGGAGGCAACGCGAAAAAGGCACGATACGTGAGTGAGTTTCCGTCAAGGAGTAGTAGTTTATTCATTGGACAACCTCCATTCTATCTGGTTCCATCATATCATACGGGTACATGCGTTCGAAAAAAAAGACCCTTTTCTAGGTACTAGAAAAGGGTCGATCTTCCCGATCGAGTGGAGATGAGCACCAATCGGGACACGAGATGATGAAGAGGTCTCATCCATAGAGTAGCATCGCTTTGTAAAGCCGGTATGAATTCACCATGAATTCCTTGTTAAGCACTCGGGAATTTGATGGTGAACGTCGTTCCTTCGCCTTCGACGCTATCGACTTGAATCGTCGCGTGATGGAGATCGACGATATGCTTGACGATGGCAAGACCAAGACCCGTCCCGCCGGAGTTTCGGCTCCGCGCCTTATCGACCCGGTAGAACCGTTCAAAGATTCGGCCCACTTCTTTCGGCGCGATGCCGATGCCGTTGTCTTTGACGATCAAATAAGAGCCGTCCGGTCTCTTCTCGACCGCAATCTCGACCTGGCTACCTTCCGGCGAGTAGTTAATCGCATTGGCGACGAGATTCAAGATGACTTGTTTGATTCGGTTCATGTCCGCCTGCAAGACGACTTCCCCATCATGACGCGACTCCAAGTGAATCGATTTCTGTTCCGCTTTTTGACTGAGCACGAGACAGACTTCCTCGACGAGCTGATTGAGTTGGACCGGGGTGAACTCCAAATGGAAGTCTTCCCGTTCGAGCCGCGACAGTTCGAGCAAGTCCTCGACGAGCATCTGCATGCGCGTCGCTTCCTTTTGAATGATATCCAAGAATTGATCGCGTAGTTCCGGCACTTCTTTCGCCCCGTCGAGCAGCGTCTCGCTGAAACCACGAATCGACGTGAGCGGCGTCTTCAGTTCATGACTGACGTTCGCGACGAAATCCTTGCGCATCTTCTCAAGTCGCTTCAACTCGCTGATGTCGTTAAAGAGAAGCGTCGTCCCGCGCAACATGCCTGTATCACTGAAAATCGGTGCGGCCGATACCATATACGTCTTTTGGTTGAAACCGGACCGAATCGATAGTTGTCGGCGATGCGGCTCCTCTGTCAAATAGACGTCTTCAATCAGCGTCTCAACGTCCGGGCTCGGCAAAATTCCATGATAAAACTGACCGATCATCAACTCATCATATTGGAACATGTCGCGATACGAGCGGTTGACGAGCGTCACGATGCCACGTTCGTCGACCAAAAGTAACCCTGCCCCCATATACTCGATGAGCGACTCAAGCCTTGCCCGTTGAACCGATTCCCCGAGTGAGATTGTCTCCAAGTTGCGGGCGAGCACGTTAATCGACCCGGCCAGGCTGCCCGTCTCCTCATCGTTTCGCAACTCGTAGACGCGGGCCCGATAGTTCCCGTCCGCCAGTTCCCGCAAGACGATGGTCGCCTCGTCGATCGGTCGGATGAATTGGTTCGTCAGGTTGTGTAACACGAAAAGGATTAAGAAGAACGAGAAAATCAAGGCTAGCGCGATGGTCAGCCAAATCCGGTCATACACCCCTTCCAAATCGGAGACATAACGGATAAAACTCAAATATACCGTGTCACCGGATGACAGTTCGATCGGCTTCGTGAACTGAATCAAGTCCTCGCGTGTCTCGTTGCCGAACGTCCCGCCTTCCGGAATCGACGAGGCATCCATCCGGAAATCAAAGGAACCGACCCGAAACGGTGTCCCGGCGATGACTTCCATCCGACGATTGAGGAGCAAGATATCGAAACTGCTCTCATCATCGATTTGACCGACGTAGTCTTGGATGTCCGCAAGGTCGCCTCCGTCTAAATAGAGCGCGGCCAACTCAGCGTCTTCTTTCAAGCGGTCGCGTTCAGAATCTAAATAGAAGTCTTTGAACAATTGACCGAGCACGATCCCGAGGGTCAATAAGACGCCCGTCACGAGCAGGATGAGCGTCGTCAAAAACCGCGAGCGGTACGTCTTCATTCGGGCATCGGCTCTTCCATCTTATAACCGAGGCCGCGAATCGTCTTGATATAGGTCGGTTTTTTTGTCACCGGTTCAATCTTCTCCCGGAGGTGGCTGATGTGAACGTCCACGATGCGCGTATCTCCGACGAAATCGTAATTCCATATCGCCGACAAGAGCTGGTCGCGCGTCAAAACGCGTCCTTTGTTCTTGGCTAAGTAGGCTAACAGTTCGAACTCTTTCGGTGTCAACTCGAGCCGTTCGCCGTTTTTGAACACTTCATAGTTCGACGCGATGATTTTCACGTCGCCAATCTCGATGACGTCCGTGTCTGTCGCCGGAGCTTCTTGTGGGGCCGAACGGCGCAGGATGGCTTTGACCCGGGCCACGACTTCTCGTGGGCTGAACGGCTTCGTCAAATAGTCATCGGCACCGAGTTCGAGGCCGAGTACTTTATCGAACTCATCGTCTTTCGCCGTCAACATGAGAATCGGTGTGTTCACTTTTTGTTGGCGTAGCCGTTTGCAAACTTCGAGACCGTCCATCTCAGGCAACATCAAATCGAGGACAATCAAGACGGCATCTTGTTTCTCGGCCAGTTCAAGTCCGGTCTTTCCATCGTGCGCCGTCTCGACTTCGAATCCGGCTTGTTCTAAATTAAACTTTAATAACGTCGCAATCGACACCTCGTCATCGACAACAATTACTTTATCAGCCACGCTTAGTTCCTCCTCTAATCTATCTGTTCAGTCATGTACACTACCTATTTTACAAATCAATGCCACCTACGACCAACCTCAAAGCAAATCTTTACAAAAACAAAACAAATCCACGTTCTGCTTTCAGTGTAGCATGCGCCACGCATACAAAAAACCTCGTCTGCCATGGCAGACGAGGTAAGCCCTCAGTTGAGGACGTTCAGGACGGAGCGGACCGAGTCGGCTGAACGCTGTAGCGCCGCCGTTTCGGCTTCCGTCAATTCAAGTTCGAGCACACGTTCGATTCCGTTCGCACCAAGAATCGTCGGAACACCGAGATACAAGTCGTGGAAACCGTATTCGCCGTCGAGATACGCGATGGCCGGTAAAATACGCCGTTGATCTTTGAGAATCGCTTCGACCATCTCGACGATGGCCGCGGCCGGCGCATAGTAGGCCGATCCGTTCCCGAGCAGTTGGACGATCTCACCGCCGCCTTTACGGGTCCGATTGACGATTGCTTCGATGCGGTCGGTCGGCAACAATTTCTCGAGCGGGATTCCTCCCGCATACGAGTAGCGGATGAGCGGGACCATGTCATCCCCGTGCCCGCCGAGCACGAATCCAGAAACGTCCTTCACGGATATATTCAACTCCGCAGCGACGAACGTCCGGAACCGGGCCGTATCAAGCACACCGGATTGACCAATGACACGCTCTTTCGGGAAGCCCGACTCTTTGAAGGCGGCATACGTCATCGCGTCGACCGGGTTCGTCAAGACGATGATAATCGCGTCCGGCGAGTAACGGGCCACTTCTTTCGTGACCGCCCGCATCACTTTGGCGTTCGTCGAGACGAGGTCGTCCCGGCTCATGCCTGGCTTGCGCGCGATTCCCGCTGTGATGACGACGATATCCGAGTCCGCCGTTTCGGCATAGTCCGACGTCCCTGTAATCCACGAGTCAAACCCTTGAATCGGCGCCGTCTCTTGCATATCGAGCGCTTTTCCTTTCGTCGGGTTCTCGTTTTCTTTGATATCGAGCAAGACGACGTTACCGAGTTCTTTTTGAGCCAAATACAGTGCCGTCGTGGCCCCCGTGAATCCGCTACCGATAACCGAGATTTTATTGCGACGAATCATTGTGCTCTCCCCCTTGGTTTAGCTGATGTCTTACATGTTTTTAATTAATTCATCCGCAAACTCTGAACACTTCACTTCTGTCGCGCCGTCCATGAGACGAGCGAAATCGTATGTGACGACTTTCGAGGCGATCGTCTTCTCCATCGAGTTGATGATGAGGTCAGCCGCTTCGTTCCAGTTCATATGACGAAGCATCATTTCACCAGACAAGATGACCGATGACGGGTTGACCTTGTCGAGGCCGGCATACTTCGGTGCCGTACCGTGTGTCGCTTCGAAGATAGCATGGCCCGTCACGTAGTTGATGTTCGCTCCAGGGGCGATCCCGATTCCGCCGACTTGGGCAGCGAGCGCATCCGAGATGTAGTCACCGTTCAAGTTCATCGTGGCCACGACATCGAACTCACGCGGACGTGTCAAAATCTGTTGCAAGAAGATATCAGCGATTGAATCTTTTACGATGATTTTGCCTTCTGCTTCTGCTTTCGATTGCGCTTCATTCGCAGCCGCTTCGCCTGATTCTTCTTTGATACGGTCATACTGCGCCCATGTGAAGACTTTGTCGCCGTACTCTTCTTCTGCAAGCTCATAGCCCCAGTTTTTGAAGGCGCCTTCTGTGAACTTCATGATGTTTCCTTTATGAACGAGCGTGAGCGATTTACGGTTGTTCGCGATGGCGTACTCGAGCGCCGCACGAACAAGACGTTTTGTTCCTTCAGACGAGATTGGCTTGATTCCGATTCCAGACGTTTCTGGGAAACGGATTTTGTTGACGTTCATCTCTTCTTTCAAGAATGAGATCAACTTCTTCACTTCGTCGCTACCTGACGCGTATTCGATTCCTGCATAGATATCTTCTGTGTTCTCACGGAAGATGACCATGTCTGTATCCTCTGGGCGTTTGACCGGTGAAGGGACGCCTGTGAAGTAACGGACCGGGCGCAAGCACGTGTACAAGTCAAGTTCTTGACGGAGTGCTACGTTGAGTGAACGGATTCCGCCGCCGACCGGTGTCGTCAATGGACCTTTGATGGCAATCAAATATTCACGGATTTGATCGAGTGTCTCGTTTGGAAGCCATTCGCCTTTTTGGTTGTAGGCCTTCTCCCCAGCGTACACTTCCATCCATTCGATTTTCTTCTCGCCGCCATATGCTTTTTCGACAGCCGCATCAAAGACGCGCACTGATGCGTTCCAAATATCAGGTCCTGTGCCGTCGCCGATGATAAATGGAATCGTCGGTACGTTTGGTACGTTTAATACACCGTTTTCAACTGTAATCTTTTCGTTTTGTGTCAACATAATGAATCCCCCTAAGTACATTTATGTAGGCCGACGCGAGCGCCGACCTACGTCAATTGTTAGTTTACCAAAGTTTATGTCTAAATTGTGACTCGAACTTCTCGTTCGGCGTCAATTAACGCTCGTTCACCGGGACGTATGACCGGTTCGTCTCGCCGATGTATTCAGCGCGAGGACGGATCAAACGGTTGTCCGCGTACTGCTCGAGGATGTGGGCAATCCAGCCCGACATGCGTGAGACAGCAAAGATCGGCGTGAACAACTCTTCGTCGAGGCCGAGCGCGTAATACGTTGACGCCGAATAGAAATCGACGTTCGGTTTCAAGCCTTTTTCCGTCTCGACGAGATGATCGATTTTCTCAGACATCTCGTACCATTCCGGTTCGCCGATTTGAGCAGTCAATTGGCGGCTCATCTCTTTCAAGTGTTTCGCGCGTGGGTCGCCGTCCTTATAGACACGGTGACCGAAGCCCATGATCTTCTCACGGCGTTCGAACTTGCCGCGGACGTAGTCTTCGACTTTGTCGACCGATCCGATTTCATGAAGCATCTTCATGACCGCCTCGTTCGCACCTCCGTGGAGCGGGCCTTTAAGGGCGCCCATCGCCGCCGTCACACCAGAATAAATATCCGACAATGTGGCAACGCAGACGCGTGCCGTGAACGTCGAAGCGTTCAATTCATGGTCGGCGTGAAGGATGAGTGCCTTGTCAATCGTCTTCTCGGCGACCTCGCTCGGCTCTTCTCCATTCAACATGTACAAGAAGTTGCCCGCATAAGACAAGCCCTGTTTTGGTGCAACCGGTTGTTCGCCTTTACGAAGACGAGCGAATGCCGTCACAATCGTGGCGATTTGCGCTTGGAGACGAATCGCTTTGCGCATGTTCGCTTCCGGACTCATATCTTCAGACTCTTCATCATAAAGCGCGAGCTGTGAAAGTGCAGTCCGAATCGTCGCCATCGCATTGGCCGATTTCGGTGCCCGTTCGAGCGTCGCGATGACGTCTTCTGGCAATTTGGCTTCTTTCACGAGCGCTGCTGAGAGCTCAGTTAATTCATCTTCTTTCGGAAGGCGGTCGTTCCATAATAGGAAAACAACCTCTTCGAATGTGGCGTGGTCTGCCAAATCGTCAATCGTGTATCCTCCGTAAGTCAATTGTCCGTCAATAATCGAACTGACTTTTGAGGCCGCTGCCACAATTCCTTCTAAACCTTTTGTCGTTGACATCAATAACTCCCCCTCAGTCTTTAAAAGTGATCGACCGCATATACAGTCTGTGTGTAGGGAATAAGGGCGAGGAGTCGAAGACTCTCCCCAATCCGTTTCGAGCTCGCTCCACCCTGTCCTTTATCTAGTATAAACAATTTACTGAAAAAAAGAAATGTAAGCGTATCCAGCCGTCAAAAAATGTCAGAACCATTTTTGTAACAGGCTAAATCCACCTAAAATCAAGGCGGCGATGCCGGCTCCGACGAGCGGTCCGACCGGCACGCCTTTCATGAAACCGACGGCCAGGATGGTCCCAGCGAGCAATGCCGTCGTGACGACGGGGTCGACCCGCATCAGTTGGACCCCTTGGCCGGCGGCAAGCGCGACGAAGATTCCAGAGGCGAACGCGATGATGCCGACTGGACCTTTAATACTATTCCACAATTCCCGGAATCCGATGTCGCCGGTCGCAATCGGCACGAGGACGGCAATTGTAATAATCGTTACCCCCCAATGGATGCCTTTTGAGGCGAGCGTCGGGAACAATTGGTCGCCGAATCCGACCGCTTTAATAATCAAGAGGACGCTGCTGGCGATGATGACCGACTGGTTATGGGAGATAACCCCAATCAATACGAGCAACAGCAAGAATAAATAGGCACTCATCACACACTCTCTTTCTGAATGGAAAAAGAACCGACCTCATGAAAAGGTCGGTTCGATTGGCATTCGATTACGCGTTGTAGATTTTACCAGTAAGTGGGTCGATTGAAATCATCTGTCCGTCGCGGAACGTTGATGTCGCTGATTCGACACCGACGATAACCGGCTTGCGGAGTGATGGTCCAACGATACCGGCATGGCTCGTCAATCCACCGTCTTCTGTGATGATTCCAGCCGCTTTTTCAATCGCTGGCATCATTTCTTTATCTGTGAATGGTGCGACGAGGATCATGCCCTCTTTCGCTTTCGCATTCGCTTCGTCTGCATTGTTCGCAACGACGACTTCACCGACGAGACCACGCTCACCGATGCCGCGTCCGTTTGCGAGGGCGTGACCGACGATATGAACTTTCATCATGTTCGTCGTACCAGCTGTCGCAGCCGGGATACCAGCCGAGATGACGACGAGGTCACCGTCTGTAACGAATCCAGCGTGACGAGCTGCTTCTGAAGCTTGTACCAACATCTCATCCGTGTTGTTCGGCATCGTGTCAGCCACGATTGGGTACACGCCCCAAACGAGGTTCAATTGACGTGCCACGCGCTCTGACTCTGTGACCGCGATGATGTTCGCCTCTGGACGATACTTCGCTGTACGAGCAGCCGTGTAACCTGATTGTGTCGGTGTCAAGATCGCTTTCGCGTTCAAGTTGATTGCCGTGTGGGCAACCGCTTGTGAGATCGCATCCGTTACCGTGTGCTCACTGCGCTTCTGACGATCTTTGAGCAAGTTTTTGTAGTCGAGCATTTGCTCAGTACGAACAGCGATTGCTGCTTGCATTTGAACTGACTCGATTGGGTAGTCCCCTGCTGCCGTCTCACCTGAAAGCATGACTGCGTCCGTACCATCGAGGATGGCGTTGGCAACGTCAGATGCTTCCGCACGTGTTGGACGCGGGTTGCGTTGCATTGAATCAAGCATTTGTGTAGCCGTGATGACCGGTTTCCCGAGGTCGTTACACTTTTTGATCAATTCTTTTTGAACTGGTGTGACTTCTTCTGTTGGGATCTCGATTCCGAGGTCACCACGAGCGACCATCAAACCGTCAGAAATCGCCAAGATTTCGTCGATGTTGTCGACACCTTCTTGGTTTTCGATTTTTGGATAGATTTTGATGTGTGACGCGTTGTTGCGCTCGAGAAGTTGACGAATCTCAACGACGTCAGACGCACGGCGGACGAACGATGCCGCGATGACATCGATGTCTTGAGAAATACCGAACTCGATGTCAGCGATGTCTTTGTCTGTAAGGGCAGGAAGGTTCACTTTGACGTTAGGCAAGTTGACACCTTTCTTCGTCTTGATGATGCCTTCGTTTTCGATGACGCAGCGAAGGTCACGGTTCGGGAGTTTCTCAACGACAAGGAGACCAATGAGTCCGTCGTCGAGCATGATGCGTGAACCGACTTCAACGTCTTCGTACAAGCCTTCGTACGTGACTGAGAAACGATCTTTCGTTCCGACGATTTCTTCTGTCGAGACGATGATGACTTCTTTGCCTTTTTCGAGGAGTGCTTTTCCTTCTTCAAACGTATGTGTACGAATTTCAGGACCTTTCGTGTCAAGAAGTACCGTCACGACTTTACCGGCAGCTTTTGATGCTTCGCGAATGTCACGGATACGTGCGCCGTGCTCTTCATAGTCACCGTGTGAGAAGTTGAGACGAGCGACGTTCATTCCGGCTTCAATCATTTCTGGAAGACGTTTCTCTGAAGCTGGTCCAATCGTACATACAATTTTCGTTCTACGCATAAATAAAAACCTCCTAGGGGATGTATTGCATTTACACACAGAAAACGGGGGGTCGACCGACCTGATCCCGTCTCTGTGGAGTTCACTGCTACTCGTTAAATCGAAAGTTGGTTCGAAAGATCGATCAACTGCATATCGAGCGTGTGTTTGTTATGGTCGAGTGCTTCGTCGATATCAAGATCCATCATCTTACCGCCACGAATACCGACGACACGTCCGGCTTTGCCTTCGAGTAAAATCTCGACGGCATATGCACCCATGCGGCTCGCAAGCACACGGTCAGCAGCAGTCGGGGAACCGCCGCGTTGGATATGTCCAAGAATCGTTACACGCGTCTCTGAGTTTGTCTTCTCAGCGATCATTTTTCCGATTTCTTCGGCACTGCCTGCGCCTTCGGCGACAACGACGATCGAGTGTTTCTTACCGCGCGCCACACCATGGTTGATGCGGTCGACGATGGCACTCAAATCTTCTGGACGTTCTGGGACGAGGATTGACTCGGCACCACCGGCAAGACCGGCATAAAGTGCGATGTCACCTGCATCACGGCCCATTACTTCGATGACGTACGTCCGCTCATGCGACGACGCCGTGTCACGGATTTTATCAATCGCGTCAAGCGCCGTATTGAGCGCCGTATCGAACCCGATTGTCGCGTCCGTTCCTGGGATATCGTTGTCGATCGTTCCTGGAAGCCCTATTGTCGGGAATCCAAGTTCCGTCAACTTCTGGGCGCCACGGTAAGAACCGTCGCCCCCGATGACTACAAGCGCGTCAATATTGAATTTCTTCAACTGCTCGACCGCTTTGGCACGGCCCTCTTCCGTTCTAAACTCAGGGCAACGGGCAGAACGTAAGAATGTTCCTCCGCGTTGGATGATATCACCGACAGAACCGAGGTTCAATTCAACGAGATCTCCTTCGATTAGACCTTGATAGCCGTTATACACACCGTACACTTCTAGACCTTCGAAAATCGCTTTTCGGGTCACGGCACGGACTGCAGCGTTCATTCCGGGGGCGTCTCCCCCACTTGTCAATACCGCAATACGTTTTAAATTCACGTCACTCACCTCTTATGTGTTTTAACGAAATCTGAAAATAAAATACCATGTCTGACCTTTGTTTTACAACACAAGTATGTGAAAAAAAAGCATGGGGTATGCTCAAAAGCAGTCAACCCGTGAGTGATTTAACGTGAACGCAAAGCGATTGTTAACGTTTTCACGAGCCAATTGTGCCAATTTCATGATATTTGGCAGCGCGCCCTTGCAACAACTCGTTTTGAGTCCGTCCTCGCAACTCAGTCATGTGTTGTGCTAATACAGGCTTTAAGAGTGATGACTGTAATGACACATCGATATGGGCACCACCAAACACCTCGGTGACGACTTCATCGACAATCCCTAAATTCAACAAATCTTGTGCCGTAATCTTCATCGTTTCCGCAGCGCGTTCCGCAAGCTTCGCGTCTTTCCAAAGCAGGGCAGCCGCGCCTTCTGGTGAAATGACCGAGTACGTGCTGTTTTCAAGCATGAGCAACCGGTCGCAAACACCAATCCCGAGCGCACCGCCCGATCCGCCTTCCCCGATGACAATCGAGATAATCGGAACTTTCAACGTCGCCATTTCAAACAAGTTGCGGGCAATCGCTTCGCTTTGTCCACGCTCTTCGGCCGCTTTCCCAGGGTAGGCGCCTTTTGTATCGATGAACGTGATGACCGGACGATTGAACTTCTCTGCTTGCTTCATGAAACGAAGCGCTTTGCGATAGCCTTCTGGATGTGGCATCCCGAAGTTGCGTTTCATGTTCTCTTTCGTGTTCCGCCCACGTTGATGACCGATAATCGTCACCGGGACGCCGTCGAGTGTGGCCAATCCCGCTACAATCGCAGCGTCATCATAGCCGTGACGGTCACCGTGCAACTCGATGAAATCCGGGAACAGGCGATCGATATAATCGAGCGTCGTCGGGCGTTTCGGATTTCGCGCCAGCTGCACGCGATCCCACGGTTTCATATTCCCATAAATGTCTTTTTCTAATCGATGAAGCTTCGCTTCAAGGTGACGGATTTCACGGGATAAATCGATTCCTTTCGTCTCCGCCGTCTCACGCAACTTCCCGAGCTGTTCATTTACTTCTTTGATTGGATCAAACATGATGGACCTCCCCGCCGTGTAACACGATCATCTTCTTCAAGAACGAACGCATCTGTTCACGATGAACGACGGCGTCCAATTGACCCGCTTCTAATAGAAACTCGGCAGTTTGGAAGTTGTCTGGCAATTTTTCACGAATCGTCTGTTCGATGATGCGACGACCGGCAAAGCCGATCAACGCTCCAGGTTCGGCGACGTTCACATCACCAAGCATCGCGAAACTCGCCGACACGCCACCTGTTGTCGGATGCGTCAAGTAGGCGACATACAGAAGACCCGCCTCGTCATGTTCTTTCAAGGCGATTGACGTATTGGCCATCTGCATCAAGCTGACCATGCCTTCTTGCATGCGGGCACCGCCCGAGGCCGTGAACAAGACGACCGGCAATCCGTCTTTCGTCGCGGTCCGGACCGCCGAGGCGATTGCTTCTCCGACGTAGGCGCCCATCGACCCCATACGGAAACGGGCATCCATGACGCAGACGACGACCGGGAGCCCATCGATTGTGGCACGACCGCAAACGATTGCTTCCTCAATCCCAGTTCGTTCCCTGTCTTTTTTCAATTTTTCTTCATAATCTGGAAAATCAAGCGGGTTCTCTTTGACGAGCGGTCCCGCAAATTTTTCAAACGATTGACCATCGACCAACATGTGAATCCGCTCATCTGCACTGAGCGGGAAATGGTAGCCGCAATCACACACTTTATGATTCTCATTTAACTGTTTCGTGTAATGCATATATTTACAAGATGGACATTTCGTCATCAAGCCTTGTGGTGCATCAATCTTTGGTTCTCGTTGACGCAATGGCATATATCGTTTAGGTTTCTTGAAAAAAGCAGTCATCGCTTCCCCCTCGTTCATTCCGGCATCCCCGCCCCACGCCACATCTCCAACAATCGTCTACGTTCGTCTTCCGTATATAGGTCGCCTGCGTCCGTGCCGTCATAAAACCGGTTCACTTCGCTCCAGATTCGAATGAACAGTTCATTCTTTAATCCGAAGATAAGGTTTTGCCTGAAGGCGCGGTCCGTCTCAACGCTCGACTCGAGCAACGCGATGCGTTCCGGGGTCGGTTCGACCTCCGTCAACGCCAAGCGCTCAAGCAAACGCAACATATCGACGATGTCCGACGCCTTCGTCTGTTTCGTGACGATGAACTCTGACAAGATTTCAATGTAACGGTGCCGATCCTGTTCGCACAAAAACGTGCCGCCGCCGTGTTTCGTCTCAACAATCCCAAGGAAGCTGAGAGCCCGTAATGCTTCACGGACTGACGCACGGCTGATGGACAGCGTTTCAGCGAGTTCCCGTTCTGACGGGAGACGGTCGCCCGGCTCGAGTGCGGCCTGGACGATTAACGTTCTGATTTTAGAAATGTTTTCGTGAAATGAGGATGCGTGTTTTCCATGCATCTGACCGTTCAACTCCCTTTTGGATGGCATTATCTCTAAAGTGGTCAGACCAATTAAACAGATTATACCACTTTTTATGACTTGGTACTAGTTCCCGTGCCGGGCAATTTCGAGTCGACCCGTTTCAACACGACATCCGTATCGCCGAACCGCTGCCTCAATCCTTGCAACAATGCTTCTGTCGGATTGACGGCATATGTCGAGGCGAGTTGTTTCACTTCTTTCGAATCAGAGAATCGGCAAATGACGGGGACATCCCCTGGCGCTGTTCGCAATAGTTCTTCAAGGTCGGCGAACGACTCCAGACGCAATCGGACAAACAACGCTTGGCCGTGGAGAGGCCGGACGCGTTCGACGACGAGTTGGCGACGCCCGTCCCGTTCATTAGGATGCACCTCGAGCAAGAGGACGTTCCCGACGTAAAGTGAACGAGAGAATTGGGTGAACACGCGTGGAAAAATCACGACCTCGTCTTGCGAGACGCCGTCATCGACCATGACAACACCCATCTCTTCATTCTTTTTCGTCTTGAACGTACGAATCGCATCGACATAGACGACGATGAATCCCCGTTCGCCGTTCAACACTTCATCGATCGTCACCGTCTCAATCGAGAGCGGGGCGACCGTCGTCAACGGCGAGTGGACGATCCACGTCCCGAGTGCTTCCCGTTCTTCTTCGGACCAATTCGGCTCGATTGGTGCCGAGCGCTTCAAACCGAGTGCGGACAGCTCATCTGGGAGCAGATGCGTCTCTGTCTCCTCGCGAAGCCGTTCAACGGCCTCGAACGCACGGTGGCGATCGCCGTGATACATCCGGTCGAGGGCACCGGCTCCGAGCAGGCGCCGCAACTTCGGCTGGTCTTTCGAGCCCCACTCCATCAGTTCGAGCAGACGTTTTACGTCGGTGAATTCGGAATGGTGTTCAATCAACCGTTCGACGTCGCGTTTCGTCAAGCCTTGGACCGCCTTCAACCCGAGACGGACCCCTGGCCCTTCTAAAAAGGCCCCGGCTTGGCCATGAAGGACGTCCGGCGGATAGACGGGAATTTTCCCTTTTCGCAGCATGCGAACGAGTTGGTTCGTCTTGTCGTACGTAACGAGATAAAAAATCCGCTCGAAGTGCGCCTTCACGAAAGCCAAGCGATAACTGATTAAACTGTAGGCCACCGCGTGCGAACGGTTGAAACCGTAGCCCGCGAACTTCTCAATCCACGAGAATACTTGTCGCATCGAGTCGCTGTCGAACCGCTCCGACGAACGTTCCAAGAATCGACTCTTCTCAACGTCGATGGCCGCTACATCTTTCTTGGCGATGGCACGGCGAATCAAATCGGCCTCGGCATACGAGTAGCCGGCAAGTTCTCGCAGGAGGCGCATGACTTGCTCCTGATAGACGAGCACGCCGTTCGTCGTACGCATAATCTCACCGACGACCGGGTGGACCGGCTGATGCGGCATGCCATGCTTTCGCTTCGCATACGTATCGATAAACTGCATCGGACCTGGACGATAGAGCGACATCGTGACGACGATATCCTCGAACGTGGTCGGCTTCACTTGCCGGAGCGCTTGTTTCATCCCTTCCGATTCGAACTGAAAAATCCCGTCCGTGTCACCGCGAGCGAGCACCCGCAACGTCTTGGCGTCATTCAATGGAATCGTCTTCAGCGAGAACAGTTCATCCGTCTCGCGAATGAGCGTCTCCATCTGACGGAGTCTCGTCAAGTTGCGCAGGCCGAGCAAATCGATTTTCAACAGGCCGAGCGCTTCGAGATCCTTCATATTATATTGGGTCACTTGCTCCCCTGCTGTCGGCTGTAACGGGGTGACGTCATCAAGCGCGTCACGACTGAGTACGAGTCCGGCCGCGTGGACCGAGGCTTGACGGGGCAATCCTTCGAGCTGGGCGGCGATGTGTAACAGTTGCGACCGCTTCTGACTGCCGGCGAACCATTTCATCTTCGTCGGATTGGCCAAAATCCCGGCCAACCCGTCGTCTTTCACTTGTTTGCTGGCCGCCTGTCCTTCTTCAAGCGTCAGCCCGAGCGCCCGCGCGACATCACGTAGCGCCGCTTTCGCGCCGAACGTCGCGAGCGTCCCGATTTGGGCGGCGTGGTTGGCCCCGTATTTATCGAGGACATAGCGGACGACCTCGTCGCGCCGCTCGTCTTCGAAGTCTAAATCGATATCCGGCATCGTGATTCGTTCCGGGTTCAAAAAGCGTTCGAATAACAGCTCGAACCGGACCGGGTCGACCTCGGTGATGTGAAGCGCGAAACTGACGAGTGATCCGGCCGCGGACCCACGCCCCGGACCGACTTCAATGCCTTGCTCCCTAGCGTAGCGGACGATGTCCTCGACGATGAGGAAATACGAGGCGAAACCGGTCCGCGCAATGACGTCGAGTTCATAGCGGGCTCGTTCGATATATTCCTCTTGGAACAAGTCGAGCGCCTTTAATCGTTCGGCGACGAGACGCTTCAGTCGGTCGATCGCATGTTCAATCTCTGGAATCGACGAGGTCGCCTCCGGCAAGCGTGTGACCGAGATGAGGGATTCGAACTCGTCCAACGCCTCAAGCTCGATTGGGTCGAACCAATCGTTCATTTCGCTCGGCAGTCTTACGTACTTTCCTTTCCGATGCACATCTTCTTGTGAGATGAGCTCGCCTTCACCGATGGCGACGATGGCGCGATACGCCTCGAAATCCTCCGGTCTCATGTAACACGTGTCCGGGGCCGGTACGAGTCGTGTCCCCAGTTCGTCACGCATCTCGCGTAATTGCCGGAGCATCAGCGTCTGTTCCGTCGACTGCGGCGCCGGCAACCCGAGCCACAGTCTGTCTTCATTCACATAACCGAGCAAATGGTTATAGAGACGGCGACGGTGAACCGGGTCGTTCGCTTTCCAGTTCTCCGGTAAGATGAGCACCGCCAGTTCGGTCGCTTCGGTCAAGCCATCGGCCTGGACGATGCGATACAGTTCGGGCACTTGTTCATCGGTCAACGCATAGACGAGAACGGAGACGTCGAATCCATCCATTCGCAGCGTCGTCCGTAATCCAATAACGGGTTTAACCGCATAGCGTTCACATAACCGGACGAATTGCGGCAAGCCGTATAACGCATCGTCGGCCAAAGCGACTGCTCGACTCCCCCGTTCGGCCATCTGGGCGACATACTGTTCGAGCCGAATCGTACTTTGCATCAAGCTATAAGCCGATCGTACATTCAAGTGGATCACAAGAGTCCCCCTTTCTTTTTTCACAATTGTCAAACTCATTTTGGCACTTGTCTGATACAATAATTATAGACAAAACTTCTCCTAAAAGGGGGTATAAACCGTATGATTATTAATCGGGGTAAAATCGCACGTGACAAGCTAGAGAATTTACAGAACGGCCAGACCGTCTTCGCCGACAGTCCGGAGATTATCGAACGACTCCGTCGTTATATCACCGAGTATCAACTCGATGTCGTCGAGGATGTGACCGACCGTGGTACGTGGTTCATTCCACAAGAAGAGGATAAACGCTGAAGAGAGCTGACCAACGGGTCAGCTCTCTTCTGTTTCGAACGTGAACGGGGCCGCGACTTCATCGAGCGCCGTGATCACCTCGTCCATCTCTTCCCATTTATCGATCGTGGCACCGGCGGCCATCGGATGACCACCGCCGCGATAGCGTTTCGCCACTTCATTGATGACCGGTCCTTTCGAACGGATCCGGACACGAATCTCGTCCTTGTTCTCGACGAACATGACCCAACACTTCAGCCCTTCAAGGCCAGAGAAGCTGTTGACGAGCAGCGACGCCGCTTCCGGTGTCGCATGGAACGTGCGCAAGACGTCTGCATCGATTTTGACGTAGCCGACACCCGCGTCGGTCACATTGACGTTTTGTAAGACATAGCCTTGGAGTTGCAACGTCGCCAAATTCGTCTTATACATTTGACGATACAACCGGTTCGTATCGATACCATGGTTAATCAGTTCGGCCGCGACTTCGAACGTACGTGGCGTCGCGTTGCGGAACTGGAACCGTCCCGTGTCGCCGACGATTCCGGCGAACAACAAGAATGCGGACGCCTCGTCAAGTTCAAGCCCCCAAATCCCTGCAAGTTCAGCAATCATCTCTGAGGTGGAACTGACCGTCGTGTCGACGATTTGATGGGTCGCATACGCATCTTCGTCAGGGTGGTGATCAATCTTGACGACCGTTTTGCCGGTCAAGGCGTGCGGCCCATCGATTCGTTCATGGTTAGCCGTATCGAGCACGATGACGAGCGCCTCTTGATACATCTCCGGTTCGACATGCTCCATCTTACCTAAAAACTCTAAATCACGGACGATACCGCCGACGACATAGACCTGCTTTTCCGGATAGGCGACTTCAAGAATCCGCTTTAATCCGAGCTGACTCCCGAGCGCGTCAGGGTCGGGACGGACGTGTCGATGAATCATAATCGTGTCCGCCGCTTCAATCAATTTCAATATCGTTGCTGCCTCTGGCCAATGTGCCATTGCCATTCCTCGCTTTCTTGAACACTATTCTATGGTATGATGATAACAGATTACACGTCTGAAAGGGGTTTCTTCACTTGGGTCAATTAGTTATGATCGGACTCATTCTGTTTTCGTTAGGCGCTTACTTCGTTTCCAAACGACGCGCTTATTTGACGAAGACACCGTACCGGAAAGCACTGTTCAACACGCAAGCGCTCATCTGGCTGAGCATGTTTCTCGCACTCTTCGCCGTCAACCAAATGGTTGGCGGACTCGGACTCGGCTCGACGATCGGTTGGATCGTCAGCATCGCTATGCTCGTCTTGGGTGTCGGCAACGCCATCGTCGGGTTCATTCGCTATCGTAAAATCTATCCGCTCGCTAGCGAAGAGCCAATCAACCAATCATAAGAGAAATAGAAACGAGCTGATGATGGCATCAGCTCGTTTTTTTGTTAGCGGTCAATCAATTGCGCCGTGACAAGCGCCTTGGCGACGAGTTGGGTGCCTTGTGTCATCTCAACATCGACTTTCCCGAACTTCCGGCCAAGGTCGAACACGTTGGCCGAGACGCGAATTTGACTCTCGATTTGAATCGGTTTCATAAAGTAGACCGTAATATTTTCGACGACGAGGTCGCCTTTTTTCATATGGCGCAGACTGCGGGTCGCTCCTTCGACGAGCAACGTCGTCAACACCCCTGACGATGCCGTCCCCATGTGGCTCGTCATCTGTGGCGCGACCTCGACGGTGAACGCCGTCCCGTTCGAAGCCGGATCTTCTTTCAACTGGTTCGTGATCATATTGTCGAACGTCTCGCCGACTTGCGGTTGGCGGTTGGCGAGTTGGAGCGCCTTCAACACGTCTTGGCGGCTGATGATGCCGAGCAGGCGGCCATAGTTGTCGACGACCGGCAACATCTCGATGCCTTCCCAAACCATTTGGTGCGCCGCATTGGTGACGCTCGTCTGAACACCGACCGTGATCGGGCTCTTCGTCATCACTTTCTCGATTTCAGTGTCGTGCGGACGGTCGAGCAAGTCTTTTGCCGTGATGACGCCGACGACTTTCATCTGCTCGTCGATGACGGGATAGCGGTTATGTTTCGTCCGTTCGTTCAGTTCGTGCCACCGTTTGACCGTATCGTCCACTTTCAAATAGAAAGTGTCGTGCAGCGGAATGACGATATCCGAGACGAGTAGAATCTCTTTTTTAATCAAGCGGTCATAGATGGCCCGGTTGATCATCGTCGCGACGGTGAAACTGTCATACGACGTCGAGATGACCGGCATGTGATACTTATCGGCCATCCGTTTCACTTCATCGGTCGTGTCGAATCCCCCCGTGATCAACACGGCGCCACCGGACTGGAGCACAAGTTCATGCGCCTTTTCCCGGTTTCCGATGATGACGAGTGAGTCGACGTCGATATAACGCATCATCGCCTCAAGCTTCATCGCCCCGATGACGAACTTCGAGAGCGTTTTATGGAGCCCGTCTCGGCCACCGAGCACTTGCCCGTCGACGATATTGACGACTTCTGCGAACGTCAGCTTCTCAATATTCTCTTTATGTTTACGTTTGATACGAATGGTTCCGACCCGTTCAATCGTCGAGACGAAGCCTAAATTCTCCGCTTCCTTGATGGCCCGATACGCCGTTCCTTCTGATACTGCCAATTCCTTCGCGATTTGGCGGACCGAAATTTTAGATCCGACATCGAGCGACTCGATATGTGCTATGATCTGTTCATGTTTTGTTGTCATGTCACGAGTCCCTTTCCTCAATACATTTTCTGTCATCCTCAGTATACTGTATCAGTCTTCCTTCTTCAAACTGTACTACTGAAAATGTGACATTTCCTTTCCGTTTTGGAAAACGGTATAATGAAACAGAACGCCAATGAACGAGAAGGAAGGGAAACGAGTTGAATCAACGAACCAACCATATTGCACAATCTTTGGCCACTAAAGGGTTAGACGCTGCTTTTGTCACGTCGAAAGCATCGGTCTTTTATTTTTCGGGAGTATATGCCGAGGCACATGAGCGGCTCATCGCCATCCTCGTCTTGAAGAACGGCACGACCGCTCTCGTCTGTCCGGCACTTGAAAAAGGCATCGTCGAGGCAAGCGACTGGAATGGCGATATCGTCACGTACATGGACCACGAAAATCCATGGGACAAAGTCGTCAAACTGTTCCTCGACCAACAGATTATCCCCGAGCGCATCGGGATTGAAGGCGAGCATTTGACCTACAACCGCGTCGAACAGCTCCGCGCCGGCTTTGCCGGTCTCTCAATCATCGACTTGACCGAAGAGCTTCAGGCGCTTCGCATGATTAAGTCTCCGGACGAGGTCCGCCTGATGAAACGCGCCGCCGAACTCGCTGATATGGCGATTGAGGCAGGGATTCGCGCCTTGCGTGAAGGTGTGACCGAGCTCGAGGTCATCGCCGAAATCGAATATGCGATGAAGAAACAAGGTGTCCGCGAGATGTCGTTCGACACGCTCGTTTTGTTCGGCGAGAACAGTGCCGATCCGCATGGCGTACCCGGCAATAACCGCTTGAAGAAAGGCGACTTCGCCTTGTTCGACCTCGGTGTCATTTGGCAAGGCTATGCCTCGGATATCACGCGCACCGTCGTCTACGGCGAAGCGAGCACGAAGCAACGTGAGATTTACGAGACCGTCCTCAAGGCCGAAGAAGCCGCCATCGAGATGGCGAACGTCGGGACGACGCTCGGGTCCATCGACATCGCGGCTCGCCAAGTCATCACGTCGGCCGGCTACGGCGAATACTTCACGCATCGCGTCGGACACGGAATCGGCATCGAGGTGCACGAATTCCCATCGATGGCGGCCAACAATGATATGACGGCCCAAGTCGGGATGACGTTCACCGTCGAACCAGGAATTTATCTCCCTGGCGTCGGCGGCGTCCGCATCGAGGACGATATCGTCATGACCGAGAGTGGTCCGATCTTGTTGACGAGTTACCCGAAGACGCTCCAAGAAATCAATTGAGTCACAACAAAGACCAGCCGCACGCGGCTGGTCTTTTTCATGGTCAATAAAAGAGTCGGAACATGACGTCACGTTGCGGCACATCATTCCGTTCCATCGCCTCTAGAAATGCCCGCTTGTCATAACGGACCGACTGCGGATGGATGGCGAACCCTGTCTCATCCCACTCGAGGATGCCGTAACGGGCCAAGTCGTCACGGGCGACACCGAGCGCACCGGGATTGAAATAATGTTTCGTGTCGTCATGGAACACATGCTCCGGATGATGATGCCCGAAACAGATGACGTCCGCTTCATAAGACCCATACAGCGACTGCATGTTCGAAAGCGTCGCCTCGACGATGTCATGGAACGGCTCCTCGGTGATCGGCACGTCCCGCTTCTCGCTCGGGATATGATAATGAATCCCATATACCCGCGTACCCTCGACAACGCGTTCAATCGTACGCGGCAACTTGAAGAGCGCGTCCGCATAGTCAGGCCTAAGCGTGCGCGCCACCCACTCGTGATGCGGACGGGTATGGGCATAACTGTCAGGGTGACCCGTCCCGGCCATGAGCGACAAGACAGCCTCATCATGGTTGCCGGTGATCATGTGTACACCACGGTCGAGCAGACGTGCCATCACTTCGTTCGAGTCGGGCCCCATCGCGATCATATCGCCCAAACTCCAAATCTCGTCGACCTGCTGGCGATCGAGCTCGGCCAGCACCGCGTCGAGCGCTTGGACGTTTCCATGGATATCGGTCAACATGGCCAATTTCATGCGGTTTCCCCCTTATTTTCGGTATTGATGGACGACGTTGACGCCTCCGGTCACATCGATGATGGCACCTGTGACCATATCGGAGTCACGGGCGAGCAGGAATAGAATCATGCGGGCGATGTCTTCGCCCGTCCCGTGTCGTCCGACCGGGGTCTGGTCGTCCGGTTCGGCCGCTTCGATTCGCATTTCTTTTTGCGCGCCGACGATATTGCCCGGGTTAATCATATTGGCTGTGATGCCGTGTGCCGCTTCCTCGAGTGCGACCGATTTCGTCAAACTGACGAGCCCGGTTTTGGCGGCCGCGAACGCCGACCGATGAACCCAGCCCGGTGCCGTCCCACTCTCCGGGAAGCCATATGTGATGATGCGGCCGAATCGTTTTGCCCGCATACTCGGGATAGCCCGGCGCATCAGCCAAAACGAGGCTGACAAGTTGCCGCTGATGACCTCGTCCCACTCCTCGTCCGTCAAATCGACGAGACACTTCCGTTCGAAGATGTAAGGCCCGGCGTTCAAGATGAGCGCGTCCGGCTCTCCGAATTTGGCCACCGCCTCTTCATAGCCACTCAGGACAGCTTCGCGGTCAGTCAACGGGGCCTCGACCATATGTAACCGTTCATGTTGCCAATCGATCGGCTTCCGCTGCAATACACTGACGTGCCAACCTTCCTCCAATAATCGTTCCGTCACAATGCGGCCGATCCCTTTCGC
Source organism: Exiguobacterium sp. s70 (assembly GCF_018618315.1). Taxonomy (NCBI): domain Bacteria; kingdom Bacillati; phylum Bacillota; class Bacilli; order Caryophanales; genus Exiguobacterium; species Exiguobacterium sp. s70. The sequence goes on from NZ_JACSLV010000001.1 coordinate 219,901, forward strand.
ACCGGCCGTGATGACTACATGTTTCATCGTCATCCCTCCTCTGTATCATCTTACCCGTTCCGCTTGCCCATTTCCAAACTTCAACCTGTTCCATCAGAAAGTTGTGAAAATTTCACACATTTCTGAAAGAACCGGGCGTGAATTGAAGCAGAAGTGGTATACTATACATGTAAGCCGCACGTACATTTCAAGCGAAAGGTTGGGATTTACATGGCAATTGTCTACAAACATATTCTATCTGCCGTCGACGGCTCGAAAGAGGCCGAACGTGCATTTGAAACAGCAATCGACGTCGCACTTCGAAACGATGGCAAACTGTATATCGGACACGTCATCGATACACGGACATTCGCCACGGTTGAAGCGTACGACCGGACGATTACCGAGCGTGCCGAGACGTATGCGAAAGAACTGCTCGAGGACTACGTCAATCGCGCGAAAGAACGAGGTGTCAAAGAAGTAGAGACGGTCATCGAGTACGGCTCTCCGAAAGTGACAATCGCTAAAAAAATCGCACCGAATCACGACATTGATCTCATCATCTGTGGAGCGACCGGGTTGAACGCCGTCGAACGCTTCTTCATCGGTAGCGTCTCTGAAAGCATCGTCCGCTACTCGAAGTGTGACGTTCTGATCGTCCGCCAATAACGTTTCAAGGGCCAGCGCGCATGCGTTGGCCCTTTCGTGTGTAGTCGCTTATGGCATCAGGTTATCAATCGGTCGAACCGTCTCAGCCGCCAAATTACTGAACTCGCGAAGGTAATCGAGGTATCGATCGCCACCATAATTATAGAGTTTGTTATACATTCTGACGACGACGGTTCGATAAGCAGGAATAACCAATAGCAATGGCCCGGTGTTCCCAAGAATTTGATACGACCCAGCTGGTACAGCCTCCCCTAGTTCGCTCCACGCTTTCGGCTCGCCTTGGACATACCAAAACAGCCCGTTTGTCGGGAACGTTGAGTTGGGATATGCGGGACTTTGAATCGATGTCGCGAGACGAATCACTTCTTCCGGCACAATCTGAACGCCATGATGACGTCCGATATTCAGATGAAGATTGCCCCATGCCGCGAATTCTCGCGCAGTCGTATGTAGGTTCGACCCCATTCCATCATCAAAAGGATACAACTTATACGACGCTTCCTCGTCAGGATCGTCAATGACTTTGACGAAACTCGGTGCCGCATCGGTCGCCCATTCCGTCCGCGAGAGTCCCATCGGCCGAAACACCCGCTCCCTTAATAAGTGCGTGAAGTCATATCCGTATAACCGTTTAAACAAATCCGTCACGATCTCGACGTTCACGTTCCGATATGCCCATCCTTCACCCGCATCGAACTCCCGAAATAGCACACCCGTCTCATCCCGGTTCAGTCCGTGCGAGTGCGTGACCAAGTGCCGAATCGTCGTCCCTCGAAACGTGTCCACGTCATGCTCATCAAAATAATTAGAGACCAAATCGTCGAGATGCCGAATCTTGCCTTCATACAACGCATAGGCAATCGCCAGCCCCAAATAACTTTTACGGGCCGAAGCGACGTTGAACATCGAATTGACGTCAACCACTTTTGCATCATGATTCGAATGGAATCCGTCATAATTTTCGAACACGATGCGATCGTCTTGCAGGACTAGCAGCGCGGCGGCACTGCTATGATTTAGGTTTTGAATATGCCTAACGTACGAATCCAATGCAACGTAAGATGTCTTCAAGTCAATCTCCCCCTTTCAAGCCTCGTGTATATTTCTGGACAAAACCCGAACTTCCTTTATTTTTCTGAAAGTCCTGTTCCAAAACCGAGCCAAAGCGGTTTCATTAACCATATAACAAAGGGCCACCGCAGATGCGATGGCCCTTTGTCGTTCACATATTATAATACTTTGACAGTTACTGTCTTACGACCGAAGTTGAGGGCCGCACTTTGTGAGTACATTAAGATGTCGATTTTGTTACCTTTGATGGCGCCGCCTGTGTCAGCCGCTGTGTATGTGCCCATCAACTTCCCGCCGACGTACACTTGTACTTTCTTACCGAGCGGAATGACGCGCGGGTCGACAGCGACGACGTTACGTTTTTGTGCCCGTACGTTCCAGCCTAATGCCGTAACGCCTGAACATCCTTTGCAGTACGGTGTGTAAGCCGATGCGTTCATCGTATATGTTTTCACACTAGCCTTCGCGACCGTTTTCTTCACGGTGCGTAAGTACTTTGTAGCGATCCAACCTGACTTGCCTTTGTAGTTGACGCGAATCCAAGCTCCTTTTGAGCCAGTGCGTTGAAGTTGTTGTCCTTTATTGATTTTCCCAATCACTTTACCGCTGAGCGTCCCTGCCGAGCGGACGTTCAATCCGTTGACTTGGCTTTGTACGTAAACTTTTGAAGACGCCTCAACTTGTTGTTGGGGTAAGAGCATAGCGAGTGTCATGACCGTCAGTAGTAAGACCGTTCCAATTTTTTTGAGCATGTGGTTTGTCCTCTCCTAGTCGGTTTGTTCGTTGTAAGTTCGTGTTGTCGAATCTGTGGTGCTGTTCCAGTTGAAACATGTCGTATCGATTACGGAATGTTTCGTCCAGATAACTATATGACGAATCGTATGACCGTGCGTTTACAACTAAAATTCATTTGAGTGTCAGCTAAGTTACGATTACATTACAAAACCGCCATCTTTTAAGGGAAGATGACGGCTTTAATAAAAATCTTTAGGTTTCGTCATATTAATTCCCAATTAAAGGGATTAATATATCTGCTTTGTTACGGAAACCATGTTTTCTTACGTCAAATGTTACAAACGAGCACTTTCGATTCAGCCCATCGTCACAAAACCATCTCATGCCGTATGCCAAAAGCACTAAAAAAAGCCCGTCCCGTATGAATACGGAACGGACGTTGTAACAGCTTAAACGTGTGATTCGACGAGGTTGGCGATGCGAACCGTATCGCGTGCGATGACCAATTCTTCGTTCGTCGGGATGATGATGACTTTGACCGGTGAGTGCGGGTAGTTGATGAACAACTCTTTGCCGCGTGCTCCGTTGTTGAGTGATGGATCCCAGTAGACGCCCATGAACTCAAGGCCACGAAGGATGCGCTCACGGATGACGTCAGAGTTTTCTCCGACACCAGCTGTGAAGATGATTGCATCGACACCGTTCATCTCTGCCGCATATTGACCGATATAGCCGTGGATGCGGTTCGAAAAGATTTTGAGCGAGACTTCGGCACGGTGGTTGCCTTCAGCCGCTGCTTGCTCGATGTCACGCAAGTCACTCGAGATACCCGAGAGACCGTAGACACCTGACTCTTTGTTCATGACGTTCAATACGTCTTCAGCCGACTTGCCAGTCTTCTGCATCAAGAACGGGATGAGGGCCGGGTCAAGTGATCCCGAGCGCGTTCCCATCGTGATTCCTTCGAGTGGCGTGAAGCCCATCGTCGTGTCAATCGAACGACCGCCGGCAACCGCTGCGATTGATGCACCGCTACCGAGGTGGCATGAGATTAAACGAAGGTCTTCAAGCGGACGACCGAGAAGCTCTGCCGCACGTTGCGTGACGTACTTGTGGCTCGTTCCGTGGAAACCGTACTTCCGGACGCCGTGCTCCGTGTAGTACTCGTACGGAAGGCTGTACAAGAAGTTCTCTTCCGGCATCGACTGGTGGAACGCCGTGTCGAAGACCGCGACTTGCGGTACGTTCGGTAAAATCGTTTGGAACGCACGAATCCCCGTCAAGTTTGGCGGGATGTGGAGCGGTCCGAGTTCGACGAACGATTCGATGTTCTTCATGACTTCATCGTCGATAACGACCGAATCCGCGTACAACTCTTTTCCGTGAAGGACACGGTGACCGACGCCTGCGATTTCGTCGAACGACTGAATGATATCAAGGTCAATCAATTTTTCGAGCGAGAGCTCGACCGCTTCTTTATGTGAATGAAGCGGTGTGACGATATGGAACTTTTGTCCTTCGCCATATTTAATCGTGAAGATCGCATCTTCTTTTCCGACACGCTCGACGAGCCCGACGGCGAGCATCTTCTCAGATGGCATTTCGAGAAGTTGGAACTTTAATGACGAACTACCTGCGTTGACTGCCATAATTTTTGTCATGTCATACACCTCTTACCTTTCGATTTAAACACGAGTCTTTATCTGTTCTCTTAAAAACCGATAACTGTATCATAATGAAGATACTTGATATGGCATATGTTTTTCAAGTCTTTTGCCCAATAAAAATTATGTTGTTTTAAACCAATCGTCAATCTGTTTCACAATATTGGCAACAGCACGCACATCCGTGAACGATGGCAACTCGACGAGGAGTGCTTGTTTCGGGCGTTTGACGCCTTCCCCAAGCTTTTGTAACATCAATAGGCTTTTCGCATATCGCTCGTCTTTGAACATCGTCGTCGGTAATTGAAGAACACCTTTGACGACAGCCTCACGGTCCATCCACTGTTTTAATTTCCCTTCGTCATCCTGTTCAAACAAATTGTTCGGGATGACAAAGATCCCGTGACCGCCTGGTTTCAAGTGACGCATCGCCTGCTCGATCAACAAGAAGTGCGAGTAAGAATGGCCTTCATCCCGTTTCAAGGCGTAGCCAGACGCCATGTCATCGTTCGGATAATAGCCGATCGGCAAATCGACGAGTGCCAAGTCGCTCGGCTCGACGAACAGCGGTGCGAGTGCGTCTTGATGGAAGTACGATACCGGCTTCCCGAGCAGGTTGCTGATTGCGTAAGACAGACGCAGCATCGTCTCATCGACTTCGACCGCCTGTGCGGTGGCATCTTTCAATTGTGTCAACACGGCGTGGACGAGTGTCCCCGTCCCGCTACCGAGCTCGAGCACGTTCGCCCCGTCCTTGACGAGTTTCGTCGCCAAGTACCCGATGAACAGGCTGACGGCGTCCGGCGTCGGTTGATGGTTCGGCGGGAGTGTCGTCGTCTCCTCGAGGACGAGCAGACTGACGGCTTTGCGGACATCATCCGTTTTCTCCTGTTCGACATTGACTCGCTCAAACACTTCAATCAATGCCTCGAGCGGCAATAAGTCAAGGTCTGTCGTCAGCTTCTTCGCTTCTTTCTTCCAATCCCGATACAGTTGTTCAAATCGTTCCATCTTCGATCATCCTTTCCATACAAAACCGGCCCTCTTGTGGAGAGCCGGTCGGTTCACTTCTATTAGTGTAAGCGATTCGTGGTCGATTCGCCAAGCGAATCAGTTCGCAGCGTCAAACGCCTCGAGCGCCGCATCGAAATCAACTTCCTCAGTCATCTCATCCATGTACTGGACGTACTGGACCGTACCGGCCGAGTCGATGACGAATACCGAACGTGCGAGAAGACGGAGTTCTTCCATCAATACGCCGTACGATTTCGCGAACGATTGGTCGCGGTGATCCGATAACATGACGACATTATCAAGTCCTGACGCCGCACACCAGCGACGCTGTGCGAATGGTAAGTCGTTTGACACCGTCAAGACGGTACCGCCGAGCGATGACGCCTTCTCGTTGAATGCGCGTGTTTGCGTGTCACAGACACCTGTGTCGATCGATGGAACGACACTAATCAATTTCTTGCCTGGGTATGACGCGAGCGTCACCTCTTCAAGTGCCGTCGTGAGCGCTGTAAAGTCCGGTGCAGTATCTCCGACTTTGACCGGGTTCCCTTGCAGTGTAACGGTATTGCCTTTAAATGTTGGCATCGTTTCATCCCCTTTTGCATGATTTATACTTCTTCATCATAGCGATGGCGCCGTCTCGATGACAAGCATCCTGCCTCAGACGGCCTGATTGTGATTTTCCCTATATCGAGCGTCTAAAACGCTGTATAATGAAAGAGACTCAATTGACAAAGGGGATGACTAGGATGAGAAACAACGTTTTTTTGTACCATCGTAACGTCAACGACTTTACAAAAGAAGTAAAGAAATTAATCGAAATCGGTGAGAAATATGGCTTCAACGTCGTCAATCGTCCTGAAGACGCCAACATCATCGTCGCCATCGGGGGAGATGGCGCGTTCTTGCAGGCCGTCCGCTATACGGGATTCCGTCAAGATGCCATCTACGTCGGGTTTGGCCGCGGCTTGAACGAGTTTTATTGCGACTTCGATATACATAAACTCGACGAAGTCGATCGCTTGTTCTCGGACAACAGCGCCCGTATCGAAGCCGGTCTCGAAGTGCGGAAATACCCGCTCTTGTCGGCATCCATCAATGAATCGACTCCGATGCTTTGTTTGAACGAAGCCTCAATCAAGTCGAGTATCATCAAATCGCTCGCCATCGAAGTGTACATCGACGACCTCCATTTCGAGACGTTCCGCGGTGACGGCATGGTCGTCTCGACACCGACCGGCTCGACAGCGTACAACAAATCACTCGACGGCGCCATCGTCGACCCGCTCATCCCATGTATGCAAGTGAGCGAGATCGCCTCGGTGAACAATAATCGTTACCGCACGCTCGGCTCGTCGTTCATCGTGCACGACTCACGCAAACTCTCGCTCCGCATCGTTGAGGACGGGAACGACTATCCGATTATCGGCATGGACAACGAGGCGCTCAGCTTGAAGTATACAGACCGCATCGATATCGAACTGTCTGACCAGGTCATCAAGACGGTCAAACTGAAAAACAACTCGTTCTGGCACAAAGTCCAACGCTCATTCTTCTAAACGACAAAAGGCTAGCCGTCCTCGTGGATGGCTAGCCTTTTTTTATTACGTGTTGACGACGTCGGCCTCGTATACCGGAGCCCCGTCGACGACCGTCATGACGAGTCGGTTGTCGAGGATGTCGCGTCCACGCAAGTCGAAGAAGTCCTCTTCCCACACTGTGAACGTCGCGTTATAGCTCTGAATCAACAAGCCGTCGCGTCCGTGTGTGCCTGTGGCGACACGTGGTGCATACGTGAAGCTACGGAGCGCCTCATACATCGATAGGCGTTCCGGCGGGTTGAGCGCCCCTGACTCCTCAAATGACTGACGGGTGACCGCCGCATACAAACCTTTCCGTACATCGACGGTAGAAATCGGGGCGTCACTGCCTCCAAGGACGAGCGCTCCCGTATCGAGCATCGATTTGAAGCGGTAGGCGTCATCGACGCGGTCGTTGCCGAGCCGGTCGAACAACAAGTTCATGTCGTCCGACAAGAAAATCGGTTGGGCATCAATCAACACCGGCAACGCTTGAATCCGTTTCAAGAGCGCGTCGTTCAAGAGTGAAGCGTGAATGATTCGGTCTCTCGTCCCGCGCTTGGCCGGATATTTCTCAAGCAGCGTGATGAACTGTTCGGCGGCGGCGTCCCCAATCACGTGGGCCGCCACGTTCATCCCGTAGGACCGCGCCTTTTTGACAAGCGCCTCGAGATGATCCGGACGATGGACCTCGATTCCCCGCTGTGCCGGATCATCCGTGTACGGTTCCGACAAGAGTGCCGTCCGTCCCCCGAACGATCCGTCGACGAACAATTTCATCGCCCCGAAATCAAAACGCGGGCGCTTGGCGAGCGCATCGTGACGAATCAACGTATCGACGACTTGTTCATGGACGAGCAGATGCGCGTGGAACGGGAGGTCCGCCAACACGTCTTCATACGCTCGAATCGTCTCGAGCGGGTCACCGTGATAGAACAAGTCTTCCGTATGGGCATTGACGATGCCGTGGGCGAACAGCGAGTCGATGGCCCGGTGGAGCGAGGCGACATTTTTCTCGCGATTCCCGCCTAGCTCTTTGTGGAGCAGGTCGAGCGCCGCATCGTACAGTACCCCGTTCAACTTGCCGTCCGCATCGCGTCCGAGCTTCCCGCCTTCGATGACGGTATGATGAATCAAGCCGAGCCGTTCCAACCCTTTCGAGTTGACGACGGCAACGTGGCGACAGACCCGTTTCAAGACGACGGGGCGGTCCGGAATGACGGCATCAATCATCTCACGCGTCGGCATCTCTCCAAGCAGACGGTCATTGAACCCTTCCGCGACGATCCAATCGTCGTTTCCACCTTTTTGCTTCATCGATTCGAGCAGAGCTTGCAAGTCCGTCGTCTCGGTCGCATCGATCCGGTCGAGCGCTTCCCCGTACCCGATCAAGTGGATGTGTGAGTCGGTGAACGCCGGATAGACGCTCTTCCCTTCAAGATTCACAATTTGCTTGATTCTTCCGGCGTATGTACGACGAAGGTGGCCTTCTTCCCCCATCTTCAAGATCCGGCCGTGCTCCACGTACATGGCACGAGCTTGTTCATGCTCTTTGTTCATCGTATAAATCTTTCCGTTAACCCATAGCGTTCCCATCACAAAATTCCTCCTCGATTCAAAAAAGATTGACGTACACGTTAATTCCCGTTTACGTCAATCTTCATGCATCATTATTTTCGTAATAGCTCTTGCTGTTCCAATCCTTTTTCGACACGTTGGCGAATCTCACGGGCCGCTCCTTCATCGAAACGTCCGAGGACACGCTCGCCAATCTCGACGGCCGTCCCATACTCACCATGTAAAAACTTGTTCTCGGCGAGCGTCAAGGCGATATGCACCTCGTTGTCGCGACGGCGATAGCGGTTCGCATACTGCAGAAGCTGTTCGGCGTACGTGACTTGGCGCAAGAGCGCTTTGACCCGGTCCCGGAAGTTGTCCATCGTCTCTTCGACGTCGTGGCTGAGGCCGACGATATACGTCATATTAAACGGTGCTTTCTCGAACTGTTCATCCAACGATTGCACGCCTTTTTGCAACTGGCGCATATCGCTCGTCAAATCAGTCGGAACGACCGGCATGGCGCTCTTCGCGAGCAAACGGCGATGGGCAGACAGTTCGCGCTTCCATGACTCGAGTTTGTTGCGGACTTCGAGTTCTTCTTTGCGAAGGGAGTTCGTGTTCTCGATGAACCGTTCATGCATCGCACTGAACTGATCGAGCGAACGTTTCGCTTCTTGTACTTTTGATTTAATCATGCTGAACGGAATCATCTGGGCGACGAGCGCCTGTTCGATGTCGAGTACGTTCGCCGTGAGCGTCGCACGCTCCCGTTCGAGCTGTTCAAACTCTTCGCCGACACGGGCATTAATCTCGTAATTGCTGACGAGGCGGGTCATCTCTTGATGGAGACGAGCCATGACTTCACTCGTCTGGCGGTCACGTTCTTTCACGGTCGCGAATTCTTTTTTCACGTATTGGCGTGCATCGACTTCGGTCCGGAACGCTTCGAACAGCTGATCGATGTCCGAGCTGAGCTGTTGCATGTCCATCTCGAAATGATCGAAGTCGAGTTGTTCAATCCGGTCCATGAGCGCGGCCCGGCGATCTTCCGCTTGCTCGATCTCTTCCATTAAACCGAGCGGCTCAAGCGCGTAGCCGTCCATTTGCATCTCTTTATGACCCGAGCGCAACTGGTTGAGCTGTTGTTTCAAATCGATTTGCACCGTGCGCACGAACTGCGGGATGACGCCGACGAGTTCACGAATCTTCGTCACTTTCTCAGACAAGACTTGGCCGGCGATATACGCCTCCGACACTTGTCCTTCCTGCTTCAACGTGATCATCTCGGTCCGCTTCGCTTCCGCTGCCGCGATTTCAGACTCGACGAGCTCGTATGTCGGGCCAAACGCACTGTTTTGGGCGACGAGCGTCTTCCGGAATTGATACAACTCTTTCTCGTCTTTTTTGACGATATCGAGAAGCGACGAATGGTGTTGATTGAACTCATCCATCTCATCGAGCATGGCGTGTACCATCGACTCGAGCTCTTCAATCAACTGTTCCGTCGCGTTCAAATCGGATTTCACTTTAAGGAAACGATATTTGTCCAAATCTTCTTCGGCATGATAGAGCGCCTCATCGATTTGTCCCGTATGTACGCTGACGAGTTCGTCCCACGACTGATGCCATCGTTCGAACTTCTCTTTCGTCTCGCCTTCCATCGGCCATTGTTTGAACTTCTGCAGTTCAGCCGGCACACTGGCGCTGAGCACACTTTGTTTGCGCATGTCTAAATCATCAATTTTCTGGTAAAAATTCCTTCGTACGAGCATGCTTCCCAGCATGGCCCCTAATGCGATGACAATGATTCCAATTAAAATTCCGTAGATTCCGTAATCCATCTCTGTCACAACCTCCAAGCCGCTTTCATGGACTTATGTATCTAAATGAATAAATGAAGTATTTTATGAGTATAGATAATACTAATCATATTATAGAACCAATGATTTGCATAGGTTTTCCAACGGTTTAGGGAGAGAATGTTATTTTTCACGCGAATCTTTTGAGAAGACAAACCGAAAAAATGCGTGTACCATAATGCTAATTCATCATGCATTCATTCATAGGAGGGAATCAAATGTTTCAAACAACGACTTACACTGGCGACTTGGCCGCCGGGTACGACATGCTCAATAAACAGTTGGCAGCACTTCTAGAAGGCGAGACGAACCGTGTCGCCAATCTATCGAACGCGAGCGCATTGCTCAACCAGTTCCTCGACCGCATCAACTGGGTCGGATTCTATTTAACAGAGGGAGAAGATGCCCTCATCCTCGGACCGTTCCAAGGCCTTCCGGCTTGTGTCCATATCGCGTTCGGTAAAGGAGTTTGCGGCACGGCGGCCTCGACGCAAGAGACGCAACTCATCGCAGACGTCCATCAATTCCCGGGCCATATCGCTTGTGACGCGGCTTCTAACTCAGAAATCGTCGTCCCGCTCGTTCGCGACGGCAAGACGATCGGTGTCCTCGATATCGACAGCCCCGAGTTCGACCGCTTCTCAGATGTCGATCGCCAAGGGCTCGAGCAATTTTGCCAGACATTACTTCGCTTCATCTGATTGACAAGCGAATCGTTTCGTCGTATACTGATTTTTGTGCATGAAATGACGATAGCAGTCATTGACAGACGTATCCACCTTTCGGGCCTCGACTGAGTCGGAGGAGCATCTCGTAGCTTCGCTATCAAGTGAAGGTGCTTGAACCTAGAAAGGGGCGTCACCCGTCTTTGACACCGTTGTTCTTTTGTGCAAAATACATGAACAACAAGGAGGAGTCCAAACATGGCTCGTTACACAGGTCCAGCTTGGAAACTCTCGCGTCGCTTAGGCATCTCGCTTAGCGAAACGGGTAAAGAATTAGCAAAACGTCCTTACGCACCAGGTCAACACGGAAATGGTCGTCGTAAAATCTCTGAATACGGTCTTCAGCTTCAAGCGAAGCAAGCTCTCCGTCACATGTACGGAATCAACGAGAAGCAATTCCGTCGCATCTTCAACGATGCTGGGAAAATGCAAGGTATCCACGGTGAGAACTTCATGTTCTTGCTCGAGTCACGCCTTGACAACCTCGTTTACCGTATGGGTCTCGCTCGCACACGTCGCGGAGCGCGCCAACTCGTCAACCACGGTCACATCCAAGTTGACGGTTCACGTGTAGACATCGCGTCTTACCGTGTAAAACCAGGTCAAGTCATTTCAGTTCGCGAGAAGTCTAAAAACTTCAAAGCGATCGCTGAAGCTCTCGAAGTAGCACCAGCTACAAAAGACTACGTCACATTCGATGCTGAGAAGCTCGAAGGTACATTCGTACGTCTTCCTGAGCGCGCTGAATTGAACGACCAAATCAAAGAGCAACTCATCGTTGAGTACTACTCACGTTAATGCTTTTATCCCCTTCCCTGCCTCGGCAGGAAAGGGGATTTTTTTATTTCTTTAAAATCTGTTCACGAATCCGGCCCATCTGGGTATCGAGCGCATCGGCCATCTTCGCCGCTTCAATCAACTCGAGTTTCGACGCCTCCGGGACGACGTGCTGGTATTTATAATGAAGTTTATGCTCCGTCGCCGCCCAAAAGTCCATGGCGAGCGTGCGAATTTGAATCTCGGCTGGCACCCAGATGACGCGTTCCGCCAAATACACTTTCGTTCGGACGATGAGATGCAGGCTCCGATAGCCGCTCGGTTTCGGATGTTGGATGTAATCCTTAATCTCATCAATTTCTAAATCGTCCCGTTTTTTCAAATGATCGAGGATGGCGTAGATGTCATCACGAAAACTCGTGACGATTCGCACTCCGGCGACGTCAGATATATTGTCCCACAGCGCTTCCACTTCGAGGGGAAGCCCTTTTTGATTCATCTTCCGAATGATGGACGGCAACGTCTTCATCCTCGTCTTCACGTGTTCAATCGGCGAATAGCCGAGCCGCGTCTGCCAATCGAGGTCGATGATGCCGAGATCGCTCTCGAGTTCAGTGATCGCCATCTCGTAGTACCGGAATCGCTCCCGCCATTGATGGAACTGCTCGCCAAAAAATTCTTCAATGTCCATAACAAAGCCTCCTTGTCGTCTATACTTGCTATCGTAGCAGACCGAATCGATGTTGAGTCAGAAAAAAACGTCCATGTTCGCAACATTGGCGGACATGGACGCATGCATCAGACGTGACGGATCACGAAGTATTTTTTCTTACCGCGACGGATGATGGTGAACTCACCGAGCGTATCGGCGCGTGTCACCGTCTTATCGAGCGACTGCTCCCGCTCCCCGTTCAAGTAAATCGCCCCGTTTTGAACGTCTTCACGGGCTTGACGTTTCGATGGTGCAATCTTCGCTTCGACGAGAAGGTCGACAAGGTTGCGCTCGCCTTCGAGCTCGAACTGTGGCATGCCCTTGAATGCGGCATCCATGTCTTCTGGTTTGAGCGTTTTTAAGTCGCCACTAAAGAAGGCAGTCGTGATGCGTTGCGCTTGATCAAGACCCGCTTCTCCGTGGACGAGTTTTGTCATCTCTTCAGCGAGACGACGTTGGGCGACACGCTTCTCCGGTGCAGCGACCACTTCTGCTTCGAGCGCCAAGATGTCTTCGTGCGACATGAACGTGAAGTATTTGATGAACTTGATGACGTCAGCGTCGTCGACGTTAATCCAGAACTGGTAAAACTCGTAAGGTGTCGTCTTATCGGCGTCGAGCCAGACTGCACCACCGGCCGTCTTCCCGAATTTTTGCCCGTCCGACTTCGTCACGAGCGGCACCGTCAACCCGAACGCCTTCTCCGAGTGACCGAAGCGGCGGATGAGTTCGAGACCGGCCGTGATGTTGCCCCACTGGTCGCTGCCCCCGACTTGAAGGCGGCAGTTCTCGTTTTCGTACAACTTCAAGAAGTCGAACGATTGCAACAACATGTATGAGAATTCCGTGTACGAGATTCCGTTCTCCAAACGTGAGTCGACCGAGTCTTTGGCGAGCATGTAGCTGATCGGGAAGTGTTTCCCGATATCGCGTAAGAAATCGATAATCGATAACTCTTCCGTCCACTCGTAGTTGTTGCGGATAGAGATTGGATTCTCACCTTCTAGCGGGAGGAAACGGCTCAATTGGTCTTTGATTCGATCCGAGAACTGTTTGACCGTGTCGAGCGTGTTGAGCGAACGCTCGTCCGAACGACCTGATGGGTCACCAATCATCCCAGTCGCGCCACCGACGAGGGCGATGACGTGGTGTCCCGCCTCTTGGAAACGTTTGAGTGTTAAAATCGGGAGCAAGTGCCCGATATGAAGCGAGTCCGCCGTCGGGTCGAACCCGGTGTAAAGCGTCGTCGGTTTGTTCAACTGTTCTTTCAATCCTGCTTCGTCCGTCATTTGGTTGACGAGACCTCGAAATTCTAAATCCTTCAATAATTCCATCTGTTCCACTCCTTCGATTGACATAAAAAAACGTCCCTTCTCATATGAGAAGGGACGGAGATTCCGCGGTACCACCCTAATTGCCACAGCTGTGGCCACTTGTAGCGAGAGATAACGGTCTCGACCCGGCCGAACGGCACGCTCCAAAAGTGTAATTCATCGATTGACATTGGCTAGTTCACAGCACCCACTAGCTTTCTGGACAAGCGGTCAGTCGACTACTTCGCTTTCTTCATAGCATCTTTGTTTATGGACTATGCTTTACATTTTATAAGTTCTATTTCCAAATTGTCAACTGGAAGATGGAAACTTGCAGCCGACAGTTGATTGGGAGGAAGGTCGGCAATGACTTGTGCTATAATCGTATATATTACTGTCCAAAATAGTTTTACACCATATTAAGGAGGCTGTCATGCTGCAAAAGATTCGAGACACATGGAACCAACCAAAGTCCTTGAAAGCCCGCCGTTATGCCAATGTATTTTACGATGTATCCTGGAACGTTCTGCTCCTAACGATTATATCGGTCGTTCTCATTGGATTTTTAGGCGCCGGGATCGGAGCGGGTTATTTCGCTTCACTCGTCAAGGATATGCCGGCACCCGCTTATAAGACGATGACGTCACAAATCAACACGTACTCATCGACTTCTGACATTTATTTTGGAAGCGGTGAACGAATTGGAAACTATACGACGGATGAAGTACGGATTCCCGTCGCCGTCGACAAAGTTTCTCCGTTCGTCGTCGACGCGTTACTCGCCACAGAGGACGTCGAGTTTTACGAACACGATGGTGTCGTCCCGAAAGCGACGCTCCGTGCCATCTTACAAGAAGCGACCGGTTCGGAAGATCGGACCGGTGGCTCTACGCTCACACAACAGCTCATCAAGAACCAAATGCTGACGAACGAAGTGTCGTTCGAACGAAAAGCGAAAGAGATTTTACTCGCCCTTCGCCTCGAGAAAGCAATGAACAAAGATGAGATCTTGAACGCGTACTTGAACGTCGTCTCATTCGGACGAAACTCGATGGGACGCAACATCTCAGGGATTGAAGCAGCCGCTCGCGGTGTCTTCAACACATCGGCTGAGAAGTTGACGTTACCACAAGCCGCTTTCCTCGCCGGGATTCCGAAAAACCCGTTCCTTTATACACCGTATTACCAAGGCGGTGTCATTAAAGAGGACGTAGCACCGGCCATCAACCGGATGAAGACGGTACTCAACCGGATGTACGTCGCCGGGAAGATCACGAAAAAAGACTACGACGCTGCATACAACTACGACATCACAAAAGACTTCATGAAGACGCAATCGAAGCCGCGTGACCGCTATCCGTATGTTGTGCAATGGGCTGAAGAAGATGCTCTCATTATCGTCCGTGACCACATGCTTAAACTAGATGGCGTGAACGTGAACGAATTGAGTGCAGAAGAACGTAAAGAAATTACGAGCACGTACGGACGTCGCGCCCACAACGCACTCCGTCAAGGTGGATACAAGATTCATTTGTCGCTTGATAAACAAGTCCATGAATCGATGCAACAGCCGGCCCGTAACGTCAATAACTTCGGACCTCGAAATCCGGACAAAAATGTCGATCCTGACCAAGGTCCGGAACAAACGGCAGCCATCATGCTCGACAACAAGACCGGTCGCATCCTCGGATTCGTCGGTGGTCGTTATGTGAACGGCAAAGCCGATGATTTCAACCGTGCCCGCTTAATGGAGCGCCAAATCGGGTCGACGGCGAAACCGCTACTCGTTTATGCGAACGCAATCGAAAAAGGTCTTATCACGACGGATACGGTCATCGTCGACGAGGAGTACAAGTATCAAAACGGAACAAACCCGAATACAATCCCGGTCCGAAACGAAGACCGCGGATACCGTGGACCGATGACGGCACGTGACGCGTTGAAACTATCGCGAAACGTCCCGGCCGTGAAAATTTACGAAGAGCAAGGCGACTTTAGAAGTGATACTGAGAAATTGCTGCAGATGGGCATGAACGTCCCTGACGATACACGCGACGCGCCATCAATGGCACTCGGTGTCAGCTCGGTCTCACTCGCGTCGCTCGCCTCAGGTTACGCCATGCTCGCCAACGGCGGTGAACACGTCGAACCGTATATCATCGACCGTGTCGAGTACCAAGGCGAAGTCATTTACGAGAAGAATCCGAAGAAGACACGCATCTATTCGGATCGTACGGCCTACTTGATTGTCGATATGCTCCGTGACGTCTACACGTCAGGAACAGCGACGTATGCCAACTCGCTCTTGAACGTCCCTGGCGACTGGATGGGTAAAACTGGTACGACCCAAGATATTCGCGACTCGTACTTGGTTGGTTCGACGCCAGGTGTCACGCTTGCCGTCTGGACGGGCTATGATAAAGAGTATCCATTGAGTGACGGTGAAGGTTTCGGCCGCTACTTCCAACGGACGCAAGGTATGTGGTCAAAGATTGCCAACAACGTCTATCTCGATCGTCCAGAAGTGTTCAATTCGAACGCTCGCTTCGTACAACCGGCTAGCGTAAGAGCTGGCGACTTCGGTGACTCTGGTTCATTCTCTGAGAAGAAAAAAGTCGAAGAGAAGAAGAAGGAAGAGGAAGCGAAGAAGAAAGCCGAAGAAGAGGCGAAGAAGAAAGAAGAAGCCGAAGAGAAGAAACAAGAGGCTGAAGAACAGAAACAGGAAGCTGAAGAAGAGAAACAAGAAGCTGATGCTGCTGCGAAGGAAAAGGCAGCGGCTGACGCAAAAGCGAAAGCAGAAGCCGACGCAAAGAAAAAAGCGGAAGCTGATAAGAAGAAAGCTGAAGAAGAAGCAAAGAAGAAAGCCGAAGCTGAGAAAAAGGCTGAGGAAGACAAGAAGAAAGAAGACGCCGAAGCTGCAGACGGCGCCTAATCCGACAAGAAAGGTCGACACATCGCGTGTCGACCTTTTGTCGTTCAATCTTCCATTGTCGATAAGTCACCCGTCTCGAGGTTCAACTCCCATGCTTTCAAGACGCGACGCATGATTTTCCCGCTTCGCGTTTTCGGCAATTTGTCTTTGAACTCGATCTCACGCGGAGCCGCGTGAGCCGCGAGACCTTCTTTGACGAACTTTTGAATCTCCGCCTTCAACTCGTCCGACGGCTCATAGCCTTTACGGAGCGCGATGAACGCCTTGATGATCTCGCCGCGGACCGGATCTGGTTTCCCGATAACCCCGGCCTCGGCGACAGCTGGATGCTCGACGAGACGGCTCTCGACTTCGAACGGACCGACCCGTTCCCCTGCCGTCATGATGACGTCATCGACGCGGCCTTGGAACCAGAAGTAACCGTCCTCGTCCATATACGCCGAGTCACCTGAGACGTACCAGTCACCCCAGAAGTAGCTCTCATACTTGG
This sequence comes from Exiguobacterium sp. s70, assembly GCF_018618315.1. Classification (NCBI taxonomy): domain Bacteria; kingdom Bacillati; phylum Bacillota; class Bacilli; order Caryophanales; genus Exiguobacterium; species Exiguobacterium sp. s70. The sequence continues at coordinate 236,981 of NZ_JACSLV010000001.1, forward strand.
CGTCATTCTTCCAAATTTTCCGCATCATCGACGGCCATGGCGTCTTGAGTGCCAAGTTGCCCATCCGGTGAGGCGGGAGTGGTTGACCGCGGTCGTCTAAGATGGCCGCTTCACAACCCGGGATAGCTTTGCCCATCGACCCCGGTTTGATATCCATCGTCGGATAGTTACAAATCATCATCGCGCCGGTCTCTGTCATCCACCACGTGTCATGAATCCGTAATCCGAACGATTCGTTCCCCCAACGAATGACTTCCGGATTGAGCGGTTCTCCGACCGACAGGATATGGCGGAGTGACGACAAATCATATTTTTCAAACGCCTCTTCTCCGGCACCCATGAGCATCCGAAACGCTGTCGGCGCGCTGTACCAGACCGTGACACCGAACCGTTCGATGACCGAATACCAGAACTCAGGATTGAATCGTCCCCCGACGATTACGTTCGTCGCCCCGTTCAAGAACGGTGCGAAAATCCCGTAGCTCGTACCCGTCACCCAACCTGGATCGGCTGTGCACCAGTAAATGTCGTCCGGTTGCAAGTCAAGCACCCATTTGCCGGTCATCAAATGCTGCACCATGGCGTTATGGACATGCAAGACACCTTTCGGTTTCCCGGTCGACCCTGACGTATAATGCAAAATCATGCCGTCTTCGCGGTCGACCCACGTGATGTCGAGATCGGTCGAGGCATCACCCGCCAATTTGCGGTAGTCGATGATTTTCCCTGCCTCTTTTACCTCGTCACCGACGATTAAAATCGTCTCCAAGTGCGGGAGTTGATCGACCGGGATACGCGGTAGGAGCGCCTCGGTCGTGACGATGACTTTCGCTTCCGAGTCGAGCAGACGGTCGTGGACGGCTTGCTCCATGAACGCCTCAAACAACGGACCGACGATCGCCCCGAGCTTGAGTGTACCGAGCAAAATAAAATAAAGTTCTGGACTCCGTGGCATGAAGATGAAGACGCGGTCGCCTTTCTCCACTCCAACCGATTTCAGAACGTTTCCGGCCCGATTGCTTTCTCGTTTCATGTCCTCATACGTGTAGCGCTCTTCTCGTTCCCCATCGAAATAGAGCAACGCCAGCTTTGTGGCGAGTTCACCTTCTGCGTGACGGTCGATTGCTTCGTACGCCATATTGACGTTCCCCGTCAAATTCCAAGAAAATAATGCTTCTGCTTGTGTCCACTCGAACGACTGACAAGCATCTTCATACGACGCCAATTGATGTTCCCCTGATAACGCTTTCAATTTTTCCATCGCTAAAGATTCGCCTCCCCTGTAATGAATGGTATAACCACTTTCAGTATAGTGTTAATATTATGACAAATCAATGAATTTCCAAAATCTCCAAAAGAGTGTGAAACAAGCTAAATGAAAGCGCTATAATAGAAGGTGGAAAAGGTGGTGACTCCATGGAAAAACAATATCATTCAAAGGTGTGGGAAACCTCACTCGGAGCCGTAATCATCGATGGACCGATCGAGAGCGACGTGTTGGCCACGTATCGGCTCGATGAGGGATTGACCGCATTTCGTGAACCTGAGGACCAACATAAGGCGCTCGTCGAAATCGCTGACTTGAAAGAAGGCCGCATCATCGTGGCCCGCGTCGATGACCTCGTCATCGGTTATGTCACGTATTTATATCCGGACCCATATGAACGTTGGAGCGAAGGGAACGACCCCTATATCCTCGAGCTCGGCGCGATCGAAGTGAGCCCGCGCTTCCGTGGCCAACGGATTGGCAAGCAGCTACTCGAAGTGTCGATGATGGACTCGCATATGGATGACTTCTTGATTTTGACGACAGAATATTATTGGCACTGGGACTTGAAAGGGAGCGGGCTCTCGATCTGGGACTATCGGAAAGTGATGGAAAAGATGATGAACCACGGCGGACTCGTCTTCTTCCCGACCGATGACCCGGAGATTGCCTCGCATCCGGCCAACTGTCTCATGGCACGGATTGGCAAGAACGTCCGGCAAGAAACGATCGACCATTTCGATTCGCTCCGGCTGCGGCGCCGGTTCATGTATGACTAAGGAGGGACCTGGATGTTGATTGAACAAATGATGAATCGTCATGTCGTGACGATTCAACCGACCAACACGATCGCCCATGCGGCCAAGCTCATGCGTGATCATAAAGTGCGCCATCTCATCGTCACCAACCCGGCCCGACAAGTCGTCGGAATCGTCGGCCAGTTCGAGATGAGCGGAGCGACGAGCGTGTTCCATCCGGAGAGCGAGAGCGCCGACTTCAAAAACCCCGTTTCGAGCATCATGCGTCAAGATGTGACGACGGCACATCCGTACGACTTCTTCGAAGATGCGGCCGCTCTGTTTTATGAGTATCGCCTGACCTGCCTGCCGATTGTCGAACAAGGCAAACTCGTCGGCGTCTTGACCGAGACAGACTTATTGCGTTACTTCGTCCAATTGACGGGCGCGCTCGAGCCGAGCTCTCAGATTGAGCTCTTGGTCGAGAACACGACGGGGACGCTCGAGAAAGTGACCCGGCTCCTCGCCAAGACGAACGTCAACATTATCAACGTGTTCGTTCATCCGACGCCCGACCCATATAAACGCATCATCTCGTTCCGCGTCCAGACGATGAATCCGCTCCGCATCATCGAACGGTTGAAACGCGAGGGTTACGACGTGCTCGGTCCGGAGATGTCCCAATGAGACCGGCCTACATATTCGGGGAGAACGAGAACTCGTACCGCTTCCATGCGGATCATCCGTTCAATCCGGTCCGCCTGGAGCTGACGACGTCCCTGCTCATCGCCTCAGGTAAACTTCAGGCCTCCGAGTGCATCGCCCCGCCCCTCGCCTCGGTCGAGTCGCTCGCGCTCGTCCATGACCTTGATTATATTGAAGCGGTTCAAGCGGCGGCGGCCGGTGAGCTGTCGACATTGAAAGCGAACAAGTTCGGCCTCGGCACTGAAGACACTCCCATTTTCCCAACCATCCATGAAGGGGCGGCCCGGCTCGTCGGGGGCACCGTTCACGCACTCGATTTGGTCGCGAGCGGTAAACTGGAGCGCGCCTTTCACGTCGGGGGCGGCCTCCATCACGGGATGAGGCGGAAAGCGTCCGGATTTTGCGTGTATAACGACGCAGCGGTTGCCATCGCCCACGTCCGTAAAGCGTACGGCAGCCGGGTCCTCTATGTCGATACTGACGCCCACCACGGAGACGGCGTCCAATGGCTGTTTTACGACGATGACGATGTGATGACGTTATCCATCCACGAGACCGGCCGCTACCTGTTCCCGGGGACAGGAGCCGTCACAGAGCGCGGCAACGGGAATGGGTACGGCTATAGCTGGAACGTCCCGGTCGATGCGTTCACCCAAGACGAGTCGTTCTTGCGCTGTTACGAGACAGTGTTCCGGGAAGCGTGCGAATGGTTCAAGCCGGATATCATCGTGACGCAGAACGGGGCCGACGCTCATGCCTTTGATCCGTTGACTCACCTTGCCTCGACGATTCGGACGTTCGAACAGATTCCTCAAATCGCTTCTCGACTTGCCGACGAGTATACGGAAGGAAGACTCGTCGCCCTCGGCGGCGGCGGCTATGATTGGTATCGGACCGTACCCCGGGCTTGGGCGCAAGTGTGGGCCGGACTGACGCGCGAGGCGCCGTACAGCGGCGACATTCCGCCCGAATGGATCGAGCAGTGGCAGGACAAAGCGGATTTAGCCTTGCCGACACGCTGGGATGACCATCCGTACACTTTCCAACATATTCCCCGACGCCAACAAATTGAGGAGAAAAATTGGGAAGTGACGAAACGGGCGTTCTGGCCGTTCATTTCGAACGATCGCAAATCACTATATGTCTAAAAAAATCCCCTCGTCCGCGGAGTGACTCCGACAGGCGAGGGGATTTTTATTCAGTCTTGACGTACCGAATCGCGACGTTCGATGCGGTGCGGCAAGACAACGTTCTTCTCTTCGACTTCTTCCGCATTCAAGATTTTCGTCAAGAGACGCATGGCAACGGCACCGATGTCATACATCGGTTGGACGACCGTCGTCAATTTCGGACGAATCATCGTAGCGAGACGCGTGTTATCATGGCCGACGACTTCAAAATCGTTCGGGACCGAGAAACCGGCGTCTTGAATCGCGTGAATGACACCGAGTGCCATCTCATCCGTACCGGCGAAAATCGCTTTCGGGCAATCGTCACGTTCGAGCATCTTCTGCATCGCCTCAAGGCCTGATGCGTACGTGTAATTCCCAAGGACGACGTCACTCTCACGGAACGGGAGTCCGGCGTCGTCAAGGGCACGGCGGTAACCAGAGAATTTCTTCTCGCCATTGATTTGTTGCTCGAGTGGACCTGTGATGAAGCCGACTTGTTTATGACCGTGGCCAATCAACATTTCGGTCGCGTCGTATGCCGCTTGCTCATAATCGATGTTGACCGCAGGGAGGTCATACCCTTGGTTGAGTGTCGCCGCGAGGACGATTGGGACCGGTGACTTCTTAAACTCGTTGACGAGGTCTTCATGCAGACGACCGCCCATGAAAATGATGCCGTCGACTTGTTTCCCGAGCAATGTGTTCAACAAATGGATCTCTTTGTCACGGTTCGAGTCCGAGTTCCCGAGGATGATGTTGTACTTGTACATCGTCGCGACGTCCTCGATTCCGCGGGCAAGGTCTGCGAAGAAGATGTTCGAGATATCTGGGACGATGACGCCGACCGTCGTCGTCTTCTTACTGGCCAGTCCACGTGCGACAGCGTTCGGACGATAGCCGAGACGGTCAATCGCATCCTGGACTTTCTTGCGGGTCGTCGGTTTGACGTTCGGGTTTCCGTTGACGACGCGTGAGACGGTTGCCATCGACACCCCGGCTTCTCGTGCGACATCATAGATGGTTACATTGTTACTATTCATTAAAACTCCTCCTACAAGCAATGATTTTCAAACGATTTTCAAAAAACGTGTCAAAAAAGGAAGACAGGTATCTGTCATCATTTTACCCTGTCTTCACGCTATATAAAACGTTTCCAATTGGAAAGCTTACTTTTTCACCAAATCAAGTTGAGGGAACTGGGCCGTTAGCCCGTCCACGAATTGATCGAACTGATCGAAATCGAGTTGTTGCTGGGCATCCGATAAGGCGATGGCCGGGTTCGGGTGTACTTCCACCATGACCCCGTCCGCTCCGACTGCAAGCGCCGCTTTGGCCGCTGGCAGTAACAAGTCGCGTCGTCCTGTCGAGTGCGTCACGTCGACCATGACCGGCAAATGCGTCTCTTGTTTCAAAATCGGGACCGCGGTGATGTCGAGCGTGTTGCGTGTCGCCCGTTCATATGTCCGGATGCCGCGTTCGCACAAGATGACTTGGCTGTTGCCGCTCGCCATGATGTACTCGGCCGCATAGATGAACTCTTCAATCGTAGCCGATAAGCCACGCTTCAAGAGCACCGGTTTATCCGTCTTCCCGACTTCTTTCAGCAAGTCGAAGTTTTGCATATTGCGCGCACCGACTTGGATGATGTCCACGTATGGAAGTGCCGATTCGACCGCACCAGGCGTCATGATTTCAGAGATGACCCGTAAGTCATGACGATCTGCCGCTTGCTTAAGCAGTTTCAACCCCTCGAAGCCGAGACCTTGGAAGTCGTATGGTGAAGTACGTGGCTTGTACGCCCCGCCTCGCAAGATTTTCACTCCGGACAGCGCCAATTTCTCAGCGACGGCGTTCACTTGCTCAAACGATTCGACCGCACATGGTCCCGCAATCAGTTGCGGACGTCCATTGCCAATTTTGACATCATCGAGCGTGACAATCGTGTCTTCGGCTTGGCGTTTCCGTGAAACGAGCAGCGTCTTGTCACGATCTTCGCCTTGCAGTTCGGCCGAAGCTTTAAACATCTCTTTGAACAGATGTTGCAAGCGAGCCGTCTCGAACGGACCCGGATTCTCTGCCGCGATGAAGTCGAGCATCTCACGTTCACGTACCGGATCGTATCGCTCCACACCTTGCAGACGTTTTACTTTTCCAATCTCAACAGCGAGTGTGCCACGGCGGCTGAGCAAGTCGAGCATCTCACGATTCAACTCATCCATCTCGCGACGTAATCGATTCAACTGATCTTGTGGACTCATAATTACCCTCTCATTTCTAAGCCGTTCTTTCCAGATTCCTAATTATAACGAACTTTAATCGCTTTGTCATAGGGAAATGGGCTGACGACACAAAATCAACAAAAAAAGCGCCCGGCTAGTCCCGGACGCGTCATCACTTATTTGTTGCCGTTTTTAAGGTCTTGCTTCAAGTTGTTCAATTCTTGTTTCGACTCATCGTCGAGCAAGTCTTTCACAGGTGCCTCGAAGTCTGACTCATAGTCTTCCGACTGGTCACGGCTGCTCGTTGTGTTTTGTTTGTTTGCAGCCGATTTCGTCGCGTTCGATTTGTTCGCGTTCGGCTTACTGTCTGATTGTTTCGGTTTGTCTGTCGACGCTTCTGACTTCGACGACTCGTTTGACTCATTTGAAGCTTTCGCTTCGTTCGAATCTTTTGCTTCGTTCGACTGCTCTTCTGAAGCCTTATCGAGTTGCTCTTTCACTTCGGCTTCCGCCTCCGCTACGAGTTGATCAGCTTTCTCCATCGCTTCTTCGATTGACAATTCGTCTTCATCGACTTGTTGTTTCAATTCAGCCGCTTCACGGGCCTTGTCTTTGACGAGGTTTAAGACCGGAGCCGCTTTATCGCTCGCTACTTTAATCCATTCGCCGACGACCGGTTCTGCTTTTTCACGAACTTCTTTCGACTTGACGGTCAATCGCTCACGCGACGTCGCCGTTTTCTCGTCGAGGTATGTCCGTACTTCACGTCCGCTCTTCGGTGATGTGAGGAGTGCTACTGCTGCACCAATCACGCCGCCGAGGACGACACCAGCTAAAAACCCACCGCTTGATTGCTGTTCATTCGTATATGTCTTGTTCTTGTCGTATGTCATCGTTACTTCCTCCTTGTGATAGTTATGATTTGATTGTATCGTCTGTCGCAATCAACCCTGGTGAAACCGTAGTCGGTTCTTGTTTACGGTCCCGACGGCCGCGACGACGTGATGGTCGTTCGTCTGAAGACGTTTCTGTTTTGTTTTTCTTAAATAATTCTACAGCGACCGATCCCCAACGTACCGCTTGGGCAATCTGCTCTTTATTCTCGTCTGCTGCTACGTGAACAGAAGAAGAAACCGTCCGTACCGACTCTGTCACTTCGTTGAGTGACGTGCCGAGCTCATCAAGGGCGTGTGCCACCGGTGCGAGCAATTCTGTTTTCTCCTCGACGTTATCCACGAGACGGTTCGTCTTATGTAAGAGCGCCGTCACTTCCATTGTGATTCCGTCTAATTGACGTTCTAAGTTTTCAGTTGTGTTGGCGACGCTGCCGAGTGTCCGATTGACGTTCGACAAGACACGTGCCAAGAAAAATACGAGTACGACAAATGCGAGTGCTGCGACGAGCCCTGCAATGCCTCCTAATGTGATTTCCATGCATCCATTCCTCCTATTCGATAATGTGGTGGTTTCATTATAGCACCATTATGACTCAAAAGATTTGTCACAACCGTTTTCGCCATCCGGTCTGATTATTCCTTTACCCGTTTTTATGTTTTCGATTACACTAAAATAGAAATAAATTTAAAAAAGTTAAAAGGGGTGTTCGTATGAGAGATCCAAGAATCACGCAACTCGCTGATGGATTAATCAATTATTCAGTCGAATTGAAACCGGGGGAACGCGTTCTCATTGAAAATTTCGGCGTCGAGGAATCGCTTGTCGAAGCGCTCGTCGAAAAGGCGTATGAGGCTGGGGGGCATCCGTTCGTCTTATTGAAAGAGAGCCGCATCTTGCGCAAACTTTATACGGGAGCGAGCCGGGAACAGCTCGAACTCATGGCCGACATCGAACGCAAACAGATGCAAGCGATGGACGCTTACATCGGCCTTCGTGCCGGTGACAACATCAACGAACTGTCAGACGTGCCGGCCGAGCAACAAAAACTCGTCGGGGCCACTATCGGTAAAATGCATACCGAGGACCGCGTCAAAGGAACGAGATGGGTCGTGCTCCGTTATCCATCGCCGTCGATGGCACAACTCGCTGGTAAATCGACTGAGGCGTTCGAAGACTTCTACTTCAACGTCTGCACACTCGACTACGGTAAGATGGACCGAGCCATGGACGCGCTCGTCAGCCTCATGAATGAGACCGACCGTGTCACAATCAAAGGACCAGGGACGGACCTCACGTTCTCAATTAAAGACATTCCGGCCATCAAGTGTTCTGGCCAAATGAACATTCCGGACGGTGAAGTGTTCACAGCTCCGGTCAAAGATTCGATCAACGGTGTCATCACGTACAACACGCCGTCACCGTATCACGGCTTCATGTTCGAGAACGTGTCGTTGACGTTCAAAGATGGAAAGATTGTCGATGCGACAGCGAACGACACAGACCGAATCAATGAAGTGTTCAATACGGACGAAGGGGCACGTTTCGTCGGCGAGTTCGCCATCGGCGTCAACCCGTACATCCAACATCCGATGAAGGATATCTTGTTCGATGAGAAAATCGACGGCAGTTTCCACTTTACACCGGGTCAGGCGTATGATGACGCTTATAACGGCAACAACTCGTCAATCCATTGGGACCTCGTCAATATCCAACGCCCTGATTACGGCGGCGGCGAGATTTGGTTCGATGATGTCTTGATTCGTAAGGACGGGCGTTTCGTCGTCGACTCGCTCTTGCCACTCAACCCAGAGAACTTGAAATAACAAAAACAAGCGTGCCGATGACGGCACGCTTGTTTTTTCGTTACAGCTTCGTCTTTTTACCGAGCGCAGCCGACATCATCCAAATCTCTTTTTCGAGTCGTTCGATATGAGACACGAATGTGTCCTCGATGGCTTCGTCCCCGTCTTCGAAGTTCTCCATCGCGTCTTGCATCTCTTGGCGAATCTGTTTGAAGTCACTGATGACATCTTTAATCATCTGCTCGGTATCCGCGTGGCGGTCCCCTTCTTGCAACGTCGAATGTTCGAGATACTCCTTCATCGTCGCATACGGTTCGCCATCGTTCATCAATAGACGTTCCGCCACGTCATCGTACAGTTCGGCGACGAGATTATACAGTTCCTCTAATTTTTCATGATACGTGAAGAAGTGAGGGCCGCTAATGTACCAATGGTAGTTGTGCAGTTTGACGAATAAGAGGCCATAGTTGGCTACCTCTTTGTTCAATGTGTTTAATGCGCCTTGGCTTGCCATCCTTAACATCTCCTTTTCCAAATTCAGTCGCTAGTATTATTACCGTCTTAGCTCGATGTTAAACACAAAAAAAACGAACGGCATCAGCCGTTCGCTCTCGATTCACGCTTCAAGTTGGACGTGTTTCTCATATTCGCGTTGATAAGTCTGGATGTCCCCAGCCCCCATGAACAGGAGGACGGCATTGTCATGTGCCTGGAGCACTTGCGTTCCGCCACGCTTTAACACGTTCGCGCCTTCGATGCGCGATTGCAGGTCTTCAATCGTAACTGTACCTTCTTGTTCGCGAGCCGAACCGAAGATGTCACACAAGTAAACGGCATCCGCTTCGGCTAATGCCGCAGCGAAATCATCCATGAATGATTTAAGACGCGTGTACGTGTGCGGTTGGAAGATAGCTACAACTTCACGGCCGACGTATTTTTTACGCGCCGCTTCCACTGTCGCACTGATTTCCCGTGGATGGTGGGCATAATCATCCACTAACACTTGGCTTCCGAGCGTCGATTCGCTGAAACGACGTTTCACGCCGTTGAACGTCTCGAGGCGGTCTTTGACCAACTCTTTCGGTAAGTTCTCGTAGTCACATGTCGCGATGACGGCAAGTGCGTTCAAGACGCTATGGTTCCCGTATCCTGGAATCCGGAACGTCCCATAGAAGTCGTCACGCAAATACACGTCAAACGTCGTCCCGTTATCCGTCGAGTTCACGTTCTCGGCGCGGAAGTCGTTATGAGCGCCAAAACCGTAATAGACGATTGGCACGTTCGCTTGAATGTGTTGAAGATTTTCATCATCCCCGCAAGCGATGATGCCTTTCTTCACTTGCTTGGCCATCTCTTGGAATGCGTCGATGACGTCATCGAGTCCTGAGAAGTAATCAGAATGATCAAAGTCGATGTTCGTCATGATGGCATAGTCCGGACGATAGTATAAGAAGTGACGCTTATACTCACAAGCCTCGAAAACGAAGTTTTTCGAGGCTTCGACACCTTCACCCGTACCATCGCCAATCAAGAATGATGTCGGCTCGATGCCACGCATGACGTGGGCCAACAGACCTGTCGTCGATGTTTTCCCGTGAGATCCAGTGATGGCGACACTAGTGTAGTGGTCAGCCAACTCGCCTAGAAACTCATAGTACTTGTATATCGTCAATCCGAGTTCGCGTGCCCGAACAACTTCAGGGTGATCGTCTGTGAAGGCGTTACCTTGGACGACGATTTGCCCTTCAGTAATGTTTTCAGGGTCAAACGGAAGGATTTCAATTCCTTTACGGTTCAATGCTTCTTCAGTAAAAAATGCTTTGTCAACGTCCGAACCTCGGACCTCATTATTCATGTCATTTAAAATTTGAGCTAAAGGACTCATGCCCGTTCCTTTAATTCCGACGAAGTGATAACGGTTCATCTGTAAATAGCCCCCCTAATTCATTGCGGTCTGTTTCAAAAATGCGACAAACCTTTGTCATTATAGCAAAACTACCGGAGTCATGCTATTACAGATTATTGTTTTTTTTAGCCAATCGGCGACTCTTGTACATCGCCATCCGGTCTTGCGGCGTCATCATGACGTTGAGCGGAGGGCCTTCCGCTTTGTATGACACGCCCATGGCGGGCGTCAATGTTTCTTCATCAGGCACATCGACCGGTTCGTCCGACTGTAATGTTTTCGCAACATCCTCAACAATCGGTGCCACCGTCTCGACCGATGCCTCGGTCGGCAACGATGGTTCGGTCACATCTTGTTTTTCTTCACGAACGGCAATCTTTGACGATTTCAAATCGGTCGACCCCATGAAGACCGAGGCAAATCCGCTCTCTACAATCGAGACTTCCCCGAGGAGCGGTTTTGTATCTGATTCATCCGGCTCATCTTCCAAGACGGTCTGACTCTCGTCAATCGGTTGCGATGTTTCCGCGGAAATAATCGACGCTTCGATTGGTGAATCTGTTTGCTCGGCCACCATTTCCTCAAGCGTCTCCGCTACTGGCGCTTCGTCCGCTATGAGATCAAAGTCAGACTGTGGTGTCGTCGCTTCGTCCGTGTCCGGCGCCGATTCGTCTACTGACTCCATCACCGGTTCGTCTACTGATTCAACAACGGATTCGTCTACTGACTCAACAACAGATTCGTCTACTGACTCCATCACCGATTCATCTACAGAATCAATTACCGGTTCGTTCTCAGGCTCAGGCGTTACGCTTGGTGGCACCGCCTCTGACATTTCCTCGACTGGGACGGCCACTCGCTTCGCTTGACGCATCGCTGAATCGTCTCGCGTCTCCGGAGAATGTTCAGTCGGCAGGATGATTTTCGGTTTCGGTCGGGCGTATCCATAAATCGGAGACGGTACATCCGACGGCACAAATTCATCCTTCGGCTCGGGCTTCGGTGCAGGCGCACCTTTCTTCCCTTCTTGGGATAGTTCGCGTCGAATTCGGTCTGCTTGCTGTTTTAATGAACGTTCATATGCATCCATACTTGATTCCTCGCTTTTTCACTCAATCCTATTTAGCAAAAAATCGGTCGAGTTTAGCGACCGATTTCAAATGCTTTACCTACTTCATATTCGTCATCTAATACGAGAATTCCTTTTTCTTGCGGTGCATCAGGCAAGTTCAATTCACGCGCCGAACAGATCATCCCGTGTGAGCTCTCACCACGTAATTTAGACGGGCGAATGATCAAACCTGATGGCATGACTGCACCCGGTTTCGCGACGACGACTTTTTGGCCGGCCGCGACGTTCGGTGCGCCACAGACGATTTGGACCATACCTTGGTCAGTCTCGACCTGACAAATCGACAATTTATCGGCATCCGGGTGTTTCTCAGCTTCTTTGACATAGCCGACGACGAATTTCGGGGTAAAGTCCACGCCCGACAACTCGGCTTCGATATTTTGTTTGCGCAAGATGACACCGAGCGTCTCAATCAATTCGGCCGTCAATTCGACCGGTCCATGCCAATCGCTGACATCAAAATAGTTGCTCGCGTTGAACACGTTGTAGCCATTAACTTTCCCTGTCGTCGACTTAACGATGGCGACATCGTCTTTCCGTTCAACAACTTGATGATGGCGATCGCCTTCTCTTAACAGGACCATGAGGACATCGCCGATTCCTTCACGGTTATAAAAAGCATTGATTTGCATACGTAAAAACGCCCCTTCTTTCAAACTAGACACAAATAGTTTAGCAGATTATGCGTCGGTTGGTGGGTTCTTTTTTCCGACAATGAAAATTGGCTCGAGTACGCCAGCCTCATAATGGAAAGAAAGAGCCGTCACCGGAATCCGACCGTTCGTGAAAAAGTCGAACATGAGCTGTTGCATCGCATCATAACCCTGATCGTTGCGGATGTCCGCGATAATCATGACGTCTTGGTGCGGCACTCCGACGAGCATATCGCCTTCGATGCGGCGTTCCATAACTCGTAAAAAGTCATCGTTCAAGATACGTGACGCCTCGTAGCCGTCCCGTGCCGCCAGGAAATAGAACGTGTTGCCGGCAACGGTATCTTCTTTTAAATCGGTCGGTAATTTTTTGACGTTATCCCGCGCCAACTCATCAAGGCGTTCGAGCGTCATCCCGCCCAAATGTCGCTCTTCAATCAATCGATAGCCGTTACCCAAATCTAGGGCGTAAAAGACGGCAGTCTCAGCTGTATGCGGCGTCATCGCCAATGTCTCGCCCCGTTTCGTCTCGGTCGAGAACGAAGCAGAACGGATGACAGGATAAAGATTGGCCTCATTACCCGCTAATGTGATGTCATCATCCGCGGTGAGCGCTGTCTTGATGTAGTCTACGACCTCATCGACAGCGATTTCCCCTCGAACTTTTGTTTTCGCTACGAGCGGGGCGAGACGGATGTTGACGCCGAAACGATCGGTCGCCCGTTCGATGCGCAACACCTCATTCTCGCGGTCGTACGAGGTCCGGTATCCGTCAGTGAACTTACTTTCGAGATGACGACGTAATTCATTCCGCTCCATTTAAATCACCCTAACCCATGAAGGAAGGCTTCGACTTGCTCCGGCGTCTTCCGTTCGCGTCCGACATAGCGGTCGACTTCTTGCCCGCCGTTGAAAGCGACGAAGCTTGGAATTCCGAAAATGTCGAGTTCTTGCGCAAGCTCCATCCATTCATCACGATCGACGTAATAAAATGACCAGTCTGAGAACTTCGCTTCAATGTCCGGCATGAATGGGTCGAGGAAACGGCAATCGCCGCACCATGTTGCTGAAAACATGAGGACGCTCTTCCCTTGTTTCGCTGCTGTATATTCGTTCATCGTTGTCAGTTGTTTCATCTTCACCACTCCTGTTCTTTTTTCCTCATTCATGATAGCATAAGTCCGTTGTCACATTCCGCTCTCGTGTTTTATGATAGTCGGGAGTGAAGACTACGTGAAAAAGGTGAAGTCATGACAAAATGGACACGCGAACAGTTGAATCCAGAAATGAAGCATCCACTTGAACAACTCGTCGGCGTCATCGGCATGTTGGCGATTCTACGCTACGGTTATTTGTTCATCGATACGGACAAATCACGAGGCGAGATTTTCATTTGGCTCGTCGTCGGATTCGCCGTGATTTACATACTTGAACGCGTCGGCAAGCGTCTTGTGCGCAGGCTGCCCATCATTCGAAAACGTTTTTTACTCCCCGTTTATGCCGTCCTGCTCGTACTATTCCTCGCGAGCTTCCGCGTCCCGCGGGAAACGGTCGAAATCGTCCGGAATTTTTTCGGGTGGTGAACGAAAGAGAGCGTCCCGCTTATTTGCCGGGACGCTCTCTTTCGTATGTTCAATATTCGATTTTCATGTCGTTCGGTCGAATCCGGTTCATCCGGACCAACACTTGATAGACGGCGTAGCTGAGCACCGCTGGCCCGACGATTAAAAAGCCGAAGACGACGATGAACGTATACCAACTGAAGCCCATCGTTTCGAGCATGACGATCGGTCCGACGAGTCCACTTGTTCCCATGCCAGCGCCTGCCGCGACGCTCTCGAGTTCAAACAACAGAATCGCAATCGGCGCGAGCACGGCGCCGGCCACGGTCGGCGGCAACAAAATCCATGGGTTTTTGACAATATTGCCGACTTGGAGCATAGATGTACCGATGCCTTGGGCGATGGCGCCTCCGATGCCATTGTCCCGATAGCTCGTGATGGCAAACCCGACCATTTGGGCAGCACACCCGACCGTCGCCGCGCCGGCGGCAATCCCGCTCAAACCGAGCATGAGGGCGATGGCCGCGCTCGAAATCGGAGCCGTGAGGGCGAGCCCCATCAACGTCGCGACGACGACGCCCATGAACAGTGGTTGTTGTTCCGTTCCCCATTCGATCCATGTGCCGAGCTGTGTCATGAACAACCCGACGTATTTGCCAATATAGGTCGAACTCAAATAACCGATGCCGATTGTCGTGAACGGCGTGACCAAAATATCGAGTTTCGTCGACTTCGAGACGAGCTTGGCGACTTCGACGGCGAGCAACGTCGCCACATAACTGCCGGCTGGTCCGAACTCATAGCCGAATGCCCCGACGACGAGTGCCGAGAACAAGATGAGTGGTGGTGCCTGGAGCGCATAGGCGATGGCGATTCCGATGGCAGGCCCGGTCAAGCCGATGGCCACGTCACCAATCTCGATGAGCGTCGAACCAAATCCAGACAGGCTCGTCTCGAGCAACTGTCCTCCGGCCGTCTTCATAATCAAGCCGATAATGAGCGTACTGAATAATCCGAGTGCCATATAACTGAGAGCCGTCACGAAATAGAGCGACGGACTGAGCGTAATCCCTTTTTTCTTAAGCATGGAAATTCCTCTTTTCTGTCTTGTCAGTCGTAAAGTTTCTGTCTTCACACTTTTATCAGTATAAGCGTTTCTCGTGAAATTTCAATATGAAAAAAACGCCACTCCACGAGTGACGTTCTTCGTTCAATTAGCGTGAAGCCCGGAGCGTCTCCATCGTCGATCGATCGAGTCGTTTGACGAGTGCCTTCAGGAGCGCTTTCGCCGCGTCGTAGTCGTCCGTATGCAAAATCGAGGCATGCGTGTGGATATAACGCGCCGCGACACCGATGACGGCCGTCGGCACCCCTTCCCCGCTCATGTGGATGCGACCCGCATCCGTGCCACCTGGCGAGACGAAATACTGGGTCTTAATGTTTTCATCAGATGCCGTATCGAGCAGGAAGTCACGCATCTCAGGAGACATGACCATGACTCGATCGAGGATACGAATGAGTGCCCCTTCCCCGAGCTGTCCGAACTCTGTCTTATTGCCTGATGCATCGTTGGCTGGTGATGCGTCGAGGACAAGCGCGACATCCGGACGAATCATTTCGGCTGCTGTTTGGGCACCACGGAGACCGACTTCTTCTTGTACGGTCGCCCCGGCGAACAAGATGTTCGGGTGATCGGCTTTTGTCGTCTCTTCGAGCAACTCGACGGCGAGCCCGACGCCGTAGCGATTGTCCCATGCCTTGGCCATAATTTTTTTCGGATGTTTGAGCGGCGTGAACTCGCTCGTCGGCACAGCCGGTAGACCCGGACGTACGCCCCACGATTCGGCCTCTTCTTTCGTGTCGGCCCCGATATCGATAAACATTTGCTTCATGTCCATCGGCTTGTTCATCGCCTCCGGTCCAAGCAAGTGCGGCGGCGTCGATGCGACGACCCCTGGAATCAATCCATCGGCCGTCACGATGTCAAATCGTTGTGCCATGAGCACTTGGCTCCACCATCCGCCGAGCGGTTGTATGTACAGCATCCCGTTTTCTGTGATTCGGGTGACCATGAATGCGACTTCGTCCATATGACCAGCGACCATGATGCGTGGTCCCGCCTCATCGCCGACTCGTTTCCCAAAGATCGAGCCGATGCCATCCGTCATGACTTCATCGACGTGCGGTGTGATTCGGTCACGAACAAACCGGCGGACCTCTGATTCAAACCCGGGCGCGCCCGGAAGCTCTGTCAACGTCTTGAATAAGTCTCTCGTTTTTTGTTCCATTTCCATCCATCCCTTCAACCGTTCTTGTTTCATTATATACAGAACTTTTCGACAGATGCGAATGGTTTTCGTTCCAATGGGGTACAGGTTTTGGTACGATGTACATGATAGCCATAGTTCAAGGGGAGGTAGTCATATGAAGAAAAGATATTGGTTAGTTGGAATCGGGGTTGCCATCGCAGCCGCACTTATGACGAAAAAAGTGTTAGATGAACGAAGCTTATCGGCCGAGGATGCGCTTGAGTACACGAAGCGTGCATTTTCAGCCAAAGGTCACGTCCAAGGGGCATGGATCTCGGCATCACCTGAGATTTATACGTATGACGGACGCGAGTACGACGTCTTCAAAGGCGGCATCTCGGTTCTCGAGAACGACGAAGAGAAGACGTACCAATTCACAGTCGATTCAGAGACTGGCGCTCTACTTGAATATGCATGAGATGAGGTCGGCGAATATTTTCGCCGACTTTTTTTGTTTAATTCACCCAAAAGAGTGGAAAATTGAATATGGTACTTTTCAAACTCAAAAAGGAGTGATCCCACGTGAAGAAACTGATCGGTGAAGCAAACGAGCTCGTGTCACAAATGGTCGAAGGTATGGTCCACGCCCACCCTGAACTGTACGGTCGTGTGGAAGGATTCAATGTCATCTGTCGTGCCGACGGGGCCAAGTCCGGGAAAGTCGGACTCGTCTCAGGTGGAGGGAGCGGCCACGAACCAGCGCACGCCGGTTATGTAGGCGATGGGATGCTCGATGCCGCCGTATGCGGTGAAGTGTTCACGTCCCCGACACCGGACATGGTACTCGAAGGCATCAAAGCGGCCGATGGCGGCAATGGCGTATTGCTCGTCGTCAAAAACTACGCAGGTGACGTCATGAACTTCGAACTCGCCGCAGAGCTCGCGGACGCCGAAGGGATTAAAGTCGACCACGTCGTCGTCGCCGACGATGTCGCTATCACGAACAAAGAAGACCGTCGCGGTGTCGCCGGTACCGTGTTCGTCCACAAGATTGCCGGTGCAGCCGCAGCGAGCGGGAAGTCACTCGATGAAGTGAAAGCGCTTGCAGAGAAAGTCGCGGCCAATGTCCGCTCAATGGGGATGGCCGTCGAACCTTGCTATATGCCGGTGAGCGGTAAACCTGGATTCGATTTGAACGAAGAAGAAATGGAAATCGGAATCGGTATTCACGGAGAACGCGGCGTCGAACGGAAACCGACGACGAACGTCGATGCGATTGTCGATGACTTGCTTGATCATTTGAAAAAAGAAGTCAGCCCCGGCGAAGTCGCCGTCATGGTCAACGGTATGGGCGGAACGCCTCTATCTGAACTGTACGTGACGTATCACTTCGTCGCGAAAAAATTGGAAGATGCCGGCTATTCATTGAAACGAAAATACGTCGGCAACTATATGACATCACTCGAGATGCACGGCTTCTCGATCACACTCTTGCCGCTCGACGAAGAGTTGACGAGCTATCTCGATGCACCATCGGCGGCACTCGGTTTCAAACTCTAATCTACGAATGAGGTGTTCATGCAATGTTGACGATTGAAGGATTCAAGCAAGCATTACGGCACGCCCAATCAGAGATTGAGGCGAACAAGGATACATTGACCAATCTCGACCGCGCCATCGGCGACGGAGATCACGGCATCAATATGTCGCGTGGCTTTGAAGCGGTCGTCGCTGTCCTCGATGACGACTACCCGACTCTCGGCGACTTGAGTAAGAAAGTCGGGATGACGCTCATGTCGAAAGTCGGTGGTGCAGCCGGTCCACTTTACGGTTCCGCTTTCGTCAAGGCAGCGCCTAAGTTTGGTGACGCGACCGAAGCCGATTTCAATCTCGTCAAAGAAGCGCTTGTCGAAGCAGCGACAGCGATCAAGGCGCGCGGGAAATCGGAAGTTGGCCAAAAGACGATGGTCGATGTGTGGGACCCGTTCTTGAGTGACTTGAACGAGTCCGACGACTTTGACGCAAAACTTGATCAACTCGTCGGTGCGACCGAAGATATGGTCGCCACGAAAGGACGGGCGTCTTATTTCGGTGAGAACTCTCGCGGTACCGTCGACCCGGGGGCACTCTCGAGTTCAATCGTCTTAAAAGCGATTATGAAGGAGGTTGAGTGATATCGTAGAGCTCATCATCGTATCCCATAGCGCTAAAATCGCTGAAGGGATTCAAGACTTGATGAAAGAGATGGCCCCGTCCGTTCCGATTCATTTAGCGAGCGGGCTTGAAGACGGCAGCATCGGGACTGATGTGACCCGAATCCTTGAAGCCATTGAAGCCGTCGACAAAGAGGCACTCATCTTATCGGATATCGGTTCGGCCACGATGAACGCCGAACTGGCCGTCGATATGTATGAAGGCGAGAAGACCGTCCAGTTTTATGACGGCCCGATCGTCGAGAGCGCCTTCGTCGCTTCCGTCTCAGCCGGTAACGGCATGGACGTTGCTCAAATCGTCGAACAGTTAAAGATGGCATAAAAAAAGAGCCTCGCGGCTCTTTTTTTAACGTGGGTTATCGTTTTTCTCGTAAATCGGGTTCATGTATTCAGTCGTCGAGTAGAAACGTGGCACGACAACGAACAAGATGACAGCCGGGATTGCGATCAAGAGTAACAAGATCAAGACAGGCAACCAATAGACGATTTGTTGTCCGAGCATGTCGATATTTGCGTCTGCAAATTCAGTCGCGCCTTCGACTTCTGCAAGGTCAGCTGTTGCGAGGATTTTGTTGTCCGTCGCATCATAGTAATGGAACTCCGTCTTACGTGTGATGAAGATGCCGTCACGGACCGTATCAATTTCAACGACCGCCGCGATGACTTCGTTGCCATTCGAATGACGGAGCGTCTCTTCTTTTACGATTTCAGCCGTTCCTTCTTTGTAATCATAGTGCGTGGCCTTCAAATCCTCTTCAAGGGCGTCCAAGAACGCCTCATTTGCCGAGGTATTAAGTGGTGCGATTGTTAGAATGAAGATTAGTGCAAGCAGGCTTGCCCATGCTTTTTTCAACATCCCCATGTTCCCCCTTCTCTAATTCCAGTTTAGCGTCATTCCTATTGTACCAAGAAGAAAGAAAAAAGTGTGAAGAAAATGCTATTAAAATAAGAAAAAAGCGTGTCAAATTTTCGGGCGGAACGCGGCCTCCATCCGATAAATCGGTTGTCCCATGGCGCTGAAGCGCTCTTCGTACTCGGTACGGACGTTATCTGCCGGTTCGTTCGCGTGAAGATCAAGTGAAATATCTGTGAAGTACATGCCGTATTGACTCATGCTTTCGAGTGAATATTCGAACAGTCCGCGGTTATCCGTCTTGAAGTGAATCTCGCCTCCGCGTGGCAACACAGCCTCGTACGTGGCGAGGAATGTCTTATACGTCAAACGACGTTTCGCATGTCGGGTCTTCGGCCATGGATCTGAGAAGTTCAAATAGACGCGGTCGACTTCGCCGGCTTCGAAATAGTCGACGAGTTGCTTGGCATCCACAGTCAAGACGCGGACGTTCGGCATCGGCGTTTCGACGAGCTTTTGCACGATCGACACGGCGACGCTCTCGAACAACTCGATAGCGATGAAGTTGACGTCCGGGAACTGCTGGGCCATCCCTAAAATGAATTGCCCTTTCCCCGACCCGACTTCGATGAAGAGCGGATTGTCGTTCTTAAATTCTGATGTCCAGTTCCCTTTTAACGTTTCGGGATGAGTGATAAAGACGTGTTCTTGAGCTTCCATGTATTCTTTAGCCCAAGGCTTGTGACGTAAACGCATGTTTTTCCAACCTTTCGTTCAAGAAATGTTCAAGTTTCAGCTGACTAGCCGCTTCGCGCGAGCAGTCCCCTTGCGATTATACACGAAATCATTGTTTAATGAACATGAATCATCCTTCACAAGGAGGTTATATCGATGAGCACGTTAGATCAATTTCTTATTTTTTACGCGGCTCCGTTGACGTTCTTCGGCGCCGTCATCGCGACGTTCGTATGGGCGTATTTCATGAAACCTGATGATGTCTGATGCATATGGAAAGGGATGGCTCACACTCGTGATCCATCCCTTTTTTCATTGTGTCCGTTCCTCTGCTTCATCGAGCAATTCCCGGAGCACGGTCAATCCTTCTGCTCGGGCGATGCCGTTCTGTTCCCCATATAAGGTCAGAACCGTCTGGGCAATCGCATACCAGTGCATTCGATAGTGTAATTCGGAGGTGAAACGGATGCCGTAATGGCTGAACCACGTCTCCCAGTCCACCTCGTCGACGTAGCTGTAGACGACCATGGCCAAATCAAAGGCACGGTCGGCGATGATGGCGTCATCCCAGTCGGTCAAATATAACAGACCGGTCTCATCCTCAATCCAATTGTTATGGTTCAAGTCTGAATGGCAGACGACGAGTTCACGTTCGTCATCAATCGGCTGATGGACCGACAACCAACGGATTGCCTCATCAATCGTCACGTCCGCCTCGTCTTGCTCGTAAGCGGCACATTGCCGGAGCAACAGTGAGGACGTGACCGGTGTATGATTCAACTGCTGCAACATGAATAATAGCTCTTTCGAATGATGAATCTTCCCAAGCTGTGCCGCCACATCAGCCCGTTTCATATCGGCTGGCGAGAGCTCACGACCTTCGATGAACTGTTGGGCACTGAGGACGTCACCGTTAAACATCCGTTTCGTCCACAGCAATTTGGGGACGATGCCTTCGGCGGAAAGAATGGCTAAAAACGGGGACGAGTTTCGTTTGACAAAGATTTTTTGTTGGCGCGTCGTCGCTACGTACGCTTCGCCTGTAATCCCGCCTGCGGAAGCCACCGTCCACTCTTCACCGAGCGCACCGATTATATCTGAATACATATTCATCACGCTCAAATCTCATTAAGAATTACAAAGATACAATCACCATATTAACACGCGATAATCGTCATTGACAACGACTCGACTTGAATCTGGCTCGGATTTCGTTCAATCGGGACGAGGCTCGCCTTTTCCCCTTGTACGTAGACGTTCCAGTCCCCCTCCGCTTGGAACGTCACATCGTGGAACGTTCCGTTCAGATAGACGCGGACGCGCTGCCAGGCATCATAAGAATGGCTCGCCGTCAGCT
This sequence comes from Exiguobacterium sp. s70, assembly GCF_018618315.1. Taxonomy (NCBI): domain Bacteria; kingdom Bacillati; phylum Bacillota; class Bacilli; order Caryophanales; genus Exiguobacterium; species Exiguobacterium sp. s70. The sequence continues at coordinate 258,440 of NZ_JACSLV010000001.1, forward strand.
CGTATGCAATCACGCCCGGGGGCGACGGGAGGAACTTGAACTGTTCGATGACTTTTTGCCGGGTATCGTAGCGGAAACACGTGTGACGGCGCCGTAACTTGAGTAGGGTCTTCACAAACTCGACCTCACTTTGCCGCTCGTCACGTAAGTCCCAATCGAAGTGATTGATTCGGTCCGGTGCATTATAGCTGTTCTCAACCCCTTGTTTTGTCCGACCAAACTCTTGGCCGGCGTGAAGGAACGGGACGCCTTGCGACGTGATGACGATGGCTGTGGCGAACCGTTGCATCCGCAACCGCATCGTCTCGTCCATATCTTCACACGACAAGAGCAATTTATCGTACGTCGTATAATTGTCATGTGCTTCGACATAGTTGATCGTATACTGCGGGCTCGGGAAACGCCCGACGGTGACGTTCGGGATTTGGACCGCTCCGGTGATACATTCGCGAAGCTCCCACTCCCGCCACTCATTCCCGGAGACGAACCCGCGCTCCCGGTCATTGAACGTCGACCCTTTCAAGGCGTCCCGCATCATGTCATTGAAATGACCGATTCGGGGCATGAAGGCCGCGTTATGCGACGAGGCTTTCAATGATGGGCTGAGCGGTGTCGCCAAATCCCATCCTTCCCCGTAAATCAAAATCGAGCGATCGATTTTATCGAGTGCGGCCCGTATTTGATTCATCGTCTCGACGTCATGAATGCCCATCAAGTCGAACCGGAAACCGTCGACGTGATACGTCTCGGCAAAGTACGTCACACAATCGACAATCATCCGTCGCATCATATACCGTTCTGAGGCCGTGTCGTTTCCGACGCCGGTCCCGTTCGCGACCGTCCCGTCATGTTCATAACGGAAATAATAGTACGGGACGAGTGCTTCGAGCGACGATTGCTCACGGATGAAGATATGGTTCATGACGACATCGACGACGACGCGCATGTCATGGCGATGCAAGGCATCGACCATTTCGGCATACTCTAGAATGCGTGATAGCGGCTCGTCAGGTTTCGAGGCGTAACTGCCTTCCAACCCGAACCAATGGATCGGATCATAACCCCAGTTGTAAGGCATCCGGGTCGCTTCGTCGACGCTTCCAAAATCATGGACCGGCAATAACTGCAGGTGCGTGACCCCGAGTTCTTTCAAATAATCGAAACCGGCACTGTTCCCCGCCCGGGTTTCAAGCCCGGTCTCGACGATGCTGGCGTACAGCCCTTGCCGTCGACTCGTCGACGCAGGGTGGCTCGTGAAGTCACGGATATGCAGTTCATAGATGACGGCATCTGTCGCTTTGCGGAGAGGCGGGCGTTCTGCCGGCTCCACGTGCTCAGCGACGGCTGTCTCAACATCGATCAATACGCCAAATTCGCCATTTAGGCTGACGGCTTTGGCGTAAGGATCGACGACCTCGTTCGTTTCGACAGGTGTCTTGACGTACAGTCGATAAAAATAGCCTTCGTACAGTCTAGGAACATCGGCATGCCAGACGCCTCGACCGCTCCGAGACATGCGAAACCGTTCAATCTCACGATGCGTTTCGGGATCATGGATGACGAACCAAATCGAAAACGCGACGGGCGACCAGACATATGCCTCAATCGATTGCCCGGAAAATGAAAGGCCGAGCGGTCCGTCATAGGCATAGCGACGTTCAAACTCGTCTGTATGCACAATTTCGCGGGGCACGACGACAATCGTCTTATGTCCAGGGTGAAACACGGTATAGACCGCTTCGAGCGTAACCGGGCGCGTCAATTGGATATCTCGTTCAATCGTGCCCGCCTCTGTCGTCCATTCGTTGAGCACCACATAATCGACCGGTCGACCGTTTTGTTCGATTTGTACCGGTACGGATTCATATTCGGCAATGACCTCGAGTCGAATCGTCTCGAATGAGAGCAAGGAAGCCCGTTCAATCGTCACATGAGACGTCGTTTGCTGATTTGGTGTGTGATGCATACGCGTTCCATCCTCTCCTACCTACTGGTCCAAAAATTGTCGAAACGGCATCTGGGCTGTCGCATCTAGTAGTTTCGCCACATCTCGAATTTGTTGGGCTTTGACGATCGGCGCCCTCGTGTTCACTTGTTTCATCCACGGTTCATAATCCGCGCGTGAGATGAACTGAGTCGACCGAATTTCAGGCACATGATCGAAATAGCCTTGTGGGGCCACCGTCACTTTTTGGATGACCCCGTCATAGGACGGAAGAAACTGTCGAACGATTTCTTCGGTGCGCGTCAACGCGATGAGCGGGTTGACTACACGTTTATTTTCCCCTTTGAGCGGTTGATGAATCCACGTCTTCTGCTTCGATATGTGATAGATGCTGCGGTCGCCGTCGAGCCATTCGACCAGGTAAATATGCGATGGTCCGATGATGAGATGGCTCAGTTCGACCGTCGCCCCGTTCCATTCGACGACCGGACGATACATGAAGAAGTGTTGGTCGTTCCATTCGGATACCATCTTGCGATATCCGTATTCTCGCAAAAACGGCAACAACGGGACGTCCGCCTCGGTCGCCCCTTCACAGGCGTACTGCAGTTTTTGGATATGACGGCGGTTCGTGAGCAACGTCTGGAACTGCGACTCCGAGAGCGGTGTCGGTTCGAGCTCGATGCGTTCCGTACGGCGCCAAAATTTCCACCACGGGTTCTCAAACTCCATGATTTCGGGAGGATTCAACCGATTGGAATCGTGAAGACGACGCATGCGAGCGACATCGGACTCGACATACTCTTGAAAGCGATTGAACTGGTCGAGCATGTTTCGTTCATATTTAGATGTTACGTCAAAAATTTTAATCGGGATCGCCATGTGTCCTCCTCTGACCGCTGTAACGGAAATACTTCGACTGCCTCATAGGCAGGGGTATGGTTTGGATTGATTCGATAAAGTACGACCGTTTCAATCGGCTCCTCGATGGTAAACGTCGGGGCGATGTACGGGATTCGTGTGCCTATGTCCCACTTCTTCGCGAGTGTGACGTGGGGGACGAACGGTTTACGGTCGAGTGCTGGAATCTCTTCGGATAACTTTCGTCGAAGCGTCCCGGTAAGCGCCGTCAAGTCCACGGACGGTTCCGGGACGATCGTCAAGACACGCGGACGATCCGGTCTACCGAAGTGGTCGATTTGCTGGAACGTCAGCGCGAACGGGGCCGTCGACGTTGTCACTTCACGTGTGAGTTCTTTCACTGCCTCGACTTCATCATCGTCCAATGAACCGAGAAACTGAAGTGTCAAATGAAATTCCTCCGGACGATACGTCCGACGATACGAATAAAACGGCAAGATGTCCCGCTGTACATGTTCGAACTTTTCGTCCTCGATGGGTAGCGCCAAAAAATAATGTGTCGACATGACCATCATCCTTTCACTCGAAAACGTCTCAGTCCAAAGAAGAGGACCGCTCCTACGATGCTGACCACCGTGTACATCCAAAATACACCGATGATGCTGTTATATTCAATGATAAATCCACTGAGGAAGTTGAATCCGGCCGTCGCTAGTCCTGACGTGATGGCCATATAGACGCCAATCGCCGTCGAGACGACGTTGCGGCTGACAAGGCTGCGGACAAATTGAAGTGCGACCGGAATCAATAATCCGACGACCAGTCCTTGAACGATGGCAAGAATCCAAACGACCCAAATCGGGGGCTCAAGTGCTAACCAGCCGTTGCGAAGCGCCGAAATCAAGGCGGCTCCCGCCAGCACGTTGACCGTACCTAGACGTGAGACGATTTGGTAAGCCACTTTCATGAATGGAATTTCGCATAATACCGCGACAAGGAACAGTGTCCCGACGAGCGTCGTTGAGCCTCCGATGCTCGTCACATAAATTCCGAAGTAATAGTTATTCGCGTAAATCGGGCCGAAGACGAGCATGCCCCCAATCAAAAAGGCGATGAACGGCCCATTCCAGACGGCCGACCATTGGAACGGGGCCGTCGTGTGCACTTGCTTCGGTTCCTGTTCAGATACGCTCCGCACGAACAGCGTACCGATTGCCAGCATGACCGCGCTGAGTAAAAACGTACTCGCGAGTCCCCATGTCGTGTCCGAGATGCGACCCATGACGAACACCGCAATCGCAAATCCGGCCGATCCAAACAGACGGATGGCCCCGTAGTCGATTTTGGCGCGTGACGTATACTCGAGTGTCATCATATCGACGAGCGGGATGTGTGCACATTGGAAGATGGACCAGGCGATCATCAACATAATAATCCATACGTAAGACGTCGCGAACAAAAACGTGAGCGATAAGGCAGCCGCCCCGAGCATTGCGATAATCAGCCAAGCCCGAACCCGCCCCGTTCGGTCGGCGAGCATGCCCCATAGCGGTTGGACACCGATTGAGAGGATCGGCATGATGGCGACGATTGTTCCGACCTGACCCGGAGACAAATCAAAACGTGACTGCGAGAAGAAAAGTGCCATGTAAGGAATGAGGGCTCCTTGGGCAAAGAAAATGGCGACGTAAATCGATTGAAACGATATTTTTTGTTGGTTCACAGTAAACTTCCTTCCTAACAGACAGAGAGCCGACCGAATCAGTCAGCTCTCACGGGTTATTATTTAGCGAGCTCATAAATCGCTTCCGCATAGATGGCGGCGGCGCGAAGTAAATCTTCAATTTCCATGTATTCATCGACTTGGTGGGCGACGTCTTTCGCTCCAGGGAACAGCGCCCCAAAAGCGACACCAGCCTCGAGCGAGCGCGCATACGTCCCTCCGCCGATGGCCATCAAGTGCGCTGACTCGCCGGTCTGACGCTCATAGACGCCTGCCAACGTTTTCACGAGCGGATGGTCTTCGGCCACATGGTGCGGCGGCATATGATGACGCGTCGACAGTTCGAACCCGAACGACAAGGCGATCTCTTTCAAGTTTTGCAACCGTTCCTCGAATTTCGCGGTGTATGGATAACGGATATTCACCGTCGCCGTCCGTTCGTCCCCTTGATAGCGGAACACGCCACCGTTAATCGTCAAATCACCCGTCTCATCACTCGCTTCGATACCGAGTGAAATCCCGCGTGAATCGGCGAACACGTGACGAATGAACTCGATGTAGCGCTCTCCTTGAATGTCGAGCGGGAGCGTCAACAAGAAGCCGGCGAGGACGTAGGCCGCGTTGACTCCGTTATCTGGTTCCATGGCGTGGGCGGCCACACCTTTCATCGTGAACGTATACGTCCCTTGGTCCCATGTGCACGTGCCGTCCGCTTCATATTTTTCGAGATACGCTTCAAACTTTTCTTCGAGAACGTCTTCTGTCTCGAGTACCGCTGTCGCAAAGTCCGGGACCATGTTCGGCCGTTCTCCGCTCACGAACGAGACCAAGTGATGTTTCGAGCCTGGCACCCGTTGAATTGGGAGCTGCTTCAAGACGCCATCGTATAGCCCCTTTTCAGCATTGATAATTGGAAAGTCAGCGTCCGGTGCGAAGCCATATGTCGGCATCGCCTCTTGTTTGAAGTATTCGCGGACACAACGCCATTCGCTCTCCTCGTCGCAACCTGCAATCAGGCGGACGCGTTTCGATAGCGGCAATCCAAGTTCCTTCACGATGCGCAGTCCGTAATAAGCAGCCATCGTCGGTCCTTTATCGTCATTGCTGCCACGGGCGAATATTTTCCCGTCGGCGATGGTAGGATTGAACGCCCCATACGTCCATCCCTCCCCAGCCGGCACCACGTCTAAGTGACAGAGGATGCCAACGATTTCTTCCCCTGACCCGTATTCTAAATGCCCCGCGTATCCGGCGACGTCTTTCGTAGCGAACCCGTCTCGCTCTCCGAGTGCAAACATGTAATCGAGAGCTCGGCGGACTTCAGGTCCAAACGGTTCGTTCGGGCCGGTCTTCGTCTCATCAAGCACGCTTGGGATTTGCAATAACCCTGTTAAATCTTCTAAAAATGCGTCTTTTCGTGCGTCGACTTCTTGTCTCCAATTCATATGGATCTCCCCTTTGCGAATGTTCTCTCCCTTATTAGTATATCCAAATGTTAGAAAGACGAACATTCATTTCGAAAATATTTTTTCGTTCGTCTTTTAGCCTTTTGTCTACGTCTTTACATATCCTTCATTCGATATTTACGTTCATAATCGTTTCTTTACATTTCGATTGTTCGTTCTTTTCTCTTGCAATTCTATGCAGGAGCGGTATACTAAAGGTGTAATTTTAGAAAATAACAATTTCATATTTCATTTGTCGTCCGTAGGTTTTGTCTTTCATCATTCTACGCATTGGGAGGTTATCCAATGAAAGGTTCAACAGATCGTATGCTAACCCGCATCAAGTCCATTTATTTGTTCATTAACGAAAGGGAATGCGTCACCACTTCTGAACTAGTAGAGGAGTTCGGGATCACATCACGCACCGTACAGCGTGATTTGAACGTGCTTGAATACAACAATCTGGTTGAAAGTCCGAGTCGCGGAACGTGGACATCATCAAAACGTTCGCTCAAGACGGCAAATTAAATAACAAGTTACGAGGGATTCCGGCAACGGGTCCCTTTTTTTTGCGCCCAAAAAGGCACGTGTCGGCTGACACGTGCCTTCATTTCATGTGAAGAACAAGTCGACTTCCTCTTCGCTCAACTCCCGATACGCCCCGGGTTCGAGCGTCGGGTCGAGCTCGAGTGCGCCGATTTGGACCCGTTCGAGCTGCTCGACGTGTTTCCCGACCGCGGCAATCATCCGTTTTACTTGATGATACTTCCCTTCCGAGAGCGTCAGACGGACCGTCGAACGACGTCCGGATTTGCTGATGAGCTCAAGTCGGGCCGGTTTCGTCGTATAGCCGTCCTCAAGCTCGACACCCTCGGCGAAGTGACGGACATCGTCTGTCGTCATCTCCCCGTCAACTTCGGCGACATACACTTTGTCGACATGCTTACGCGGTGACATGAGCGCATGATTGAACGCCCCATCGTTTGTGAGAAGCAACAGACCGGTCGTGTCCTTGTCGAGACGTCCGACCGGGAACAACTCGTAATGGGCGTAGGACGGGTCAATCAAATCGACGACCGTCGATTCGACCTTGTCCTCGGTCGCACTGATGACACCTGCCGGCTTGTTCATCATCAAGTAGACGAACGGTTTGTACTCGACGACCTCGCCTTGCACGGTCACCCGTTCCGTTTCAAGGTTGACTTGACGTTTCGCGTCTTTGACAGGTTGGTCATCGACACGGACGACCCCTTGTTTCAGTAAAATCTTGACGTCTTTGCGCGAACCGTATCCCATGTTCGCCAATAATTTATCAATTCGCATTAAGCTTTCCTCCGATACTGGAATCGTTTCCCTAATAGTTTTCCGGCCAAGTGGCTTCTCCAACCGAGATAGCCGTATACGACGAGACCGATTCCGAAACCGACGATCGTGGCAACGATATCATTGCCCCAACTCGGTTCATTCCGGAGCGTGACGAACAGCGAGCCATACACGGCGATAAACATCGCGCCACCCATGGCAAACATGAGCATCGTCCGACGCAACAGTTGCTTATACGGAAACTGGAGCGCCCGTTGGATTTTCCAAACCATGAGGATAATCGCGACGATATAACCGGCGATTGTCGCATAACCAGCGCCGATCCCGCCGATTGCATACACGAACGGTACGTTGAGCACAGCTTTCGTGATGAGACCCATCGCCGTTGCGAAGATCGTGAAATATTGACGGTTGATCCCTTGCAGGATGGCCGCCGCCACCGAGTAATAAGCGAGGAAGAACGCACTCGGTGCGTAGTGGAGCAGGTAGACCCACCCTTCGCGGTCACCTGGGAACAACGTCCCGAACAACGGTTCCGCGAGCGCGACCAATCCGATGACGGCCGGGATGGTGACAAAGAACGATACTTGGAAAATATGGTTCACTTGATTGCGAACTTTGTTCATATCGCCGTGAGTGAACGATTTTGTCACGAGCGGGATGGTCGCCATCGACACACTCGCCGCAATCGATACCGGAATCAACACGATTTTATGGGCGTTCCCCGTCAAGAATCCGAACGCGGACGTCGCTTCGGCGACCGACTTCCCAGAGTTGAGCAACGTATTGACCATCGTCAACTGGTCGACGAACTGATAGAGCGGCGTCGACAGACCGACCATGACGATTGGAATCGAATAGCTGAGCAACTCGAGCAATAGTGATTTCATCGAACGGACCGGTGTGCCGGCCGGATTATCGGTTTGACGATGGATGTCTTTCCGTTTGCGCCAGTACATGGCGAGCACGACGATACTACCAATCGCACCGATAAAGGCGCTGAACGTCGCAATCGTGACGGCGAGCACTTTCAAACCGTTCAACTCGGTCGTCGCCACGGCAGCGGTGCCACCGAGCGAGTCGGCGAGCGGACGAATGAGTGCCGAGTCCGAGAAGACGAACAAGACGAGCATCGTCCCACTGAGCAGGAACATGATGCGGACGATCTGTTCGATGACCTGGGAGATGGCCGTCGGGGCCATGTCCTGATGTCCTTGGAAATAGCCGCGCACCATACTCATCGCTGGGATGAGCAGGAGGGCGAAACTGACGCTACGCGTGACGAGCGTCAACGAGTCGATATATTGCTGATTGTTCTCCGAGTTGCGGACCATGAGTTCCGATAACCACGGTGCTGAGAAGAACAGTAATAAAAAAGCGACGACTCCGGTCACGAGCATCAGCTTCATCCCTTGGCGGAACAAGCGCTGACTCGTGCCATATTCGCCGAGCGCATTATACTTGGCGATGAATTTCGATACGGCCACGGGAATCCCCGCCGTCGAAATGGCGATCATGAGCGCATAATAGGTGTACGCCGCCTGATAGAGCGTGACACCGGCAATCCCGACCATCGCTTGGAACGGGAACGTATAGAGCAGTCCGAGTGCACGTGAAATCAAATTTCCGGCTGACAGCAGCAGCGTGCCTTTGACGAAGGACTCTCGTCCTGAATCTTGTTTGACGCTTGATGACATGAGATACCTCCATCTATTGTTTCACAACTAATGTACCTAATTTTACAAAACGACCGTTTCTCATTATACTCTTACTGTTGCAGATAATAAAGTTACGAATTTGATTTGAAAGAGAAACGAGGGATACCATGATGAAAGATGTAATCGTCATCGGAGGAGGCCCAAGCGGTCTGATGGCGACCTATGCCGCCGCCAAAGCCGGAGCGAACACGCTCCTAATTGATAAAGGTTCGAAGCTCGGACGCAAGCTCGCCATTTCTGGCGGAGGACGCTGTAACGTGACGAACCGCAAGCCCGTCGACGAGTTGATTCAATTCATCCCGGGGAACGGACGCTTCTTATATAGCGCCCTCGCCCAGTTCGACAACCAGTCGATTATCGACTTGTTCACCGGGTTCGGCATCCCGTTAAAAGAGGAAGATAACGGCCGGATGTTCCCGGTGACGGATAAAGCGCAAGACGTCGTCAACACGCTCCTCGGGGCCATCGACCAACTCGGTGTCGAGATTCGCAAAAATGCGAAAGTGAAGACGCTCCATTTTAATGAAGCAAATGAGTTCGAAGCGGTCGAACTCGAGGACGGCGAGCGGATTGAGGCCGGCGCTTGCGTCATCGCCGTCGGTGGACAATCTGTCCCTCACACCGGCTCGACCGGGGACGGCTATCCATGGGCCGAGAAAGCCGGCCATACGATCACCGAGCTGTTCCCGACTGAAGTACCGATTTTGTTGAACAATGCGTTCATCGGCACGAAACAGCTGCAAGGGCTGTCGCTCCGTGACGTCGCCCTCACCGTTCACGGCAAGAAAGGCAAGCCGATTAAGACACACCGTGGCGACATGATTTTCACGCATTTCGGGATTTCGGGTCCGATTGCCCTCCGGTGCAGTCAATATACGATTAAAGAACGCAAACGTAGCAAAGAGCGCGTCGTCGCCCTCTCGCTCGACTTGTTCCCGGATATGGCACGTGACGAGCTGTGTCAAGAGCTTTGGAACCAAGTGCAAGACCAACCGAAGCGGGCCGTCAAGAACGTCTGGAAAGGATTTATCCCGGAGCGTATGCTCGACTTGTTGTTGGCCGACCTCGCGTTCGGCGAAGAGGACGCGAGCCAACTGAAGAAACAATCGGTCATCGATTTCGCGACCCGATTGAAGACGTTCGAGTTGCACGCCACCGGAACGCTCGATTTCGATAAAGCGTTCGTCACGGGCGGCGGCGTTTCCGTCAAAGAAATCGCCCCACAGACGATGATGTCGAAGAAAGCAGACGGCTTGTTCTTCGCCGGCGAAGTGCTCGATATTCACGGCTATACGGGTGGTTATAACATCACGGCCGCCTTCACGACCGGACACTGTGCCGGTTCACACGCGGCACAGTTCGCGGAACAGACGACCGTATAAACAAAGAGAGTCGATCGCACGTGCGATCGGCTCTCTTTTTAGTGTCACTGTTTTGCTTCAAGTTGACGTCTTACTTCCGCCTCGAGCTCTGGCTCGGGTGGCAACCAGCCTTCCGGCTTCATGACTTTATTGTCTGACGCACGGAGGATCGGCTTGCCGTCTGGTCCGAGCTTCGCCATATTGGCACGCTGCACGATTTCAAACAACGGAACCGGGTCGAGCCCGAGTTCGACGAAACTGCCCATCACGAAATAGAGGGCGTCCGTGAGCGCATCACCTTGTCCGACGAGGCGAGCGACGTCGTCCGTCGGCGGTGCGTCTTGGAGCGATTTTTGAACCGCCTGTTCGAATCCTTGTTGGAACGTGGCGACGGCAGCAAGGAACTCGTCTTCATTCCGTGCCGATTGATGTAAAAATTCGACGACAGCTTCTTCTGCCGTCCAGACCGAACGTTTGACAGCACGGTCTAAGCCGAGCGGTTGCGGTGCACTCGCCTCCGGGTGTCCGAACGTCTCGTGGAACTGGCGAACCTCTTCATAAAAGTAACGTTTGCTCATCTCATTCTCTCCTATCAGTCGACCGAGACGAAATCGTCAAGGTCGAACACATCTGGTCGCACGATGGCGAATATCTCATTGTCTTGCAGGAACATGCCGGTCGAGCCGTAGACGCGAGGTGTCACCATCTGCCCGTTCATCGTCCCTTCGTCCGGGTTGACCGTATAGAGGACGAGTTCTTCCGAATCGAGGACGTAAATGCGCCCTTGGCGTTCGACGAGGCCGACACCGCGGAAGTTCTCGAACTTCTGTTGAATCGAGGCGCTCATCCCTTCGGTCGTGAGCGGTTTTCTCGACTCGACAGCCCATTCCGTCTTCGGTTCCGCTACTGCTTCAGAGTCCGCTTCATCTGTCGTCGATGTCGAATCGTCGTCTGAATCGGTTTCCGACGATGTATCCGTTTCCGCCTCACTGTCGTCGACTGTCTCTTCCTCGAGCGTCCGCTCTTGGACGTACAACAGTTCTACATCCGGCGTGTCCTCCAAACGGCTCATGATAATCAATCGTTTCGTCTCTTCATCGTAACCGAGGCCGAACAACCGATCTGTCGAGGCGATTCCTTTAATCAATTTGCGTCGTTGTTCCGTCCAACGGCCTTCTACCCGCTCGATTGTCACGAGAACCCCGTTCGCCGTGACGGCATATATCTTTTCTTCGGAAATCATGCGCATGCCGATGAACTCGCCGAACCGATAGGGTTGCCCTTCGTTCTCCAATATGAGCGACGCATTCACGCGATTGGCGTTCCCGCTCACTTCGAAGAACTCTTTATTTTTCGTCAAGACGAGATACGATCCGATCGTGTCACTGTAGTACACTTCATCAATCTCTTGAATCTGTTCGAGGGCATCGGTCGTATCGATGTCCTCCTCGTCCGGCGAAGCTTCGACGGGAGGTACTGAAGTCGATTGATGGCTCGTTTGAATATCGATTTTCTCAAACGTCGAGGCGATTTGGCTTTGGATGTCCTCGTCCGAAAAGACGAACACATAGCATAAAATCACACCGACGACGACGGCAAATAGCGTCGTATATAGTACGTATGAACGTTTCATGGACGTTTCGTCCCCTTTATATGCAGTATCGCCCTTTAGTGTAACAAACCCGACCCGAAAAGAAAACGACATGACGAAAAAGAAAGGAACGTGTGACAATGTCACACATTCCTTTGCTTATCCTACGACGATATTGACGAGTTTCCCTGGAACGACAATCACTTTGCGGACCGTCTTTCCTTCCGTGAACTCTTGAACGCGTTCGTTCGCAAGCGCATCGACCTCGAGCGCTTCTTTCGAAGCGTCGCGGGCCACGTGCATCTTCGCACGAAGCTTCCCGTTCACTTGGATGACGACTTCAATCGTGTCGCTGACGAGTTTCGACTCATCGAACGTCGGCCATGCCGCGTACGTCAAGTCTTCTGTCATGCCGAGACGTTCCCATAACTCTTCGGCCAAGTGTGGCGCGACTGGGGAGAGCATCTTGATGAAGTTGACCATCTCTTGTTTTGGAAGCGTGTCTTGTTTGTACGCCTCGTTGATGAAGACCATGAGTTGCGAGATCGCCGTGTTGAAACGGAGCGCCTCGTAGTCTTCTGTCACTTTCTTCACCGTCTGATGGTACGTCCGTTCGAAGTCGGCCGTCGGAGCGCCGTCCGTGAGCTCCGTCTGGTCGAACAAGCGCCAGACGCGGTCAAGGAAGCGACGAGCGCCGTCAAGGCCGTTCGTCGACCAAGCGATGGCTGCGTCGAGCGGTCCCATGAACATCTCGTAAAGGCGAAGCGTGTCAGCACCGTGCGATTTGATGATATCGTCCGGGTTGACGACGTTCCCTTTTGACTTCGACATCTTCTCGTTGTTCTCACCGAGAATCATCCCTTGGTTATAGAGCTTTTGGAATGGCTCGTTCGTTGGAACGATGCCGATATCATAGAGCACTTTATGCCAGAAGCGAGCGTAGAGCAAGTGTAGGACCGCGTGCTCCGTACCACCAATATATAAGTCGACCGGAAGCCAACGCTTCAACTTCTCTGGATCCGCGATCATGTCTTCATTGTGCGGATCGATGAAGCGAATGTAGTACCAGCAGCTACCGGCCCATTGTGGCATCGTGTTCGTCTCGCGCCGCCCCTTCTCACCTGTCACAGGATCCGTGTACATCAACCACTCGTCGGCGTTCGCAAGCGGTGATTCTCCCGTACCCGACGGCTTGATTTCATCGATAATCGGGAGTTCGAGCGGAAGCTCTTCAATCGCAACGGTCTTGAGCGTACCGTCTTCCATATGAATGATTGGAATCGGCTCGCCCCAATAGCGTTGACGGCTGAACAACCAATCGCGGAGACGATACGTCGTCTTCGCACGGCCAGTGCCGGCGAGTTCGAGTTCTTCGATGATTTTGGCGATCGCGTCGGCTTTATTGAGGCCGTCCAAGCTGCCTGAGTTGACGTGGACGCCGTCCTCGACGTAAGCCGCCTCATCCAAGTTGCCGCCTGTGACGACTTCACGAATCGGAAGGTCGAACGTCTTCGCGAACTCATAGTCGCGCTCATCATGTCCAGGTACGGCCATGACCGCGCCCGTGCCGTATGTCGACAACACGTAGTCAGCGATCCAAATCGGAAGCTTCTCCCCGTTGACCGGGTTGATGGCGTAAGCGCCGGTAAATACACCCGTCTTCTCTTTGGCGAGATCGGTCCGTTCGAGGTCTGTCTTTTTCGAGACTTCTTCGACGTACGCTTCAATGGCGACGACTTGTTCCGGTGTCGCGATTGCTTTCACGAATGGGTGCTCCGGTGCGAGCGTGACGTATGTCGCGCCGTAAAGTGTGTCCGGACGTGTTGTGAACACCGTCACGACTTTATCGTGACCGTCGACTTTGAAATCGACTTCAGCCCCGACCGACTTGCCGATCCAGTTGCGTTGCATCTCTTTAACGCTGTCTGGCCAGTCAAGCCCTTCTAAATCATCGAGCAAGCGCTCGGCGTATTCCGTGATGCGAAGCACCCACTGTTTCATCGGCACACGGTAAACCGGATGGCTTCCCCGCTCCGACAATCCGTCGATGACTTCTTCGTTGGCGAGTACCGTCCCGAGGGCCGGGCACCAGTTGACGGCGACTTCGTCGACGTAGGCGAGTCCGCGGTCATGGAGTTGTGTGAAGATCCATTGCGTCCACTTGTAGTATTTCGGGTCGGTCGTGCTGATTTCACGATCCCAATCGTATGAGAAACCGAGCTCTTTCAATTGGCGGCGGAATGTGCCGATGTTGCGCTCTGTGAACTCGCGCGGGTCGTTCCCTGTGTCGAGGGCATATTGCTCGGCCGGAAGACCGAACGCGTCCCAACCCATTGGATGGAGGACGTTGAAGCCTTGCATCCGTTTCATACGCGCGATGATGTCCGTCGCCGTGTAACCTTCCGGATGACCGACGTGAAGTCCGGCTCCTGACGGATAAGGGAACATGTCAAGGACGTAGAAACACTCCTTGTCCGGGTCTTCTGTCGTCCGGAATGCATCTTTCTCGTCCCAACGCTTTTGCCATTTCGGCTCGATGTCTTGATGTTTAAAATAGTCCAACATTCATCCTCCTCTGCATAATAAAAAGCCTTCCGCCCCGGTAATGGGACGAAAGGCTTGAAAGCTTTCCGCGGTACCACCCATGTTGCATTTCTGCCACTTGAGACGCCGGTAACGAGGCGTAACTCCGGTTCACCCTACTGTTCGTTCAGGCGAACTGCTCCAAGGCGAGTTCTCGCGGTCCATATACCGGTTCACACCACCCACCGGCTCTCTACAAATACAGACGTCACGATACTATTCCTTATCAACGCAATTTTTATCTCACCTCTTCATTCTAGCGCAAGATAAAAATCTACGTCAACGTCAACTTATCTTTACGTCTTAATTTGTTTCAACGTCGAGATCGTTTTGACCGCGAAGAAGGCAATCAACCCGAAGCCGACCTTGTTTATCAAATCGGCGACGTTATAGATGAGTTCTCTCACCAATTGGACTTCGACACCGGTCGCAAACAACGTGACCGCATAGCCAATCGGATAAATCGCCCACCCGATCAAAATGAACAAACGCATGTTGAGGAGCGCTTTCCGAATTGGGGCTGGAGACGATTCGGCCGCCTTCGTGACGTTCGTGAACAACAGATAGATGATATAGATCCAAGCCAAACAACCGACGAGATAGCCCCATAATCCAAGCTGGGTGAAGCCGCCATTCAAATTAATCGAAGACTCTCCAAGGTAACCAGCCACGATCATGATGATGTCGGCGACAATCAACTTCGTCAACAGACCAGTCTTCATCTTTCCTTTTAGACTGAGCAAGAGTGGGAACTTCACAAGTAGAAGCGGTGTCGTCACAAGCCAATCGATATACCGAATCTCCGTCGGGAATCCAGTGATTTCCGATAACAGACCCGAATCGCCAACCGCGTCCTTCATAAAGTAATAATGAATCGCCGCGACGAACGTGACTAAGGCGGCAACGGTGGCGACAGACCGATATTCTGGATCAAGACTATTCCGTTCGACTAGAAAGTAGAGCGTAGCGGCTGCCATTCCGACAAATCCGACCCAAAACATATATTGGGTCGCGAGCACGAGCAAATTGACCTCTTCGTTCATGGTGTACATCTCCTCATTGCTGAAACAGGAAACGACGGAACGATTATGTGAAAGGATCCTTTGTCTTCATTTTATATTCGCGAATTAGTCTTCGCCTGATTTAGATATGCAGCCGATGTGCAAATCGAATCAAGTTTGAACATTCAGTGTCCGAATTTTAATGAAGAAGACGAGTGCGGTCAGAATGAGCACGAGCAACAGTCCGAACACAGCATTCATACCGAGTAAATCAAACGTAAGTCCTGAGAGCGTCGGACCAATCATCCGTCCGACCGAGGCCGCGATATTGACGAGCCCTTGGAACTGCCCTGCTTTCCCCGGAGGTGCAAGTTTCGCGGCAATCGTCGGGACCGCCGGCCAAATGAACATTTCCCCGATCGTCATGACAATCATCGCGACCATAAACATCGTGAAACCGCCCGCGAACGGGACAATGACGAAAGCTGCGAGGAAGATGACAGCACCGACGACCAATTGTTTCTTCAAATCGTCTTCAAAATAACGAAGCGCGCGGTTGAGGAGCGGTTGAGCGAACACGATTAATGCACCGTTCACCGTCCAAAGGAGCGAATACTGGCTGATCGTCACGCCGAGGTCTTTCGAATGGACGGCGATCGTGCCTTGCCATTGCACGTAAACGAACCAAAGCGCCGCGTAACCGATGGCGACGAACCACATCGATTTCATCGTCGCGCCGGACAACGTCGTCGCCGCAGCCTCAAGCTGCGACTGGACGACCGGACGTGCCGGGTCTTTCAAATAACGGAGCCCGAACAAGAGAACGACGACAAACAAGACCGATAAGAAGAAGTTGGCGTAGAAAATCAACTCGATATCGATACGCGCGATCTGTCCGCTCATCGCTGTCCCGAGGGCGACCCCAACGTTTTGGGCGACGTAAATCGCGTTGAACGAACGTCGTCCCCCTTCCGGCCAGATCAAGCCAGCAAAAGCGTATACTGTCGGGAAGACGAGTCCACCGGAAAATCCGATTAAGCCGAGCCAAGCCAAGTAGCCGAGGAACGTGGCGTGGAACAACAAGAAACCGAGCGAGCTCGCGAGCAATAGGCCGACCGAGAGGATGAGCGTCCGCTTCCCGCCGATGCGGTCAAACAGCGTCCCCCCGATATAGTTCCCGGCAATGGCGAGCGCCGAGTTAACGAGCAGCGCCACCCCTGCGAGCGTCATCGACTCGCCTAAATATCCATTTATATAGAGTGTGTTAAATGGCCATAAAAAAGACGCCGCCGTCGTATTGAGCGCCATCGCGATGACCAAAATCCATACCGAAATCGGCATTTTGTTGTTCATACCAGTTACTCCTTTCCTACCCTTTAAACGATAAAAATTCGGCACGACGGCCGAATCAAAAATAAGTCCTCCTCCAAGCTAACGGAACGCCTCATAACTGTCAAGAAAAATTACTTATTATGAAATAACGGCGCCTTCCCTTTGTGATAGCATGAGCAAAGAAGGAGAGGATATTCATGCAAAACCCGTTTGGCGAAGCCAAATATCACAAATTAAATGAAGCATATCGCCGCGAGTTCGGCGGAAAAGTGTTCAAAGTACCGCTCGACGGGGGCTTCACTTGTCCGAACCGGGACGGGCTCGTCTCGAAGGGCGGGTGTACGTTCTGCTCGGATGACGGAAGTGGCGACTTCGCAGGCAATGCCTGTGATCCAATTTCGGTCCAATTCGCCGAAGTGAAGGCGCGGCTGCACCGAAAATGGAAACACGCCCGTTACATTGCCTACTTCCAAGCGTTCAGCAACACGTATGCCCCCGTCGCCCGGCTCCAGGAATTATTCGAGCCCGCCCTTGAGGAAGACGGTGTCGTCGGTCTATCGATTGCGACCCGACCGGACTGTCTGCCAGACGACGTCGTCGACTATCTCGCCGAGTTGAATGAACGGACGTCACTCACGGTCGAACTCGGCCTGCAGACGATTCACGATGCGACGGCGAGGAAAATCAATCGTGGTCACGACTACAAGACGTTCTTGGAAGGACTCGACAAACTCCGGCGACGCCAAATCAGCGTCGTTGTCCATATCATCAACGGCTTGCCGGGCGAGACGACGGACATGATGCTCGACACGGCGCGAGAAGTTGCTAAAATGGACGTACAAGGAATCAAGATCCATTTGCTCCACGTCTTGAAGCAGACCCCGCTCGCGAGACAATACGAAAAAGGACTGCTCGAGCTCATGGACGAGACGACTTACGTCTCGCTCGTCTGTGATCAATTGGAAGTATTACCGCCCGAGATGGTCATCCATCGATTGACCGGTGACGGTCCACCCGATCTGTTGATCGGTCCGACGTGGAGCCGGCACAAGATGGCCGTCCTAAACGCCATCGATGCCGAATTAATGCGTCGTGATTCTTTCCAAGGAAAAAAGAAGGATGAGAGCCATGGGATTAATGAGAGTTTTACCGTTCGCGAAATACCTACTTCGTGAACATGTGACGCCAGGTGCCGTCGCCATCGATATGACGGCCGGCAACGGGCACGACACATTGTTTTTAGCCGAACTCGTCGAAGCGACGGGACATGTCTATGCGTTCGACGTTCAAGCCGCGGCGGTCGAGGCGACACGGACTCGTATCGAGGAGGCAACATTGACGGACCGTGTCACCGTCATTCATGATAGCCACGACACGGTCCGGGACATCGTGGCAGACGAGACACGCCCAATCACAGCGGCCGTGTTCAATCTCGGCTATTTACCGGGAAGCGACAAGTCGGTCACGACGACCGGCAATACGACCATCGACGCCCTCGAGCAACTGCTCGACGTCATGGCTGTCGGCGGCGTCATCGTCGTCGTCATCTATCACGGCCATGAGAGCGGCAAAGTCGAGCGCGACGAAGTGCTCGCATATGTCGAATCACTCGATCAAAAACGGGCCGGCGTCCTCCGTTACGGCTTCATCAATCAAATCAATCATCCCCCGTTCATCGTGGCGATTGAAAAACGAGAATAAAAACAGGCGACTCATGCGAGTCGCCTGTCTTCATTCTCGAATCAATTCATAAAACGTGATGAGCGTCTCCGCGAACTTCGTATTCAGTCGTTCATAGCCGAAGTGCGGGAACCCTTCAAGCCGGCGGATATACACTTGGTCGCCGCCGATTTTCCGGCAGACGTTGAGTGTCAATTTCACATCGGCGAAGCGATCGTCCGGTGCGTAGAAACAAGCGAGCGGCAGACGCGGCAGATGTTTCTTCTCTTCTTGATGCTCGACGATTTCCTCTTCGATTTCACGGTATTGACCGTACGTGATCTCCCCGAAGCGCGACGACTCTTCCCCGCCACCCATGAACGTCATCATGCCGAGCGGAAGGTCAGGACGGAAACGGTCGACCGCACTGGCCACGACTTGTTTCAGTCCGCCGATTTGGCGGGACGGATGCCAGTCGAACAGCGGTGAGATGTACGTCAGACTGCCGAGCGGCACGTCATATTCCTGGAGCAAGCGGTTCGTCAACAACGCCCCGAGACTGAACGCGATGACGTGAATCGGCAGCTTGTACTGACTCGCCTCACGTAACGTGTTCTTGATTAACAATTTATGGTCTTCCGCCGTCAAACCGACCGTCTGGCCGGTCACGACGAGGACTTCATACTCGTCCCGCAACCGTCCTAAAAACGCCTCACTCAAACGCGACGTGAACTGGAGCGGATACACGATCACGATGACCCCTTTTCGTGATTCTTCTTCATAAGCCATGCTGTCACCTCATTTTGTTATCACATATCTTTATACTAACAAAAAACATCAGCCGAGACTGATGTTTGGTTGAAAATCCGTCTAGGGTCTTAGCGCGGGTCGTACCGTAAATGAATCAGCTCCATCGGTTGATCGTACACTTCCTCTTGGATGCGATTCAGTTCGATGAACGCCTCATGACTCAAAAAAGCGATGGCTTGCTCGTTCGAGCTTTCGACGTACAGCTCGATCGGTTGGACTTTCCGTTCCCGTAGATGCGACAACAGTGCCGTCCCTAGGCCTTGGCGGTGATGAGCCGGATGAAGATAGAGACGGAGTACTTCCCATGTGTCCCCGCGGTCGATGGCGTGATAGAAGCCGATGACGTCGCCTTCGGCCTCACCGACAATGAACAACTGCTCTTTCGCTTCCTCGCTTGAACTGATGGCGCGGACGATTTCTTCTTGTTGATAGGCGCGTTCCATTACTTTCGAACGAACCTCGTCTCGTTCACTGACCGTCGCGAGCGCAATGTCGCGGATGGTGGCGGCATCTTCTGGCACGGCTTCTCGAATCTTCATAACGGCATCCCCCTTTTGGCCAATCTAGTAGTAACATTCCCCATCGGCAAAAAAATATCCTGCCCGTTCATTACTTTTTGATGTCGAAATGAAGGAAGACGTTATTTTCCATTTTGTGTCGGGTATAAGAGTATCAATGCCAACTTACAAAAAGGAGTGTTACCATGGAACCGAAACTACAACACGATCCACAAGTCGAGCAAGCCAATCATCCGAACCGTCAGTTTGAACAAACGAACACAGGAGGTCCAAAAATCACAGTCGTGACTGGGATGCTCCTCGGCGCCCTCGTCGGCGGCCTACTTGCCTTACTTAGCACGTCAAACCGTGAGAACACGAAACAATCGTTCTCGAGCGCGAAGTCATCGGTCGGCGGTCTCGTCGATACGGTCAAGCAAGACCCGGCCGGAACGGCGTCACAAGTCATCGGTCAAGTGAAAGCAGCGAGCGAGGTCATTCAAGACGTCGCGACCGACGTGCAAAACGTCTATGAAAAAGTCGCCGGTGAAGTCGACACGGTCAAACAAGACGTGAACAAAGTCGTCGGGACGGCGCAAGAAGCGAAATCGGATTTACAATCGATCGGCGAGAAAGTCGTCGAAGCGAAAGATACGGCACTTGGCAAAGAGAACTCAACAACTGAAGACAAGCCGCAAGCCTAAAAAAAACGACCTTTCGAGTGAAAGGTCGTTTTTCTATGCTTATGCGAAGCGTTTCGCGCCTTCTTCGAGCACTGCCGCTTTGTCCGTTTGCTCCCATGGGAGTTTAACGTCTGTACGACCGAAGTGGCCGTAAGCTGCTGTCTGCTTGTAGATTGGGCGACGAAGGTCGAGCATCTTAATGATGCCGGCCGGACGGAGGTCGAAGTTCTCACGAATGAGTTCGACGAGCTCAGTCTCGCTCAATTTGCCTGTGCCGAACGTATCAACCGCGATTGATACCGGGTGAGCAACACCGATTGCGTAAGCAAGTTGAACTTCTGCTTTGTCAGCAAGTCCCGCTGCAACGAGGTTTTTCGCCACGTAACGAGCTGCATACGCTGCTGAACGGTCAACTTTGGTAGGATCTTTACCTGAGAACGCGCCGCCGCCGTGACGAGCGTATCCACCGTACGTATCGACGATGATTTTGCGTCCTGTGAGGCCTGCATCCCCTTGTGGTCCACCGATTACGAAGCGGCCAGTCGGGTTGATGAAGTATTTCGTGTCCGCGTCGATGAGTTCAGCCGGGATGACTGCATCGATGACGTGCTCTTTCAAATCAGCTTGGATTTGCTCGAGCGTGATGTCTTCCGCGTGTTGTGTTGAGATGACGATTGTGTCGATGCGAACTGGGTTGTTCGCTTCGTCGTATTCGACTGTCACTTGTGTCTTACCGTCTGGGCGAAGGTAAGCGAGCGTGCCGTTCTTACGAACTTCTGCCAAACGACGTGACAATTTGTGAGCGAGTGAAATCGGGAGCGGCATGAGTTCCGGCGTCTCTTTTGTTGCGTAACCGAACATGAGACCTTGGTCACCAGCACCGATCGCATCGATTTCTTCTTCAGTCATTTGTCCTTCACGAGCTTCGAGCGCTTGGTCAACACCTTGCGCGATGTCTACCGATTGCTCATCGATCGATGTGAGGACAGCACAAGTCTCTGCATCGAAACCATATTTCGCACGTGTGTAGCCGATCTCACGAACAGTTTCACGAACAACTTTCGGGATATCCACGTAAGTTGATGTTGTGATTTCACCTGCTACGAGCACGAGACCTGTTGTGACAGACGTCTCAGCCGCAACGCGGGCGTTTGGATCTTCAGCTAAAATTGCATCCAAAATCGCATCTGAGATTTGGTCACAAATTTTATCCGGATGTCCTTCCGTGACGGACTCCGAAGTGAAAAGTCGACGGTTCAAGTTTGCCATTTCGAAAAACCTCCTATAATAAAGGGTGATGTGTGGACGGTACTCGTTCCCCTTACGCGTTGCTTTGGGACGGTAATGAAAAAAACCTCTCGCCATGTTCAAATGGGAAAGGTTGAATCGTTCTTCCTTACCCTCTTATCGTTCGAAGCTTACGCTTCGCTTCAGGATAGCACCTTTTCCGAATAACAATGAAAAATCGGACGGTTGCTGGGCTTCGTAGGGCCTTGTTCCCTCCACCGCTCAGAATAAGAGTATCCGTTACGAAGACCATCATATAAATGACACCCCGTTCTGTCAAGCGTATCGACCGAATTCGTCAAACTTTTCACAAACGGTCAAATAGTTATGTTTGTGAAATATCAAACATTTTTTTGTCCGTTTTGGTTTTTGTACTATGACCTGGTACAGAATATGTTAGAATGACAATGTAAGAAAGCGCTTACTTTAAAGGGTAAAAAATGCTTGTTTTTGATTAGTATGTCACATATAATAAAAACGTCATACTGATTAAACGCGGAAGTATGCGGATTTCATCCACATCTATTTAGGGGAAAGGTGGGATTCAGGATGGCGACAACGCTCCTGAAAATCGAAGAATTAATTAAAGGTGCCGACATGATGCGGAACTTGACGGTTCCAGAACTGGTGGAAGAAGCCATTCGCAACGGTGAGGGCGTACTGACGAAAGACGGGGCTTTATCGGTCAGTACCGGGAAATTCACAGGACGGTCACCGAAAGACAAATTCGTCGTGCAAGATGAAGTCAGCAATCATTTAGTAGACTGGGGTCCAGTCAACCAACCGATCGCGGAAGAGAAGTTCACCGCGCTACTCGACAAAGTGTTGACGCACCTCGAAACGAAAGACAAGCTCTATTATCTCGAGGCGTCTGCGGGGGCAGACGAGCACTATACGCTCCCGGTCCGTGCCATCACGGAATACGCGTGGCACAATTTGTTCGCCAAACAGTTGTTCTTGCGTGAATGGCCGACGAAAGGTGCCTTCGAGCCCTTCACGGTCATCTATGCACCTAGTTATAAGGCCGACCCAATCATCGACGGGACGAACTCCGAAACGTTCATTCTCGTCTCATTCGCCAAGCGGACCATTCTGATCGGGGGAACAGAATACGGCGGCGAGATTAAAAAATCGATTTTCTCGGTCATGAACTTCCTGTTGCCGGAACAACATGTGTTATCGATGCACTGCTCGGCGAACGTATCGGACGCCGGCGAGACGGCCCTTTTCTTCGGTCTATCGGGAACTGGGAAGACGACACTGTCGGCCGACCCGGAACGCCATTTGATTGGGGATGACGAGCACGGTTGGTCACCCGACGGCGTCTTCAATATCGAGGGCGGTTGCTACGCGAAGACGATCAATTTGTCGCGCGAGAACGAGCCGGAAATCTACGATGCCATCCGTTTCGGCTCATTGATTGAGAACGTCGTCTTAGACGAGAACCGTGCACCGGATTATAAGAATATCTCGCTCACCGAGAACACACGGGCCGCCTACCCGATTCAATTCATCGATAACGCGATGCTTCCGTCACGGGCCGGTCATCCGAACACGATCGTCTTCTTGACGGCCGATGCATACGGGGTATTGCCTCCAATCAGCAAATTGACGAAAGAGCAGGCGATGTACCACTTCTTGTCAGGGTATACGTCAAAACTCGCCGGCACGGAGCGCGGCGTCACTGAACCACAGGCGACGTTCTCGACCTGCTTCGGGTCACCGTTCTTGCCGCTCGCACCGGAGCGCTATGCGGACATGCTCGGTACGCTGATTGAGAAGCACGACGTCGACGTCTATCTCGTCAACACGGGTTGGACCGGCGGCGCGTACGGAGAAGGATCACGGATGAAGCTCGCCTATACACGGGCGATGGTGAACGCGGCGGTCAACGGCAAATTGCGTGACGTCGAGACGACGCGCCACGACATTTTCAATGTCGAGATTCCACGCCACATTGACGGCGTGCCAGGCGACGTGCTCAATCCGCGGGACACATGGAAAGACGGAGCGCGCTACGATGCCGAGGCAACGGCGCTCGCCCGGAAGTTCCAGGACAATTTCAAACGATTCACGAAAGCGAGTGAGGCGGTCGTTGCGGCCGGACCAATCATCGTATAACGAAAAATGAGACGACTGCCGAATCGGCAATCGTCTCATTTTTTTGAGTTGGCGAGCATCCATTCCATCGCCGCATCGGTCGTCTTCCATTTTTCCCAGAACGGGAGTTGATGGGCGAATGGGACGACCCAAAGTTCGGCCCGCTCCCCCATCCGTTCCGCGACCGCCGTCGCATGGCGGAGGCGGACTTGTTCATCATCGGTGCCGTGAATCAACAACGTCGGTGCATCCCATTCCTTGTAGAGCGGCGAGCGCTCAACATAAGCGGCACGGGCCGCTTCCGGGTCGCCCCCGGTCATACGGCGCAACATCTTCCGCATCGAACGCTGTTCTTCATATGTCCACTCGAGATTGGTCACACCCGCCCATGACGTGACGGACGTGAGCGGTCGTTCCGCGGCGAGCGACAACGCCATCATGCCCCCGCGCGAGAAACCAAGGGCATGAATGAACGTATCCGTTCGACGGACGCGATCGTAGAGAGACAGGACGTCCTCTAGATCGGCGCCGCCGAAGTCCTCTTTCCCGCTCCCGCCATGGTTACCCCGGTAAACGGGCGCCACGACGTGAAAACCTTTGGCAGCGAACTGCATCAACCGGGGCAAACGCACATCCCCGATGCGTCCTGTTCCGCCGCGCAGATAGAACAGGACGTGTCCGTTCGGCCGTTTCGGTGTGATCGTATAGGCGACGACGTCCTCACCGTCACGCGTCGCATACCAGCCACGATGGACCGGATAACCGGCGTACGGCGGCAGGACCTCGACCTTGTCAAACCAATTGTTTTTCATAGAGCACCTTCATCGTTTCCGGGAGCACCCGGTCTTTCATCATGAAGCTGTACCGATTGTTCCGGAGCAGATTCGTCGGCAATTCCTTCATAAGGACGGCCCCATCGGTCTCGTCGACCGCCGGATGATCGTCGAAACGTTCGATTTCGGCGAAATAAATATTTTTAATGACCGTGTCGCCACGCCCAAGCACGCGATATTGGCCGAGATAATGGAGCGTCTTCACGACACCGCCCGTCTCTTCATACACTTCCCGAATCGCGGCGTCATCCTCGTGTTCGCCGGGTTCGACTTTCCCACCCGGAAACTCGAGCCCGCGCTGCTTGTGCTTCGTCAGCACCCATTGATTTTCAAAGCGAGCGACGACCCAGACGTGGAGCGGTGTATCCGAAAATGGATAGTGCGCAAAGCTCAACTCGACTTTATTGTGATAGTAGTCCGTGAATGTCAACATAGTCCATCCCTTTCTTTCCCCTGTCTACTCTCACTTTACCTTGTCTTCCACTAGTTTCAAACAAAAAAATAGGCCCGCCGGAGCGGACCTACTCAAAATTATTGGTTCAAGCGCTTTTCAAGCTCAGCTTTTTGCTCTTCGTAACCTGGTTTTCCAAGCAACGCGAACATGTTCGCTTTATACGCTTCAACGCCTGGTTGGTTGAACGGATTCACTCCGAGGATGTATCCGCTCATCGCGCATGCCTTCTCGAAGAAGTAGAACAAGTAACCGAGGTGGTACGGCGTCATCTCTGGCAATTCGACGACGAGGTTCGGGACTTCTCCGTCCGTGTGGGCGAGGAGTGTTCCTTCAGCTGCCTTGTCGTTGACGAATTGAATCGTCTCACCAGCGAGGAAGTTCAAGCCATCGAGGTCTTGTGAATCTTCCGGCACGTTCATCGCGTGACGGACGTTCGTGACACGGATAACCGTCTCGAACAAGTCACGACGACCTTCCTGAATGTATTGTCCCATCGAGTGGAGATCCGTCGAAAAGTCGACTGCCGCCGGGAAAATCCCTTTGTTGTCTTTCCCTTCTGACTCGCCATAAAGCTGTTTCCACCACTCCGATACGTAATGCAAGGCTGGTTCGTAGTTGACGAGCAACTCAATCGACTTGCCTTTCGCATATAAAGCGTTACGGACGACCGCGTACTGGTACGCTTCGTTGTCCGCCAAGTTCGGAGACGAGTAAGCCGTTTGGGCATCGCGTGCACCTTCCATGAGGGCGTCGATGTCGATGCCTGCTGCCGCGATCGGAAGGAGTCCGACCGGTGTGAGCACCGAGAAACGACCTCCAACGTCATCTGGAATCACGAACGTCTCGTAGCCTTCTGCATCCGCGAGCGTCTTCAAGGCGCCACGGGCACGGTCTGTCGTCGCATAAATACGTTCACGTGCGCCATCTTGACCATACTTGTCTTCCATGAACTGTTTGAGAACACGGAACGCGATGGCCGGTTCAGTCGTCGTTCCCGATTTCGAGATGACGTTGACTGAGACGTCCTTGCCTTCGAGCACTTGGAGCAACTCCGTCAAGTATGTCGACGAGATGTTGTGGCCGGCGAAGAAGACTTGTGGTGCGTTGCGTTCTTCCTTAGATAACACGTTGAAGAATGAATGTTGGAGCATCTCGATTGCCGCGCGTGCGCCGAGGTATGATCCACCGATTCCGACGACGACGAGGACGTCCGAATTTTCACGGATTCGTTCCGCAGCCGCTTTGATGCGAGCAAACTCATCCGTATCGTAGTTTGTTGGAAGGTCGACCCACCCAAGGAAATCGCTACCTGCCCCACTGCGGTCATGAATGACCGAATGCATTGCTTTCACGGTTTCTTGCAATTGATCGACTTCATGTTCCCCGACGAAAGACAGGGCGTTTGAATAATCGAAACGTACTGTTGACATGTCATTTCCTCCTTTAAATCGCTCATTGAAGAGCCATACATGACCCATCATAAACGGAAACGTCGGATTCGTTCAATCATTATTGCAAAATAGGCATGAAATCGCCTTATTTGCTCAGTTCAAGAATCGCTGCGACGTCTTCACGTTCGAGCGTACGGAAGCGACCGAATGCGCCTCGTTTCATCGCCGAGTCGAGGATGGCGTCAAATGTCGATTCATCGATGTCATAGTCACGGAGTGAGCTTGGTGCACCGAGCTCGTCGAAGAAGGCGCGGACAGCTGCAATCGTCCGTTTCGCCGTCTCAAGATCGTTACCGGCCGGTTCAACGTTGAACACTTCCGTCCCGAGGCGTGCAAATCGAGCGGCGTTGTCTTCTTCAAGCACATGCTCCATCCAGCGCGGGAACAAGATTGCGAGTCCGCCTGCGTGTGGAATGTCATGGACAGCCGAGACCGCATGCTCGATGTTGTGTGACGCCCAGTCGCCCGAGGCGCCCATTTGGAGCACACCGTTCAAGGCGATTGTTCCGGCGAACAAGATGATGGCGCGCAAGTCGACGTTCTCCAAGTCATTGACGAGTTTCGGTGCCGATTCGACGACCGCTTTCAACACACCTTCCGTCATACGCTCTTGGACCGGCGCATGATTCGGGTGGAAGTATTGCTCGAAACAATGACTCATCATATCGACGATGCCGTAAATCGTTTGATCTTTCGGTACCGATACCGTATAACGCGGATCGAGAATCGAGAACGTCGGATAGACAAGCGGGTGGCCCCAACCGTACTTCTCTTGCGTCTCCCAGTTCGTGATGACCGAGCCCGAGTTCATTTCAGAGCCAGTCGCTGCGAGCGTGAGCACCGTACCGAACGGGACCGCTTCTGTCGGGATGTGGTCGCGAAGCACGATATCCCAAGCGTCGCCTTCATACGGGATGGCCGCCGAGATGAGTTTCGTACAATCGATGACCGAACCACCGCCGACCGCGAGCAACGCGTCGATGTTCTCTTCGCGTGCTTGTTTGACCGCGCGACGTACCGTCTCGATGCGCGGGTTCGGCTCGACGCCTGAGAAGTCGACGTAGTCGATCCCAGCATTGTTTAACTCGGCCACGACTTCTTCGTACGTGCCGTTCTTTTTGATGCTCCCGCCTCCATAGACGAGCATCACTTTCTTGGCGTCAAGCGCCTGTAACTCGCTCGCGAGTTTTTCGATTTGATGAGTCCCGAAAATAAGTTTCGTCGGGTTTTTGTATTCAAAGTTGTGCATAATTCATCCTCCTTCGAAAATATGTAACACCTACACTATATACCCTGTTTTTTGTGATTGAAAAGCAATCAGGCCTGAGCGTAGATGCGGTCGATGATTGTATGGAGCGTCACCGCCTGTTCCGCTTGCTGGTACGACGGCTCCTGACGACACGCCTCGAGAAACGTGTGAATCTGTCTCGCATACGGGTCTTCGAGCGCGAGGTGAGCCGGTGTCTTATCGAACAACGCCCCGTGCTCTTCCGTATGGATGACGAGTGGGAACAGCGACGCGCCACCGTTCGTCCCACGCAGTTCGACCCGCATCGTGTCCGCCGCGTCGACGTTGGCCATGAAACTCGCGTCTAAGAACAAGGATGCCCCATTATCGAACGTGACCATCGCCCGCGCCGTGTCTTCGACCGAAAACGCGTCCGCGTCCCAATCGCCCATCAGCCCGACACCAGGTCGCGTTCCGAAATATTGACCGACGTGACCGACCACATCGACCGGCTTCGGATAATCCATCAAATAGAGGGCAAGGTCGAGCATATGCACCCCGATATCGAGCAGTGCGCCGCCGCCCTGCAGCTCTTTATTCGTGAACACGCCCCATCCCGGGATGCCACGGCGCCGAAGGGCGAGCGCGGTCGCGGCATAGATGTGTCCGAGTTCACCCGCCTCGATCATTCGCTTCAATAGTTGGGTATCGGACCGATGCCGGTAGTGGAAGCCGTAATGAAGGGTTCGCTCAGCTCGTCTGGCCGCCTCTAGCATCTCGTTCGCCTCGTCGGCCGAGATGGCTGGCGGTTTCTCGCAGAGGACGTGACAGCCGGCCTCGAGTGCGGCAATGACTTGTTGTTTATGTAAGGCGTTCGGTGTACAGATGCTGACCGCATCGAGTGTCTCTTCGGCGAGCATCTCCTCGACCGTCTCGTACACCCGTTCGATTCCGAACTGCTTCGCCACCGCCTCCCCGCGTTCGCGTGTCCGATTCATGACGGCGACGACGTCTGCGCCTGCTGCGATGTATTGCGGGATGTGGGCGGTCTTGGCAATCCCGCCCGTACCGATGATTCCGATTTTCATGGTCCTCACTCCTTTTCTGTACTGTTCGTGAACGTGTGGGACATTTCCTGTACAAAAAAAAGACGACCTGCACAGGGCAGGTCGTCTCAATCACTTACTTTTTGAAGTTCGTGTTTTTGATCCAGTCTTCGAGCTTGTCCTTGAGGACAGTGAAGCCTGGTGCTTCTTCTTGCTTGAAGTTTGAAGCTTCGTTACGGCGTGGTGCGCCACGACGAGCTGGCTTAGCCGACTTCTCGCGTTTTGGAGCTTCTTGTGTCGCTTTCATTGAAAGCTTGATTTTCTTAGATGCTTCATCAACATCAAGAATTTTCACTTCAACTTCTTGACCGACTTGAACGTACTCGTTCACGTCTTTCACGTAGTCGTGTGAGATTTCAGAGATGTGGACAAGACCTTGAGTCTCGTCGTCGAGTGCGACGAACGCACCGAAAGGTTGGATTCCTGTTACTTTACCTTTTAAAACTTGATCTTTTTCGTATTTTGCCATTACAAACACTCCTATGCTAAATTCATCAACTTACTATAACATACTTTTTTCGATAAAGTGTACAAATTAGTAAAAAAGATTATTTGGGATTGTTTTTGTGTTTCAAAGTCGACGGGTCGGGTAAATACAAATCAAGCAAGACTTCAAGTATTCCCCCCTGATTCCGCTAGGCTAACGCCTAGCCCTTTTTTTGTTCAAAAACTTATAAACGGTTGCTGCGCGGCCACATCAAACACCGTTTCCCCCATCATTTCATTCAACATGATTGCGTTTCGATACACTGCCATCCCCAAATTCGTCGCTGCCGGACCGTGCGAATGTTCTAAATTCGTATGGGTAAATAAACTTCCCGCCAATGTCGTCTTCGTCGCAATCTGATAGCGATTGTTGACACGCCACTGCTGGTCCGCCTCCCATTCAATGTCGAACCGTTCGACCCATGTCGGGATGCGCGGTCGATATCCGGTCGCCGCCACGACCGCATCATATTCACCCGTAAACGATTGCCCCGTATATTGTTGCGTCCCTTCGACAGTATAAACGATTTCGTGTGCGATGTGCTCGATTTCAATCTGAGTGTACAGGTTCGTCGCTTGATCACTTCCGTCCGCCGTCCGATGATACAAAAATCCATAAATCGCCCGAAGCGTCTCAGGATTGACCCCGTTCCGGAACCGCTCGAACGCTTTCCCGAGCTGCTCCCGCTCCGCATAGGGCAATTGATTGAAATAGTCGACATACGGCAAGCTGAAAATTTCCTCGCCGAGCTTACCGCTCTCTAGTGATTCGAACACATCCGAGCGCGTCACCCAATCGATGCGTTGGCGCATTTTATCGGACCGGGTCAATAAGTCGAGATACACTTCAGCCGCGCTTTGACCGCTACCGATGATGACGATGCAATCGGTTTCAAGCAAGCGCTCCCGCTCCATCCGATACGAACTCGTATGGACGACATCTTGGAAGGCGTCCGGGACAAGCGGTTCTGCTCCCGTACCAATGACGACGTGACGTGACGACAGCACCGTTTCCCCATCCGGTGTCTCGACCGTGACGAGAAACCCATCCGCCGCCGGACGGACATCGGTGACCCGGTGTGAGAACTTGATCGTGTCGAGCGAGGCGGCGACCGATTGTAAATACCGGTTGAACTCCGTCCGGGGAATTGTCGGGCTCTCCTGGACGATGAATGTCTGCAAGCGGCCGTTCTGTTTCAAATAGTTCAAATAACTGTGACGGTTCGTCGGATCGGCAAGCGTCACGAGATCATATAAGTAATGCGTCTGCATCGTCGCCGACTCGAGCAGCATGCCTTCGTGCCAGTTGAAGTCGTCCCGTTCCTCAAAACAGACACCCTTCAATGACGTCGCTTCACTGAGCGCCATCAATCCGAGATTGTACGGCCCACAGCCGATTGCTACAAAATCCACTTGTTCCATTGGCTTCACCTCGCTCGTCTTTTCCCACCTATTATACCGCTAAAACGTAAACAGACCCTCATCGCTGAGAGTCTGTTGTTGTCGTCGTCACCTCGAACTGTTTCATAAACCGATCGATGCGACGAATCGCTTCTTGTAACTGTTCGACCGACGTCGCGTAACTGGCACGGACGAAACCTTCGCCACTCGCACCGAACGCGTTGCCCGGTACGACCGCGACCCGTTCCTCGAGCAAGAGACGCTCGGCGAACTCTTCACTCGTCAAGCCCGTGTGACGGATTGACGGGAAGGCATAGAATGCGCCTCCCGGCACGTGCGTCGGTAATCCGGCGTCATTAAGGGCCTGGATGAAGTAGTTACGGCGCTGCCGATAGCTCTTCACCATCTTCGGTACATGTTGGTCGCGGCTACGGAGCGCCTCGAGACCGCCGAATTGGACGAGTGTCGGGGCACACATCATGCCGTACTGATGGACTTTGAGCATCTCTCGCGTCACGACTTCCGGCGCGCATGTGAAACCGAGCCGCCAGCCCGTCATCGCGAACGCCTTCGAGAACCCGTTGACGACAATCGTCCGCTCGCGCATATCGTGGAGCGTCGCGAAACTCGTGAACGGCTCATCGTAAGACAGCTCGGCATAAATCTCATCGCTGACGACCCAAAGATCGTGTTTCGTCGCGAGTTCCGCAATTTCGGTGAGCTCTTCGCCCGTCATCGTGGCCCCGGTCGGATTCGATGGGAAACAGAGGAGCATCGCCTTCGTCCGTTCGGTGATGGCCGCCTCGACATCGTCCCGGTTCAAACGGAACCCGTTCTCCGGACGACAGGCGACAGGAACGACCGTCCCGCCGGCGAGTTCGATGAGCGGTCCGTACGAGACGAAGGCCGGCTCGACGACGATGACCTCGTCACCCGGGTTGAGCAGCGCCCGGAACGCGATATCGAGCGCTTGCGAGGCGCCCGTCGTGACAATCAATTCCGTCGCCGGATCATACGTCGCCCCGAACCGGTCCGTCATGTAACTCGCGATTTCTTGTCGCAACTCGAGGAGTCCTGCGTTGGCGCTATAAGCCGTATAACCTTGCTCGAGCGCTGCATAGCTCGCCTCGCGCACATTCCATGGCGTGATGAAATCTGGCTCCCCCACCCCGAGAGAGACGACGTTTTCCATCGTTTGCGCCAAATCGAAGAAGCGGCGGATGCCGGACGGCTTCATCGAGACGACTTGTTGAGATAGTGACTTCATGGCGTGATGTTCAACCGTTTGTCTTCGACTTGTGGGGTGAACAAGATGCCATCGTGTTTATACGTCTTCAGTTTGAAGTGCGTCGTCGTCGAGACGACCGAATCGAGCGGTGACAGTTTATCCGACACGAACGACGCGACGTCTTGGAGTGAGTTCGCCCGAATGACGACTTGCAAATCGTAAGCCCCTGACATTAAATAGAGCGCCGTCACTTCCGGGAAGCGATAAATCCGCTCGGCGACCTCGTCGAAGCCGCGGCCACGTTTCGGTGTGACTTTGACGTCGATGAACGCCGTGACGTCGTGCCGATTGATTTTTTGCCAGTTGACCATCGCCCGGAAACCGAGCAAAATTCCGTCCGCCTTGAACTTCTCGAGCATCGCCTCAACGGTCGCCTCATTGGTCGCCAACAAGTTCGCCAACAATTTCGTCTCGAGGTAGCCTTTCTCTTCGAGCAACTCGAGCAGTTCTAATTCTTTCGATGTGTACATAATTTATTCTCCTTCCGTTCTACCGGGGAACGCCCCTGTGAACGTTCTCTCTGTCTGTCTCACGTAGTCCCGTCGCTCGGCTTGAACGATATGGAAGTTTTTCATCTCCATATTGACGAGGCCGTGCTTGTGACAGAACCGATCAAAGTAACGACGACGCGTCTCATCTTGTTTGGCCGACAGATTGTCCGTGCCGTTGAACGCGTAGAGCACGGTCGCGCGCGCGGGATGCCGAATCGTCCCGACTTCGCTGACACGTAGAATGAAATCCCAGTCCCAGTAGTTATAGACATCCTCGTCGAACGGTCCAATCGTCTCGTGCAGCTGTTTGCGATACAGCGTGCCGGACGGGATGAACGTCGAGTCTTGACGGAGTCGTTCCAAATCGAGGTCGTAGGCGAACGCCTCCCAGTCGGTGACGCGTCGGCGTCCGTCTTCCCATATGAAGCGGAACAGTTCCGCATCCGTGAAGACGAGGTCGGCCGCGCGGATGTCCTCGAGCGCCAACTCGAGATGTGTCGTCATGAGCAGATCGTCATCGTCGAGCAACAAGACATACTCGCCGTTCGCCTCTTGCACGCCGAGATTGCGGGCTTTGACGTGATGGTTCTCGCCAAGTTCGATATAACGAATCGACAATCGATTCAAAAAAGGCGCCAAAAGATGCTGTTTTGGCGGCCCGTCATTATTGATTACAAGTACTTCGAACTGTTGAAACGTCTGGACGACCAGGCTTTCCAGCAGTTCGGTCAGTTCTGTCTCCCGTGAATAGACCGGGATGACGATGGAAACGAGCGGGTTCATCCGCGGTAAGCAGTTTCGACGTGTGGCAAGATGGTTTCCCAGCTCACGCCATTCTCTTTTGATACCGTGACGAAATCGCCATAAGCGAATACGCTCTCCACGCCTTCGATGGCGACGAGTTTCGCGAGAAGCGGTTGGTCCGTCTCTTCGCCAGCTTTTACGCTTTGGCTTTTCGCGCCGAAGACGTTCTCAGGAAGTGTGATTTTCATTGCATTTGGATTCGGTGTTGGATCGATACGTAACATCGTGGTTCCCCCTTATAAGTGACAAGATTCTGAAGACGCGAGTAAGTTTGCCGCCATGGCCCGTGTTTCCGATTCGGTCGGACAGTCGCCGAACGCGTCTGTCAAAATCCGGCGAATCGTTTCATCCAACTCATCGATCGTGTCGATGTGGATGAGCGCCAAGGCGATATCATCAAACTCTGGTCCATACGACCCAAGCCCGTAACCGAGTGGGTCCCATGCTAATAATAAGTCTTCTGCTCTCATTTGTTAAACCCTTCTTTTTACCTTGATTTCAAATCGTACTCCCTCAATCTACCTCACTTTTCAATCCGATGCTAGTGAGCGTTCGAATTTCCCTCGTTTTCAAAAACAAGCGACCACTATATATAGTAATGAATCAACAGTGAAAAGAAGCAGGATTTTCTCGAAAAATAACGAAGGCGACTGCCGAATGAGGTCGTTCGCTTCTCGATTGACCGCTTACATAAAAATGAATGTGCTGTCGTTTAACCGTCGTTCAAACTTTTTTCTATCTCAAATCTCATCTCAAATCGGATGACAGCGCCGTTTTTGAGTAAAAGTAATTCAAGCGTCTGCAGTTTGCCGAATGTCAAGATTGCAAAACTAAATATAGGTGATTTATGATTAAAAAGACAAGAAAACGTCAATATATAGTTAACGGATATTTATCACGTTCAGCTCACATTGACGTCGTATCGGACAAGTTCCGCTATACCTTTATAATATCTACATCCGAAGAAGGAGTGATCGTTTTGACATCCCCTATCCACCACGAGACGCTGTTGGCTGCGACGCCAACGCTCGCTGACGTCTCGACATTGATCCAATCCCTTAAACAACGCTACCCACAGCTCAGTGTTGAACGATATGAAGAACGGGCCGTTCGGGCGCTCGAAGGAAAGACACTGACACAAGATGTAGTATATGAACTCTTGACGATGCACGCCCTCGACATGTTGCAGGCAGAAGAGCCGGACTGGACGTTCGTTGCCACTGAGATGTACTTAAACCGCCTCTATTTAGAAGCGGCACGAAACCGTGGCTATGACGCCTCGATGCGTTACGGTGCGCTCTATCCGATGATTGAGACGCTCACGACAAAAGGCATCTTCACGTCGGCCCTACTCGATACGTACTCAAAAGAAGACATTGCCTACTTGGAGACGTTGATTGACCCGTCACGCGACCGCATGTTCACTTACATCGGTCTCCGGACGTTGTCGGACCGTTATCTCGGCCGTGACCATGTCAAGAACCTATACGAGTTACCGCAAGAGCGGTTCATGGTCATCGCCATGACGCTCATGCAAAAGGAGAACGCCGACCAGCGCGTCAAACTCGTCGAAGAAGCGTACTGGGCACTCTCGAACCTCTATATGACGGTTGCCACACCGACGCTCTCGAACGCCGGGAAATCGTACGGGCAGCTCAGCTCATGCTTCATCGATACGGTCGATGACTCACTCCGCGGCATCTACGATTCGAACACGGACGTGGCCACGCTCTCGAAAGGCGGCGGCGGGATCGGCGTCTATCTCGGCAAGATCCGCTCACGCGGCAGTGACATCAAAGGCTTCAAAGGTGTCTCGAGCGGCGCGCTCCCTTGGATGAAACAGTTGAACAACACGGCCGTCTCGGTCGACCAGCTCGGCATGCGTCAAGGCTCGATTGCCGTCTACCTCGACATTTGGCATAAGGACATCTTCGAGTTCCTCGATGCGAAATTGAATAACGGGGACGAGCGTCTCCGGACCCACGATTTGTTCACGGGCGTCTGTTTGCCAGACTTGTTCATGCGTACGGTCGAAGCCCGCGGTGACTGGCACTTGTTCGACCCGCACGAGATCCGGACGGTCATGGGCTTCAGCCTCGAAGACTTCTATGATGAGACAGAGAACGGCGGTTCATTCACGGAGAAATACATGGCGTGCGTCAATACGCCTGAGCTGACTCGCGTCACGGTACCGGCCATCGACCTCGTCAAACGGTATATGCGCTCACAGCTCGAGACAGGAACTCCTTACATGTTCTTCCGCGACGCCGTGAACCGCGCCAACCCGAACAAACACGCCGGCATGATTTACAGCTCGAACCTCTGCTCAGAGATCGCGCAAAACATGTCGCCGACGACAATCGATGAAGAGTACACGGAAGACGGAAAGATCGTCATTACGAAGACCCCTGGTGACTTCGTCGTCTGTAACTTGAGCTCAATCGCCCTCGCCCGGGCCGTCAAATCGGACGTCCTCGAGCGACTCATCCCGATTCAAATGCGGATGCTCGACAACGTCATCGACTTGAACACGATTGAAGTGCCACAAGCGATGATCACGAACCAGAAATACCGCGCCGTCGGACTCGGCACGTTCGGCTGGCATCACTTGCTCGCACTTGAAGGCATCCGTTGGGAATCGGTCGATGCCGTCCAGTACGCGGAGAAGCTGTACGAGAAAATCGCCTACTTGACGATTCAAGCCTCGATGGAACTCGCCAAAGAAAAAGGCGCGTTCGGGGTCTTCGAAGGATCGGAATGGCACACGGGTGAGTACTTCAAGCGCCGCAACTACCGCTCACACGACGAACTCGATTGGGACGGTCTCGCCGCAGCGGTCCACCAAAACGGTGTCCGCAACGCCTATATGATGGCGGTCGCTCCGAACTCGTCGACGGCCATCATCGCTGGCAGCACCGCGTCAATCGACCCGGTCTATAAGAAGGTCTACTCGGAAGAGAAGAAAAACTATAAGATTCCGGTGACGGTCCCTGACCTCAACTCGGAGACGAACTGGTTCTATAAATCAGCGTTCGAAGTCGACCAACTCTGGAGCATCCGTCAAAACGCGGCGCGCCAGCGTCACATCGACCAAGCAATCAGCTTCAACCTGTACGTCAAAAACGACGTCAAAGCGACCGAACTCCTCTCGATGCACCTCGAGGCGTGGTCGCTCGGAATGAAATCAATCTACTACACGCGTTCGACGACCGTTGAAGTCGACGAATGTGAATCGTGTGCTTCATAACGTCACGTAACAGAAAGGTGGGAACGACCATGCACATCGCCATCGTCTATAGTTCCATGAGTGGGAATACAGAAGAAGTCGCCGAGCTGATTCAGGAAAGCCACGTTAATCGGGGCGACCGCGTCGTCTTGTTCGAAGCGGACCGCATCGGCCATCGCGAAGCCCGATCGCTCGCCACGTA
Source organism: Exiguobacterium sp. s70 (assembly GCF_018618315.1). Lineage (NCBI taxonomy): Bacteria > Bacillati > Bacillota > Bacilli > Caryophanales > Exiguobacterium > Exiguobacterium sp. s70. The sequence goes on from NZ_JACSLV010000001.1 coordinate 295,329, forward strand.
CGACCTCGTCTATTTCGGGTCGTACACGTGGGCCGACGGCGTCTTGCCGGACGAGATGAAAGACACGTTCCGGCTCGTCTTGAAAGAGCTCGACGTGCCGCTTCGCCAAGCCGCCGTATTCGGGACCGGGGACAAGATGTTCGTCCACTTCTGTCGAGCGGTCGATGAGATGGCGTACCACCTTTCGAAATACGGGATCCCGCTCGCCGGTGAAACGTTGAAAATCGAGCAATCACCGCGCAATCAACCGTACAACGTCCGTCATTGGGCCGAACGGTTGGCTAGAAACGCCGAAGAAGGAGTATATGTCCATGAACATTCAAAAGATCAAACTACTGTCGCCCAAACATCCTAACCGGGCGACAGCCATTATCGGGGGCGAGACGAGTTCCATCGTGAATTGGAACGACATCGCCTATCCACAGTTTTATACCATCTATAAGCAACTGCTCTCGAACTTTTGGATCCCGGATGAGATTTCGATGTCCAAAGACATGCAGCAATGGCCACAGTTGACGGAGCGCGAGCAGGATGCCTTCAAACGCATCATCGGTCTGCTGTCAATCCTTGACTCGGTGCAGACGCGTTACATCCTCGAGTCATCAATGTTCTCATCCGACTCGTCGGTGCACGCCGTGCTCGCCGTCATCGCTCAGCAAGAAGTCGTCCATAACCAATCGTATAGCTACGTCCTCTCGAGCCTCGTCCCGCTCAGCGAACAAAATCGTATTTTCGATATCGCCAAGGACGACGAGATGGTCATGAAACGCAATCAATTCATCTTGGACTTATATGAGGACTTCCGCGCCGATCAAACGGCCGAGACGTTTGCCAAATCGCTCGTCGCCTCAATCATTCTCGAAGGCATCAACTTCTATTCCGGTTTCGCCTACTTCTATAACTTGGCGCGCCATCAGAAGATGGTCGGCACGTCGACGATGATCAGTTACATCCAGCGCGACGAGATGCAGCACTCCTATTTCGTCAGCCAGTTGCTCCGGGCCGTCTTGACGGAAAATCCGGAGATTGACGCGGACGGTAGCTTCAGTCAGTTCGTCTACAACACGATGGCGGAAGCCGTCGACCTTGAAATCGAATGGTGTGAGTATGTGTTGCGTGATCTCGATGGACTCGACGTCAGCGAGATGCGCGACTACGTCAAATACCTCGCCAACAAGCGTCTCCGCGTCATCGGCTTGAACGATCTGTATGAAGGGTTCAATGAGGATGTCATGCCTTGGATTCGCGCTTATTCAGATGATTCATTGAACGCAACCAAGTCAGACTTCTTTGAACAAAAATCACGCTCGTACGCGAAAGTCACCGACGCCAACGGCTTCGACGACCTGTAAGCACAAAATCCCCCGACTCACGATGAGTCGGGGGATTTTTATAATGGATGAAGCTTAATGATAAGCGCGTACGTATTGGGCAATACCTTCCGCGACACCTTCTGCCATCCGTTGACGTGAGGTGTTATTTCGTAAATGTGTAACGTCTTGCGGAGATGAAATGAAGCCGAGTTCGACGAGGGCCGATGGCATCGTATTATAACTGATGACATAATAGTTCGCCGTCTTGACGCCACGGTTCGTCATCCCAGACATTTTCCCCATCAGATTGGATTGGATATTTGTCGCCAGGACACGGCTCTTGGCGCTATGGGCCGAATAAGACGAATAGAATGTTTCGACCCCTTTGGCCGCAGGCGTCGTCGCTGCGTTTGTATGCAAGCTGACGAACAAGTTGCCGCGAAGTGTCTTAGCGGTCTGAACGCGTTGATCGAGCGTCAAATAGACGTCCGTCGAGCGCGTTAACCGGACTTGATATCCATATTTCGACCGAAGATACGTCTCGACCCGCTTCGTCACGTCGAGGACGATCGTCTTCTCATAAAGTGATCCATTGACCGCTCCCGGGTCACCGCCTCCATGTCCCGCATCGAGGACGATGACGGCGCCACTCGTTGCATTCGGTTTAAGCGTCATCGCGTAAGCCGTTGAGATGTAGCCATCGCGGCCATTGTACTTGATTTTATAGAAACCGTTCGCCGAACCGTAATGGTCGACTTGAGTCCCGTGCGCGAGGCGACCGAGTACCGCCGAGCTCGCCGAAGCGCTCGCCCGAACGTTCAACACGTCTCCTGGTGTATTCGTGTACACTTTCCCTTTCGGCGTGGCCGCAGGGGCGGCCGGGGCCTTTCCAGCCGTCAGCCAAGACGTTGGCGTATAGAACGTCTCCGTTCCGATATAGACGACCGACCAGCTCGAATTATGTTTACTGTAAGTCACGGTCGTATACTTCGGCAATACGCGAGCGACCGGTGAAGACTGAAGCGTTTTCTTGTAGAGGTTCGCATTCCGATTCGCATAGCCTTGTACTTTTTGAATGACCGGTGGCTTCGCTACTGGCGGTTTTGCTACCGGAGGCGCACCCGTCGTGATCCCAACTGTCGGCGTGTAGTACGTCTCGTTCCCGAGATAGACGACCGACCAGCTCGTGTTGTACTTGCTCGAGACGACCTTCGACTTAATCGGCAATACCTTCAACACCGTTGAACGTTGATTGCGCTGACCGAACAGCTTCAACTCACGGTTCGCGTAACCATCCGTTTTCACTACTGGCGGTTTTGTCGTCACCGGAGGAGTGGCTGGCGCTCCCGACGTAATCCAAGCGGTCGGCGTGAAGAACGTCTCATTGCCGAGATAGACGATTGACCAGCTCGTATTGTACTTGCTCGAGACGACTTTCGACTTGACCGGAAGCACCTTCAATACGGTCGACCGTTGATTTCGTTCACCGAACAGCTTCAACGACCGGTTGGCATAACCATCCTCTTTCGTCACGGTCGGTGTCGAGGCGACGACTTTCGGGGCAATGTATGCTTTGGCCGCATAATACGTTTTGCCACCGATATACACTTTTGCCCAAGACGAGTTGTGGACCGCATATTGGACGGTCGTGCCTTTTTTGAGCGTCCGATAGACAGTCGCTTTGCTATGGGCGGACACACGGATATTCAAGTTGACCGTGGTCACGCCTGTCGAAGTGGCCGCTTGCTTCGTTACGGTCGAAGATGGTGTAGGGATTCGCTTAATATACTGTGCTGAAGCATAATACGTACGACTGTTTAAATATATTTTACTCCACTCTTTGTTATAAGTTCCATATTTTACTTTTGTTCCCTTTTTTAGCGTTTGAATCAATTTCCCGTTCGTGCTCGGTGTAGCGCGCACATTCAGATTGACAGTTGTTTCTCCTTCCAAAGTAGCCGCTTCAGCTGACGGTATTTGGATTGAAAACAACAAGACGATCATGATGAGGGCAAGTTTAAAAAGCTTCATATTCATCCAAAATATTCCTTTCTTCTACGCGCATCGCAACTGACAACACCTTCATAGTAGCACATTGCTTTTATTAAAAAAGTAAATATTTGAAAAAATGATGAATACTTTTTACAAAAAAGGGGAATGTTTTTACCCTTGTTTTCGAACAATCAAGAACGAATCGGCACCATGCCGCTCGGTCTCGACCACGAAAGAGTCCGGGAGCTGGAAAGCTGCAGTCAACGAGCCGTTTGTTTGGAGCGGAGGCTCTGGCTGACGGATCACGAATCCATCAAGCCCTTCCACTTCGGCAATTTTTAAAAATCGCGTCAAATGCCCTTCTCGCTCTCTATATCGGCTCGCCTCCTCGAAAGGTTTAGCCGCTACTCCACCCCAATAGCGCCCTTCGACATACGCCACATAGGCGCGGACCGACGCTTCCGTGATCGGGTCCGGGGTATGGTCGAAACGTCCGAAGTCCCGGGATGACTTGTCTTCGATGAGTGAGCCAATCGCTGCATATAAATCAAAGTCGTTTTGGGACGCAAGGTCGAGGACCGCTCGTTGGACAGCCTCGATATGTCGCTGCAACGAACCCGGCGTCGCGGACGCCTTCAGTTTTTTGTCCCCTTCATAGGCGTTTAAAATCCGTCCGACTTCCCCGGCCTCACGAACGAGCCGATAGTACGTCTTGTCCTGCGCCTCCTGACCATTTCCGGCCTCTTGACGCTGAAGCGTGATGGCGTACTGGTTCGCCAGACACGTCGAAATGACGAACACGTCCATCAGTTCTTCCCGTAGCGCCGATTGGTCGTTCGCATACAATGCTCCGCCGACTTCACCGACTTCTTCTAGCAGTCGGGCCAACCCCGATAGTGGCCGCCAATAGCCACCTAAATGAATAATCATTTGATCGATTCGTCGTTGTAATTCCTTCATATTTAATCACCTATCCATCCTCTTTATTTACCGCCTGCGTGGTATACTATGCTCAATCAAATTGTTAGGAAAGGGGCTATGCATCTTGTCGCCAGCCAGACTATGGCAATTACTTCGTTTCATGCTCGTCATTATCGGCCTCGTCTTCGTCATCTGGGGACTGAGTGTCCTCTTCACGTACACGTATCCATTCGTGTTCGCTCTCTTGTTATCCTTGTTGACGGTCCCGCTCGTCAATTGGTTCGAGCGTGAGACCAAGTTACCACGCGCCCTCGGCACACTCGTTTCTTTGTTGATTGTCATGAGCGTCGTCAGCGGAATCATCGCCATCGTCGTGACGCAACTCATTCGCTACTTGACGATTGCCGCCGAAAAATTGCCTGCCCAGATTGAAACGTTCACCGAATACATACAACGCCTATTCAATGAAAAACTCGCCCCGTTGGTCAACGATGCGTACGACAGCATCCAACGGCTGAACCCCGAACAGGCGAACTCGCTCGAAGGCGGCATCACCGAAATCGGTGTCCAACTCGGCGCCGCGATCGGCGTCTTGTCCCGAGGTGTCGCCGGCTTGTTGCAGGACATCTTGAGCGCGTTGCCGCTCGTCTTGCTCTTGTTCATCGTCATCGTGCTCGCCTGGTTCTTCATCACGAAAGACTGGCCGGACTATATGAAGTCCATCGCTCGCTTGAATGAACGAAAAGGCTTCAAGGAGTTCGAGCTCGTCATGACGAATTTACGCTCGGCGCTGTTCGGTTACGTCCGCGCGCAATTGACGCTCATCTCGATCACGTTCGGAATCGTCTTAATCGGCATGTTCATCCTTCGTGTCGACAATCCGTTCTCGTTCGCCCTGCTCGCGGCCATCTTTGACTTGTTGCCGTACCTCGGTGTCGGAACGCTGTTATTGCCGTGGGCCGCCTATGCCGCCGTCACGGGCGAATGGTTCCTCGCGATCGGGCTCGTCGTCCTCTATATCGTCGTTATCGTGCAACGCAATCTGGCCGAACCGAAAATCGTCGGCTCTCACATCGGCCTCGACCCGCTCGCCGCCCTCATCTCGATTTTTGTCGGGCTCCAGCTGTTCGGGGTACTCGGCTTCATTTTAGGGCCGGTATTGGCCGTCCTGCTCAAAGCCCTCTATAACGCCCAAGTGTTCCACTATATGTGGAAGTTCGTCATCGGGCCGACGACACCAAAAGAGCGATGACACGTCATCGCTCTTTTGTCTTCGGTACCGCCACGAACGGTGCCCCTTCAGTTTGGTCCGGATGCGTCACCATCCCGGTCGTGCCCGCCTCATAGGCGGCAACGGCCAAAATACAGGCGTCGATGATATCATCGACTTGCACGTTCGACATCTTCCATTTCCATGGCGAGCTGTTCGAATAACGGCGCAACAACTCGATCCGTTCGAGCTCTCCCGCCTCGGTCTTCTTGCTGAAGGACGCCTCGTTCCCCGTCATGACGGCAAAACACACTTCAGGATGCGACTCGTAGACATCTGCATCCGTGATCGTTTGAAACTCACGGATACGCGGCACCAAGTTCCACGCCTGTTTACTGATCCCTTTTCCGACCAGTTCCCGGCTCTTCGCATTCGCCTCGGCATAGGACGCCTCCATGAGCACGTCTTGAATCGGCGGCGTGAAGATGGACGACTTCCGCTGCTTCAGTTGTGACCGCATCCAGGCATCACACGACCGGTCCGGCGCATCAATCGTCGCCAAGTCTTTCGGCATGTCGACAAAATGGACGGCCCCTTCAATCAATAAATCTTCCAACTTTTCTGAGATGGTCAAACAGAGCGAGATGCTGTCGTACGTGATTCGTACCCAGCTCCCGCGCGCGCCATCAATTCCTACTCCGACCACGTCGTCCCTCCTGCATCAAAAACAATATTCCGAGCACCGCGCATAAGACGGTCACTCCCAACAACCATTGACTCGGCCAAGCCGTGTATCCGAGTCCGGAGACGACGGCTAAGCCAATCAATAACAATCCTGACTTCAACGTTTCCACTCTTCGAGCATCAATGCGAGCGTGCGCACCATGACCCCAGTCGGTCCTTTTGGTCCGAGATCGCTTGCCGCCGAACGTTCACTCGTCCCGGCGATATCGAGGTGGAGCCAAGGCGTGTCGCCGACAAACTCACCGACGAACGCGCCACCAAAGATCATATGCCCATAACGGCCCGGCGAGTTGTTCAAATCTGCGACTTCTGATTTCCGGACTTGTTTAATGAAGACGTCGAAGTATGGCATTTGCCAGACGAGTTCATTCGTCTTTCGGCTCGCAGCTTCTAAGGCGCCGTAGAGCGACGCATCGTTCGTCAGGCAACCAGTCACTTCTGTGCCGAGTGCGACGAGCACACCGCCCGTGAGCGTCGCCACATCGATGATGGCTTGTGGTTCATACGTCTTGGCAAACGTGACTGCGTCAGCGAGGACGAGACGACCTTCTGCGTCGGTGTTGAGCACTTCAATCGTCTTCCCGCTCATCGCCGTGATGACATCATCCGGTTTGAACGCGTCCCCTGAGATCATGTTGTCCGTCGACGGGATGACGCCGATGACGTTCACGTTCGGTTTCGTCGTCGCAAGCGTCTCGAATAGGCCGAGCACGGTCGCCGCGCCCCCCATGTCGCCTTTCATGCCGACGATGCCGTCTTTCGGTTTGATTGAGTAACCACCCGTATCAAACGTGATTCCTTTTCCGACGACAGCGACGGGCGCTGCATCGCCTGCACCGTGGTATTCGAGGACAATCAATTTCGGCGGGATGGTCGACCCTTGATTGACGGCGAGCAGCGCCCCCATCCCGAGCGCCTCCATCTCTTCCTTCTCCAAGATGCGATGGCTGAATCCATGACGTTCGGCCAATTCGACCGCATAGTCCGCGAGTGTTTCCGACGTCAAAATATTGGCCGGCATCATCGTGAGCGTCCGTGCGACATTGACACCGCGTCCGTAAGCGGCACCCGTCAACGCCTCTTCCTCTACACCAGCACCGAGCAACGTGATCGTCACGTCTGACTTCGCCGGCTTCGGTTCAGATTTGTATGTAGGGTGCTCATACGTCGCCATCTCATACGCTTCGGCAAACAGTTTCGCCGTGTTCGGTCCGAACGTGTCGAGCGCGACCGCGACGTTTGTGAAGGCGCGTGCTTTAATTTGTTTCGCGACTTTCCCGAACCAATTGCGCACGTTCTCAGGCGTATTCTCGTTGCGTTGTCCAAGACCGACGAATAGGATGCGTTTGACCGTTCCTTCGAACGTCGGGACGATGGACAGTTCCCCTGTTTTCGTCGAGATATCCGATGCTTGGATGAGCGACTTGACGCGCCCATTAAACAACGTATCGAGTCCTTCATCAATCGTGTCGGCAGCACCGATTCCGACGACGATCGTGTCATATGAACCGTTCCAATCTAAATCCTTCACTTGATACATGTTTGCCACTTCCCTTCTTTATATATGGTTAGCATAACGAACTTCGGCGAAATAATGAAACAGTATGCGTAAGAGTCATGAATTCTTCGAATTCAGGCGTTAACTCCTCGTTGTGACGATGATTTATTTTATGATAGGATAAGAAAGTACGCAATCAGGCATCCCTCACTGTTGAGGCGAGGCCATTTTGTTCGGTCGAGGCTTCCCCTAGTAGTAGACCGTTGCTACTTTAATCTTCCAGGTTTTCGTTAGTTCCTTTTTCATTTCGGGTAAGAACTAACGAGATAACATTGGAAACCACTATTTCTTTGAAGAGAGGGACTACGCTTATGTCACACATTAAAGGTATTGGCGCATCTGCAGGAATCGCAGTTGCGAAAGCATTCGTCATGGAGACACCTTCATTCGACATCCCGACAAACAAAATCGAGGACGTAGCAGCTGAGAAAGCCCGTTTCCAAGCGGCCATCGCTCAGTCAAAAACAGAACTCGAAGAAATCCGTCAAATCACGCTTCGTGAGCTCGGTGAAGACAAGGCTGAGATTTTCTCGGCTCACTTGCTCATCGTCGAGGATCCTGAGATCGTCTCACAAGTGAACGACAAAATTGAAAGCGAACACATGAACGCTGCGAAGGCGCTCGATGAAGTCGCTCAAATGATGGTCATGATCTTTGAATCGATGGATAACGAGTACATGCGTGAGCGCGCAGCAGACGTTCGTGACGTCACGAAACGTGTCATGGCGCACATTCTCGGTGTCACGTTCATGACGCCAGCCTCAATCTCAGAAGAAGTCATCATCATCGCTGAAGATTTGACGCCGTCTGATACAGCTCAGCTCAACCGTAAGTACGTCAAAGGATTCGCGACAAACATCGGTGGACGTACGTCTCACTCGGCAATCATGTCTCGTTCACTCGAGATCCCTGCCGTCGTCGGTACAAAAGTAGCACTTGAAGAAATCAAAAATGGCGATCTCGTCGTCATCGACGGGACAGAGGGCGACGTGTTCGTCAACCCGTCTGAAGAACTCGTCAACGAATATAACGAAAAACGCGCAGCATTCGAAGCGTATAAAGAAGAGTTGAAACAACTCGTCAACGAAGAGTCGATCACAGCCGACGGCCACAAGGTCAAACTTGCAGCGAACATCGGTACACCGAATGACCTCGAAGGCGTTTTGAAAAACGGCGCTGACGCCATCGGTCTTTACCGGACTGAGTTCCTCTACATGGACTCGGAAACGTTCCCGACGGAAGAAGAGCAGTATACAGCTTATAAAGCAGTCATCGAAGGTATGGACGGCAAACAAGTCGTCATCCGTACGCTCGATATCGGTGGAGATAAAGAATTGTCTTACCTCGACCTTCCAAAAGAGATGAACCCGTTCCTCGGCTATCGTGCGATTCGCCTTTGCCTTGAAGAGACGGACTTGTTCCGCACACAACTTCGTGCGCTTCTCCGTGCCTCGGCGCACGGTGACCTCGCCATCATGTTCCCAATGATCGCGACGCTTGAAGAGTTCCGTGCTGCGAAAGCCATCTTGCTCGAAGAAGAAGCGAAGTTGAAAGAAGAAGGCATCGCTGTCGGTAACTACGAGACAGGGATGATGGTCGAGATTCCATCGACTGCTGTCATGGCGAAGCAATTCGCGAAAGAAGTCGACTTCTTCTCGGTCGGCACGAACGACTTGATTCAATACACGATGGCAGCGGACCGTATGAACGAGAAAGTCTCGTACTTGTACCAACCGTTCAACCCCGCCATCTTGAACTTGCTCCACAACGTCATCACTGAAGCACACAAAGCCGGTAAATGGGTCGGCATGTGTGGCGAGATGGCTGGAGAAGAGCTCGCGATTCCAATCCTTCTCGGACTCGGTCTTGACGAATTCTCGATGTCGGCTTCAAGCGTCCTTCGCGCACGTAGCCTCGTGAAACGTTTGACGAAGTCAGAAACAGAAGCAATCGTCAACGACGTCCTCAACATGGATACAGCTGAAGAAGTCGTGAACTTCCTCAGTGAAAAATTCGATATTAAGAAGTAACACAAAAAAAGAAGTTCTCGCGGTTGCGAGAGCTTCTTTTTTGTTTACTCGGCTCCTTTGTCATCCGTTCTGAAGTCGAGCGCTTCCCCGGCGACGACCGTCTCTCCGAATGGGACGAAGACGATTTTGCCGTCTCCGTTCGTCCAGATGATCGGCGTGATGAGCGATGGGACTTTGTCACGAATCAAGTTGAGGTCGACATCGAGCAAGACGTCCCCTGCTTCGACCCGGTCGCCTTCTTTCACTTTGGCGACGAAGCCTTCTCCTTTCAGGTTGACCGTGTCGAGTCCGACGTGGATGAGAATCTCTCGTCCGTCGTCCGCGAGTAGGCCGATTGCATGTTTCGTCGGGAAGAACGTGGTGATTTGACCGGTGACCGGCGCAACGACTTGTCCCGAGCTCGGCTCGATGGCAAATCCTTCACCCATCATCCGGCCCGAAAAGACTTGGTCCGGCACATCGTCAAGCGATAAGATGACACCCGACATCGGGGCAAGGAATCGATGATCGGCATGTTCGGCCGCTTCCGGTGTGATGACAGCTTTTTCTTTCGGTTTATATTCGCCGCCTTCGATGATGGCCGCGATTTGTGATTTGAGCGTATCCGATTTCGGACCGAAGATGGCTTGAATGTTATCCCCGACCTCGAGCACTCCGGCCGCTCCCAAATCTTTCAGCAAGTCTTTATCGACTTGTTTGACATCGTTCACAGTGACACGCAAGCGTGTGATACAAGCATCGAGGTGTTTGATGTTATCCGGTCCACCGAGTCCAACGAGCACCTCATACGGTAAATCATCTCCGACGACGGCGCGGGCGCCTTTGCCTTCAGCGACGGTTTCACGTCCCGGTACTTTCAAGTCGAACTTCGTGATTGCGAAACGGAACCCAAAGTAATAGATGACCGCGAAAACGAGACCGACTGGAATGACGAGCCACCAGGCTGTCCGGTTCGGCAACACCCCGAACAAGAGATAGTCGATGAGTCCGCCCGAGAATGTCATCCCGATTTTAACATTGAGCAAGTGCATGGTCATAAAGGAAAGTCCAGCGAAGACGGCATGAATACCAAAGAGAAGAGGTGCAACGAAGACGAACGAGAATTCGACCGGCTCGGTGATTCCCGTCAAGAATGAAGTGAGGGCTGCTGAGAAGTAAAGTCCTTCAACGTCTTTGCGACGTTCTTTCGGGACAGTATGGAACATGGCGAGACAAGCGGCAGGTAATCCGAACATCATGAACGGGAATTTGCCGGTCATATACGTACCGGCTGTAAATTCGACCCCGTCACGAAGCTGGGCGAAGAAGATCCGTTGGTCCCCTTGGACGAGATCCCCCGCTTGGTTCGTATATTCCCCGAACTGGAACCAAAACGGAGAGTACCAGATGTGATGCAGACCGAACGGGATTAGTGAACGTTCGACCAAACCGAAGACGAAGGCGGAGACCGCGACGTTCGCTTCAATGATCGTGCTCGAGAACGTGTTGATCGCTGAACCGATTGGCGGCCAAATATAGGCGAGGGCAATCCCGATCAATAAGCTGAACGCGGCGGTCGCGATTGGCACGAATCGTTTCCCTGCAAAGAACCCTAAGAAATCCGGCAACTTGATGTTGAAGTACTTGTTGTACGCGAATGCGGCAATCAAACCGGCAATGATACCCCCGAATACCCCCATTTGGAGCGTCGGAATCCCGAGTACCGTGGCATAGGCCGGGTCTCCTTGAGCTATTTCCGCGGTAATACCGTTCCACGTGCTGATAACCTTGTTCATAATCAAATAACCAACGATAGCTGCTAACCCGGCAACACCGTCCCCGTTGGCTAGCCCGATGGCGACACCGACGGCGAACAGAAGACCTAGATTGGCAAACACGATATCCCCGGCATCTGTCATAACTTGCCAGACGAGGACGAGTGAATCGTTTGCCAAGAAAGGTAAGAGCGAAACGAGATCAGGGTTTTGGAACGCGGTACCAAATGCGAGTAATAGACCGGCTGCCGGTAGAATCGCAACCGGAAGCATGAGTGCCTTCCCGATTCGCTGCAAAACACCAAACACTTTCTTCCACATCATGGTTCCCTCCTTTTGTCAGAATACTTACTTTTCCCCATCTGCCAGTAGGCTGAAACCGTTTCACCCATACAAAAAAAGCCAACCCATAATGGATTGGCTTATAGCTTCAATTAGTTAGCTTTCTTTTCGTTACCTGAAGCGATGACCGCTTGCATTTCTGATTTCAACGCATCCGAACGTGGTCCGAAGATGGCTTGAATGTTGTTACCGACTTCAAGGACACCAGCTGCTCCAAGGCGTTTCAACTCTTCTTTGTTGACTTGGCTCTTATCTTTTACTTCGACGCGGAGACGTGTGATACATGCGTCAAGGTGTTTGATGTTTTGTGAACCACCGAAACCAACGAGGATATCTTGTGCAAGTTCCGAACCTGTAGCAGTTGATTGCTCAACGACTTCATCTTCACGGCCCGGTGTTTTAAGGTTGAACTTACGGATAACGAAGCGGAATCCGAAGTAGTAAACGACTGCGAACACGAGACCGACTGGAATGACGAGCCACCAGTCTGTACGGTTAGGAAGTACACCGAAGAGAAGGTAGTCGATCAAACCGCCCGAGAACGTCATCCCGATTTTGACGTTCAAGATGTGCATGACCATGAATGAAAGGCCCGCGAAGACTGCGTGTACTGCGAACAAGAGTGGAGCAACGAACAAGAATGAGAACTCGATCGGCTCAGTGATACCAGTCAAGAACGATGTAAGTGCTGCCGAAGCCAAGAGACCACCGACGACTGCTTTACGTTCAGGACGTGCTTCGTGGTACATTGCGAGTGCTGCTGCTGGAAGACCGAACATCATGAACGGGTACTTACCAGTCATGAACGTACCGGCTGTGAGCTCAGCGCCATCACGAATTTGTGCGAAGAAGATAGCTTGGTCACCACGAACGATGTTACCCGCTGCATCCGTGTACGAGCCGAACTCGAACCAGAATGGTGAGTAGAAGATGTGGTGAAGACCGAATGGAATCAATGAACGTTCGATCAAACCGAAGATGAATGCCGCGAACGTGCGGTTTTCAGTCAACATGAAGTTTGAGAACGTGTTCAAGCCGTGCTGAACTGGTGGCCAGATGAGAAGCATGACGAAACCAGCGACAACTGCCAATACCGCAGTAACGATTGGGACGAAACGCTTACCAGCGAAGAAGCCAAGGAATTGCGGCAACTCGATGTTGAAGTACTTATTATATGCCCAGGCGGCGATCAGACCGACGATGATCCCTCCGAATACCCCAGTTTGGAGCGTTGGAATCCCGAGTACTGATGCGTAAGCCGGATCACCTTGTGCGATGATTTCAGGTGTGAGTTCGAGCCAAACACCCATAACTTTGTTCATGATGAGGAATCCGACGATGGCTGCGAGTCCGGCAACGCCGTCCCCTGCTAAACCGATTGCGACACCGACTGCGAATAAGAGTGCTAAGTTCGAGAAGATAATGCCACCCGCTTGCTCCATGAGCTGAGCGAATTTCACAACGCCTTCGTTCGTTAACCAACCAGCGCGTGATGTAAGGGCCGGGTTTTGCATCGCGTTACCGAATGCAAGAAGAAGACCGGCTGCCGGCAAAATCGCAACAGGAAGCATAAGTGCTTTACCGACTTTTTGAAGAACACCAAAGATCTGCTTAAACATGATAAATCCTCCTTTTTGTGATTGTTTCGTGCGGAAAGACGACTGTAGATGTCAGACAACCGACGTATCTAAACGTTTTCATAATAAACGTTTATAAAAACAGAAACAGGCATGAATAAGGTATAGAACGTAGACCTCTCCTAATAGAGAAATCGTTGCGTTCCACTCCTTACTCATGCCTGATCGAATCAGTAACACGTAAGATACGTGGTATCAGTTATCTACTTGTTAGGCGCTGGAGATGCATCGTCAAATATGTCGCTTCACCTCGCGGGACCGGACGCTTTAATTCGCGTTCCATGATGCCCATCAGCTCCCAAGCAGTACTATAGCATAGCGGATATTCTTCGCGCAATACCTTTTCAATTTTTTGTGGGGCCTCCACCATCTCACCCGTCGCAACCCGCTCAACGGCGTACCTTAAGTGCCGAAGTAAGCGCTTATAATCGAGTGAACTCCGGTCCATTTTGACGTTCAAACGACTCTCAATCGTCTGAACGATCTGCCCGATAATTTGGTTGTGTCGATTGACCTCGAGGACGTTTTTGAACGTCGTCGCCGAATGGATGTGGAGCGCGATGAAACCGATCTCCGCGTCCGGCAATAACACGTCAAGCCGCTCGTGAATCATATCGACGATACGTTCGGCGAGCGCGTACTCGTTCGGATAGAGCGATTCGGTCTCAAGCAAGAACGGATTCGTGACTTCCATCCCTTGTTCAATCCGCTTCATCGTGAAGAACAAGTGGTCGGTCAAACCGATATGAATATGTTGGTCGACTTTTTTACCGGTGTTGTTCTCGATAAAGCCGACGATTTCTTGCATGAAAGCAATAAAGTCCTCGTCGACGTGTTTGACGAGTTCACGATATTGCGATTGCTCTTCTTTGTCCGTCAGTTGATACACTTTCTCCGGGACACTGGCCGGGTCGACGAGATCGCCCGCTTTCTTGCCGAAGCCAATCCCTTTCCCGAGTAGAATGACTTCCGGTTCCGGATCATGTTGGCAAATGACAACGCTATTATTCAACACTTTCTTGATCGTATACATCGGTAATGTCATTCGTATCGCATCCCTTACTCACTATAATCGTTTCGTACTAAGTATATCGGTTCATCCCCCAAAAAAGTAGGCGGAAAACAAAAAAGACGAACATTTCTGTCGTCTTTAAAACATTGAATAACCACTCTTGCGCAAGTAGCGAATCGTGACCCCAGCCAAAATCGCACCGAGCAACCCGAAACCGAGCATGAACACATCCAGAAACTGAAGGCCGAGCACGCGTTCGTAAACGTTGGCGAGCGCAGTCGATGTCTCAGTGATGTAACTCGAGAGCTTGACGTTATCAATCATCATAATGACGAAAATCGGATAGATGAACACGAGCGTCCATGTTTTTTTAAGCAGCATGTTCAAAATGAAGCCGATGCTGAAGAAGATGACCAAATAAAGAATCGCCCCAATGACAGCCTGGATAATATGCATGCGATTGCCCCCTTTTCCCGTTGTCTATTATACCGAATCGTTTGCGCTTAGGTCAAAGGTGAACCGTACGCCACCGACAATAAAAAAGTGACCCGCTCCTATGAGCGGGCCACTCAGATATATGGCTTAGAATTTACCTTTTTTGAGGACGAGACCGTACTTCTTCAATTCGAGGAAGTGTTTGTTGTCGATCACTTTCTTCATGAATGAAGCGTTGCGACCGAAGATCTTTTTGCCCATGACGATGCCGATGCCGTCGTTATGGCCAAGTGATGCGACTGTCCCTTTGCTCTCATACGTGAATTTCGAAGTTGATTTCCCGTTGATGAGTGCTGCGATGTTTTTCGCCACGTTGTGCGCTTGTTGTGTCGCGATTTGCGCAGTCGGCGGGTATGGACGGTTTGAGACCGGATCCATGACAGCCGAGCAGTCACCGATGATGAAGACGTTGTCGTGACCAGGGGCACGGTTGTCCGCCTCGACCATGACACGGTTACGGACCGCTTCAAAGCCAGACTTCTCAACGATCGGGCTACCGCTGACGCCACCTGTCCAGAGAATCGTGTTCGCTTCAATCGTCTCTGTCGTGTCGCCTTGGAGTGGACCGAATGTGACGACACCAGGCTCAACGCCTTTGATGCCGTTGCCGAGTTTCATCTCGACGCCGTTGCGCTCGAGCCATTTCTGCGCGTACGTCGTGAGTTCTGGGTCGAAACCAGGAAGTACAGTCGGAGCGGCTTCGATGTTCACGATGCGAACCGCTTCACGTGGCACGTCATACTGTTTGCAAAGCTCAGGCACACGGTTGACGAGCTCACCGAGGAACTCGATTCCTGTGAATCCTGCGCCACCGACAACGATCGTCACGTACGAGCGGTCAGCTGAACCGTTCGTTTTATATTGAGCGAACGAGTACTCGATATGTTCTTTGATTTTACGGACGCTGTTCAATGAACTGATTGTCATCGCGTTCTCTTTAAGGCCAGGGATACCGAATGTTTCAGGTACGCCGCCGAGTGCGAACACGACATAATCATATTCAACGGCTGAACCGTCTACGAGCAAGACTTGTTTTGCCGTAGTATCGACGCGATCGACGATCCCTTTGACAAATTTCACACGTGACGGGTTCACGACGTCGTTGATGTAGATGCGAGCTTGATCCGGTTTCATCGTTCCGGCCGCTGGCTCATGAAGCCACGTCGTCTGGTAATGGTAATCATGCTTGTTGATGAGCGTGATGTTCGCGTCGCCAGCTGAGAGCGTCTTCTGGAGGTTGACCGCTGTGATGAGTCCACCGAAACCTGCGCCAAGAATAACAATGTTAGGTCGTTTCATGTTCATTTCCACCTTGTTTTGATAGTTTTGTTTTCTTGAACAACCATGTTGTGTGTTTTTTCACATGAGTGTTCACAATAAAGCCTAAACCTTGTTCAACCAATGTTCACAATTGCTTCTCGTTCATTGTACGCTGTTTGTTTTGTTTTCTCAATGGAAAAGCATATCTTCTTGAAATTTTTTTGAATGTATAGCATGTTTGTACAGAATGGATTTAATTCACGATTGTCACTATAATAGATGTATACGTTTTGAGGAGGAATTCGATGAAATCGACGAAAGATGTGATCATCATCGGTGGCGGCCCAATCGGACTGTTCACCGCATTTTATGCAGGTATGCGCCAACTCGATACGGCGTTGATTGAAAGTTTGCCACAACTCGGCGGACAATTGTCGACACTGTATCCAGAAAAATATATTTACGACATCGCCGGCTTCCCGAAAGTGAAAGCCCAAGATTTGATTGACCAATTGAAAGCCCAAGCCGATCAGTTCGAACAGGACTATCGCCTCGGGGAGACAGTTGAAACAGTCGAGCGTCTCGAGGACGGCACGTTCCAGATTACGACGAATAAAGACGAGTACCATACGAAAGCAATCATCATCACGGCTGGGAACGGGGCATTCGCCGCACGACCACTCGGTCTCGATGGTTGTGAAGACTATGCGAACCTTCATTACTTCGTCGACAACATGGAGAAATTCCGTGATCGTCGCGTCATGATCGCCGGCGGCGGCGACTCGGCTGTCGACTGGGCACTCATGCTCGAAGGAATTGCCAAAGAAGTCCATATCGTCCACCGTCGCGACCGGTTCCGTGCCCACGAGCATACGGTCGAACAGATGAAAGCGTCGACGATTAACGTCTGGACGCCATATAACATCGAATCACTTTCAGGTGAGACGCACATCGAGTCGGTCGAATTGACAGACAAGGACGGCGAATCGAAATTCGTCGAGATCGATGACCTTATCTGTAACTACGGTTTCGTCTCATCGCTCGGCCCAATCAAAAACTGGGGCATGGAGTTCGAGAAGAACACGATCCGCGTCGACTCGCGGATGGAGACGACGGTCGCCGGCATCTTCGCGTGTGGTGACATCGCCACGTACGAAGGAAAAGTAAAATTGATTGCGACAGGCTTCGGAGAAGCTCCGATTGCCATCAACCAAGTGAAGCAGCTCGTCGACCCGACAGCGCGTCACCCGCAACATTCGACTTCGGTATTCGCCGGGAAATAAAGATGTGGCCCTCATCGCGATGATGAGGGCCATTTTTCATTTACGGATTGTTTGGAGGATGACCCGGTCGAGCCAGTCATCGAGTTGGGTAAAGACAAAACCTGCCTTTTTCGCCTCGGCGATTGACATGTAATAGTCGACGTCCGTATCGTACGGCGACGACTCGCCGTCTTTGATGATTTGGACGGGTTTATTTAAGTGATGGCCAATCCGTTCCATGAGCGCCCCAAGTGAGATGATTCCTTCACTCGCCGCATTGAACGGTCCGGACACGTTGGCCCGACCGACCCATTCTAAAAAGGCCGCTGCCTCAAAACTTGAGATAAAGCCCATCTTCGCTTCGGGATGATGCAGGACGACCGGCTCTTCTCGACGGACAGCATCGATATAAAACTTGAGACGGTCCGTATAGTCGTCCGGGCCCAAGACGATTGGCAAACGGACGGTCGCGACCGGGAATGAGGCGCGATGGAAGAAGTAGGACTCGGCTTCCCGCTTCCCTTGACCATAGTCATGTTCGGATTCGAGATGATAGTCGTGATGGAGCGGATTGAAGTCACTTTCTTTCAAATCGGCGCCAGGTGCATAGACCGACATCGTCGACGTGAGCACATATTTGCCAACTTGATCCATGAACGCGTCCGATGCGATTTTCGCCTGATATGGATTGAAACAAATATTGTCATAGACGAGGTCGTAACGGTCGCGCGATAAATCTTTCATCGTCGCCACCGACTGTCGGTCCCCTTTGATGGAACGAATGCCTTCCGCCTCTGGCACTTGGAGCTGTCCACGCGTCACAATCGTCACATCATCACCGGCCTCCGCCAAGCGAAGCGCCAACCGCTTTCCAAAATAGCGTGACCCACCGAATATCAATACTTTTCTCATCGTCCCTACCCCTCCTACATAAAAATGACATCTCTTTTCATTTTCCCTTGGTTCCTCTCGACTAATCTTCCACATCCTTGAATTTTTTTGTTATTCTTATATATATGTCTTATATATATGATAGAAGAAAGAGGCGAGACCCATGCATCAAATCATGTTAGAAAAAGGATGGACGTGTGAGTTACCGAAACAATACGCCATCTACCAAAGCTTATCCGATTTCAGCCGCTACTCAGTGCTTGACCAAGAGGAAGAGAGCGTCTGTTCGTTCCAAATCACGACCGACACATGCAAAATCACGGCGTTCCGCCCTTGGCAACATCACATCGAATTGAATGCGACATCCAAAGTGATTCGCTTGATTTTGATGGAAGAAACCGACTGAATCGAAAAAAGGCCAATCGTCCACACGATTGGCCTTTCGTTTAGCAATCTCCAGGTGTCCCGGCGTTCGACGCCGTCCGGAAACTCGAACCACATCCACACGTGGCGATGGCGTTCGGATTTTTAATCGTGAACCCGCCTCCGAGCATCGACTGCTTATAGTCGATTTCGAGCCCGTCGACGACCCCATGGTCGGCTTCGGCGACGATGACGCGGACGCCGTGATGGTCGAATTGGATATCTCGATCCGTCTTGTCTTCATCAAACCCCATCCCGTACGAGAGGCCGGTGCATCCCCCACCTTGTACCTTGATGCGCAAGTACTGATTTTCGGGGTGTTCTGTCTGTTTCATCATATCGATGACTTGCAATGCAGCTGACTCTGTCAAATGAATCATCTGAACTCCTCCTTCATTATCTTAACTTCAAGTCAACTGACTTGAGATTTTGTGAAATATCTTGTATAACTAAACTGTAACAAAAAAAATTAAATCGTTCCATCTTCGGGGCAGGGTGAAATTCCCGACCGGCGGTATTGAAGACATGATCTTCTCAGCCCGTGAGCGAGCAAGGCGTTGCTTGCTGATTTCGTGAGATTCGAAAGCCGACAGTATAGTCTGGATGGGAGAAGATGGCGGCATCCGACCGATATCCGGATGTTTTCTTTGGCGTGGTCTAAACGCCGACGAGAACATCTATTTCGTATGCGCGTAAACTCTCCCGATTGTTTGATACAATCGGGTTTTTCTATGCGACGGGTGCCATTCATCAAGGAGCGACAAAAGGAGAGATTTTGATGAAAACAACGCGCAACAAACGATTGACAACACTGGTGACGCTATCGATGCTCGGGGCCATTTCTTTTGTCCTCATGCTCTTTAACTTCCCGCTGCCATTCCTACCACCATTCCTAAAAGTGGACTTTAGTGACATTCCCGCGCTCGTCGCCGGAATCGTGTTCTCCCCACTCGCAGGCGTCGTGGTCGTCGCTCTAAAAAACGTCCTCTACTATGTCTTTAACGGTGGCGGCGTTCCGGTCGGTGAAGTCGCAAACTTCTTTGCAGGTGTCGCTTTCATGTATCCGGTCGCATGGTTCTACCATAAACGTAAAACGAATAAAGCGCTCGCTTCAGGCCTCGTGGCCGGCACAATCACGATGGCACTCAGCTTGGCGATTTTGAACTATTTGCTCATCTTACCAGCCTACGCGTTCTTCTTCGGCATGACCGAGATGGCGCAACCGGCAGTCAAAACGGACCTCGTCCTCTATGGCATCTTGCCGTTCAACCTTATTAAAGCGTTGTTGATCAGCGCCTTGTTCGTCCCACTCTTCCTCAAGTTGAAGCCGTGGATCGAACGCCAGCGGATGCAACTTCAAGCGTAACTGACATGCACCTCGATTTCGATCGAGGTGCTTTTTATTTGGATACGTTATGCTTAGGAGAGGATTGGAGGAGATGGATTGAACACGACTGAAGAGGTGACCCTTTTTTTAGAAAATGATGATGAATTGATGCGTCTATTGACGACCGTCGCTTCGCTCAATTTACCCGACTGGTGGATATGTGCCGGATACGTACGGGCGAAGATATGGGATGACGTGCACGGCTATCCAGCACCGACGCCCACCGAAGATGTCGACGTCATCTACTTTGACCCATCTCACAACGACGAAGCAATCGAAAAAGAGTATGAGGCACAACTATACGCTCTGTTACCAAACGTCCCTTGGTCGGTCAAAAACCAAGCCCGCATGCACCTGGTCAATCAATTGCCACCCTATCAGTCTGCGACCGACGCCTTGGCCCACTTCCCCGAGACCGTCACTGCCATCGGTGTCAGCCTCGACAACAGCGGACGGTTGGAGTTGGCTGCCCCTTACGGCATTGACGACATCATTGGACTGAAATTGCGACCGACCCCAGCTTTTGCAGACGGATCCCCGCATCACCACATTTATCAAGCACGGATCAAAAATAAGAATTGGCAAGCCACTTGGCCGAAACTTCAAGAAGTGGACGTGACTCGTCACGGACTGTAGAACCCGACCGCCTTTACGGTCGGGTTTTGCTATTCATTCATCTACAAAAAAAGAGTGACCACCGAAGTGATCACTCTGAGTAAATCGTATTTGATTAGAGAAGCAAACCAGCAAGCGTGGCTGACATCAAATTGGCAAGCGTACCTGCGAGAATCGCGAGGACACCCATACGTGCGATGTCGTTCCGACGGTTCGGTGCCATTCCACCGAGACCACCGAGAAGGATTGCAAGTGACGAGATGTTGGCGAATCCACAAAGTGCGAAGGCGATCATCGCTTCCGTACGTGCTGAAAGTTCACCAGTACCGATGATTGGTGCGAATTCAGAGAAGGCAACGAATTCGTTCAAGACGAGTTTTTGACCGAGGAAGCTACCGAACTGAACCGCATCAGCCCACGGTACACCGATGATAAACGCGAGTGGTGCAAACACGTAACCAAGAATCAATTCAAGTGAGAGGCTCTCAAATCCGACCAAGCCGCCGATTCCACCAAGAATCAAGTTGACGAGCGCAATCAATGAAACGAAGGCGAGAAGCATCGCACCGACGTTCAAGGCGAGGAAGAGACCGTCAGACGCACCGCGAGCGGCTGCATCGACGAAGTTCGCTGCTTTGTCCTCTTCATCTTCAGCGATTTCGATGTCATCATTGTACTCTTCTGTTTCCGGAACGATGATTTTTGCGAACAAGAGACCAGCAGGTGCAGCCATGAAACTCGCTGCGAGCAAGTACTCGAGCGGTACACCAAGGGCAGCGTATCCAGCGAGAACCGAACCGGCAACCGACGCGAGTCCCCCGACCATAACGGCGAAGAGCTCCGATTGTGTCATTGTCGGAAGGTAAGGTTTGATGACAAGTGGTGCTTCCGTTTGACCGACGAAGATGTTTGCCGTCGCTGAAAGCGACTCTTTACGTGATGTGCCGAGAGCTTTCGCAAGGGCTGTCCCGAGAATACGGATGACCCACTGCATGACACCGAGGTAGTAAAGCAAAGCGATTAAAGAAGACATAAAAATGATAATCGGCAACACTTGGAATGCGAAGACGAAGTTGTCCCCTCCTACAGCTGTACCGAAAACGAAGGCGATTCCGTCATTTGCTGTGTTCAAGACGTTCTGAACGCCTCCTGAGATCCATTCTAACGCGCTACGTCCTGCTGATGTGAAGAGGACGAGGAAAGCGAACGTAAACTGTACCGCGAAAGCGGCAAGAACGGTACGCCATTTGATGGCTTTACGGTTGGTTGAGAAGATGTAAGCGATTCCAATTAGTGCCAAAATACCAACCACGCTCATGATATTCATTGGTGTTGTGCTCCTTTCATATTGGGGAAACCTGATATTGTGATATACCCGAATCGAGATGTGTCCTACCGTTTGAAACGCTTTCTTTTTATGTTGTTAAACGTCAGACAACCTACATTCGAACCTCTTTGAATATAACAGACCCTTTTTAAAAATGCAACGGGTCAAAACAGTCAAAATAAAAAAAGTTTGAAGTTGCTTCAAACTTTTTCACCAAGCCATTTCTTCAATTTTTTCATATACGTTCGTCACGAGTTGCTCTGGCGTATCTCCCGTCACGACCTCTCCATCGACTAGGCAAAACAAGTCGAGCGAACAGACGCCACAGTAGCCTGTACAGCCGTATTCAACGACTTCTAGGTCTGGATCGGACTCTAGTTTGGCCCGGGCGATTTGCGAGCCCATCGCCAAATTGGAGGCACAGAACTCAATGATCGGATTCATCATGTCATTCACCCTTCCCCTTTCCCTCAAAACAGGAAAATGGTTCTTCTACGGCGTATTATAACATGATACAGTTGAAGTGTAACAAAGGGGGATTTTTATGCGCAAATTAGTCGTCTTGGGAGGCGGTTACGGGGGTATGCGTGTAATCGAACGCGTCCTCGGCCATCAGCTGAAGGACGTATCGATCACACTCATCGATCGTCTACCTTACCATGGGTTAAAAACAGAGTATTACGCACTTGCGGCGGGGACCGTATCGGATCGCGATATCCGTATCGATTTTCCAGAAGAGATCGATTACATATACGGTCAAGTCACCGATATCGACGCTGGAGACAAGATGGTTCTGCTCGCGAGCGGTGAAAAAGTACCGTATGACGACCTCGTCATCGGACTCGGATGCGAGGACAAGTATCACAACGTACCTGGCGCCGCCGAGTTCACGTACAGCATCCAAACGTTAGAAGAATCACGTAAGACCCAACAAGCCATCAACGGTCTGTCGCCCGGTTCAATCGTCTCAATCGTCGGTGCTGGATTATCGGGTGTCGAACTCGCCAGCGAGCTGCGCGAGAGCCGTCCTGATTTGACGGTCCGTTTGTTCGACCGTGGCCCATCGGTCTTATCGTTCCTATCGAGCCGCGTCTCGATGTACGTCCAGTCTTGGTTCGAAGAGCACGGCGTCGAGGTCATCAACCAGTCGAATATCGTCCGGGTCGACGCCGACGGTCTATGGAATCACGAGCAACACTTCCCGTCTGATTTGACGGTTTGGACGGCTGGGATTCAACCGGTCGCCGTCGTCCGAAATCAAGGGTGGGAACTCGATGGCGGCGGGCGCGTCAAATTGACACCGCACCATTACGTCCCGGAACAGCCGGACATCTTCGTCGTCGGAGACAACGCCAGCCTTCCGTATGCACCTTCCGGTCAGCTCGCTGAAGCGCAAGCGGAACAGATCGTCCAAGTGTTGCTCTGTAAATGGAAAGGCGTCAGTTATCCGGATTTACCGGATATCAAACTCCGAGGAACGCTCGGCTCGCTCGGGAAGAAGGCCGGCTTCGGTGTCTTCATGGGCAAACAGTCCCTCACCGGAAAAGTCGCTCGACTGCTCAAGTCCGGAATTCTTTGGAAACATAAAGTCATTAAATAACATGAACGGGTCGACCTTTACGGTCACCCGTTTTTTTGTGTAATGTGCTTGATTTCCCGTTCTGCGGCCATCTCCTTGAGTCAAAAGTCTTGTATCTGAATCCCCTGTATCCTTATCTAAATATTCAGATTTTTAATTCCATTGACATATTCTACCCGATGGGAAAACTTGTTACTCTATGGGCACGGCAGTTCGACATCGCGTCACCTCGCCTACATAACCCGAAGGAGGAAACAAGTTGAAAAAAGTTTGCAGCACTGTCCTCGCCTCACTGCTCGTCTTGTCAACCGTTCCAGGAGGCGCAGAAGCCGCCCCGAACAAAGAGAAAGAACGTGTCATCGTCGTCTTCAAGGAATCGGCGAAGAACATCCCGCTCTCGATTGAAGGCATGGAAGTTCGCCAACAGTACAAAAACATTCCGGCCGCAGCGCTCGAAGTACCGAAGGCTGCCTTGAATGGCTTGAAAAACAACCCGAACGTCGCCCACGTGGAAGTCGATCAAACGGTACAAATCGAAAATCAGACGCAAGACTGGGGCATTCCGAAGTTGAAAGCTCCATCAGCTTGGCAGAGTGGCTACACCGGGAAAGGCGTGAAAGTATCGGTCGTTGATACCGGAATCTCGCCGCACCCTGATTTGACGATTTCTGGTGGTGCCTCGTTCAGTACAGTCACGAGCTCATACGCGGATGACAACGGTCACGGTACGCACGTCGCCGGGATTATCGGTGCCCGCAACAACAGCATCGGAACGGTCGGGATTGCCCATGAGGCGAGCATCTATGCCGTTAAAGCACTCGAAGCCAACGGTAGTGGTAGCCTCTCGAGTATCATCGCCGGGATTGACTGGTCGATCACGAACGATATGGACGTCATCAACTTGAGTCTCGGGACGACAAGTCCATCGACGACGCTCCAACAAGTCGTCGATCGTGCCAATAACGCGGGTATCCTCGTCGTCGCGGCAGCCGGTAACAACGGACGCGCTGACGGTACAGGTGACCTCGTCAACTACCCAGCCCGTTACAGCTCGGCCATCGCCGTCGCGGCGACGGACATCAACAACAACCGCGCCTCGTTCTCGGCGACAGGTAGCACGGTCGAAGTCGCGGCACCAGGTGTGAGCATCAACTCGACACTCGCGAACGGCGGCTACGGTCAAATGAGCGGGACATCGATGGCGACACCTTACGTCGCCGGTAACCTCGCACTCATGAAGCAAGCGTTCCCGACGTTGTCGAGCTCGCAACTTCGCACGAAACTGTCACAAGATTCGATCGACCTCGGAACGGCCGGACGTGACACATGGTTCGGGAACGGACTCGTGCAAGCACCGACGGCTAGCGGCACGACGCAACCGGTCCAAGCGCTCACGACGACAGTATCGACATCGAAATCAACTTACTACGCTGGTGAAGTCGTCTCCATCTCTTCAACAGTCCGGAATTCGAACGGCCAAGCGGTCGCGAACGCCGACGTCCGTGTGACGGTCACACAGCCAAACGGCGCGACGCTCACAGGAACAGGCAAGACAAGTTCAACGGGCGCCATCACGTTCACGCTCTCAACAACCTCTTCATCACAACGTGGGACGTATCAAGTGAAATCTGATGCGACGCTCACGGGTTACACGTCAGGTTCGGCGACGTCGTCGTTCCGTCTTCTATAACGCAAAAGAGTCGAACGACAATCGTCGCTCGACTCTTTTCATGCTGTCGTCTGCTCGATGGCCGAATAGACTTTCCGTAGTTGGACGACCCCTTCGTCCACCACTTCCCCATCGATGAGCACGAGCGGATAGAACCACTCGTCCTGCTTGATCGCTTCGGCGATGTCATCGTCCGCCGTCTCAAAATTGATATACTCGAACTCGAACGCCTGATTCGGATATTTCCGTGCCAATGCGCTTTGCAACCATTCGTATGTCTCAATCGAACTCGGCGCCCCGACACAGCTCGCACACTGTACTTCGGCCCCATATACCGTGATTTTCATATCCATTCCCCCTCTTCTTTCCTATTATACAAAAATCAAGAAGCTGCATCGTCACAAAACGCTCAGCGTTAATGATTGAGAAACAATCTCAAACTTGCTAGAATGAAAGAGAACCAGAAAGGGGTAGATACCATGGAAATGTTTGATCAAGTCCAAGAAGTACTCGATAAATTACGCCCGTTCTTGCTTCGCGACGGCGGTGACGTCGAACTCGTTGATGTAGAAGAAGGCATCGTCAAACTTCGTTTGATGGGTGCATGCGGCAGCTGCCCATCTTCAACAATTACATTGAAAGCCGGGATTGAGCGCGCGCTCATCGAAGAAGTACCTGGCATCGTTGAAGTCGAACAAGTATTCTAAACAAAAAGGGAGACAATCATGTCATCCCTTTTTTTCATGCATGTGTCCATTCGTCCAAGCTCTCGACCATATAGGTTGGGAGTTTTTCTTGTTCCTGAATGAAAGCCGGACCATGTACGCCTGAGTTGACGTGGAGCGTCCGAATCCCGCCGTTGATCCCGAACAAGATGTCGGTATGGTAGTTATCTCCGACCATGACGACTTCTTCTTTCGTGAGACCAATCATCTCAAGCGCGATGTCGACCATGACCGGTTCTGGCTTACCGATAAAGAACGGATCTTTTTCCGTCGTCACCGTCAAGACGGACGTGAGCGCACCGTTCCCCGGTAAAAAGCCGCGTTCGGTCGGAATGGCGATATCACCGTTCGTCGAGATGAAACGAGCGCCGGAGCGGATCGCGAGCGCGCCTTTCGCCAATTTTTCGTATGTGATGTGTCGGTCGAGCCCGACGACGACGTAATCCGCCTTCGCCTCTTCCGTCACATGGAAACCGCGTTCTTCGAGCGCCAGGCGCAGGCCATCTTCACCGATCATGTAAATCGTCGCCCCGGGCGTCATCTTCTCGATATAACGGGCCGTCGCCATCGCACTCGTCAATACGTGCTCAGGCGTCACATGCACACCCATCGAGACAAGTTTATTCGCCACTTGCTCCGGCGTCATCGACGCGTTGTTCGTGACGAATAAGTATGGGAAGCCGGTCGCCTCGAGTCGATTCACAAAATCGACCGCTGCTTGAATCGGGGCCGTCCCCGCATACATCGTGCCATCTAAATCAAATAAGTATCCTTTAATCGGATTCATCTAATCACTCGCTTTCTGGTAAAAATGCTGATACAGGACCGAGCTCCACCTCGAGATAGCGTCGGACCTGCTCTGGGAATGCCTCGAACGTTGATTTATCACGGTCGACCCAGACGTCGAACCGGGCCGAATCTGCCGTGACGAACTCCCTGACATAGTGCGCCCGTAATCCGACGAGCGCTTTCGTCGCTTCCGCCGTCTCGGCGTCGAGCACACGCTCGTCGAGCAAGATGTCGACAATATCCTCATAGCTGCCCGGGTCACGCATGATGAACCCGTCAATCATCGAGTTGCCGACGTCAATCACGCCCTCCATCAAGTGAACGGCCAAACGTTGTTTCGCCAGCTCGATGGTGAACGCGTCCCCCTCTAATTGGTCGAGTCGACTGAGCATCGTCTCCATATGGGTCAACGTCTCGTTAATCTTTTCTCTGTTTACAAAATACATCGCAATCCCCCCTGCCTCCTATAGTAATCCTTTTTATCGTTCGAGAAAAGAATCTCTCCTATTTACATCATTTACGTAATTGTGATACACTAATCCACGGATTAACACAACTATTAGTATGTCACATTAAATAGATATCATGTGGAGGGTACAACACTATGGAACGAGAATTAGCGTTAGAGATCGTACGAGCAACCGAGGCAGCAGCATTGGCCTCATCGAAATGGATCGGTCGTGGGCAAAAGAACGAAGCGGATGACGCAGCGACATCGGCCATGCGTGAAGTACTCGGCACGATCAATATGGATGCAACTGTCGTCATTGGTGAAGGTGAACTCGATGAGGCACCGATGCTATACATCGGGGAACGTCTCGGGACAACGTTCGGACCAGAAGTCGATATCGCCGTTGACCCGCTCGAAGGGACGTCGATCGTCGCCAAAGGACTCGGGGACGCCATGGTCGTCATCGCGGTCGCGGATAAAGGCGCCCTCCTCCACGCACCAGATATGTATATGGATAAGCTCGTCGTCGGCCCGAATTTAAAAGGGAAAGTCTCACTCGACGAACCGCTTGAGTCGATTATCGAGAAAGCCGCCCTTTATAACGGCAAGCGCATCGAGGAAGTGACCGTCATCATGCAAGACCGTGATCGTCATGAACATTTCCGTCAAGCGGCGATGAACATGGGCGCACGCGTCAAGCTGTTTGAAGACGGCGACGTCTCGGCCGGAATCGCAGCGGCCGTCAAGTCGAACCCGATCGATATCTTCATCAGTACGGGCGGCGCACCAGAAGGCGTCATCACGGCAGCGGCCGTCAAAGCGCTCGGTGGCGACATGCAGGCACGCCTCCACCCGATGAATGAAGAAGAGACGGCACGTGTCATCTCGATGGGCATCGAGGACCCGCTCCAATTGCTCACGCTTGACGACCTCGTCAAGAGCGACGACTGCATCTTTGCGGCGACAGGCGTCACATCGGGCGAATTGCTGGACGGCGTAAAATTCTTGACGGACGATATCGTCGAGACGACGTCACTCGTCATGCGATCGAAGACGAAGACGATTCGTAAAGTCGTCGCCGAACACACACTGTCGCTCAAGCCCTACCTCCAAAAACAAGAAGTCAACGCCTAATACAAAACCTCCGCTCTCGATGAGCGGAGGTTTTCGTTTAGAATCCTTGTTCAAAATCTGTCCCGACATGGTTCGTCTGCGGTTGTTCTGCTTTCCGAAGTGAGTCGTAGAACGTCGCATACGTCGTCGTAAAGTACGGATAGACGTACAAGAAACCGATGCCGAGTGTAATGACCCCGAGAAGGAACCAACCGATGAACGAGAGGACGAGTTTGAACGCGTCCATCTTATGGCCGTCCATCATCCGGCGTGATTCGGTGATCGCCTCGAGGGCCGATAATTCCGGCTGGTCACGTAAGATGTAATACGTGAGAGAGTACGAGAAACTTTTGATGATTCCCGGAATCACGAGGAGCAACGACCAAAGGAAGATAAACAATCCCATGAAGAACGGGGCGAGCACGTGCTTGACGTATCCCGTTTTGAACGGCTCGAACAACGTTGAGACAGCAGGCTTGTCACCGCGCGATACAGACAGGACGAGCCAAGACCAACCGATGGCGAGCGGCGCAATCAATAATGTGAGGAGGAGCGACAAGAACGTAAGTCCCGTGTCCGCTGCTGTTGGGACCGCTTCTGGATCTACAGGAGGCGCGAACGATTGTGGAATCCCGTTCAAGACGACGAATAAAATTAATAGCCCGGCGAGTAGCCAACGCTTACCAGTTAACATTTGTTGTGCATGTTGCTTAAGTTGTGCAGTCATTTTCATCATCCTTTTTTTGAGTTCTCTCTTCAGTGTACGTCATCACTTCACGAAAAGTTTCAAAAAAACACGAAAAAAGGGAAAAGGTTTTCCCTTTCCCTTCAATACATGACGTTGCCCATGAAAAACTGTGACATCGATACGATAAATAAGAGCACACCTGTGGCCACTGCCGCCAACGAAATAATTTTAAAGAGGCGGCTTCTCAAAAACGCCTGACGATATTCAAAGCGGCGGATTAGCAAGACGTGGACAACCTCATAGATCAGGACTGCGGCGGTGAAGTAAAACGTCATGATACTCCCGAACCCGAAGAACAACATCGCCAGTACGCCCAAGCCGAAATTATGAATTCGATTATGGACGTCATCGCGGTCACCGACGGTCGCCGTTTGTACGTGTTGCATACTTCCACCTCACTTCCAAAACCCACAAAAACCCGAACAGAAACAATAACCTTAAATATAAGTTATCACAATTTTCCTATCCCTAAACCTGTCACACCGTCTTTTCACCTAAAAGAAACATTTGGAAAATAAATGTAACAAAAAAGCGCTGATGTCATCAGCGCGTCATGTACCGGTCGAAGGCTCGACTTCTTCCGATTTATTGAATTTGCGTTTCAGTTTGAGCGGTTGTTTCGTACCACCGAAGACTGGACCGTCTTCCGCCTCATCGATTTCCGTCTCTTTTTTGAGTACAAAGAACGGGCACCCAAAGTTACAGTATTCATACACGTAATCCATCACGTGATCGATTCGATTATCATACGTCGCGAACTTGGACTTCGACTCATAGAACCCTTTCAACCGAAGCTGTCCGTGGCCCCAATCCCCGACGATATAATCGTATTTATCAAGCACGTCGCTATAGCGTGCGATGAACGCTTCCTCGTCAAAACCGTCACGTTTCTCTTCAATGACGGTATAGCCGTGGCGATTCACTCTAATCATGTTTCACACCTCCACTGTTCTATCATAGCATGCCGACCGGTCCCGTCCCTATCCTTTTCGGATGGCATTATGACGGGTCACGATCGTCTCGCGTAACACGTCACGCAGCAGTTCCGGCATAAAGTAACGCTTCGGCTGATCGGCCAAATACGGAAGGAGCGGTCCGAACGTGAACATATCGACCGTGGCGACACGATACGTCCCGTCTAGCTTGATTTCCTCACCATTAATCGAATAGCGACCGTGTCGGCTGTCGATTCCATGGAGGATCGGGCTACCGAGCACCGTCCCGCGAAAACCGAGGCCACGGACATGCATTGTCGTGAACGCATCTTCTTGGACGTCGTTCAAAAATCGGACGAGGGTCGCCCCGTCAAGCGTCAAGAGACAAGGGTTGATCGGATGCGGACAAATCCGGTGCAACATATTGAGCGTGACGTGGCCCGGGCGCAAACCTTCTAACAAGACACCGGATGGGATGATACTCAACTCGGCGTCACACCAGTCCGCGAGTCCGCTCGCCAATAGGTCTCCGATGGCTGACGGACCGAACCAGTCACTTTCATAACCTGGTGTCTCGGCAATCGTCACATCGAGCAGACGCTCGGCTTGACCATACTCTGCGGCTAGGACCGCGACCGTCGCTTCATCAGGTTCGCGCTCCGATACATCGTGGAGACAAGCCCGTTTCTCGATGACCCGCTTTCCTTCGATGGCTAGCTCGATTTGCCCGACGTACTGCCCGTACTTGCCGGCCTGCGCAATCAGGACGCCGTTCGTGACGACACCTTCATCGAGTACGTGGTGGGTATGGGCTCCGAGGATGACATCGATTTCTGGGAACGCCTCGGCGAGCCGTTCGTCGGCATAAAAGCCGAGATGGCTGAGCGCGATGATGACGTCGCAGTCTCGAAGTGTCTCGAGGGCACGCGCCGTTGCCGCATGTGGTGCTTCGATGGCCCAACCGAGTTCAGGATAAAGCTCTTCATACGGCGCGGTCACCCCGAACAGCCCAATCTGAATTCCCTCTCGTTCGACGATGAGCGTCTCCGACGCCCATTCTGGTCGTTCACCAGCTGCTTGATAGACGTTCCCTAATAGGACCGGGAACGCGGCCTCGTCATACAGATGGGCGAGCCAGTCGTGCGGGAACGTGATGCCTTCATTATTGCCGATCGTGACCGCCGTCGGTCGAATCCGGTTGAGCAGTCGGACGTTCACTTGTCCGCGCGTCACTTCTGTCGCCGGATGGGTGCGGTCGGCATGGTCGCCGAGATCGAAGACGAGCGTCTCGTCCGTCCGATGCTCATTCAAAAACGAGACGAACCGCGGCCAGTTATGGAATTTCGAATGTAAGTCATTATAATGGAACATCGTAATCGTTCTCAAGACGATCCCCCTTCCTAGAACAGACTGATTTGGCTCGGGGCGAGTTCATATTCGGCACCGAGAATCTCAATCAACCGTTTGGCGTTTGGTACCGCGTCGCCGGCCGAGTTGTTGTTGAAGTAGACGTACACCGACTTCGCTGTTTCGTCGACTTGTTTGAGGGCCGCAGCGAGCTCCTGCAGTTCATCCTCACTATAGCGATACAGGCAGCGGACGTGACGCCATTCTTGGCTCGTCATGCCCGGCTTTCGGAGCCAGCCGGCGGTGTTACGGCCGTGCAAGCGCACGACGGCCACGTCCGGATTGGTCACGACCGGGACAAACGGGATGCTGCTCTCTTTCGTTTGCGGCTCATCACAAATCGTATTGATGAAACGTTGTTCCGCCAAGAACGCAAGCGTCCGCTCCCGGAACGCCTCGGAGAACCACGTCGGGTTCCGGAACTCGATGGCGATGTCATAGTCTCGCAACTCGTCACGGATCGTCCGTAAATAATCGAGATGTGGCTTCGAGACATCGAACCAGGGCGGGAGTTGGACGAGCACGGCTCGTAGCTTCCCAGCTTGTTTCAGCGGTTCAACAGACGTTCGATACCGCTCGAACAGCTCGGCGAGAGGCAACTTCGGCTCCCGGTCATGGCCGCTCATTTCCCTGGAAACTTTGACGATGAATTGGAACGTCTCCGGTGTTTCCAGGTTCCACTTCTCGTAATTCTTCACCGGTTGAATCGCATAAAACGAGGAATCGATTTCAACGGTCGGGAAATGTCCCGCATAGGTCGACAGTTTATGTTTTCGTTCTTCTGGGGTCGTATACAGTAAATCATGGTCTCCCCACCCCGTCACACCGACATAAATCATCACATTCCCTCCTCAACTTATTGTTCGAACGTGGCCGCAGTGTTCCGTTTCGACCAATTCAACGTCCCTGCGAACGTCACGAGCAACAGAACGAGCCCCATCACAAACGGATAGCGCATATCGATATCGAAGGCGATTCCGGCAAGCGTCGGTCCGACGATATTCCCGATGCTCATATAAGCATTGTTCATCCCCATCGCAAACCCTTGCTCTTTATCTGCCATTTTCGATACGAGCGTATTCAATACCGGCCGTAAAATTGACGTCGACAAGAAGATAATCAACGTGACCGCGAAGAAAATCGTGTAAGACCCGGCAAACAGTGAGAACAAGAAGCCGAGCGCGGCGAGCATGATAAAGATGAGCACGACTTTAATCTCACCGAACAGCGAGACGAGACGGTCGACCGCGAACAGTTGCACGATGACGCTGACGATTCCCGTCCCGGTGATCATGACCGCGATTTGTTGTGGCGTTGCGCTGAACGTCTCACTGACGAACAGACCGAGGACCGACTCATATGCCATCAAACCGAACGCCATGACCAAGTTGATGACGAGCACGAAGAAATACGGTTTCCGTGTCGACGACACGAGTTGACGCGGTAACGATTCACTCTCACTCGTTTGGACATACGGTTCACGGTCCGGTTCTTTCAATAGAATGATTGACGAGATGACGGCGACGAATGATACAATCGCCGATAACAAGAGCGGTGCCTTCAACCCGAATTCGGCGAAGAAACCACCGATTCCTGGTCCGATGACAATCCCGAGCGACATTGCCGCGGAAATATAACTGTTCCCTTTCGCCCGTTGTTTGAGCGTCGTGATATCGGCCACGTAAGCAAAGATGGCCGGAATCAAGAGAGCGGCCCCGACGCCGCCGATCGCCCGTGAAATCAACAGGACGGTCAAGTTGTCTGATAAGTAAAAGACGCCCATCGAGATAGTAAAGCCGATGAGTCCGAGGATGATCATGAGCCTGCGGCCGTAAACGTCCGCCCATTTCCCGGCAATCGGCGACATGAGCAGCTGGGCCCCGGCAAAGACAGAGATCATGAGTCCGGCAGCGGTTCCACCTTCTCCAATCATCTTCAAATAATCAGGAATAATCGGTATGATAATCCCGAATCCTGCTACAGCGATGAACATGTTCAACATGAGAATCGCCAATTGTTTCTTTTGTTTAGTCGTCAATGTATGTCACTTCCTTTTCATCCTTTCATTTTACTTGTTGATGAATGAAATGAGCAAACGATAAGACAGCAAAACACCCATCCTTGACCAGAGGATGGGTGTTCAAACACTTGCTTATGAGATGCGTGATTGAGCGAGTGATTGGTTGGAACGATTTTTCGGTAAAAACAGTGTGATCACATACACGATCAATGTTGGAACTGCCCAAGCGAGTCCGATCTCAGCCATCGGCAAGTTCGTGATCCAAGCTGTAACTGCTGACGGCGCCAATCCGTGTGTCGTCTCGAAGAGCGAGAGCACGAGGGCCGTATATACAGTTGCCTTCATGGCGACATGCGGGTTGCGCTGAATCCGCTCCGTAATCGAGACGAGTACGAGTGCGATCATGACCGGATACAAGAGCGTGAGAAGCGGTACTGCGATTTCAATCAACATACCGAGTCCGACGAGTGAAATCATGAAGCCGAACAACGTCGTTGCGATGACGACTTGGTAATACTTGAGTGATTCGAACGTATTGCTGATGAAGCGTGAGAACTCAGTGATGAGTCCGACCGCTGTCGTCAAACAAGCGAGGAAGACCGCAGCCCCGAGCGCGAGCATTCCGACTTGTCCGAAAGATGAACCTGCAAACGCTTGAAGCAAGCTTGCTCCGTCTGTCGTTCCTGTTTGGCCTGTCATGTTCGCTCCAATCGACCCGAGCGAGATATAGACGAGCATCAAACACGTGACAGCGAGCATTCCAGACGTCCGAAGAAGTGAAGATGCTTCTTTCTGGTCCGTCATCCCGTTCGCTTTGAGCGTGACGAGCACGATGGCACCGAAGACGAGAGCGCCGAAGACGTCCATCGTCAAGTAGCCTTGTTTGAAGCCTTCCCCGAGGGCACCAATCCACGTCTCATATCCTTCTGCTGGTGCGACCGGCTTCCCGAGTGGAGCCACGAGGTTCGTGATTCCGATTGCCGCAAGCAAGAGCAAGAGGATTGGCGTGATGATGCGTCCGATGACTTCAATCAATTTCTGAGCACGTAACGTCAAGAAGAACGTCAAACCGAAGAAGACAGTTGAACTGATTGCGAGCGTGAGCGTAGATGGCGCACCGAGAAACGGTACGACTCCCATCTCATACGTGACTGCTGCCGTCCGAGGAATCCCGAAGAACGGTCCAATCGCCACGTATATTAATCCCGTCAAGACGAGCGCAAGCCGCTTCGGAATATACCGAGCGATTTGGTCAGATCCACCGCCGACCCGCGCGACTGCGAAGAGCGCGAGTAATGGTAGCCCGACGCCGGTAATGACGAAGCCGACTAGGGCTGGGACGAGGTTCTGTCCTGCCATCGCACCTAGCATCGGTGGGAACAGCAAGTTCCCGGCCCCGAAGAATAATGCGAAAATCGTAAATGCTAACGGGAATAATGTCGATTTTTTCATACAACTACCTCCACATACATGTAATACCTTCCGTGTTACCCAATGAATCAAATGACTAAATTTTCTGACAATAAACCGCTTGGTCTATTTCATTATACACACTTTCATTTTTTTGACCACCCTATCGTTAAAAATGATGTTTATTTTTTAATTATGTGGATTTATTACATAGAACTCTTCCCTTAATTTACAAATTATCGGCTAGTTGCGCTCAGTGACTAGCTGTATATGAGAAAAATGGTCAATAACGGATATCAAACTTCCGGAATGATTCGACCGTCGCGTCTTCCGCTTCAATCCGTTCGACCCCGACAAAGCGATTCCCGTCATAGAGGGCGCGTTTATATGATTCGAGTCTCTCCGCGTCTCCTTCGATTTGAAGTTCAACCGTCCCATCATTCAAATTCCGGACCCAACCTGTGATGCCGTATTCAAGTGCAGTCGCTTGAGCGAAATAGCGAAAACCGACCCCTTGGACCCGGCCCGATACGATGAGATGCTGTGCTTGTTTCATATAAGTCTCCTCCTCTAATTTGAAAGAATGGGTTTAGTCTCTGTCTCGTTAGGCAACAATATATAAGTAAAATACTGGATAGGAGTGGTGATGTGGAACAACTTGTGACTGTGGTGACGACAATTTCAGATTGGCTATGGGGTGTGCCAATCATCTCGTTACTCGTTTTGTCTGGACTCTATTTGACGATTCGTTTAGGATTCTTCCAATTCCGATACCCCATCTACATAATGCAACAAACGTTAGGCAGTGTCTTTAAAAAACCAAAAGGTGAAGGTGACATCAGTCCCCGCCAGGCGTTGACATCGGCCTTATCTTCGACGATCGGTGCCGCCAATATCATCGGGGTACCGGCCGCCATCATGTTCGGCGGGCCGGGCGCCATCTTCTGGATGTGGGTCATCGCCGTCGTCGGGATGGCCATCAAGTTCTCGGAGAGCGTCCTCGCCGTCCGTTACCGCGAGAAGAACGAGGCCGGTGAGTTTGTCGGCGGTCCCGTCTACTATATGGCGAAAGGCTTGAAGCTGAAATGGCTCGCCTCATGGTTCGCCTTCGCTCTCATGATCGAACTCATCCCGAGTATCATGGTTCAAGGAAACGCCGTCAGTTCGGCCGTCAGAGAGACGTTCAACGGCAATACCCTTGTGACCGGGATTATCGTCGCCGGGCTCGTCGCCCTCGTCGTCTTCGGCGGTATGAAACGCATCGCGAAAGTGACGGAAGTCATCGTCCCGGCGATGGCACTCGTCTATGTCGGTGCCGGTTTCATTATCGTCTTGATGAATTTCTCACAAATCCCGGAAGTACTCGGGCTCATCTTCTCATACGCATTCCAACCGATGGCCGCGCTCGGTGGTTTCGCCGGTGCCGCCATCGCCGAGACGATTCGCTGGGGCTTCGCCCGTGGTCTTTATTCGAACGAGGCAGGACTCGGGACGGCACCGATTGCCCACGCCGCTGCGCAAACGGATCATCCGGTCCGACAAGGCTTTTGGGCCGTGATCGGGATCGTCATCGATACGCTCATCATCTGTAGCACGACGGCGTTCGTCGTCTTGTCGTCCGGGGTATGGACACGGGCCGATGCGATGAACGATCCAGCCGCCCTGACAACAATCGCGTTCCAACAGTACTTCGGTTACACGGGTAGCCTGCTCGTAACGATCTCGCTCATCTTTTTCGTCTTGTCGACGATTATCGTCATCATCTTCTACGGGTCGCGCCAAGCCGAGTACTTGTTTGGTTTGAAGGCCGGCTTCATGATGAAAGTCGTCTATATCGGCTCAATCGTCATCGGTGCAATCGGTGGGGCCCAAATGATTTGGAACTTCCTTGATTTGATGCTCGCGATGATTCTTATCCCGAACATGATTGCCGTCTTGATGTTGAGCGGTGAAGTGAAGCGCTTGACGAACGAGTTCTTCACGTCCGAGAAATATTATAAGAAAGACGTCGCCGAGAAGAAGGCGTCGTAATGACAAACCCGGCTGCGATTGCAGCCGGGTCCTTTTTATGTTGATGATTCGATGTTGTCAATCGCTTGGCGAATCCGTCCGACTGAGGCATCGAACTGCCCCTGTTCCTCGTCCGTCAGTTCGATCTCGATAATTTGGCGGATGCCGGTCCGGTCAATCAAGGCCGGTACGCCGATATGGAGACCTGAGGCACCGTATTCGCCATCGAGATGGGCACCGATTGTCACGACGGAGTTCTCATTCCGGACGATGGCGCGGACGATTCGGAGGAGCCCGAGCCCGATCGCGTAGTACGCCGCGCTCTTATATTCGATGATTTGATTCGCCGCATCGCGGACTCCTTGATAGATGGCGTCCAAATCTTCTTGGCGATACGATTCATTCTCCTCAAGTAGCTGCTTCATCGACTTCCCGTAAACGCGGGCGTTGTCCCAGGCGACGAAGCCCCCGGCACCGTGCTCACCCATGTAATAGACGTGACAGTTCCGCGACGACAAGTCGAAGTACTCGCCTACCTTATAACGGAGTCGGGCCGTATCGAGAACGGTACCCGAACCGATAACGCGATGTTTCGGCAAGCCGGACGCCTTCCAGACGACGTGTGCCATGACATTGACCGGGTTCGTCGCGACGACGATGATGCCGTCGAATCCGCTCGCCATAATTTGTTCCGTGACATGTTGCATGACCTTCGCATTTTGTTCGGCGAGGTCCATCTGGGTCTGACCGAGCTTTTGCGCGGCACCGGCCGTGATGACGACGATATCGGCGTCGCGGCAGTCCGAGTAGTCACCTGCCCAAATCCGGACCGGACTCGGGGCGAATGATATCCCGTGATTGAGGTCCATCGCCTCTCCTTCAGCCTTGGCGTGGTTCGAGTCAATCAAGACGAGCTCTTCACAGAGCGCGGCCATCGACAGTTGATAGGCGAAACTGACGCCAACCCATCCAGCGCCGACGACGGCGATACGGGTGATGTCTTCTGGGTCAATCGTGTTCAAGTGATCCATATGCTTCATCCCTTTCTAAACGTGTTCTCTTACTTAGCATACCCGACTCGCCATCGTTTCACGACAAAAACTAAACAATCAGTATATCCAAAGTAAATACAGGATTACGCTATACGCCACGTTTCGGTTCAAATATTCCCGTATCTCGAACATATCCAAAAATTTGAATCGTTTTATTGTCCTGTATAAACGGGATTCGTTCTTTTTTTAGGGTAGATATCAATTCATCAGTCATGTCAAATACGTCCGGTTCGACGATTGCTCCCTTGTAGATTAACACCTTTGGTCGCAATCGAATCCATTCGATTGATTGTAGAGAAGACTCCATCCAAATGTCTTCCCACTCTCCCCATAACAATTCGTACTCAGACAACGACTCACTTGGAAACAACGTATCTTCTCCTAAGTATTTAATTTGATACGGGGGCGCATAACACAATGCTTCTGATAGAGCTCGATTGAGACGCTTCCATCTCGTCTCGTTCATTACCGATGTCAATTGACGCCGCTCGATTTCATGCAGTTCTTTTCGTCGGTCCACCCAATTCACCTCTACCGTATTTGTTCTAATTTTGCAATCGCCCGTGACACTTCATCCCGATTCTGTTTTCGTTTCATCCATTCAGGCAATCGACTTTCGATACTTCGATTCGCCCCTTCGCTCGTCCGAATCGTCGCCTCGATGTAACGCTTGAGGTAATCGAGATGTTCTCGATTGTAAGCCCATAACACATGACCACAACAACTAGTTTGTAGATAGAGCGGCAATCCGAAATGCACATCGAAGGCTCCACCGATATATTTTGTACCGGTCTGATTACTTTGCAGATGACCGCATTTTAGACAACTCAGGCGTACCTCATTAGCCTTCTCTATAACGTCCGCTCGTCCCCCACAACGTGGACAAATTACGAACATCTGACCCATGAACGTTTCAAGTTCTCGGCTCTCTAGTGAAAATCGATTGGTCACGTCATCGCCTCCTCGTTTCATTATACAAAAAACCAGCGAAGTCGAGCTTCGCTGGTTGTCGAGATGGCATTACTTGTTGGTTTTTTGGAGCACTTTCAACCCTGTACCCATGTCAGACGCGAGCACATAGTTTTGATCGACGTACACGCCCCAGATATTCGCATCGGCCGGCACGTATTTTCCGATTTGTACCGGGTGACTTGGATTCGAAATATCAACAGTTCGAACCCCGCCCGCATAGTGAGACAAGTACAACGTGTTCCCATGTACTTTTGGATCGTGTACCGTTTTACCGAACGTCACTTGTTCAGCCGGATTCTCAGAGATGTCTTCTGTCAAATCCGTCTTGAATTCGCTCAATAGTTTTGGATTCGTTTTGTTTTTAATGTCGAAGATCCGTGTGTATCCGTAAGCTTGTTCGTAGCCTGATTTAACCGGTGCATACACTTCTCTTGTTTCAACGAGTACCGTGCCGCCTTTTGCAAGTGCCGCCGAGTGCGCCGAGCCTTGTTGATCCGATGCGAACGCTGTGCGTCCTTCGTATGTCACGTTATCTGGGTCTGAGATATCCAAGATGATCGTTCCAAGATCCCAGAACGAGAGAAACGCTGTTTTCCCGTTCTCATCCGCATAGGCGCTATGATTGAAGACCGGTCTCTTCTTGCCATCTGGTGCGTTCCAATTGTATCCGTCAAAGCTTTCATCGACTTCTGCTAATGAGCGTGGATCGAACTCATATAGCTTCTTCGGTTCCGCCGGGTTGGTTACATCGACGAGTTGGAAGTCCTTCTCTTTACCGTGTGAATAGTAGTCCGCGTAAGGGTTCGAGGCAAGGACCAATACCCGGTCCTCTTGTGTCGTCAAGTAAAGCTCATGTGTGCCTCTCGTTTTCTTCGTCACTTCATAGAAACCCAACTTCTTCGGCTCATACGGGTTCGTCACATCATAAATCAGGAATCCACCTTTAGAATTCGGATTTTTAGAGTCGAGTTGTTGTACCGATACAACCGCCAAATCTCCTTTGAACGATTTTGTGTTCACCGTCTTCACGATTACTTTTTCCTGCCAAGTCCCAGGAATGTCTTGGTCGGCGAATACAGCGACTTCTTTCGGATTGGATGGATCTTTCAAGTCAAACACGCGAACCCCGCCGTTTCCTCCACCGGCAGTATGTGTTCCTGTGTATGCAAACCCTTTATGGGCGTACACGTCGGCCGTACTATTTTTTACGCCTTCTCGGATTTCCTTTAATGATACTGCTGCCGTCTCATGTAGATACTTGACGTTCTTGCTTCCTTCCGTCACGGGAACCGAACTGATTTCATCCGGGTTACGCTCCCCTTTCTCAATGTTGATGTCCCCAAGCTCGTCATGCGCATATGTAACCGGTAAAGCTGATGAGACCGTTAACCCTGTGACGAGCGCTGCACTTAATAAGAATTTTCCTTTCAAAATAAATTCCCCCTTATATTTTTTTGATAGAAACTCTGTTAGAGGCAGAATACAAAAAAATCCTTCTGAACTCATAAACGAGACAGAAGGATTCCGAAAAATTCCGATTTCCTCTCATCTCTCAGCGTTCGCTGTTAGATTTAGCACCGTTTCCGTACTGGCGATTCAGTACGGATGGTTGCCGGGCTTCATAGGGCTAATTCCCTCCACCTGCTCTTAATAAGAGTATTCATATCAAATTACTTTGTATTATGACGACGTTTCCATGGAATGTCAATATATTTTTCTGCATAATCTTTACAGGTGAAGTTTTCATTCACTCTCGCTCCCGACAATAGTGAACCGGCCGAATCTCGAGCCGCCACCCTAACGCTTCCGCTTCGGGTACTTGGGTCGTCGGATGGATGGAAGCGATTCTGACTGCGTCCTCCATATCTAACGCTTCAATCACGAACGCACTTCCCATGACTTCCTTCGATTCAGTAACAGGCCCATCCGTAATCGAAATCTGATGTGACTCCCGCTTGAGTTGTTTCATGCTCGCTTCAAGCCCCATGTCCAACAACACTTGTTCACTTGCATATAGCTCCTGTAAGTATGGTTCACACGTCGCCATGATTTGATCGATTTCCAGGTCGGTCTTTTCGTTCATTTTGTCAGCGTTGAAATATCCCGTTACCAAGAACATCATGTGATCTTCTCCTCTCGAATCTACAGTCACGCATCATCTTATCCCATTCCCTATTCCCTGTTTACAGGCATTGCCTACACAAAAAGACGGTCGACATGAAATCATGTCAACCGTCTTTCCTCATCTATTCAGGATTATCCGATCGATCCTTCCATCTCAAACTTGATGAGACGGTTCATTTCGACGGCATATTCCATTGGCAATTCTTTCGTGAACGGCTCGATGAAGCCCATGACGATCATCTCCGTCGCTTCTTCTTCCGAGATTCCACGGCTCATGAGGTAGAAGAGTTGCTCTTCTGACACTTTAGAGACTTTCGCTTCGTGCTCGAGTGAGACTTGGTCGTTCAAGATCTCGTTGTACGGGATCGTGTCCGACGTCGACTCGTTATCCATGATGAGCGTGTCACATTCGATATTCGAACGTGCACCTTTCGCTTTACGACCGAAGTGGACGATTCCGCGATACGAGACTTTTCCGCCTTGTTTCGAGATCGACTTCGAGACGATTGACGACGACGTGTTCGGTGCGAGGTGAATCATCTTCGCGCCCGCGTCTTGGTGCTGCCCTTTACCGCCGAGAGCGATTGAGAGCGTCATACCGCGTGAGCCTTCACCTTTCAAGATGACGGCCGGGTATTTCATCGTGAGTTTCGAACCGATGTTGCCATCGATCCACTCCATCGATCCACCCGCTTCACAAACAGCACGCTTCGTGACCAAGTTGTAGACGTTGTTCGCCCAGTTCTGGATCGTCGTATAGCGGCAGTATGCGTCTTTGTTGACGAAAATCTCAACGACCGCTGAGTGGAGTGAGTTCGTCGTGTAGACCGGTGCTGTACATCCTTCGACGTAATGGACAGAAGCGCCTTCGTCGACGATGATGAGCGTCCGCTCGAACTGACCCATGTTCTCCGAGTTGATGCGGAAGTAAGCTTGGAGCGGTTGCTCGAGCTTCACGCCTTTTGGTACGTAGATGAACGAGCCACCTGACCAAACAGCCGAGTTGAGCGCCGAGAACTTGTTGTCCGTCGGTGGAATCAATTTTCCGAAGTACTCACGGAAGAGGTCTTCGTTTTCTTTGAGCGCTGTGTCTGTATCTTTGAAGATGACACCTTTCGCTTCAAAGTCTTCTTGCATGCTGTGATAGACAACCTCAGACTCATACTGAGCCGAGACGCCTGCCAAGTATTTTTGCTCCGCTTCCGGGATTCCGAGCTTGTCAAACGTACGTTTGATTTCTTCAGGAACCTCGTCCCACGAGTGCTCTGTCTTTTCAGACGGTTTGACATAATACGTGATCTCATCGAAATCGAGTGCTGTGAGATCGCCGCCCCATGTCGGCATCGGCATTTTGCGGAACTGTTCGAGTGATTTCAAGCGGAACTCGAGCATCCATGCCGGTTCTTCTTTCATGCGCGAGATCGTCTCTACGATTTCATTCGTCAAGCCGCGGCCTGAACGGAAAATCGAGATGTCTCGGTCATGGAAGCCATATTTATAATCGCCAATGTCAGGCATGTTTTTCGCCATATCGGTCTCCTCCTTCTACTTACGCTTCCTCGTCGACTCCCTTTTCAAGCGCTTTCCACGCGAGTGTGGCGCACTTGATGCGAGCCGGAAACTTTGAGACGCCAGACAACGCTTCGATGTCGCCTAGGTCGAACGTGTCTGTATCATAGTCTTTCCCTTGGACCATCTCCGAGAAGATGTTGGCCAATTGGAGTGCCTCGTCAACAGACTTGCCCTTCACGATTTGAGTCATCATCGATGCCGACGCGAGACTGATTGAACAGCCTTCACCTTCGAACTTGGCATCTTTCACGATTCCGTCCTCGACTTGGAGTTGGAGTCGGAGTGAATCCCCGCATGTCGGGTTGTTCAAGTCGACCGTCACGCCATCTTCGATGACGCCACGGTTTCTTGGGTTTTTATAATGATCCATGATGACCTGTCGGTACAACATGTCGAGATTGTTAAAACTCATAATTGAAATACTCCTTCGTTTGACGTAGCCCTTCGATGAAGCGATCGACTTCTTCTTTCGTATTGTACAAGTAGAAGCTCGCTCGGGCTGTCGATGATTGCTTCAGGAGACGCATGAGCGGCTGGGCACAGTGGTGGCCGGCCCGGACCGCGATGCCTTGCATATCCAAGACGGTCGCTAAGTCGTGGGCGTGCACGTCACCTAAATTGAACGTGACGAGTCCGACCCGTTCCTCTGGTCCGTAAATCTCAATGCCTTCAATCGTCCGCATCTGTTCGATGGCGTACGTCGCGAGCGCCCGTTCGTGGGCTTCGACGTTCTCGAGACCGAGGTCTTCTAAAAAGTCGATGGCCGCTGCCAAACCGACGGCGCCGGCGATAATCGGCGTCCCTGCTTCGAACCGGTAAGGGATGTCTTTCCAGGTCGACTCATACAAGTCGACGTAATCGATCATCTCGCCACCGAATTCGACCGGTTCCATGTTTTTGAGCAACTGCTTCTTCCCGTATAAGACACCGATTCCGGTCGGACCGAGCATCTTATGGCCTGAGAAGGCGAGGAAGTCGCAATCGAGTGCTTGCACGTCAAGTTTCCGGTGCGGTGCGCTTTGCG
The DNA here is from genome assembly GCF_018618315.1 of Exiguobacterium sp. s70. NCBI lineage: Bacteria > Bacillati > Bacillota > Bacilli > Caryophanales > Exiguobacterium > Exiguobacterium sp. s70. The sequence continues at coordinate 339,102 of NZ_JACSLV010000001.1, forward strand.
CCGCATCGACGACCATGACCGCGCCTTTTTCATGGGCGAGCTTCGCCACGTCGGCGATCGGGTTGATCGTGCCGAGCACGTTCGAGACGTGACTCATGGCGACGATTTTCGTCCGGTCCGACAAGACGGCACGGACCGCGTCGAGCGTGACCCGACCGTCCGGCGTCAGTTCGACGTAACGGAGCGTGGCCCCTTTACGCTTGGCGAGCTGTTGCCACGGAATCAAGTTGGCGTGGTGCTCCATCGGTGTGAGGACGATTTCGTCTCCCGCGCCGACGTTGGCGTCCCCGTAGCTTGACGCGACGAGGTTAATCGCCGTCGTCGTCCCGCGTGTGAAGATGATTTCTTCTGGGACGGCGGCGTTGATGAATGAACGGACGCGCTCCCGCGCCCCTTCATACGCATCCGTCGCGTGCGTCCCGAGCGTATGGACGCCCCGGTGCACGTTCGAGTGGATGCGGCGATAGTAATCCTCGATCGCCTCGATGACAGCAAGCGGTTTTTGGGAGCTCGCCGCGCTGTCGAGATAGACGAGCGGATGACCGTTGATTTCCTGATCTAAAATCGGGAACTGTTTACGAATCGAGGCATCAATCATCTTAACGTACTTTCCCTTCGATGACTTCACGGAGACGGTCTTTGACCGACTCGATCGCGAGTTGCTCGACGACCGGGTTCAAGAATCCGTGAATGATCAACCGTTCGGCTTCTTTACGTGACAAACCGCGGCTCATCAAGTAGTAGAGCTGTACGTCGTCGACGCGTCCGACCGAGGCGGCGTGACCTGCCATGACGTCGTCCTCATCGATGAGGAGAATCGGGTTCGCATCTCCACGTGCCTTTTCAGACAACATGAGCACACGTTCCGTTTGAACGCCGTTCGATTTCGAAGCGCCATGGTGAATCATCGATGTCCCGCTGAAGATGGCCGTGGCCGAATCTTTTTGGACACCGTGAATCAAAATGAACCCTTCTGAAGACTTCCCGAAATGGTCCGTCCGGATGTTGAAGTTTTGTTTCTGTGCGCCACGACCGATCGTGACCGCTTTCGTGTCTGAGAACGTGTTGTCTCCGACGAGGTGCGTTTTCGTCTCGACGACCGAGTTGCCGTCATTCATGTGACCGAGCGCCCATTCGAGACGTGCGTTCTCATAGACGACACCGCGGCGGTTCATGAACGAGAGAGCCGACTCAGCGAGCTGGTCGACGCCACCGAAGACGACTTTCGCGTTCGCGCCAGCGAACACTTCCGTCACGGCGTTGACCGTGTGCGGCTCGTTCGTGTTCGAGAGGAAGCTCTCGACGTACGTCAATTCACTGCCTTCGTCTGCGACGATGATCGTGTGGTGATAGAGCGCGCCGTTCGCTTGTTCCATCGTGAAGATGGCTTGGAGCGGGTCTTTCAACTGAACGTTCTTCGGTACGTATAAGAACGCACCGCCGTTCATGAGGGCAGCGTTCAACGCAGACAAACGTTCTTCGTCCACGCGGACACCTTCCGTCATGAAGTATTTCTCAACGAGGTCCGGATGTTGTTCCATCGCTTCGTTGATGCCCATGAAGAGGACACCTTCTGGCGTCGCAAGTTCGTTGTAGACGACATGACCGTTGCGTTCAACGAGCACGTTTGTACGGTGGTCTCCAAGAAGTGCTTCGATTTCAGGCGTCAAGCCGTCATGCTTCGTGAGCTCGACGTCTCCAGAGACGAAGTCCCATTTATCAATCTTGATCTTTTCAACTTTTGGCAAGGCGAGAGTCGGCGCAAGTTCTGCTGCTTCTTTGCGACGGTTGACCATCCATGAAGGTCCACCGAGCGCCTCTGCACGTGCCGCTACTGCTTGTGCATCCAATTCAAATTGTACGGTCATCGTACAGCCTCCTTACGCTTCTGTGTCTACTGTCATTCCAAGATCTTGCTTCACCCAGTCGTAACCTTCTGCTTCGAGTCGTTGTGCAAGCTCTTTGCCACCTGACATGACGATTTTCCCGTCCATCATGATGTGAACAAAGTCTGGCTCGATATAGTTGAGGAGACGTTGATAGTGCGTGATGATCAAGCAGCCGAACTCTTCGTTGCGCATTTCGTTGACGCCTTTCGCGACGACTTTGAGCGCATCGATGTCAAGACCTGAGTCAATCTCATCGAGGATGGCGATGTTCGGTTTGATCATCATCATCTGAAGAATCTCGTTACGTTTTTTCTCTCCGCCTGAGAAACCTTCGTTTAAATAGCGGTGTGCCATTGCTGAAGGGATTTCAAGGACGTCCATCTTCGCATCGAGTTCACGGATGAACTTCATGAGCGAGATTTCTTGGCCTTCTTCACGGCGCGAGTTGATTGCTGAACGCAAGAAATCGGCATTCGTGACACCACTGATTTCAGCAGGATACTGCATCGCGAGGAACATTCCGGCTTGCGCTCGCTCGTCGACTTCCATCTCGAGTACGTCTTCACCGTTCAAATCGACGCTTCCGCCTGTTACTTCATACAATGGATGACCCATAAGTGCCGATGCGAGTGTAGATTTACCCGTCCCGTTAGGACCCATGATGGCGTGAATTTCGCCACCTTTAATTTCAAGATTAAGACCTTTGACGATCTCTTTTCCTTCGATTGAGACGCGGAGGTCATCAATTTTCATGTGTGGTACGTTAGACATTCGGATACCCCTTCCGTTTTCTCGCCATTTTTGGCGTAGATTAGATATATTCTAATCTTAATCTAGGCAATTTTTTATTTCAAGCGACTCACCTTATTATTCATTCTCAATAAAACATAAATGTTGAGAATGAGAATATCGGGAAATCAAGACATTATCCAACTTTTTCCTCGGTTAACGCCAAACTTGCTTTCCGTTCTTTCAAGGCGCCGGTGAAGAAGAAGGCGCCACACGCCGTCAATACGGCCAAGCTTCCAAACACTGGAAACGCTGCATTGTCGAATCCATCAAGCAACACTCCTCCGATGACGGGGCCAATCGTCTGACCGAGCGCCGTCAACCCCATCGCCCCGAAATACGTCCCGCGCAGATGGGCCGGTGCCAATTCGTCCGTCAACACGTCCGTCATCGTGAACATGAGCACCTCGCCGACCGTGAAGATGACCATCGCGACGAATAAAATCCACGTCTCGGTCGCGAAGCCGATCAGGAGGAGTCCCGACGACAGCGTGGCGACACCGAAGAAGAGTGACTTGATCGGTGAGACCCGCATCCCGAATCGCATAATCGGATATTGGACGACAAGGACGGTGATCGCATTGACCGTCAATAGATAGGCGAACAAACGCGAGCCGTCACTGAATCCGTCATGGAAAGCGATGAACTGTGGCAACGTCGCATTGAACTGACTATAGCCGATGATGGCAAAAATCATCCCGATGATGACGAAGCGGAACGTCTTATCTTGTTGTAACACACGGAACGTCTCCGTCAAGCGCGGCCGGACTTTGACGCCGTCCCCTTCCTCGAACGGATACTTTCGGAACAGCGTCGAAATGACGAGTCCGTACATCACGTAAACGCCCGTCACGACGAAGAAGGCGCTCTTTGCGCCGGTGAGCGACAAGACGACCGCGAGCAATGGCCCAATCGCCGCCGCGATATTGATTAAAAAGTAGCGGACGTTATAGACGATGACGCGCTGGTCCGGCTGCGTCGTATCGCTGATGAGCGCGCGAGACGCCGGTTCGAGGAACGACCGCGACACACCCATGAGTACCGAAAATATGTAAAACCAAAATAATTCTGTCACGAGCGCGAAGCCGCTGAACGTCAAGGCGTTCAAGACGATGCCGATCAGCATCAACTGTTTGCGCCCGTACCGGTCAGACAGCGTTCCCCCGAAAAAGCTCATGAACAGACCCGATAGCGCCGAGATGGCGAACACCGTCCCGATGACACTCGCCGAGAACCCGAGCGTCGCGAGATAAATCGCAAAAAACGGCATAACAAAAAATGTCGACAGCCGGGCAAAAAATGTGCCAAACAAGACACCCAGCGTCAGCGGATGAATGTGTCGTATGTTCATCCGGATCCCCCCTTTTCTTACATATATGTAGTGTACTTCTATTGGTGAACCAAAACTACTCCAAATAAAAAAGGCCCGGGATAGCCCGGGCCTTGACGAAATTATTGTTTGACCGGTACGACCGCACCTTTATACTCGTCCAAGATCCACTGTTGTGTTTCTTCTGACGTGAGGACTTCAAGGAGTGCCTTGACGCGCTCGTCATCTTCGTCGCCTTCACGTGTGACGATCAAGTTGACGTACGGTGAATCTTCACCTTCGAGAGCGATTGCGTCTTCGAGTGGGTTGAGGCCGGCATCAATCGCGTAGTTCGTGTTGATGAGGACCGCGTCCCCTTCACCGTTGTTGAATGCTTGCGGGAGAAGTGCCGCTTCGACGTCCGTCTTGAACTCCAAGTTTTTCGGGTTGTCGACGATGTCTGAAACCGTCGCGTCCGTTGTCTTGCCGTCTGCGAGTGTGAGCAACCCTTCAGATTGAAGCATCGTGAGGATACGTCCGTGGTCAGCGACCGACGAACTCATGATGATTTCCGCGCCTTCTGGGAGCTCATCGAGTGACGCGTAGTCTTTCGAGTACACACCGATCGGCTCGATGTGAACGCCGCCGGCTGAAGCGAATTTGTAGTCTTTGTTTTCAGCCATTTGCGACTCGAGGTACGGCTCGTGTTGGAAGTAGTTCGCGTCCAACTCCCCGTCTGCGAGCGTCTTGTTCGGGAGGACGTAGTCTTGGAACTTCTTGATTTCGAGCGTATAGCCCTTCTCTTCGTATTCGTCTTGGACGTGCTCTAAAATCTCAGCGTGCGGGACGTTTGATGCGCCGACGACGAGTGTCTTGTCATCGCCTGAACCTGATTCTGAATCCCCACCGCCACAAGCCGCGAGAATCGTAAGTGCTGAAGCTGCCGTTAAACCGAGTACTGTTTTCCATGATTTCATTATAAAACCCCTCCAAATTTTCTATTTAGATTAAGCAGAACGCTTATCAATTACAGATACGAGTCGATCGCCGATGAACTGAATGACGAAGACGATGACCAAGATTAAGACGGTCGCGACGAACGTGACGTCACTTTGTGAACGCTGGAATCCTTCGAGGAACGCCAAGTTCCCGAGTCCACCGCCCCCGACGACCCCTGCCATCGCCGTGTAACCGACGATCGCGACGATTGTGACCGTGATGCCTGACACGATGGCCGGCAATGCTTCTGGGAACAATACTTTATAGACGATCTGCCATTTTGTCGCACCCATCGACTCAGCCGCCTCGATGACGCCGCGGTCGACTTCGCGAAGCGCGAGCTCGACCATCCGCGCATAGAACGGGGCCGCACCGATGATAAGTGCCGGCAGTGCTGCCGTTGACCCGAGCATCGTCCCGACGACGAGTAACGTGAGCGGGATGAGCAAGATAATCAAAATGATGAACGGGATCGACCGGAAGATGTTGACGACCGCGCTGATGACCGTGTAAATCGGACGGTTCTTCATCATGAGCGGCTCGTTTGTGACATATAGGAGCATCCCGAGGGCGAGACCGATGACGAACGTCGCGGCTCCGGCGACGAGCGTCATATAGAGCGTCTCCCACGTCTGTTCTAACATGACTTGCCAATCTACATTAGGAAACATCGCTTTCTACCTCCACTTCCACTGCCTGTGATCGGATTGAGGCGATGGCCCGCTCGACTTCAGCCGGCTCTCCGATCAATTGGATGAATAATGTCCCGAGGGCACCGACTTGTGACTGCGTCACGTTCCCGCCGATGATGTTGAAGCCGATGTCATGCTGCTTCAACACTTCCGACAGAATCGGTTGTTCGGCCGTCTCGTTCAAGAATTTGAGCTTGACGATTTGACCGCTCGGATAACGAGCTTTCAAATGTTCGAATGTGAGCGACATGTCTTCGACCGCGCCGATCTGCTTGACGAACTCTTTCGTGATCGGCTGTTCCGGATGTTGGAACACGTCGGCGACTTGTCCGGTCTCAACGACCTTTCCGGCCTCCATGACGGCGACACGGTGACAAATCTTCTGGATGACGTGCATCTCATGGGTGATGAGGACGATTGTCAAACCGAGTTTCTTGTTGATGCTGACGAGCAGTTCGAGAATCGAATCGGTCGTCTTCGGGTCGAGTGCGCTCGTCGCTTCATCGCAGAGGAGCACTTCTGGATTCGTAGCGAGCGCACGGGCTATCCCGACTCGCTGCTTTTGGCCGCCCGATAGTTGTGACGGATAGCTATCTTCTCGTCCGGCGAGGCCGACGAGTTCGACGAGTTCTTGGACGCGGCGTTTGCGCTCGCTCGCCGGTACCCCGATGAGCTCGAGCGGGAAGCTGATGTTCTCAGCGACTGTGCGCGACCATAACAAGTTGAAGTGTTGGAACACCATCGAGACGTTTTTACGTACCCCGCGCAGTTCCTTCGGCGTGAGCTTCGTCAGCTCGCTGCCGGCGACCACGATTTCACCGCTTGACGGTGCCTCGAGTCGGTTGAGCAAGCGGATGAGCGTCGACTTCCCCGCCCCTGAATATCCGATTATTCCAAAAATTTCGCCGCTTTCGATAGTAAGCGACACATCATCGACCGCCTGGACCCGACCGTTTTTCGTGTCGAACCATTTGGCCACATTGCGTAATTGAATCAATCCATTTCCCTCCTGACAACAAAAAAAGTACGCACGTTTGAGCAAACGTGCGTACTTTATCGTACGGACAACGATTGCTCTCATCTTCCAAGGTATACACCTTGCTGGAATTAGCACCATTTCGGATTGCTCCGCGGTTGCTGGGCGTCATAGGGCCAGTCCCTCAGCCTCTCTTGATAAGAGTGGTTGCGTATTTGATTAGCTTTATCATAGCGACACATTATTTTCATGTCAAACTATTTTTTTCAGCAAAATAAAAAAAGGTGCCATCCGAGGATGACACAGAACGTAGCACCTTGAGTCACTGAAGGACAACCCATAGATGAACCTCTTTTGCCCGATCAGAGCATTCATCCTTATATGGGGGATTTTTACCCAACCATCACTCGGTCTTCGAACGGACCATGCAATTACGCGACCGGTGCCCCGACGCTTGATTTTTTTGGGGGACAATCGAAGGGAAGGTCCACCTGAAATCGCGTAAGCTCATGCAGCGGTTGTTCGAAAACGTCTTGATGACGGGAAAATCTCGTCCTATGTTGTGTTCAAGTAAGATGTTGTAATGAATATATCATTCGTGAACTTTCTGTGTCAACTGATTATTTAAAATTTTCAGATTATTCTAATCATCCTATCTCATTTAACGAAAGATAGGACGTGCTGGACGTTTTGAAACGCGTACAAACGATCGCGAACTTGGCCATTCTCTAGCTTCAATAGCGCCGGAACACTCATAACCTGATATGCCTCGAGCTCGTTCGGGATAAAGTTGGCATCGCGTTTTTCAATCTTCAATTCTGGATCGACCGCCTCGACGACCGAGAGCATCCGCTCGGCCACGGCGCATGTACCACACATTGGGGCGTATATATATAAGAATCCGTCTGTCATCATTTTGCTCACCTCTCTTCTAAGTATATGAATCCGGACCAGTCGGTTCAAAAGTTGTGCTCAAATGGAAAATTCTGAACATTTCAACATTTCTTGTTGACGCTCGGCAGAAAGAGGCATAGTATGGTCATTAACTTTATCGCTTTTGTACATAACAGCAAACCAGTAGAAAAGGACAGGTGAATCCCCAATGACGGAAGAGAAGCTTACCGGAAAACAATTTTTAATGAACGTCTTGAACGGCCTCAGTCTTGCCATTCTCATTGCCCTCATCCCGAGCGCTTTGCTCGGTGAATTAACGAAAGCCATCTTGCCGTATTTTCCGTCCTTGCAGTTCATCTTAGATGCGACGACGATTGCGATGCGCCTCTTACCCGTCATCATCGGTGTCGCCGTCGCCATGCAGTTCGGACGATCGGCGCTCGAGGCCGGGACGATCGGCATCGCGACCCAGGTCGGAAGTGGCGCCATTCGCATCGAGGAAGGCGCGTTCCTCATGGCCGGAATCGGTGACGTCATCACGGCTGGTGTGACGGCCGCTCTCGCGACGTTCCTCGTCATGCAGTTGTCGCCACGCTTGAAGACATACACGGTGCTCGTCTTGCCGATGACGGTCATCGTCGTCGCGGGAGGCATCGGCGCGTTCCTACTCACTTACATCTCACAGATTACGACGTACGTCGGAACGATCATCATGACGATGACTGAACTGCAACCGATCGTGATGGGCATGTTAATCGCGATGGCGTTCTCGCTCATCATCGTATCGCCAATCTCGACGGTCGGAATTGCCACAGCCATCAGCCTGTCTGGTGTCGCTGCCGGGGCCGCCAACCTTGGCGTCGTCGCTGCCGGCTTCGGTCTCGCCATCGCTGGCTGGCAGATGAACGCGACCGGAACGTCGATCGCCCACTTCCTCGGCTCACCGAAGATTCAAATGGCGAACTTCGTCCGTCGTCCGATCATGATGTTGCCCGTGCTCGCCAATGCGGCCATTCTCGGAGCGCTCGCAGGTATCCTTCGGATTGAAGGCACGCCAATCAGTGCCGGATTCGGCGTCTCGGGTCTAATCGGTCCGGTCAACGCCTTGCATTTGATGCCGGGAGGATTCGCGCTCTGGAACGTCATGCTTGTCGTCGTCTTGTTCGGGCTCATCCCAATCGCACTCGGGATTCTGTTCTATCGTTTGTTCAACCGGACGTCGCTCATCGAGCCTGATCATTACCGTCTCGACTTCGATTAATCAAAAAGACCCGGCTTCTCGTAAAGAGAAACCGGGTTTTGTTTAGCCTTGAATCATCGCTTCGTATTCTTCGGCTGACATGAGCTTGTCGACGTCTGACGCGTCGTTCAACTCGACTTCGATCATCCAAGCGCCTTCGAACGGTGCTTCGTTGACGAGTTCTGGTGAATCGGCAAGTGATTCGTTCACTGCTGTGATTTTCCCAGAGATCGGTGCGTAAAGCTCTGATACGGTCTTGACCGATTCAACCGAACCGAATGGCTCATCGAGTAAGATCGTGCCACCGACTTCAGGAAGTTCGACAAAGACGATATCCCCTAGTTCGCTTTGTGCGAAATCCGTGATCCCGATGCGGGCGACGCTTCCGTTCACTTCCACCCATTCGTGCTCTTTTGAATAACGTAGATTGGCAGGTACTTTGCTCATCTTAACTTCCCCCTCAAATGAATTAGACTCACACGAGTATTATAGCACTTCGCCCCAAACGTCTGTAAACGACTTTTCTGAAAATCCGACAGTTGATTTTTGACCATCTGTCACGATTGGGCGCTTTAAAAGCATACCATTGCTCGCAAGAAGCTCGAGTTGTTCGTCTTCTGATAGATTTGGTAGCTTGTCTTTAATGCCTTCGTTCCGATACACTTGTCCGCTCGTATTGAAGAATTTTTTAAGCGGGAGACCCGACTGTTTCCATAGTTCAGCCAACTCGTCTTTCGACGGCGTCGCCTCGACGATATGGATATATGTATAGTCGATGCCGTTCTCTTTCAACCACTTCTCTGCTTTTTTACACGTACTGCATGGCGGATAGCCATATAGTGTCACCATGTTCATCACCTCTCCTGTTACTGTAGCATATTCCGATTCGTCGGTTCACGTTTCAAGCAAGCGCACAATATCTTGCTTGAGCGCCGGATTGACCGAGTGGTGCGCCTCGATGTGGCGGAGGATGGCTGCGGCCGCCTCGACCGATTTTCCGTACCCGGGTAACCACTCCTGTAGACGTGCGACGAGTTCCGGATGTGTCCCTTCGACCCGTCGCGTCGGGTTGAACGGGTCGCTCGTCTCCCCGTACGCGATTAACACGTTGTTGACAGCCGCGACTTGAATGAGTTCGAAGCCGGCGAGCTGTTCGCCGCGCCGTTCCCGGAGCAGTCCGACGTATAGGTTCGTCAGTGCCTCCTCGTAGCGATGTGCGGCGTCTGAAGGGCGTGTGACAAGCTTCGGCGTCGCAAACGTATCGAGCGCCTCGTCACGCTGCCAAACGACACGACCCGGTGTATAAGCGATTCCAGGCATCTCTACGATCTCGAACACGGCGAACTCGGCGTAAATGCCGTCCTCATACATGACCTTGTGCCCGTCTTTCGTGTTTTGGAACTGGTACGCCAACGGCTCGACCGCGAGCCAGTCCAAATTGTCGATGAAGCGGGCCTTATGCCCGTCCTCGACAATCAAAAAGAAATCGAGGTCCGAATAGTCGTCGAGCCGATCCATCTCAAGTCCAATTGAACCGAGCGCGAGGAGCATGAGCGTGCCCTCATGCTTGGCGACCGAGCGGCCGATTGCATCCATCCGTTCTAATAAGTCATCTCGTTTCATGCGTATCCCCTCCTTCGTCCATTGTATCGTCCGCAGACAGCAAAAAGAAAGGGCCGACCGCGTCCGGCCACCCTTTCTCTCGCTTGCTTATACGATGAACTTGTTCGCTTTGATGAGGCTCGCTGCGACTTCGCGCTTCGTGCCGATGACGTTGATCGGCTGATAGCGGCTGAACTTCTTCATCGCCGACAAGAGCATGCGCTGCTCGTCGCCCGATGCGGCCGCATACAAGACTTCTTTCGCCATGAGTTCGACTTGCTTGAACACTTGCTCGGCGAAGATTTCTGTATAGCGGACTTTCTGCTGGTTCTTCTCAGCGCCTGTGCGAGCGATGGCTTTCTCCGTCCGTGCGATGGCCGCTTCAAGCGCATAGATGGCGCTGATGATGTCGGCAATCTTCGCGAGGATCTCTTGCTCGTTCTGGAGGGCCTGCTGATATTTCTGGACGGCCGTTCCGGCGATCATCAAGTTGATTTTCTTCATGTTCGACAGAAGCATCTTCTCACGTGCGAGCGGCGACCCGTCAAGTTCTTGTGGCATGTAGCTCATGAGCTCTTTCTGGAGCTTCTGTGCTTCGGCGAGGAGCGGCAAGTCGCCTTTCATCGCTTTCTTGAGGAGCGTGCTCGGTACGATCAAACGGTTGATTTCGTTCGTCCCTTCGAAGATGCGGTTGATGCGTGAGTCACGGTACAAGTTCTCGACTTCATATTCAGTCATGAAGCCGTAGCCTCCGTGGATTTGAACCGCTTCGTCGACGACGTAGTCAAACGTCTCCGAGGCGAACACTTTGTTGAGTGAACATTCAATCGCGTATTCGGCGATGGCTTGGGCAACTTTCGAACCGTCACGCATGTTGTCGTCGCCTAGCGCGTCGAGGCTGTCTTGGAACAGACCGCCCGTCCGGTAGACCGAGCTCTCCATCGCATAAATGTTCGCAGCCATCGTTGCGAGTTTCTCTTGGATGAGCGGGAACTGACTGATCGGTGTCTTGAACTGTTTGCGCTCGTTCGCGTACTGGACCGAAAGATCGAACGCACGTTTCGACGAACCGACCGCACCGACCGCAAGTTTGTAACGACCGACGTTCAAGATGTTGAAGGCGATGACGTGGCCTTTGCCGATTTCTCCGAGGAGGTTGTCGACTGGGACTTCGACGTCTTCTAAGATGAGCGTCCGTGTCGATGAGCCTTTAATGCCCATCTTCTGTTCTTCGGCGCCTGTCGAGACACCTTTGAATTCACGCTCGACGATGAAGGCGCTGAACTTGTCGCCGTCGATTTTCGCGTAGACGATGAACACGTTCGCGAAACCAGCGTTCGTGATCCATTGTTTCTCCCCGTTCAAGACGTAGTGTGTGCCGGCCTCGTTCAAGACGGCCGTCGCTTTCGCACCGAGCGCGTCCGAGCCTGAGCCTGGCTCTGTGAGCGCGTAGGCGGCAATCCATTCGCCAGTTGCGAGTTTCGGCAAGTACTTATGCTTTTGCTCTTCTGTCCCGAAGAAGACGATCGGGAGCGTCCCGATGCCGACGTGGGCGCCGTAGCTGAGGGCGAATGAACGCGCTTTGGCGAATCGCTCTGTGATGATCGATGACGAGATTTTATCGAGCTGATAACCGCCATACTCTTCTGGCACGTCCGCGCCGAGGAGGCCGAGCTCGCCCGCTTCTTTCAACAGTTCGACCGAGAGATCGAACTCGTGTTTCTCGATGCGTCCAAGGACAGGCATGACACGGTCGTCGACGAAGCTCGCCGTCGTGTCGCCAATCATTTTGTGCTCATCTGAGAAGTCTTCCGGTGTGAACAAACGATCCGCGTCGAGTGCGTCGATGACGAAGCTACCGCCTTTAATCAATTCGTGTTCTGTACGTTCCATTGTCAATTCCCCCTTATAGTAATTCGAAGACGCCAGCAGCACCCATACCGCCACCGATGCACATCGTCACAACCCCATATTTTTCATTGCGTCGTTTCATCTCATGCAAGATCGAGACCGCGAGTTTCGCGCCCGTGCAACCGAGCGGATGCCCAAGGGCGATCGCGCCGCCGTTGACGTTCACTTTCGACGGGTCGATCCCGAGTTCACGGATGACGCCGAGCGATTGGCTCGCGAACGCCTCGTTCAATTCGAACAATCCGACTTCTTCAAGCTTCACGCCGGCCATCTCGAGCGCTTTCGGAATGGCGACGACTGGCCCGATTCCCATCACTTCCGGACGGACACCACCGACCGCGAACGAGAGGAATTTCGCCATCGGTTTCAAGCCTTGACGTTCGGCTTCTTCGCGCTCCATGACGAGCACGGCTGCTGCGCCGTCTGACACTTGTGACGCGTTCCCCGCCGTCACTGAGCCCTTGATTTTAAACGCCGGGCGCAGTTTACCGAGCGCCTCGAGCGTCGAGTCAGCACGGACGCCTTCGTCATGTTTGACAACGAATTCACGTTCCGCGACTTTCCCGTCTTCGCCGAGCACTTGCTCGACGACCGTGACCGGGACGATCTCTTCTTCGAACTTGCCGCCCGCAATCGCCGCCGCCGCTTTTTGGTGGCTGTCGATCGCGAACAAGTCTTGGTCTTCGCGCGAGATGTTATATTCGGCCGCGACACGTTCTGCCGTGTGGCCCATGCTCATATAGTATTCCGGAGCCGTCTCCATGATCGTCGGGTTCGGACGGATGACGTGTCCGCCCATTGGGACGAGACTCATCGATTCCATACCGCCGGCGATGACCGCCGTCGCTTGGCCGATCATGATTTTCGCTGCCGCGTCGGCGATGGCTTGCAGACCTGACGAGCAATAACGGTTGATCGTGATGGCTGGTACTTCGTGCGACAAGCCGCCCCGGACGGCCGCGTAGCGGGCGATGTTCATCCCTTGTTCCGCTTCCGGCATGGCGCATCCCATGATGACGTCGTCGATTGGTCCCGTGTAGCCAGACCGCTCGAGCGTCGCTTTAATCGCATGACCCGCGAGTTCGTCCGAGCGAACATTTCGGAACGAACCGCGTTTTGCTTTTCCGACCGGCGTCCGTGCGCCGGCCACGATGACTGCTTCTCTCATCTGTTAAGTCCCCCTTTTGTCAGTTCCGAAGTGGCTTGCCTTTGACGAGCATATGTTGCATCCGTTGCTGCGATTTTGGTTCCCCGATGAGGCTTAGGAACGCCTCGCGCTCGATGTCGAGGAAGTACTGCTCGTCGACCATCGTGCCGTATGCCAAATCGCCGCCGCTGATGACGTGGGCAAGTTTTTTCGCAATCTTCAAATCGTGTTCAGAGATATAGCCACCGTAGAACATCTCGTACGCCGCGAGTTCGAGCGTCGCTTTCCCCGTTCGACCGACGACCGGCAACTTCTCACGAACCGGTGCCGTATAGCCGTCAGCGAGACCGAGTACCGTCTGTTTCGCATCGAACGTCAAGTGGTCGCGGTTCATCGAGATGCCGTCGACCGGACGGTGATAGCCGAGCGCTTTCGCGTCATAGGCCGACTTCGATACTTTCGCCATGGCAATGTTTTCAAACGTCTGTTGCGCCGCTTTCTCGATGTTTTGCATCGACTTCGGCGTCTGCTCGAGGAGTCGACGGTACGTGTTGACGTTTCCGCCCCCACCTGGGATGAGGCCGACACCGACTTCGACGAGACCCATATACGTCTCGAGCGCCGCCTGCATGCGTGCGGCCGGCAAGCTGATTTCTGTCCCACCGCCGAGCGTCATGCCGTAAGGCGCGACGACGACCGGGCGACCCGCATAGCGAATCTTCTGGACGACTTGTTGGAACTTGTTGATGATCCAGTCGAGTTCGTACCAGTTCTCGTCTTCCGCTTCCATGAGCATCATCGCGAGGTTGGCGCCGACACAGAAGTTCTTGCCGTCGTTGGCGAGGACGAGTCCTTTGAAGTCTGTCTCGACGAGGTCAATTGACTGTTCAATCATCTGCATGATATCGACACCGATTGCGTTGTTCGGTGACGTGAACTCGAGGGCGACGACGTCGTCTCCGATATCGATGAGGCGGGCCCCACCGTTCTCGAGCACGATGCCGTTCGACTTGGCGAGCGGCGCGAGTTTCACTTCTTTCGGGTTGACGGTCTTCTCAACGTACGTCTGTGACGCTTGGTCGTAATACTGGTCTCCCTTATAGAAAGATGTGTGTCCGGCAGCGAGCATCTCGTCGATCCACGCCGGGACGTCATAACCTTCCGCTTTCATGCGGGCGACCGATTTCTCGACACCGAGTGCGTCCCACGTCTCGAACGGTCCGAACTTCCAGCCGAAGCCCCACTTCATCGCGTCATCGATGGCGACGATTGAATCACTGATTTCGCCTGTGAGACGAGCCGAGTAGACGAGCGTCTTCGCCGTGACCGGCCAGAGCAGTTGTCCGATGCGTCCCTTGTTCAAGATGGCACCTTTCAACTTCGCTTTCGAGCCCGGGAGCGATTTGACTTGATCGAGCTCCGGACCTGTAATCGCTTTCAATTGTTCGTACTCGAACGTGTGAAGGTTGAGTTCTTGGATGACTCTGCCGTCTTTCTTATAGAAGCCTTGTCCGGCCTTTTGACCGATCCAGCCCTTCTCGACGAGCGTCTTCATTTCAGTTGGGACGTCGAACGTGTCCTTCTCTTCACCTGCGTCGAGTGTCTCATAGACGTTACCAGCGACGTGAACGAACGTATCGATGCCGACGACGTCGAGCGTACGGAATGTCGCCGATTTTGGCCGGCCGATGAGCGGTCCGGTGATCGAGTCCATCTCGCCAATCGAGGCGTTCTGCTTGAGCATCTCTTCGAATGTGACGAGGAGTCCGTACGTACCGATGCGGTTGCCGATGAAGTTCGGTGTGTCTTTCGCTTCGACGACGCCTTTCCCGAGACGGTCTTCCGCGAAGCGGGCCATGAAGTCGATGACCGGGCGTGCCGTCTGCTCCGTCGGGATGAGTTCGAGCAGTTTCAAATAACGTGGCGGGTTGAAGAAGTGTGTCCCGAGGAAACGTGTTTTCAAGCCTTCCGGCAACACGCTCGCCATCGCTTCAATCGAGATGCCAGACGTGTTCGAGCTGAGAATCGCGTCTTCACGGATGTAAGGAGCGATTTTCTCGAACAGCTGTTGTTTCACGTCGAGCCGTTCGACGACGACCTCGATGACCCAGTCCGCTTCCTTCAAGCGCTCGAGATCATCTTCTAAGTTCCCCACGTCGATGAAGTTCAAGTGCTCCGCTGTCGCGAGTGGTGCCGGGTTTTGTTTCAATAGCTTCTGACGGTTCTCGGAAGCGATGCGGTTCCGCACTTCTGGTGATTCGAGCGTGAGCCCTTTCGCTTCTTCTTTCGCCGTCAATTCACGTGGTACGATGTCGAGCATGAGCGAACGAATCCCCGCGTTCGCCAAGTGAGCCGCAATCCCCGCCCCCATTACTCCTGAACCGATGACGACCGCAAAACGGATATTGCTCGTCAAACGGAGGTCGGCTGATTGTTCGATGTGACTCGTCATATTGTTCCCCCCTCAATGAGAATGAATAGTGATTCATTTCAAGCGTAAAAAAAATCGCAATCACCATCGTGTTTACTCTTCTATCATAAATGAATGACAATTCATTCGCAAGCGTTCATTTTTCAAATTCGTTCCAATTTCACTGAGGACGATTTATTTCTCGGTCACTGTGGTATAGACACAAAGAGTCAATTTTAGAAAGGGGAATGTATACATGAGTGATAATCGTTTAAACACAGTGGGGAACCGACATGATTTTGAATCGTTCAAGAAGGACGGCCAAGAGCAGGCCCATCAACCGGGGATCGACTCGAAGATGGAGCCGTTCCCGATCTATGAGCGTGAAGGCTATAAAGGAAGCGATAAACTAAAAGATAAAGTGGCCATCATCACAGGCGGCGACTCGGGAATCGGGAAATCGGTCGCCATCTTCTTCGCCCACGAAGGCGCGAACACGGTCATCGTCTATAAAGATCAAAACGAACTCGAGGACGCCGAGGCGACGAAAGAGCGCATCGAGGAACTCGGCCAAGCCTGTCTGTTGCTACAAGGGGACATCGGCGACTCGGCCTTCTGCCAAGACGTCGTCAAACAGACGCTTGAGACGTTCGGACATTTGGACATCCTCGTCAACAATGCCGCCGAGCAACATCCACAAGAGTCGCTCCTCGACATCTCGGACGACCAACTCGAGCGTACGTTCCGGACGAACATCTTCAGCATGTTCTATTTGACGAAAGCCGCCCTTCCATACTTGAACGAAGGCGCGAGCATCATCAATACGACGTCGATCACAGCGTACGAAGGTAACGACCAATTGATCGACTATGCGTCGACGAAAGGTGCAATCACGGCATTCACGCGTTCGCTCGCCAAGAACTTGGCCGAGAAGAAAATTCGCGTCAACGGCGTCGCACCAGGTCCGATTTGGACGCCGCTCATCCCAGCGACGTTCCCGGCAGAAAAAGTCGCCTCGTTCGGTGACTCGGCCGAGATGAAACGTCCGGGCCAACCGGCAGAACTCGCCCCGGCTTACGTCTATCTCGCGAGCGACGACTCGACGTACGTCAGCGGGCAAGTCATGCATGTCAACGGTGGGACGGTCATCAACGGATAATATTGTCGCAGGCCCAGTGTTCAGTCACTGGGCCTTTTGTATGGAAAATTCATCCATCCTATGTTAGCGTAATTTGCAGGCGTTAGCTTGTCATTTAGACGACAGAAAGGAGCCAATGATGGATGATTCATTATCGATTGACACAAGATGATTTTTTCACGTTACAAAAGAACTTCATCGAAAACTCGGTTCCCAATAAACGAAAATCTATACTTGTCACGCTTGTACTCATGTTACTGACCGCCTTTTACGGATTTGCCCTCGCGATTGTCTTTTTACCGCAAACGCTTTCCGCCCCTGTCATCATCGCACTCGCCGTCAGTGCCGCTGTGGTGCCGGCGCTACTCTTATTCCCGCTCTTCAAGAAAGTGTATTCCACGATGAGGTTGAGACAGTTGCGATCCATACTTCGACAGGACTCGAAATGGCCACGTGATGTCACGTTGTCGATCCATGAGGACGGGATTGAAGTCAATTCGCTCCACAATGCTGTCAACAAACGGGTTCAAGTCGCGTGGGAAGCGATTGAACGAGTGAACGAGGACGAGACCCATCACTATATATTTATTGAAGCGGCGGAAGCGATTATCGTCCCGAAGCAAAACCGGATGCTCGACGAGACGGAGCGAATTCGAATGAATGATCTGCTACAAAAACACTTAGGCATCACACTCTAAGCGACAAAGGTATTCAATCAGTACGTAATTATGACGAATCACAAAGGAGTGGATGCAATGGTCACCACGTATAAACTGACGATTGACGATTTTTTAGCTTTCCAAAACGACATGATTCACCATTCCGATCAATATAAACGAATTCGCAGCGCATGGTTGAGATATATGAACATCCCGCTTTTCGCTCTCGGTTATGCAGCCGCATTCTTCCTCGTACCGCGCCCCGAGTCGACGATTGCCTTTTTATTGATTACGGTCGGAATCGGGCTGCTGTTCGCGCTATTACTCAGACCGTTGCTAAAAGATTTGCATGCCCCGCTCGCCCTTTGGCAAATCCGTCGTGTCCTCAGCAAACAGGACACTTGGCCCAAAGTCGTCACGCTCCAGCTTTCTGACACCCACGTCGAGATGCAGGCCATTCGTGGCAACATCCATCGAACGACGCAAGTCCCATGGACATCCATTCTCAAAGTGAACGAGAACGAGACGCATCGCTTCCTCTATTACGAAGAAGATGAGGCGTTGATTATCCCGAAAATGAAAAATGGAGTCACTGAAGTCGAGCGGATCCTCGACAAACATATGAACACAGAAAAGCACACGAGTTCACATTGAACTCGTGTGCTTTTCTCATTTCTTGACCATTCCTTTTAACACGAAGGCGACGTTCGCCGGACGTTCTGCAAGGCGGCGCATGAAGTAGCCATACCAGTCACGGCCGTATGGCACGTAGACGCGGACTTTATAACCTTGGCGGACGAGCTCGAGTTGACGCTCGACCCGGATGCCGTACAGCATTTGGAACTCGAACTGGTCGAGTGGGATATTGTTCAGTTTCACATGTTCGATGACCGCATCGATCATGTGGTCGTCATGTGTCGCGATAGAGGCGTAGTTCCCGTTCGCAAGATGGAGTTTGACGAGCTTCAAGTAGTTGTGGTCGACGTCTTCCTTTTCGGGGAATGCGACCGTCGCCGGCTCTTTGTATGCCCCTTTAACGATCCGGAGGTTCGGCTTGAGCGGTGCGAGATGATTGATGTCGTCTTCCGAGCGGTACAAGTACGATTGGATGACTGTCCCGAGCCCGTCGAAGTCAGCTTTCAACTTCTTGAACAAGTCGAGCGTCTTCTCACAGCGTGTCTCGTCTTCCATGTCGATAGCAACGAACACACCGACCGCTTGAGCCGTCGTCAAGATTTGACGCATGTTGTCTTCAATCAACTCGTCCGAGATGTCGAATCCGAGTGACGTCAGTTTGAGTGACATGTAGGCGTCGAGTTTCTCTTCTGCCATAATTTCAATCGCCCGGATAATTTCATCGCGGTTCTCGTTCGCTTCCGCGACCGTCGTGATGAACTCCCCTAAATGGTCGACCGTGACCGATAATCCTTTCGCGTTCAACTCGCGAATCGTCGGTACCGACGTCTTAAAATCTTCCCCCGCCACAAAGCGCGAAGCCCCGAACCGAAGCCCGTATTTTTTAGCCAAACTGTTGAGTGTTTTGTTTTGAGACATGTAGATAAATCCATCGCGCAACACTTTTTCCATCTGATTTTCCCCCTTACGTTTACACCCATCTATCTCTATGACGATGTCTGAAATTATTATGACATACAAACGTCAATTCGTCTGTAATTTTGTAATCGTTTTCAGGATTTCATTTCCCTCTATTCAGAAAAAACAGACGCCCCGCAGGACGTCCGTTTCAAAGACCCGTATTCGGTGCCACATAGAGCAAGATACTAAGGAAAACAAACACGCTTCCGGCTAGGACGAACAAGTGCCAAATCGCATGGTTGAACGGCAACTTCTGCCATACGTAGAAGATGATTCCGACCGAATAGGCGATCCCTCCGGCGAGGAGCAACATGAAGCCGTTATGACCGAGCGACTCGTACAGCGGGCGGATGGCGATGAGACAAATCCAGCCGAGGCCGAGATAGGTCACGTTCGACACCCACATGTATTTCCCCGTCGAGAACAACTTCCAGACGATACCTAGCACGGCGACGCCCCAAACAATCCCGAACAACGTCCAGCCGAGCGTCCCTTTGAGCGACACGAGCGCGAACGGCGTATAACTCCCCGCAATGAGTAAGTAAATCCCGGCATGGTCGAACACTTGGAGCACGAGCTTCGCCCGTGGGTGTGGAATCGCATGCATGAGTGTCGAGAACAGATACAGTAAAATCATCGATGCCCCGAACACGCTCACCGCGATGACATTACCTGTGCTTCCCGTCTCGGTTGCCGTCATGACAAGCAGAACGAATGCGACGATGCTGAAGATGACGCCAAGCCCGTGGGTGATGGCGCTCGCAATCTCTTCTCCAAGCGTATCGGCATGGAGCATGTCTTTTAGCTTCTCTTGATCCATTCAGGTCCCACCTTTCAAATCTATTCCTCTAGTATGGTCATTTCCCGATTTCAACGCAAATAAAAACATGGGCCGAAGCGACCCATGTCTGTGAATTATGCGACTTCCTTCACCGGAACGTCACATTCCATATTTTGTGCTCGCATCGCTTTCGCGCGCATGTGGAACAAGACGAGCAACGTGATCGTCCCGATGGTGGCGATGACGTACGGGATGACCCCATCCATCTTGAAGCCGATCGGTGCCGTCAAAATGTAGAACCAGACGGCATACAACATGAATGTCCCTGGGATGAGCGCGATATAGTGGTTGCGCCCTTTGATGTACAAGTACATCGCCCCGACGAACAAGGCGATGACCGCCGTCGTCTGGTTGGCCCAGTTGAAGTATTGCCAGAGCATCTGGAAGTCCATGTTCGTGAGCGCGTATGAGATCACGAAGAGTGGAAGTGCGATCCAAAGGCGTGACGAGAATTTCTTCTGCGCGATGCTCATATAGTCGGCGATAATCATCCGCGCGCTACGGAAAGCCGTGTCACCTGACGTGATTGGCAAGACGATGACACCGAGGATGGCGAGTGTGCCGCCGATGCTGCCGAGCATGAGTGTTGCCACTTCTTGAACGACGAGTGCCGGTGTACCCGTTTGAATCAACCCGAGCAATTCGCCTGGCTCGAAAATCGCCATGGCTGCCGCGGCCCAAATCATGGCGATGACCGCTTCGACGATCATCATGCCATAGAAGATTTCACGGCCATTGCTTTCTTTCATCGTCGTCCGCGAGATGATCGGCGACTGCGTGGCGTGGAAACCAGACAACGCCCCACATGAGATCGTGAAGAAGAGGAGCGGCCAAATCGGCAAGCCATCCGGATGCATGTTCGTGAGTGTCATCTCTGGAATCTGGTAGCCTTGTGCGAACAGGCTGACAGCAATCCCGACGGCGCTGATCATGAGGAGCGCCCCGAAGAACGGATAGATGCGTCCGATGATTTTATCGACCGGAAGGAGCGTCGCCAAGATGTAGTACGCGAACACGGCGAAGATGACGATTGTTAGTGTCGTCGCATTGCCGTCGAACAAGTTGTTGATCATGTTACTCGGTGACGTGACGAATACTGTCCCGACCAAGAGTAAGAGTAAGAGTGCGAACCCGTTGACGACGTGGCGGAGCGAGCGGCCGAGGAACTTCTCAGCGAGCTGCGGCAAGTGCGCTCCGTTGTTACGAAGCGAGATCATGCCCGTCAAATAGTCGTGTACCGCTCCCGCGAAAATCGACCCGAAGACGATCCATAGGAACGCGACCGGTCCGTAGAGAGCCCCCATGATTGGTCCGAAAATCGGCCCGACACCGGCGATGTTCAACAGTTGAATCATCGAGTTCCGTTTTTTCCCCATCGGCACGTAATCGATGCCGTCCTGTGACGCATAGGCAGGTGTCGTCCGCTCTTCTTTGATGCCGAACGTCTTCTCGACATAGCTGCCGTACACTTTGTACCCGACGAATAAAATCGCCAAGGCAATAAAGAATGTAATCATGTGTGCTGTCCCCTTTTGTACATATGTAGCCGATCCCCGTCGGCCCCGAAAAAATGAATCCCGTTGTTTTACACGTATAATGTAAACGCTTACGTGACTGATTATACAGGAGTTCCCAAAATTTTGTAAGGGGTTTCGTTCACTTTTTTGACACTTTTTCGATCACGAAAAAACGGCGCCCTTTTAGGACGCCGTCTCGGTTGAATCGCTTATTTCAAGGCGAACTTCGCTTGCTTCGCCCCTGCGCCAGTATAGTCGCTCGCGATGACCGCGTAGCTTCCTTTGGCGAGACCTTTTTTGAATGTGAATGTATACGTTCCGGCCCAGCTCGCTTTCACTTTGGCGACTTGTTTGCCTTTCGCGTCTTTCAAGACGACGACGGCTCCCGGTGTCGTTTTCCCGATGATTGCTTTCGTGCCGGCTTTCACGCCTTTCGTGTTCTTCGGTGTCGCGATGGCCGCTTTCTTGAGCGTGAACGCCTTCGCTTTGACGACCGTTCCCGTCACATCTTTGGCGACGACTTCATAGTCGCCATAGATGAAGCCGGCCCGTTTCGTGAATTCGAACAATCCGTTCTTGTCAGCCGTCGCATATGCGATCGTCTTGCCGTCACGCTTGAGCGTCAACTTCGTCTCCGGTGTCGCTTTTCCGGTAATAACGTTCGTGTTGGCGTACGTCAACTTCGACGCGAGCGCCGGCGTACCGACGAAACCAGCACCGACGACTTTCGTTTCCGTGACCGAAGCGCCATCGAGTTCAGAGACGATGGTAAGCGACTGACGGAGCTTGAGCGGTTTCGTCACGAGCGTATACGCACCGTCTTTGTCCGCTTTCGCTGTCGCGAGCACTTTGTCGCCATCTTTCAACGTGACGTTGGCGTTCGGTGTCGTCGTCCCTGTCACCGCTTTCGCGCCAGGTTTAATCGTGTTCACCGTGAGGGCGAGTTCGACTGCCGCTTGATCGAGTTCGATCGTGTATGTGCGGAACAAGCGATTCGCCGCATCCGGACGTGTCGTCTCGGTCGCTTCGATGCCTTCATACAGGTCGACGTACTGTTTGCCGGCATCGGCCGTCTCGAACTTCGCTGTCCGTTTCGCATCAGCGACAATCTTCCAGTTGTCATCCGCTTTGTATTCGAGCTTGCCTGAGACGATATAGTCCGAGATGACGTTCCGTGTCTCATACGCCGAACGATAGACGATGTTCTTCCCGCCACCGAGACCTGGGAACGATGTCGAGCCAGCCCGATAGTTGTTCGTCGCGACGAGGAACTCTTGGTCGAGTGTGATCGGCTTGCCGTTGTACTTCACGTTCTTGATGCGGTTTGCATCTTTGTTTTCCGGAATCAATTTCCCGCCCGCATCGAACTTGGCTGGACCCGTCACGTCAATCTCATACGTGAGGCCGTCAAGGATATCGAAGTTGTAGCTGCGGAACTCCAAGTTGAGCAATTCATCGTTCATATCCGACACTTGTTTGTACGCCCCAGCTGACATCTCGAGCCAGTCCATCACGTCCGCGCCTGTCACTTTGACGACTTCGAGCGTGTTCGGGAAGACGTATAGGTCGGCCACGTTTTTCAATGCGATTGAGCCTTTCGGGATGTTCGTGTAATAGCTGGCGTCTGTCAACTGACGGTTACCGGCTTTGAATGGTGCCCCTGCTGAAAGGATCGGGAGCTCTTTATACGCCGCGAGCTCTGGGTTCGTCGCGAGTTCTTTCTCGACGTACCATTTCTGCGCGTTCGTCACGAACTGGACCGACGCGTCGTCACGGACGAGCGCGAAGTAGCTTTGGATGTCGTCTTGAATCTCACCGACCGGGCGGTTGATGTATTCAATCGTCGCCTTATGGTCCGCGTCGATGAGCGAGGCGATCGTCGGGTCGACCGGTGTGTCCGCCTTGACTGTATCGAGTTTCGCGTTCGCGTCGAGCACGTTCCACTTGCCGTCGACGAGCTCGAGGTCGAGGTCGATGACACCGAGGTCTTTCCCTTGGTTGTTCGCCATGACGACCGGCTTGCCGTTGATTGTCCCTTTGTTCATATCCACATTCGGGAATGAAGTGAACATGCCATTCGCGTCTGGGAAACGCCCGTGCTGGTGACCGGTCATGACCATGTCGAGCCCTTCGATTTTCGTGAGCGCGTAGCCGACGTTCTCTTCCCCATCTGACTGTTCTTCCGCAAGTGCCGCACTTTCCCCGATCCCTGAGTGCGCGAGCGCGACGACGACGTCCGCACCTTGCTCTTTCAATTTGGCGACGGCCGCTTTTGCTGCCGGTACCATATCATCTGCCGTCACCTTGCCTTGGAGGTTCCCTGAATCCCACGACATGATTTTTGGCGGCACGACACCGAAGACGCCGACTTTGATTGTATGTGTCTCGCCGTCCCCGTCGACGACTTGGCGTTCAATGATTTGGACTTCTTGTCCGTCTTCATTGTATTTCGAGACGATCGGCTCACCTGACAAGTCCTTCACGTTCGAGTTGACGAAGCGAAGCTTGCCTTTCGACCCTTGCATCGCGTCATACAAGAACTGAAGCCCAAAGTTAAACTCGTGGTTCCCGAGTGTGACGGCGTCGAACTCGAGCGCCGACATCGCTTGATACATCGGATGCTCGAACGCGCCTGGTGCTTTTTGGTGTTGCTCGCGGACGTAATCCCCGAACGGCGTCCCTTGAAGCGTATCCCCGTTATCGAATAGGAACGTGTTCGGCTTTCCGGCGTCCGTGCGATGTTGCTGAATCAACGTCGCGACTTTCGTCAACCCGATCGTGTTATCGATTTTGTCCTGGAAGTAATCGTAGTTCGTGATGTTCGTATGTAGGTCGGTCGTCTCCAAGAAGCGCAGTTTGACGACGTCCTCGTCTTCCGCTGCCGCGTGTTGGAGCGGGATAAGTGTTGGGACGATGAGCGACGTAGCAATGGCCATCTTCGTAAATTTAGACATGATTTTTCTCCCCATTCATGTGGTGTGCATTGCGGACTAAATATACCATAGCCGGACTCTCAATTTAATGAATCTAACGCCCTATTTCCTTTAAAATTTGGTAAAGAAAGGTCTAGTCTCAGACGACTTTCCGAGAACATGGAAAAGGTCCGAATCAGTATGATGGAACCGAACAGACGACTTCGCTTCACGAGATTTTTTTGGTCGAACTTGTACAGAGGCTAGACTTCGCACAAGCAGTTCGTTAGACCTAAAAAACCATCCCCGACGCGTATCGGGGATGGTCATATCGTCACGAACGGATGCGAATCGAGATCGGTCCGTCGTTGTCGCCTTCCGGCCGCGGGAAGCGGACGTGGAGCGGATAGTCGTGTTTCGGCAAGATTGGCTCGGCGAGCACGGCATCGGCTCGGCCGACGACCTCGTCTCGCTGTATCAACTCGAGTGGGAGGCGCGGGATTTGGAGCGCCTGCTCGGAATAGCCGTTCCGGACGAGGAGTGAGGCGCCGATTTCCGTGTCGGTCACGTCGAGATGGACGAGCAACAAATCGAACTGGCCTTCGGCGACCGGACGGCTGAGGACGTTCATCCGCTTCAGGCGATGCCACGCCACGTCAGGGAACGCGTCCCGTTCGGCGTCGGAGATATCTTGGAGCGGTGCCGTCGGGTTCATTTGGAAGGCGAGTTGGAGCGACTCGGTGTCGAGTTCGTCGACATCGGTGAACAGTTCCTCCTCGAAAAAGTCGAGATAGACGGGCTTACTCGTCATCGCCTCAAACGACGGCAAGTCCATCCGGCTGAGCATCTTCTGGCCGAGCGGTTCGCGGCGTTCGTTCAACAAGAGCACCGGGATCTCGTCGAGCGAGAACACGGTCGCGACCGTGTTGCGGAACAAGGCGACCACGGACAGACCGCCCGGGTTCTTCGTCGCACTGAGCAGTTCAATCGACAACTGGTTGTCCGCGAGCGGCGGCAGCGTCGTCGCATGATAACGGAACACGTACTCATCTTCTTTCGAGATGTCCATCCCTTCATCGAACACGAGGCGGAGCGCCCGCTCGTCGTCTTGGCGGATGATCGTCTCGACTTTTTTTCGTTTCAACAGTCCGAACATGTCACAGCCCCTCCTCTTCCCGTTGCGCAAAGTATAGATCAAGCTGGCACAGTTGAATCGTCACGTCGCGGGCGATATCGAGATACGTCTCTTGGAAAATCTCGAGCCCTTCCTTGCCGAACTGACGACTCGGGTCTTCCTGGCCGTAGCTGCGGAGTCCGATGCCCTCTTTCAAGGCGTTCATCGTCGTCAAATGGTTCGTCCAGCGGATATCAAGGTGGCTGAGCAGTTGTTGCCGCGCGAAGGCGATGACTTCCGGGTAGCCCTCGATGCGCTCTTGCGCCGTCGCGACGATGCCGTCGATCCATGGTGCGAGTTCTCGTTTCAACTCTTCTTTGTCTCCGACCGTGTCGTCCCATGTCGGCGCCTGTTGCGTCAAATAGACATAGTCCTCGATGAGCGCCTCGGTCGCCCACTCTTCCGGGACGAGCTCAGCGTCGATATGACGGTCGAGCGTCTCGTTGAGCGCGAGGCGCATCATGGCGAGCACGTTGTTCAAGATGGCTGTCGCATTGGCATCGACCGCCTCATCGCGAATCGAGTAGATGATGCGGCGCTGTTCGTTCAAGACGTCGTCGAGTTTGAACATGTAGTCGCGAACCGATACGCCGACGCCTTCGATCGTCGTCTGGGCGTATTCGATGATGTCGCCTGCTTCCTTATGGCGAATCTCCCCGTGCTCGTCCGGCTTCAGTTTGTGCTCGACACGTTTCAACCGCTCGGCGGCATATCGTTTGACGAGGTCGTCCTCGAGTGAGACGAAGAAACGTGACATACCTGGGTCGCCTTGGCGTCCCGACCGTCCGCGGAGCTGATTGTCGACGCGGAGCGACTCGTGTCGTTCCGTCCCGATGACATACAAGCCGCCGCGTTCGCGCGCCGTCTCGTCTAAGACGATGTCGGTCCCGCGTCCGGCCATGTTCGTCGCAATCGTCACGTGTCCGAGCCGTCCCGCCTCGGCGATAATCTCGGCTTCTTGGGCGACCGTCTTCGCGTTCAACAGCTCATGCGTGATGCCCTGTCGCTCGAGCTGTTCGCTCACC
Source organism: Exiguobacterium sp. s70 (assembly GCF_018618315.1). Classification (NCBI taxonomy): domain Bacteria; kingdom Bacillati; phylum Bacillota; class Bacilli; order Caryophanales; genus Exiguobacterium; species Exiguobacterium sp. s70. Next base: position 365,822 of record NZ_JACSLV010000001.1, read on the forward strand.
GCTTCGGATTGAGCGATTGATGTCGTCCCGATCAGAATCGGTTGCCCCGTCGCGTGGATGGCCGCCACCTCTTGGCCGACCGCCGCATATTTATGGGCGATCGTGTCAAAGACGCGGTCCGGCAAGTCTTCACGCAGACGCGGCCGGTTCGTCGGCACTTGGACGACATCCATCTGATACGTCTTCATGAACTCTTCGCGTGACGTCTGGGCCGTCCCGGTCATGCCGCCGAGGAGCGGATACATCCGGAAGTAGTGTTGAATCGTGATCTCGGCCGTCGTCTTGTTCTCTTCGGTGATGTCGAGCTGTTCTTTCGCCTCGAGCGCCTGATGGAGGCCTTCCGACAGGCTGCGTCCTTCCATGACCCGGCCCGTGAACAAATCGATCAACTCGATCTTGCCTTCTTGGACGATATAGTCGACGTCCCGCTCGAACAATACGTTCGCCCGGAGCGCCTGCATCATGTAGTGATAGAGGACGTGGTGCTCAGCAGAAAACAAGTTGTCGACCGAGAACAACGCTTCAATCTTCTCGATGCCCTTATCCGAGAACATGACGGCGCGCGCCTCGAGGTCGACCGTATAGTCGTCTTCCGTCAATTGACCGAACACGGTTTGGGCGAGCCGCTTCAGGCGGACATGTGACTCATCCTTCTGGGCGATGATGAGCGGTGTCTTCGCCTCGTCAATCAAGACGCTGTCGACTTCATCGAGCAAGGCGAAATGGAACGGACGCTGTACCCGTTCTTCCGGCGAGCCGACCAAGTGGTCCCGAAGATAGTCGAACCCGAACTCGGTCCCGACCCCGTATGTAATGTCGGCCGCATACGCCGCTTGTTTGTCAGGGAGCTCCATCTCCGGCACGTTCAACCCGACCGTAAGCCCGAGGAACGTGTGAATCTTGCCGATTTGTTCGGCGTCACGTTGCGCCAAATAATCGTTCACTGTGATGACATGGACGCCTTTTCCTTCGAGTGCTTTGACGAATGCCGGTAATGCCGCGACGAGCGTCTTCCCTTCCCCGGTCGGCATCTCGGCAATGTTCCCTTCAAGTAGCGCAAGGCCGCCGATAAGCTGGACGTCATAGTGACGGAGCCCAATCGTCCGGACGGATGCCTCGCGGACGAGAGCGAACCCTTCCTCCGTGATGGCGCGGACGTCCGCACCGTCCGTGAGCCGCTGTTTCAGTTCGAGCGCGTACTGGCGAAGCGCCTCATCGTCTAAAGCGCGCATCGTTTCCTCGTACGCGTTGATGCGTTCGACTTGTTTCTTATAGGTTTTCAATCGTCGTGCCTGATCATTGGTCAATTGCTTCACAAAATCAATCACAGGATAGCCTCCATCGTCCGAAACCATATTTGTCTAGCTACCCTCTCATTATAACGGATTTTGTTTCCGACTCGTTTTTTTATTTTGGTAAATCCCAGAAAGTTGGAATTTCACTATTCATTACACCCTTTTTTTACTATTTTAAAAATTTCTTTTCATTTTTCTATTTGAGACGGCGTGAGACCGTGATACGATGAAAAAAAACAGAACGTTTGTTCGTAAAAAGGAGAGGTGGCTATGCGACGTCGGATTTTTTGTATCGACAGCGTCTCGTTCTATGCCAGTTGCGAGTGCGCCGCCCGCAAGTTAAACCCGTACAAGACGAAACTCGTCGTCTTATCAAACCTCCAAGACCACGGCGCCCTCGTCCTCGCCGCGACGCCGCCGATGAAGCAGCTCGGCATCAAGACCGGCTCTAGACGGTTCCACATCGACCGGTTGCCGTGGCACGAGCGGCGGCACGTCATCTACGCCGAGGCCCGGATGAGCCATTATTTGAACGTATCCGTGCAAATCGTCCACATCTTGCATCAGTTCGCACCCCCGGAGGCAATCCGCGTCTACTCGGTCGACGAGACGCTCGTCGACTTGACGGGGACGGAGCGGCTGTTCGGGAACGATGCGCACGTCGCCCGCCTCATCCGCTCGACCGTCTTCCGCTATACCGGCATCCCGGTCACGATCGGCATCGGTCCGAACAACGTCCTCGCCAAGCTCGTCCTCGACCTTCATGGGAAGAAGACGGGTGTCGCCAGCTGTTTCCTCCACGACGTCGAACGATTAATTCACCCGGCCCCGATCGGCAAGATGTGGGGCGTCGGTGCGAAGATGGAAGTCCATCTCCGGCGGCTCGGCATCGACACGATCGGCGACCTCGCCCGCTATCCGCTCGAGACGCTCCATGAAAAGTTCGGCGTCATCGGCGCCGAGCTGTGGCATCACGCCTGGGGCATCGATGAGTCGCCGACAATCCTCCCGCCAAGCTCTTTGTTCGGCGCGAAGCGGCAGCGGCCCCGGACGATCGGCCACGGCATCACGCTCATGAAAGACTATACGACGTACGCGGCCATCCGGCTCGTCCTACAGGCCATCGCCGTCGAGGTCGGGATGCGGACGCGACAGGCTGGTCTCGTCGGCGGCAGCGTCCATCTCGGCGTTCGCTACACCCGGACGAGCGAGCGGCGCGGCTTCAGCAAACAAAAAAAGCTCGCCCGCTTCACAGCGGACGAGCGCGAGTTCTTGCCGGTGTTGTTGACGCTTTTCCTCGACGCCTGGGACGAGACGGAGGCAGTCCGTTACGTCTCGGTCGCCCTCGGCAAGCTCGAGCCAAGGAGCGACCATGTCCAACTCTCCTTCTTCGAGGATGAGTGGGCCCGGGCGCGCCGGTTCGACTTCCTCGATCTCGTCGATAGCTTGAACGTCCGCTTCGGACGCGGCACGATCCGCCCAGCATCGAGTTTATTGAAAGACAGTCCGCTCCGGACGCGACAACGCCTCATCGGCGGACATAAACAAGGAGGTGAATCGTCATGAGCCAGACCCGCTACAAAGACCGCGGTGAATTGAAATGGATTCCGTTCCTCATGCCCGAGCACGTGGCGCTCCTGAAGAAATATTACGCCCACGTCCAAAAGATTGAGCTGCCCGACTTGGATGAGCAATTGCTCTACTTGTGGCAGACCGAGCTCGAACGCGCCATCCGTGAAGGTGACGCCGTTGAGCTGACGCTGTTCGACAACGGTATGACCCATACGGTGCGCGGCTACGTTCATGCCATCTATTATGCGGAGCGTGAAGTCGAGCTGTTCGACACGGACGTGCGCCGCATCCCGTTCGGTCAAATTCTGTCTGTCCGTTAAGACGCGTCAATCGCTTCCTGCGTCGTCTCAAACGTGTCGACGTACTCGAGCACGCCGTAATGCGTGAGTGTCTGGCGCACCGGTGTCGACAAGTGCGCAAAGACGACACGACGGTCGGCCGCTTTCAATTCCCGCACGACGCGGCGAATCTCTTCGACGGCCGTCACATCGATGACCGGACAACGGTGGAAGTTGAAGATGAACACGTCAGGCTCGTCATGGATATGATGCAACACATGCTCGAACATCTCAATCGCCCCGAAGAAGAGCGGTCCTTCGACGCTGAAGACGACCTGTCCGTCGCGCGTCACGTACCGTTCCGTCTGTTCGCGGACGTCAATCGTATCGGCCATCCGTTTCGCGAACAAGGCGAGTGCACAGATGACCCCGACCTCGACGGCGACGACGAGGTCGACGAACACAGTCAGCCCGAGCGTGACGAGCAAAACGAGCGACTCGGCCGACCGATGTTTGAGCATCTCGAAGACGTGGTGCCGCTCCGACATATTCCAAGCGACGCGCATCAAGATTGGGGCGAGTGCGGCCAATGGGACATAGCTCGCGAGCGGTGCCAACACGAGCACGGCGAGGAGCACCGTCAACCCGTGGATGACGCCGGAGCGGCGGCTGACGGCCCCTGCTTGAATGTTCGTCGCCGTCCGGGCGATGGCGCCGGTCGCCGGAATCCCGCCGAAGAACGGGACGACGACGTTGGCGAGCCCTTGCCCGAACAGTTCCTTGTCCGGGTTCATCTTCGTACCGGCCATGCCGTCCGCGACCGCACCCGACAATAGCGACTCGAGCGCCCCGAGGAAGGCGATGGCGAACGCCGATGGCATGAGCGTCGCAATCAAATCGAGGTCGATCACGAGCCAGTTGAACTCAGGCAGTCCGCTCGGGATGCCGCCATAGGCACTGCCGATCGTCGCGACTTCCCCTGGGATGACGAGACTGACGAAAGTCGGCACGAGCATCGCCATCAAGAGAAGCGGCAATTTGACAGGCAGTTTCGGTACGAGCCAGAGCGTCAAGAAACCGATGGCGGCAATGAAGACAGGCCATAGGCTCGCTTCATGTAACGACGTCACGAGCTTCAGTAAATTCTCGTGGAAGTGCGGCGCCTTCTGAAACGAGATGCCGAACAGTTCATCGAGCTGGTCGACGAAGATGACGACGGCAATCCCGGCCGTGAACCCGATTGTGACCGCCCGTGGCATGAAGCGGATCAGTCGTCCGACGCGGAGCACGCTCATGAGGAACAATAGGATCCCAGCGAGGAACGTCGTCACAAGCAACCCTTCGTAACCGTGCGCGAGCATGACGCCCGAGACGATCGGGATGAAGGCGCCGGTCGGTCCGGCGATTTGGAACGTCGAGCCCCCGAACAGGCTGACGAGGATGCCGGCGATGATGGCCGTATAGAGCCCGTACACCGGTCCGACGCCCGAGGCGATCGCGAACGCCATCGCGAGCGGGACGGCGACGACCCCGACGGTGATCCCAGCCGAGATGTCTTTCTGCCATCCTTGGCGTGATGTCATGAGGTTGTCCATTCTTGCATTCCTTCTTTCTATTAGGTCGAAAACGAGTTCAGTGTACGCCTGTCCCTGTCCTTTGTAAACGACTCTGGCGAAACGTTAACATAATCGACAAAACAAAAAGACGCATCGCGATGGATGCGTCTTCGTTAATTCGTGGGTGCCTCGACGACTTGATCGCCCTCATCCGCATCTTCCCCAAGCAGACGGACGTGACGGCCGAACAACCACATGACGACGAGGTGGGCTTTCGCCTGCGTCTTCGTATAGAACCACCACGGCAGCGCCGGTACGAACTCATGGATGGCGACGAGCCCTTCGTCCGACTCGGGGAGCCGTCTGAACTCGAGTCGGCCTGTCTTGTCATCCTCACTCAACTTCGCGAACAAGCCGCCATCGATTTCATAAGAGGCCATATCGTCCGTCGCCTCGTCTTCGAGCGACAGATGAAGCGCGACGAGTGACGGTCGCAGGAGCGCAATCTCCCAATCATCGTCTTCTTTCGTCGTCTGGATGAGCGGATAGGCGAGACGGCCGAGCCACTCGAAGTACGTGTCGGCCATCCATAGCGCCGATTTGTTCTCGGGCAGACCGAACCGTTGAATCGAGCGGACGGTATACTGTTGCGGCGCTTTTTTCTTCTTGCCGCCGCCCGACTTCTGCTTCTCTTCTTCCTCGAGCGCGTGCTCGACCGCTTCCTTGAACGGGATCTCCCCTTGTTTGACGCCGGTCGTGTCTTTCGCGACCATGGCGTGGCCCATGCTCTCGACGAGCGGATAGACGGTGTCTTTCGGTTCACCCGTCACAGCCATGACCCAGAGGCGGGACAGCTTGATGGTCGGGAACGGGAAGTCAATCATGACGCGACGTTTGCCCATGACGTCAGCCGTATCTTCAATCATCTTGCGATACGTCATCACTTCCGGACCGCCGATATCGATATGATGGTCGTACAGCGCCTCGGCGCCGACGACCGAGATGAGCGCCTGGACGGCTTCACGCAAATCAATCGGATGCGTCTCCGTCTTCGTCCAATTCGGGAGAATCATGACCGGCAACCGTTTGACGAGCTTCGCGAGAATCGGGAACGACGAGCCCTCCGGACCGATGATGAGCCCGGCCCGAATCGTCGTCACCGGCACGCCTTGCCCACCGAGAATCCGTTCGACCTCGAGCCGGCTCTTCAAGTGACGGGACAACGTCTTCGACTCTTTCGGAATGATTCCGCTCAAATAGACAATCTGTTCGATGTCATTCGCTTTCGTCGCCCGGGCGAAGTTGTCGGCGATGAGCGCGTCCATGTCTTCGAACGTCGCTTGCGTCAATCCATCCGCCGTCCGGAATCATCGAGTGGACGAGGAACATGGCGTAGTCTGCTCCCTCGCACGCCTCACGTGTCTGTTCATACGAGAACAAATCGCACGAACGCCACGTGATGTGGTCCTCGTCTTCCTTGTGTTTCGTCGAACGGGACAAAGCGATGATGTCGTATTCTTCTTTTAAATGGTCCATCACGTTCGAGCCAATGTAGCCGCTCGCGCCCGCGATGACGATGGTTTTTCGCATAGTGGTCACTCTCCCCTTTATTTACACATAAAGGTACTGTACCCGTCTTGGACTGAGATTAAATCAGTCTCACGCCCTACAGTATGTACTGGAAAATTTATGTAAGCTGAACTCAACTACAGGCGGAGGAGGAATGGCTATGGGGTTTTGGTATTTCTTGATGCTATTGATCGGTGGAGGGCTTGTGATACGCGGCCTATTTAGAAAGAACACAAACGGACTGATGCGGTTCGGCACACTCGTCATTGGAGGGCTGTTGATTGCACTCGGCTTGTTCATGTTCCAAGACGGCAGTGATGCGATTGTGGCGGATTTGTTTAACTTGTGGTGACCATGGATTGAACAAAAACACTTCCTGCGTGCAGAAAGTGTTTTTCATTAGAACAATAGAATTAACGGAATACCGTCATTAAGGATCTTCCCGTTTTTAGCGACATAGTCGACATGAACATCCGCATGGCGTAACATGTCGCTCTCTTGTAGCGCTGCCATCCAGGTGCGGACGAGTGCCTCATCCCCTGACTCCGGCATCCGAGGAATCGTCACCAAGATTGTCGGTACGACGTCGGCTGTTTTATAGGCGAGCGGGTTCGCCGCCGAAGCGTCGAGTTGTCGTAAGGCTACTTCATCGTAAAAAACATCGAACGTGACATCACGGCCAAACGCCGTCATGACCGAATCCTCGATGACATCCGTCACGTCATCTTCCCATTTCGATGCCAGGAACGTGTCGACGACTTCCCCTGTCGTCTCATCTGCATAGACAAAAAATTCGGTCCCTGTCACGGCATCAACTGCAGTCGCCGCATACTCGAACGGGAAATTGCCCATGTTGTCGAACGTGACCTCTGTCGTCAATTCGGCATTGTCGAAACGCTCCGCTACATACGGCTCCGCGAGTTGAATGGCTTTTGCTTCTTCATCGGGATCGGACTGCATAGACTGATTGAACGCAAAAACGAGCCCACCCATCCCGACGACAAGCACCCCAATCGTAATTAATCCCCATTTCCAAAAGCGCTTCATACCAATACCTCCTCTAAACGTCTATGTACCACCAGAAGAAAGTGTCTCAGCTTCTTTCTATCAGTGTATCAGACAATTTATGGAAGGGTTTATTTTATTCACAGGTATAGTTTTAAAGGTAATGAGTTTCTAGTTTTCTGAGATCCTGATTTTTTGAATATCATCTATACCCTCGGTGCCCAATCGGCTTCAAACCCATTTTGGACCGCATACTCGTACAAGTGAATTAATTTTGTCTCTTTGTATGTCTCCATCTGCTCTGCTACTCGCAGTTCTTCATTTCGTTCCACGAGTGCATAAAGATAATCCACCTTCGCCATCCGATTATTCTTGCTCGTGTTGCAACTCGGGCATGCCAACACGAAGTTCCATAATACATCGTTCTGCATATACGACCATGGAATAAAGTGATCGACATGAATCTGTTTGAGCGGCTTCATACAATAAAAACAGATAGAATGACCGTGACTCAGCAAAATCTGCTTGAACTCGTCGAGCGATTGACGGGCTGAGACAAACTCGAGTTTGCTCAAAATTCGCTCCATTGCATCACGTGTATTGTATTTCTCTAAGAAGACAGCGAGTTGATAGTTCGTGACGTTCATCAATACCCGCTTATATTTCTCAAAGAAGACGATATAGCTCGGCACGAGTTTGACCCATTCCTCTTTCCGATTGAACGAATAAATGGTTCCATCGAACGAGGCATAAAACGAGCCGTACACGTATTTCTTATAGAACCGATTCACTTCCCGAATCAATTGTTGCTGCTGCTCATCTGGCAGACGGTCAAAGTTCCATGAAGACGGAATTTCATGCGTCGCTTGAAATACGAGCATTGTTTGTTCCACCGAACTCATCTTTCCAGTCTGATTCACTTGTCGCAATCCGTGCGTCACAATCAAATTCCAATACATCTTCGTCACATGTTTAGAAATTTGCTCGAACGTCAGTACACCGGAATCACTCAGTTCAGTCGTACATTCGAGCAACGCTTTCATGAGCATGTGTTTGTACGTCGTCGTATGTGTTGCATTCATTAAAAATTGCTGTGTATAGCGCCATAAGTCAGTTTCTGTTAAGTAGACGTCCTTTGCTTCAGCAACACTCAAATCCCAGCCCAATGACCTCACCCCCACTGCTTCGTTACATCATCGATTATAACGAAGGAGGAACAAGAACGGATCAAGGTAACTCAAACAGGAGCCGAAAACTCTTTTTTGATTTGTTCTATATCAATATTTGTTTTTTCATGAATATAGTGGACTAACGTATCATACTGTTCGATAGTATTTAGTTTTTTAAATTTCTCAACATCTCCTTCAAAGCCTTTGAAGTACTCGCTTTGATATTCCGGATTGTTAAAGAGCTTTAAATATTCCATATAATCTTTCACGGTCATCTGGCTCACGATTTGAGACATGATTGCATCCCACTCTTTTACCCGACTCTCATGAATCTGTTTTTTGATGACGATGTCCTGCGCCTGCTCCAATTTAATTTGTTGAATGCATTGCTCCACTTCTAACTTGTACTGGAACAACTCGTCTCGATTTCGAGTATCTACTGTAGGGATTACCTCTGTTAAATAGTATTGATATCTCTTCTTTCGAGGATGCATAATTTTGTCTTTTGCTTTTTTAGGATTTGATTCTTTATTCGTACGCTTTTTAAGTTGTTCCTTTACACCGAGTGCACCAATTGCTCCAACAATTTCTTTTTTATGTTCAAGTGCAAACTTGCCTACTGCCGGACCATACTTCTTGACCCCATTGATAATTAATTCCGTAGATTTTTTTGACATAGAGATCCTCCTTTTTCGTCATACGTCACATCATATGAAAAATAAAACACAACCTAATAACTTATATTCGATAAACAATTTTCCATACCTTTTGAATCAGTTCGTGCACATAAAGTATGTCGTATATCCACAATAAAAGATTATCGAGCAATAAACTCAATAATCTCAATGTTATAGTGATTCACTATGGACATAGCCATTTATCAAAATGGAAACGGCGGGAGTCGAACCCGTGTCCAAAGGCATCCAAATGCTTCTACGTGTTTAATTTATCCTTTGGATCTCAATGTGACACTGTCGATAAACAGGCGTTGTCGGATATTACATTACGATTTGCTATTCAACGCCACAATCAAGCACAATAAGAAATTCTGTTTTTAGAACTATGATAAATCACGAATACTTTGCTGATTAATGTTTTTCCATTCAGTCAATCCATTAGCGCTACGACCCGTCACAAGATCAGCAGCTGCCGAAGGGCTAGAGAACAGAATATCCTGCATAACTACATATTCACCGTCTATAATTGCTATTTCATTCGATTCAATCAAGAAATTGCGCTTAGCATGAAGTCGTTCTGAATATGAAGGGACAACAGTTGTTGCAATTCTTGAATCTTTTAAAACAACAAATCCTTCATGCGTTTGAACACCTTTTGCTTTTGCCCCGCGGCTCCCTTCAATGTAAAAAATACTATCTGACTCCATCTCTTGACTATCTTTAAGTCCTTCAAAAAGTTTATGTCCCAACGTATTAACAATCATCATTAAATTGCTGATGTATTCATCCATCTCAGCACGGTCCGATTCTGAAATAGAAGACATCGGTGGAATATTTCCATTCAATAATTTATAACGTTTGATTGTTTGTGCTTTTTCGTACAATTTATTTTCAATATATTTAATATGCGCCTTGTTCAGATTTTCATCCTTACTGATGAAAACTAGTACTTCATTCCAAAAATCTTTTTCTCGCAGGTGATCTTGCAGACGTTTATAGACATCTTCTGCCTCTCCTATGTACACTGCATCTGCATCTTCGCTACGACCAAACAACATATATACCCCTGTTGAGTTTAAATTTGAACGGTCTTTACATCGTTTTACTTCCGTTCGTGGAATCCGATAAGCAAGTCCAGTCCAATTAGACAGCTCACAAGTTAAGCGACCACTTGGATCTCCATCAATTAAAAATAGTTTTATTGTCTTCCCAAACTTCATGTCATGGCTCCTGTCGATGATTTAAGTCATTAGTTTAATATTGCCATACTATTATTCAATTTTCCAAAAATCTAAAACTTAAAGAAATGGCATTAATCTATACATTAATCAATTCAGTTATAGTCATGGTGCTGAAACAAAGTATTCGAACCCGTTGCGAACTTCAAATGCCCTGCATATATCCGATTCACTGATTATATCAATAAAGAACCTTCACTTGATCAGGCCGTTGATTTTTTGCTTGATTATCGGACGATTCGTGAGCAGATTGGCCGTGCCACTTTAGTATCGGGACGTTATTTATACAAGTCGCGTACCCATTCCAAAATTACAATCTCTTTCTCTATGTATACGTCCTATTGTTTTATAATCGCGCCAAAGAGGATGAACGCTTTTCGGAAGCCATGGCCTCCCTGCAGTCTAAACTGGTCGACAGAAAGATTTGTGGTCGAACGGGTCGTCCCAAAACTAGCGAAGCTGTCATTCTGCCAAAAAGGCAAACCGAGTGAACTAGCAACGTTACGCTATAACGAAATCTTGAAGAACGTTCTATAAGTCCCCGTATGAAAATTAAAATGTATTAACTTCTAGCATGATTGTGCGTGAAATAGAAATAATTCGAATCTGATTAACAAACGGAGAAACAAAAAGAGGGTCACCCATGCATAAACTACGCATGGATGACCCTCTTCGTTCATTTCAACTTCTTATAAGAGAACACCTGAAGTCAGCTAAGCTGTCTAATCATTCACCAGATTGTTTTTTATCTTTTTGCTTCTGCAAATATGCTTCTCGAATCTGATTGATCTTATCTTTTTTATTCGAGACAGCTGGTTTTTTGCCGTCTTGATACTTGGCAGCGGCCACTTTACTTTTCGTATCCAATTGATATTTCCCCATTCCGTTCACCTGCTTTCATTTCATTCTGATTGAGTTGCTCCGTTCAAATCAAAAGACCTTCTAATCTCAATGAAATTAGAAGGTCTTCATGAAATATCATTGATTGCAGTCGTTGCAGACTGCTTAAAAATGGAGACGGCGGGAGTCGAACCCGCGTCCGAAGGCATCGTAACGCATGCTTCTACGTGTGTAGTTTATCTATTGAATCTCAATGTGACACTGCCGATAAACAGGCGTTGTCGCATCCAGTCTGGTTCATCTCTTCTTCGCGCCCTCAGACGGCGAGGTTGAAGCGTAGCTTGCTTAGTTTGAGACCCTGATAATCATCCACACAAGCGATGGATGTCAGGATCCGCAGGGCACTTAGGCTGCTGCGAGTTGTGTGTTAGTTTTGCCAGTTATAGGCGTTTGCGTTTTAACGAGGCCGACCCCTCGACACGCCACATACGACCGACCTACCCCCGTCGAATCCATAACGTCCCCGAGGTGGTAATTGGTACTACAACAACTATACCACAATCAGGTCTCGCTGTCAGTATTTTTGCCGGTCCCGGAGTGCCCGGTCGACGTCACGCTTCGCGTCTTTCTTCTTCAAGTCGTCGCGCTTGTCATACTTCTTCTTCCCGCGCCCGATGCCGAGGAGACATTTAGCGAAGCCGTTCTTGAGATACACTTTGAGCGGGATGATTGTATACCCGTCACGCCCTTGCGCCCCGATGAGCTGATTGATTTGCTTCTTATGCAACAATAGCTTTCGGACACGAAGCGGCTCATGGTTGAACCGGTTCCCTTGCTCGAACGGGCTGATATGACAGTTATGAAGCGTCGCCTCGCCACCGTCAAAGCGGACATACGCATCGGCGATATTGATTTTTGACTGGCGCACCGATTTAATCTCGGTCCCCGTCAACACCATGCCGGCTTCAATCGTATCTTCAATCGCATAATCGAAGGACGCTTTTCGGTTTTGCGCGAGTGCGTTCGAATCTTTCTTCTTGGCCATAGACATTCAGTCCTTTACTTCAATATGGAGGAGGGGTCGCCCCCTCCCATCAACGACGCTTCTTCGCTCCGCGTTTGGCGTCGCCTGTTCGTTTTTGACCGTCTTTCTTCTTCAAGTCGAGTGCCGAGCGTCCTTGCGACGTCTTCGGCTTCTCGCCTGGTTTAGACGGTTTGCCGGCTTGACCTGGTTTCCCTGGTTTGCCTGGCTTGCCGCGCTTCGGACGTTTGTCGTCACGACCGCGGCCTTTTTTGTCGTCCTTCTTCGGACGGCCTTCCGTCGCTTTGATCGTCGTCGGTTGGCGACGGCGCGACTGTTCCCGTTTCGGCATGCCGACGACGGTGAAGTCGATCGTGCGCTCGTCCAAGTTGACGGCGTCGACCTTGACGCGCACCGCGTCACCAATGCGGAACTGACGTTTCGTCCGCTCGCCGAGCAACATGAGTTGCGACTCGTCGAAGTGGTAGTAGTCATCCATCGACTGGAGACGGACGAGTCCTTCAATCGTGTTCGGGAGCTCGATGAACATTCCGAAGTTCGTGACACCGCTGACGACACCGTCGAACTCTTCACCGAGACGTGATTCCATGTACTCGGCTTTCTTCAAGGCTTGCGTCTCGCGTTCGGCATCGACCGAACGACGCTCACGTTTCGACGCCTGTTCGGCGATCGAGTCGAGACGGTCCTCGTACTTGGCAATCGTCTTCTCAGACACGTCGCCGTTGAAGACGTACGTGCGCATGAGACGGTGGACGATCAAGTCCGGGTACCGACGAATCGGCGATGTGAAGTGCGTATAGAAGTCGGTCGCGAGGCCGAAGTGGCCGAGCGAGACGTCGTCATACTTCGCCTGTTGCATCGAACGGAGCATGATTGTGCTGATGACCGGCTCTTCCGGTTCACCCGAGATTGCTTTCAAAATCTTCTGCAGCGTCTTCGGTTCGACCTTCTGGCCTTTGAACCGCTCGATGTGAACGCCGAAGTTCGCGACGAAATCGAAGAAGAAATCGAGCTTGTCCGGTTTCGGGTTATCGTGGACACGATAGATGAACGGCACGTCCATCTTGTGGAAGTGTTCGGCGACCGTCTCGTTGGCCGCGAGCATGAACTCTTCGATTAACTTCTCGGCGACCGAGCGCGGACGCAAGACGATGTCGGCCGGTTTGCCTTCTTCGTCGACGACGACTTTCGCCTCGGCAAAATCGAAATTGATGGCACCACGTGAGTTACGGCGCGTGCGGAGCACTTCCGCGAGTTCGGCCATGAGGTCGAACAACGGGATGTACGGCTCGTACCGTTCGAGCGTCGCTTCGTCATCACGTTCAATGATTTCACGGACGTTCGTATACGTCATCCGTTCCGTCGTCTTGATGACACTCGGGAACAGCTCATGATGGACGACCTTCCCGTTTTGCGGGGAGATCTCCATGACGCAGCTGAGCGTCAAACGGTTGACGTGCGGGTTGAGCGAACAAATCCCGTTCGAGAGACGGTGCGGCAACATCGGGATGACACGGTCGACGAGATAGACACTCGTCCCCCGTTCGAACGCCTCGACGTCGAGCGGTGACCCTTCCGTCACGTAGTGTGACACGTCGGCGATGTGGACGCCGAGTTCATAGTTGCCGTTGTCGAGTTTTTTGACGTGGACGGCATCGTCCAAGTCTTTCGCGTCTTCGCCGTCAATCGTGAAGATCGTCTCGTTACGAAGGTCGACACGGCCCATGAAGTCTTTCTCGTCGGCCTCGTCCGGTACGGCGTTCGCCTGGTCGATGACATCTTCCGGGAACTCCGTCGGGATGCCATGCTTATAGACGATCGACAAGATGTCGACGCCTGGGTCGTTCTTGTGTCCGATGATGCGGACGACGTCACACGCTCCGGCGAAACGTCCGTCCGGATATTTTGTGATGCGGACGACGACTTTATGACCATCGACGGCACCGAGCGATTTGTCCGGGTTGACGACCGGCCAGAAGTTGATGCGCTTGTCATCCGGCTCGATGAAAGCGAACTGGTCGAGGCGTCCGCTCGGGAGCGTATACGTCCCGACGAACTCCGACAAGCCGCGCTTCAAGACTTTGAGGAGCACGCCCTCGGTCTTGCCGCGGTTGTCCTCGCGTTTTTTGACGAGGATCGTGTCCCCGTGGTAGACGTCTTTCAATTGGTCGGGCGGAAGGAACACGTCCTCCGTCTCGCCTTCGACCGATAAGAAGCCGAAGCCGCGTTGGTGAATCGAGATGATTCCCGCTGCTTGGCCGAGCACGGCGAGCGTCCCGTAACGGTTCGTCCGTGTGCGGCCGATTAAGCCCTCTTCTTCGAGGGTGTTCAAGGTGCGGATGAGTTCTTTAAAAGCATCCGTCGACTCGAGCGAAAGACGCTCGGTCAACTGGTCCACTGTCAGTGCTTTATCACTGGCTTGGATAATTTCTAGTAGTTGGTCACGTAAATTCAACGTGACACCTCCTTTTTCAAACTGACCAGTCTAACGTTTCGAGAAAATCGAGCACGTCCTGGTGCAGTTTCTCTTTTTCTTTATCGAGCGTGATCACGTGTCCCGACTCCTCGTACATGAGCAGTTCTTTTTGGAACGCATTAATCGCCTCGTAAATTTCGTGTGCAGATTCAGGATCGACCATTTGATCTTTTGCCCCTTGGACGACGAGCGCCGGGACGAAAATATCTTCTAGTTTTGTCGTCGTGTCACGGACGAAGGCACGGAGGTCCTTGAGCGTCGGCATCGGTTTGAAGTCCGCCATCTCCTGTTCGATCTGTTCAGGCGATTTTTCTTCTCGAGACTTATATTCTCGAGCGTAGGCTTTGACTCCTTTGTATAACCGGTCCTCGGCATCGATTCCGGTCGGGGCGCACATCGGGATGACGCCTTTGACGTTCTCCTCCGAAGCGAGGCGTAGCGACATGACGCCGCCGAGCGAGAGGCCACAGACGGCAATCTCCTCATAGCCTTTCTCTTTCAACGACTGGTAGGCGTTCAAGACGTCCTCCCACCAGTCCGCCGGCCCGTACTGAAGCAATTCTTCCGGCGGGACGGCATGGCCCCGGTACTGTGGACCCATACACGTATAGCCTTCTTTTTGCAGGAAACGACCGAGCATGCGGACATCCGCGCTCGATCCGGTAAAGCCATGTAACATCAACACGGCACGTGGTCCGCCTTCAAAGAAGAACGGTTTCGGTGCTGTAATCTTCATTGCTAACGTCATCTCCTCATACAATCCATTATTCCCAAAAAATAATTGAAAAAAACAAAAGCCGACCGCCTCACGTAAAAACCGAGAACGATCAGCCTTTCATCATAGTGATGCGACTAGTAATCCTAAAATGAAAAACAATGTGCCTAGTACAGCTGCAGTTCGGTTCAAAACAGCGTCGAAGCCGCGCGCTTTCTGGCGGCCGAACAACTGCTCCGCGCCACCTGCAATCGCCCCAAGACCTTGCGACCGACCTGACATGAGCAGTACGACGACAATCAATAAAACAGCCACGACGAGTAGGCTGATTGTAGCGATCGTTTGCATAGTAGTCAGTTCCTCCTTCTTTTTACACGCTTCTTATTATATAGAAGTTGGCGTCAAAACACCAGCTTTCAAATTATCGGGACGGGTAGCTAAACCCTTCTCCGATGACCTCTTTCACTTGGTGAATGACGACGAAGGCACGTGGGTCTGTCACTTCGACGATTTTCTTGAGTGGACCGACTTGGCGCTTGTCGACGATCATATACAGCATGTTCTTATCTTGCTTCGTATAGTAGCCGTGGCCATGGATAATCGTCGCCGAGCGGCCGAGCGTCTCCGTCAATACGACGGCGAGCTCTTCTTGCTTGTCGCTGATGATCGTGACGGCCTTACGGATGTTGAGCCCTTCAGCGACGAGGTCAATGACCCACGAGCCGATGATGATGGCGATCAACGTATAGAGCACGATCTGTTCCCCGAGGATGAAGCCCGACGCCCCGACGACGATGGCATCGATGATGAACATCGACACAGCGACGCTCATATGCAAATAGCGCTCCATGAGACGGGCGATGATGACCCCGCCTCCGGTCGTCCCCCCGACGCGGAGCACCATGCCGATGCCGACCCCGATCATAATCCCGGCGTAGACGGCCGCAAGCAGTTTGTCCTCAGCCGGGCTGCCCCAGTCATGGGTCAAGCTTAGGAAGAATGACGTCGCGATGACAGCGACGACCGAGTATACCATCGTCCGGCGGTCGAGCAGCTTATAGCCGACGATGAATAAAATCCCGTTCCCGATAATCGACGTGACCCCGAGGTCCCAGCCGAACATGTAATACAGGATGATGGTGACCCCGAGCAGGCCGCCTTCCGAGAAGTCGTTCGGAACGGTGAAGTAGTTCACCCCGAACGAGAGAATGAATGAGCCGGCGACGATCCAGGCGATATCCTTCAAGGAAATCGATTGGAGCTTCTTCCAGACTTGTTGACGCAATAGATGTTGTTGTTGACGTTTCATTGGTTGTCCCCCTTCCATATAAAAAAGACCGCGGCACAAAGCCGCAGTCTAAGTCTTACTGTTGAACTGGCTTTGGCGCACCGTCTTTCATAATCGGCAACTTGCGGTCCACGACGTTCGTGTAGACGTTCAAGAGTGCCTCTTTTTCCAAATCCCAGTTATATTGCTCACGCGCCGTCTTCGTGTTCTCTTTGACACGGGCGTAGAGTGCTTGATCGTCGAGCAGGCGGTTGACGCCTTCGGCGATCGATTGTGGGTCGTGCGAATCGACGACGACACCGACGTCGTTGCCGGCGACGACACGTTCGATTTCCGGGAAGTCACATGAGACGACCGGTACTTCGGCCATTAAATATTCGAACAGCTTGTTCGATGACGCCGAGTAGTGGTTGAAGCAGACGTTGTTCAACACTTGGAAACCGAGATACGCGTTCATCGTATAGTACGGTAACGCCTCGACCGGTACTTTGTCAATCATCTTGACGCGGTCGCTGACGCCTTCGTCCTCGATCATCTGTTTAATCACCGGCTTGAGTTTCCCGTCCCCGATCATGACGAGCGTGCCTTCCTTGAAGTCCTTGACGGCGAGGATGAGTTGCTCGAGTCCGCGGCCGGCTTGAATGCCGCCTTGGTACAATAGGATCTTTTCATCTTTCGGCAAGTCGAGGAGCGCATGCAAGTCTTTGCGGAGCGTGAAGTCGAGCGGACGATAGAACGGATAGTTGTGGAGCACGTACGGGTAGAAGCCGTACAACTCTTCGTTATGCGCCGCGCGCGTATGATTTTCGACCATCATCGAGTCGACGTATGGCAAGAGCCAGCCTTCGAGATTACTTTGGATATAACCGTAACCGGTCCGGTCCGTCTGGACTTCGTGCGAATCGTAGACGATTTTGCCTTTGTTGACGAGTTTCCCGGCGATCAACGCCTGCGGGAGCGTGTTCAAGTCGTTGGCGTGATAGAAATCGTACGACTTCTTCGTCGAAGTGAACACCATCTCGAGCATCGCGCTCGCGTTGACGATGTTTTTACGCACCGGTGGGAACAAAATCGCACCCGCTGCCGCGCCGAGTCCGATCATCGTCAGTGGTGCGAGGACGAGCAGTCCCGCACCGACGAGTCCAGCGCCGAGTTGACGTGTCTTCTTCGCGCTGACCCATGTGCGGGCCGACTTGAGCGCCTTCATCCCGTTGGCGAGAATCGACGGCTGCCGTTTGACGCGGATGACACGGAATCCTTCCGGACGCATCTCTTCTTTCGGGAGCGACGGATTTTTCGGGTCTTGGAGCGCGATCAAATCGACTTCATAGCCCGCTTCGGCGAGCGCCGAGCATTCGCGCAAGACGCGCGCATCATTCGTAAAATGATTCCATACAAACATACATACTGACTTCATCGTGTTTCCTCCATCGTTACTTTTTCTACCACGTCTTCGAGGACGTGTATATTGTTTTCCCAGCACAGATTGTCTTTCACATAACGGATCCCGTTGACGCCGTACTTCTCACGCAAGTCGGGACGTTCGAGCAGTTTCCGGAGCATGAGCTCGATCTCGTTGATGTCACGCTTCCGTGACACGTAACCGACCTCGGCCGCTTCGATGACATTCGCCGCATGGCCTGACACCGCCGCGACGATCGGTTTCCCGACCGCCATATAGTCAATCAATTTACCCGGGATGACCGTATCGAACACTTCTTGCTCAATCAAGCTGACGAACGCGACGTCCGCGTTCTTGATGGCTTGGAACGCCTCCGTCCGAGGCATCGCCTCGAGGAAGAGGAAGTTCTTGAAACCGCGGGCTTTAATCATGTCTTTCAATTCGTTCTTCCGGTATCCATAGCCGATCAACTTGAAATGCACGCGCGGCTCGTCACGGAATCGTTCTGCAAGCTCGAGCAAGAGCGATACGTCTTGGGCGAGGCCCATGTTCCCGGCGTACAGAATCTCCATCCGGTCGTCCTCAGGGACGGTCCGCTCGAGGTTGCGCTCGCTCTCTCGAATCGAGTTCGGCATATAGTGAATCATGTCGTTGTCGACGCCACGTTGGCGCAGATAGCTGCGGAACCCTTCCGAGTTGATGATGATTTCATCGGCCGCCTTATACAGCCGCTTCTCAAACCAAAACGCCGGGGCGAGCATCCAGTCGTGTTTGAACACGCCGACGCCTTTCACCGACTCCGGCCAGAGGTCACGGACGTCCAAGATGAACGGGACGCCATACTTCCGTTTCGCATACACACCGACGAACGCCATAAAAAAAGACGGGGTCGTCGCAAAGACGACATCCGGTTTCGAGTCGAGCTTTTGGACGGCAGCGACGCCTTTAATCATCTGTTCCAAAAACAAAGCGAGCCGGCTCACCATGTTCGACGTATGCTTGCGTTTCTTCGTGATGAGACGCTTGATGAACGGCTGGTTGTTGAGCGCCTTGTCGTTCCAGAAGCGGTCGTCTTTATACAAGTTGAAGTTCGGATACGACGGGGCGGCCGTGATGACCTCCACCTCGTAACCGCGTTCTTTCATGAGATGCGTAATATTTTGCATCCGGTTACCGGCACTGCCGATTTCCGGATAATAGTTTTGACAGACCATTAACATTGTTTTCAAAAATAACACACCTTACTGTTGTTCGAGTTCGTCCACGAAGCGCTTCAAGAGCGTGTGGACGTTGGCTTTTAAATCTGGGTCGCAGAGCGCATGGGCAATCGTCGCTTCGATGAAGCCGATCGGTTCCCCAACGTCATAGCGACGCCCGTCAAATTCATAGGCGAAGACGGTCTCCACCTCGTTCAAGCGGGCGATGGCGTCCGTCAGTTGGATCTCGCCGCCCGTCCCGATTTCTTGCGCCGACAACGCCTCGAAGACGTCCGGCGTCAAAATGTAGCGGCCGAGGATGGCGAGGTTCGATGGGGCTTCTCCGACAGCCGGTTTCTCAACGAACGTCCGGACCGGGATCAGCTTCCCTTCGACGGCAAGCGGGTCAATTATACCATATCGATTCGTCATTTCATACGGGACGCGCTGCACCCCGATAATCGAACGCTCATACTGCTCGTACTGGTCAATCAATTGCTTCGTCGCCGGCACGTCCGCCTCGATGATGTCGTCCCCGAGCAGGACCGCGAACGGTTCGTCGCCGATGAACTTGCGGGCACACCAAATCGCGTGGCCGAGCCCTTTCGGTTCCTGTTGCCGTATGTAGTGGATATTGGCGAGGTTCGACGAGTGGCGCACCGACTCGAGGAGCTCGGTCTTGCCTTTTGACTCAAGGTTCTGTTCGAGCTCGATGGCCCGGTCGAAATGGTCCTCGATGGCGCGCTTGTTCTTCCCGGTCACGATGATGATGTCCTCGATGCCGGAAGCGACGGCTTCTTCCACGATGAATTGAATCGTCGGTTTGTTGACGATCGGGAGCATCTCTTTCGGCATCGCTTTCGTCGCCGGCAAGAAGCGGGTACCGAGCCCGGCGGCCGGGATGATGGCTTTCCGTACGCGTGTCATGGACGTCTCTCCTTTTTTATGCTGTATCTGATGATTATACCCAATTTCCTAGCGTTCACGCACAAAAAAAAACGGCCGTGACATACGTCACGACCATTTCCGGTCGTCCATATACTTGTACAGGAACCAACCACCGACACCGAGCGCGATGAGAAGAAGGAGAAAACCGCTGATCATCATGACGAACGCCTCCTTTTACCTACACTAGTCTATTCCCGTAATTCAAAACTAATCTTGTATAAACGCGAAAAAGTTGATTAGAATTATCACTTTTCTAAATGCAGTAATATTAAGTCAAGGGTGTGGGATAATTTTCGTTCAAGTTATAATTAAGTCAATGGTTAACTTTTTCTAATTTCTATCCTACTTTAATTAAACCAAGGGGGTTACTGAATGCGTTTAAACCATGATTGCGTTCGTGATGCTTTACTTACACTGGAAGAAATAAATACACCTTTCGCTCCCACAAGAAATTTTGAAATACAAGAAGCACCTAGAATGACACCTTATTCAGAAGAGGAGATTCTCTATACCATCCAGACCTTAAATTCAGCAAACTTTATTGACGCTAAAGTTCTTAGATTTTCTGGTTCCGGTTACGACTTAATAATTGACTCTATAACATGGGATGGACACCAATTTTTAGATACTATACGTGACGAGAGTGTATGGTCAGAGACAAAAAAACGTACTTCAAGATTCACTAGTGTAGGATTACAATTAATCTCTCAAGTAGCTTCAGGTATTTTAGTTGAGCTGATTAAAGGTAAAATTTAAAAGGATTATCGAGAAAATGATTCTTCCCCAATATAATTAGATTACAAAAAACCACGATGAGCTAATTTAGGCTCATCGTGGTTTTTTAATTACTTCTTGAGGTTGTAGAACGACTTGATACCGTCGTATTTCGCTACATCGCCGAGCATGTCTTCGATGCGGAGAAGTTGGTTGTACTTCGCGATACGGTCTGTACGCGAGAGCGAACCAGTTTTGATTTGACCAGCGTTTGTCGCAACAGCGATGTCCGCGATCGTCGCATCTTCTGTTTCACCAGAACGGTGTGAGATAACAGCTGTGTAGCCAGCTTTTTTAGCCATTTCGATCGCGTCGAATGTTTCTGTGAGCGTACCGATTTGGTTAACTTTGATGAGGATCGAGTTCGAGATTCCTTTTTCGATACCTTCAGCCAATTTCTCAGTGTTCGTTACGAAGAGGTCATCCCCAACGAGCTGAACTTTGTCACCGATTTTGTCAGTGAGCAATTTGAAGCCGTCCCAGTCGTTTTCGTCGCAACCGTCTTCGATTGAGATGATTGGGTACTTGCTTACGAGCTCAGCGTAGAAGTCTACGAGCTCAGCAGTTGTCATTGACTTGCCTTCGCCAGCGAGTTCGTACTTGCCAGTCGACTTGTCGTAGAACTCAGAAGACGCAACGTCCATTGCGAGGTAGATGTCTTCGCCAGCTTTGTAACCAGCTTTTTCGATCGCTTCAAGGATAACTGTGATCGCTTCTTCGTTAGACTTAAGGTTTGGTGCGAAACCACCTTCGTCACCGACAGCTGTGTTAAGACCCATACCAGAAAGAACTGATTTGAGGGCGTGGAATACTTCTGCACCCATGCGGAGCGCTTCGCGGAACGTTGGCGCGCCAACAGGCATGATCATGAACTCTTGGAAGTCAACGTTGTTGTCAGCGTGCGAACCACCGTTGATGATGTTCATCATTGGAGTTGGAAGCGTCTTCGCGTTGAATCCACCGAGGTACGTGTAAAGTGGAAGGCCAAGCTCGTCTGCTGCTGCGTGTGCTGCTGCCATAGAGACACCAAGGATCGCGTTTGCGCCGAGTTTACCTTTGTTTTTCGTACCGTCGAGCTCGATCATTTTCTTGTCGAGTGCGTTTTGGTCGAATACATCGTAGCCGATGAGTTCTGGTGCGATTGTGTCGTTTACGTTAGCAACGGCTTTGAGTACGCCTTTACCAAGGTAACGTGACTTGTCGCCATCACGGAGTTCAACTGCTTCGTGCTCACCAGTTGATGCGCCTGATGGGACGAGGGCACGGCCGAAACCGCCGTCTTCTGTGAAGACTTCTACTTCGATTGTTGGGTTACCGCGTGAATCCAAAATCTCGCGTGCGTAAATTTCTGTAATCATTGACATGAAAATTCGCTCCTTTTTGTTTGGAAAGTTTTTTGAGTTACTTCGTGACGATTGATGTACCGGTCATTTCGGCCGGTTGCTCTCCACCGAGAAGGTGAAGGAGTGTCGGGGCGAGGTCGCACAAGGCGCCTTCTAGAACTGGTTTCAGTTCTACCCCTTCTTTCGTGACGATACATGGTACTGGTTCCGTCGTGTGGGCCGTCATCGGTGAGCCGTCCGGGTTCGTGACAAGGTCAGCGTTCCCGTGGTCCGCCGTGATGATCGCCGCGCCGCCTTTGGCAATGAGTGCGTCCACTACTTTACCGAGGCATTCGTCGACGACTTCGACAGCTTTCTTCGTCGGTTCGAGCATACCGGAATGGCCGACCATGTCCGGGTTCGCGTAGTTGATGATATACGCGTCATATTGATCGGATTCGATGCGTTCGAGAAGACCTTCCGTGAGCTCGTATGCGCTCATTTCCGGCTTCAAGTCGTACGTCGCCACTTTCGGTGACGGTACGAGGAAACGATCTTCACCTTCGAACGGTGTTTCTTGTTGTCCGTTCAAGAAGAACGTGACGTGCGGGTATTTCTCAGTTTCCGCAGCGCGGAGCTGTTTGTACCCTTGCGCGGCGAGAGTCTCACCGAGCGTGTTTTTCAAATCTTCTGGTGGGAAGACGATGTCCGTGTCGATTTCATCCGAGAATTTCGTCATCGAGACGAGCAAGATGTTCTCTGGATGTGCGCTCGAAAGTTCGAAGCCTTTGAAGCCGGTCTTCTCTTTGAACACTTTCGCAAGTTCAATCGCCCGGTCCGGACGGAAGTTGAAGAACATGATTGCGTCGTTGTCTTTGATC
This sequence comes from Exiguobacterium sp. s70, assembly GCF_018618315.1. Classification (NCBI taxonomy): domain Bacteria; kingdom Bacillati; phylum Bacillota; class Bacilli; order Caryophanales; genus Exiguobacterium; species Exiguobacterium sp. s70. The sequence continues at coordinate 389,065 of NZ_JACSLV010000001.1, forward strand.
GTCGCAATCGGTTGACCGTCTTTCTCGATGACCGTCGGAAGAACGAATTCATCCGTCAAGCCGTCTGCATACGACTGTTTAAGAACGTCGACTGCATTCGTGCCGACTTCGCCTTTCGCGTTGACGAGTACGTCGTATACTTTCTCGACGCGTTCCCAACGGTTGTCGCGGTCCATGGCATAGTAACGTCCAGACACGCTAGCGACTTGACCGAGTCCGAGTTCAGCGAGCTTCGCTTCCGTCTGTTCGAGGAAGCCAGCGCCTGATTTCGGATCACAGTCACGGCCGTCCGTGAAAGCGTGAATGAATACTTTTTCGATACCATGAAGTTTTGCAAACTCGACGATGGCGTACATGTGGTTGATGTGAGAGTGAATCCCACCGTCTGAGACGAGGCCCATGATGTGAAGGCTCGAATCATACTTCTTCACATGTCCGGCCAAGTGGTTCATCGCTTGGCGGTCGAAGAGTGAACGGTCTTTGATGGAGTTGTTGACGCGTGAAAGTGACTGATAGACGACCCGGCCGGCACCGATGTTCAAGTGACCGACTTCCGAGTTCCCCATCTGACCTTCCGGAAGGCCGACGTACTCGCCTTTCGCGTTCAGGAGCGTATGTGGGTACTGCTCCCAGAAGCGGTCGAAGTTCGGTTTGTTCGCCGCAGCGACCGCATTGCCGAACGTCTCGTTCCGCATTCCAAAACCATCCAAGATGATGAGGGCGACTGGTCTTGCCATTTAAATCGCCTCCAACAACTTGAGGAACGAAGCAGCTTCAAGTGAAGCACCGCCGACGAGTGCGCCGTCGATGTCTTCTTGTGCCATATACTCCTTGATGTTCTCAGGTTTTACAGAACCGCCGTATTGGATGCGAACCGCAGCCGCCACGTCTTCACCGTAAAGACCTTTTACCACGTCACGAACATATTTGCATGAGCTTTGCGCGTCTGCTTCGTCCGCTGATTTACCAGTGCCGATTGCCCAAACTGGCTCGTACGCGATGACGAGTTGTTTGACTTGATCAGCTGAGAGGTCCGCGAGGCCACCTTCGACTTGCGTCTTGATGACTTCTTCGAACTTGCCGCCTTCGCGCTCTTCCAATGTCTCACCGACACAAACGATTGGCGTAAGACCGTGTTCGAACGCTTTTTTCGTTTTGCTGTTGATGAACGCATCTGATTCGCCGAAGTATTCGCGACGCTCTGAGTGTCCAAGGATGACATATGTCACGCCGAGGTCAGCGACCATGGCCGGGCTGATTTCGCCTGTGTATGCCCCGCTGTCTTTGTCGTACATGTTTTGTGCACTGAGTTTCAAGTTCGATCCTTTAGCCGCTTCTACCATTGGGGCCAAGAATACTGCTGGTGCACCAATCGCCGCGTCAACTTTGTCCGTTGACGGGATATTGTTTTTAACTTCCTCTACGAAAGCGACGGCTTCCGAGAGTGTTTTGTTCATTTTCCAGTTACCTGCAATAATCGGTTTACGCATCGATAACCCTCCTCTGTTTTACTTGTCGTTCAACGCTTCGACGCCTGGAAGTTTCTTGCCTTCCATGAATTCGAGTGAAGCGCCGCCACCAGTTGAAATGTGGCTCATTTGGTCAGCAAGGCCAAACTTGGCTGCTGCTGCCGCTGAATCCCCACCACCGATGATTGAGTATGCATCGCTGTCTGCAAGTGCTTGAGCGACACCTTTCGTTCCGTTGGCGTACTTATCAAGTTCGAATACGCCCATCGGTCCGTTCCAAACGACAAGTTTCGATTCGCGAATCGCTGCCGCGTAAAGTTCGACTGTCTTCGGTCCGATATCAAGACCCATGTGATCCGCTGGGATCGAGTCGATATCGACTGGTCCGACGTATGTCTCTTCGCCGAATTCTTTCGTGATGACACAGTCGACTGGCATCAAGAATTTCACGCCTTTGTCTTCTGCTTTTTTCATGAACTGACGAGCGAGGTCGAGCTTGTCTTCTTCAAGGAGTGATGTCCCTACTTCGTGCCCGAGTGCTTTCGAGAACGTGTACGAGAGACCGCCACCGATGATGAGTGTATCCACGATGTCAAGAAGGTGGTCGATGACCCCAATCTTGTCAGCAACTTTCGACCCGCCGATAATCGCCGTGAACGGACGGTCAGGATTCGAGAGTGCCTTGCCGAGGACTTCAAGTTCTTTCTCCATCAAGAAACCAGCAACCGCGTGGTCGACGTGGTGCGCGATGCCTTCTGTCGAAGCGTGGGCACGGTGAGCCGCACCGAACGCGTCGTTGACGAAGATATCAGCGAGTGCCGCGAAACCTTTCGCGAGTTCTGGATCGTTTTTCGTTTCACCAGGGTAGAAACGGACGTTCTCGAGAACGACGACGTCACCTTCACCAAGTTTTGAAACGGCTTCTTCTGCGACTGGACCGTACGCCTCTTCAACGAGGGGTACTTCTTTGCCGAGAAGCTCAGCGAGACGTTTAGCGACCGGTGCGAGTGAGAACTCGAGGTTCTTCTCGCCTTTTGGACGGCCGAGGTGGCTCGCCAAAATGACTTTCGCGCCGCCGTCGATCAAGTGCTTGATCGTTGGAAGTGCCGCTTGAATCCGCGTTTCATCTTGAATGACGCCATCTTTGAGTGGAACGTTGAAGTCAACGCGGCAAAAGACGCGTTTCCCTTTTACATCGATGTCACGAATAGACTGTTTGTTCATAACCTTCGCCTCCATATGTCGTGCGTGTCAATTTCATAAATAGAGCGGAGAACAATCTCTTGTTTCCGCTCCTATTTGATTCTATTTAGTTCACGAACTTACTTCGCGATTTCAGCGAAGTGCTTGAGTGTGCGAACCAATTGTGCAGTGTAAGACATTTCGTTGTCGTACCAAGAAACTGTCTTAACGAGTTGCTTGTCGCCAACTGTCATTACTTTAGTTTGTGTTGCATCGAAGAGTGAACCGTAAGTGATTCCGACGATGTCAGAAGATACGATTTCGTCTTCAGTGTAACCGTAAGACTCGTTCGCTGCTGCTTTCATTGCTGCGTTGATTTCGTCAACAGATACAGTTTTCTCAAGAACTGTTACGAGCTCTGTGAGTGAACCTGTAGCAACTGGTACACGTTGTGCCGCACCGTCAAGTTTACCTTGAAGTTCTGGGATAACGAGGCCGATTGCTTTAGCCGCACCAGTTGTGTTCGGTACGATGTTAGCTGCTGCCGCACGTGCACGACGGAAGTCGCCTTTCGGGTGTGGAGCGTCAAGCGTGTTTTGGTCGCCTGTGTAAGCGTGGATTGTTGTCATAAGACCTTCGATGATTCCGAACTGGTCTTGGAGAACTTTAGCCATTGGCGCCAAGCAGTTTGTCGTACATGAAGCACCAGAGATTACTGTCTCTGTACCATCGAGGATGTCATGGTTTGTGTTATAAACGACAGTTTTCATGTCACCTGTAGCTGGAGCCGAGATGACAACTTTTTTCGCGCCAGCTTTCAAGTGAAGCTCCGCTTTTTCTTTGTCTGTGAAGAATCCAGTACATTCGAGTACGATGTCAACACCGAGCTCGCCCCATGGAAGTTCTTCTGGGTTACGGTTAGCAAGTGTGATGACTTTCTCGCCGTTTACGAGGAAGTGATCGTCGTGTACTTCAACGTCTCCGTCGAAACGACCTTGAGTCGTGTCGTACTTGAGAAGGTGAGCAAGCATCTTCGTGTCAGTCAAGTCGTTGATTGCAACAACTTCGATTCCTTCGTTTTTGATGATCTCGCGGAATGCCAAACGACCAATACGTCCAAATCCGTTAATACCAACTTTTACTGCCATAGTTAATTTCCTCCTTAGGGTAGAAGCTATTTATTGAAGAGCCAACGGGGGTCAACTCTTTAATAACGAGTTAATAATTCTGTCGCCGCACCTTCGTCTGTGACGAGGATGATGTTCGGCGTGTGTTTCGCATATGCGGCGATCGCCTGTGCCTTCGACTTTCCTCCGGCGACAGCGATGACGGTGTCCATGTCGTCGAGCTCCTCCAATTGGATCCCGACCGTCTTGACCCGGTGCACGATTTCACCTTCCGCGTTGAAATAATATCCGAACGCTTCAGCGACGGCATCGTGCCGTTCGATCATCCGCAAATGCTCTGGTGACGCGTGACGGCGTTTCGCCATCGTTTCCGCCTCACCAATTCCATGTACCACAATTCGCGCCGCTCTAATCATTTCCAGTACATTTTTAATGCTAGGTTCCTCCACCATCCGCTCGAATGTCTCTTGCGAAACCTCGTCCGGAATGTGGAGTAAATGATAGTCGGCATGGGCCCGGTCGGCCATCCGAGAACAGACGGTGTTCGCCTGTAACTCGAGCGTCTCTCCGAGTCCGCCGCGTGCCGGCACGAAATGCATCGGCCGTTCTTTTTTATCGGGCGACATCATGGCCGCAACCGATGCCATCGTCGTCCCGCCTGTGACCGCGATGATATTGTCGTCCGGTGCCAGTCGCGCTTTTAGTTGCGTGACGGCGGCCCGTCCGATATCTCGCTGGACCCAGAACGTCTCGTCGGAATCACCCGGTACGATGACGACTTGGCGAACGCCTAGTTTGCGCTCGAGTTCTCGTGCGACTTCCGAGATGCCTAGGATCTCTCCCATGACCTCGTGCAAGTCCCGGAGAACGTTTCTGCCCGATTCCGTAAGGGAAATACCTTGAGTAGCGACCATCAATAGACCTTGGTCTTTCAAAAAGTCGACTTCTCGTCTTAGGATTCGTTCCGTCAGCCCGAGGCTTGTGGCCAATGTCCTGCGGCCGATCGGCTGCATCAAACGGACATAATGTAAGATATCGTAACGATGTCGGAGCGTATCGAGCATGTCGGGAACGATTTGCTTCTGAACTTGAATCAGCTGCTGGATCATACTCATTCCCCCTCGACTTAAAGCATGGACAATTTTTGTCCCACTTTTATATTTGCGTCCCACCGCTACGACTTCATCTTATCAATCACCTTTCCGTCTTGCAACCCCTTCAAACGTTTTTTTTCGATGTAAGCGTATACTTAACAAAATCTTCAACTTTACTGTCATCGTATCGACCTTGACTAATGACACGCCCCTCGTGTAAGACGACAGGGATCTCAAACAAGTACTTCGCCTCAAGTTCTTCGTTGCCGGTGATGTCGATCTGCTCGAGCTCAAACGGATAGTCTTCCATGAGCCATTCGAGCATGACGAGTGCCTCCTCGCAAAGCGAACAGTTGGCACGGCGGTATAACGTCAGGACCATGTCAGTCCCCTCCTTTCCATAGTTGTCGTTCCCGCTCCCGCGAGTTTCCAAAACCGAGCGCCTCCCGATAGTTCGCCACGGTCCGTCGTGTCACCGTATAGCCGAGCCTTGCCAGCTCGCGCATGAGTGCGGCATCGCTCAGCGGCGACGTCTCTTGTTGAATCAGTTCGGCGAGCGCCTTCTTCACCATGAACGGCGATTGCCCGTGCGAGGCCCGGACGAAAAAGTGACGCCACGCCATCACGCCGCCTTCGGTCGTCACGTACTTGCCTTGAATCGCCCGGCCGACGGTCGACTCGTGCTTGCCGATTTGTTCGGCGACTTCTTTTCGCGTCAACGGGTGCAAGACGAGCTTCCCGTCCAACCAATCGCGTTGCCGTTCGGCGATGACGGCCCATACCAATCGAAGCGTCGCGTTCCGCATCTCGAGCGTCTCATTCCACCATTTCGCCTCGCGGTCGTCTCCGATCCGAGCCGCGTCGAGCGTCGGGCTGAACCATGTCGTCACGAGCTCTCCGTCATGACGGACGACTTCAAGTTCCGGGACGACGTGTTCGGTTCCTTCATATAATAATGGCGTCTTCGGGAGCGTTGCCACGATACGCGTCACTCGTTCGTACTCGGCAACCGAGATGTCGAGTCGTCCCGGGATGTCATCAAGGTTCGCGTCGAGCGCCTCGAACACGTCCAAGACGAGTGGGTCGTCATGTTCAATCGCATGCCGGTATTGGCAGTCGTGCTCATTCTTTGCCCCGATCCCTGTCGGTTCTAGAAACAAGAGCGCCTGGCGCGCCGCCTCAATGTCCGCCACATCGACCTCGAAACGATGGGCGAGCACGAAGTCGCTCTCCGGTAGTAGACCGCGATGGTCGAGCGCGAGGACGAGCCGTTTCTGGAGCGCACGCTGGGCCTCGGTCCCGCTCCCTTCCTCGATTTGCTCGAACAATCGCTCCTCGAACCCACTCGCCGTATCGGCCACCCATTCGACCGCACCGCTCCCCGTGGCGATGCATGGATTGCGTCGGGCCAACCGGCCGAGCTGAAAGGCGATCGCGGTCCGGTCCGCCTCGAGAATCGGCAGCCGCCGGACCATGTCCTGGGTCAACTGTTGTGTCTGAAGTTGTTGCTGTTCTTGCCGTTGCATCGGTCACACCCCTCTCGCTTCCTATTGTAGCGAACAGCGCGAAATCGTGCTCGAAAAAAAGTGAGACGAACAGGATTGCTTTTTTAAAAAAACAAATGTATAATAAATCGTGTCAGAGAACATGCACCCGTAGCTCAGGGGATAGAGCACTGGTTTCCGGTGCCAGGTGTCGGGAGTTCGAATCTCTCCGGGTGTATCATAGCAAGAGGCCAGGCAGCATATGCCTGGCCTCTTTTGTCGTTTTAGAATCATCAAACCGTGGAATAGGTCAAAAACGATGACTATCGTTTGACCAACATTGACTATAGCGGTATGATATGTTTACAACCTACATAAAGGAGGCAGATTCAATGTTAATTCCAACAGTTATCGAACAAACAGGTCGCGGGGAACGCGCGTACGATATTTACTCACGCTTGCTCAAGGACCGCATCATCTTGCTCGGAAGTGCAATCGACGACAACGTCGCAAACTCGATTGTCGCCCAGCTTCTCTTCCTTGCAGCCGAGGACCCAGATAAGGACATCTCACTTTACATCAACAGCCCGGGTGGTTCGATCACTTCCGGAATGGCGATTTATGACACGATGAACTTCATCAAGCCGAACGTGTCGACGATTTGTATCGGAATGGCCGCATCGATGGGTGCCTTCTTGCTTCAAGCCGGTGAACAAGGCAAACGCTTCGCGCTTCCAAACGCAGAGATCATGATTCACCAACCGCTCGGCGGTACGCAAGGTCAAGCATCGGATATCAAAATCCATGCCGAGCGCATCATCAAGATGCGTGAGAAATTAAACCAAATCATGGCCGACAACACTGGCCAGCCGCTTGAAGTCATCGAGCGCGACACAGAGCGCGACTACTTCATGTCAGCTGAACAAGCGAAAGACTACGGTCTCATCGACAAAGTCATGACGCGTTAATCCAAAAGTGCCTTTCCCGACTTCGGGAAAGGCACTTCTTTGTTATTGGACGGGCAACCAAATTTCAATCAAGTCGTCGGCTCCGTCTTGCCCATGAATATAGCGCTCAAAATCGAGTGCATCTCGCAACGTTACATCCGGCAATGCTAGAAGTTGATTATATGTCGTAGGGATGGCTGGAATTCCCCCTTCGACCGTGGCGACAAGATACCGTCCTGCCGACAGTTCAACCTGTCTTCCGTCTTCACCTGTCACAGGATTAGTCATCCCTGCTAAATAGGCTTCTTCTTTCGCTAAACAGACGCCATATGATTCGTCTGTTGTCAGCTCTGGTTGCAGTTTTTCCCAAACGAATGGGATTTTGGTGAGTTCGGATACATAGCCGTTTACGATTTTCGGTTGGTCCCACTTCTCATAACGTACTTTCATTGAATCTCCCCCTGTTTGCATCCATTTAATTTGTTGCTCAACTTGTCGCAACGCCTCGATTTCACGTTGGACCTCATCAAGTCTGCTGTCGAGTAACCCACTCACACTTTCTGCCGTTTGAATTTGTTCGAGCGAGATGCCCATTTGACGTAGTAATTTGATTTCGTTCAGGCGCCTTATTTCTTCCATCCCGTATAACCGATACTGATTGTCTAAACGAGTCGGTTGGACAAGTCCTTTCGCTTCATACCATTTGATTGCCTTAGTGGACAACCCCGTTAGATGGACCACTTTTCCGATTTGAATCATTGGCGTCCCCCCTTCTCGTTTATCATAAAGCCGCCCGTAGCGGACAGGTCAACATTTTTATTCCTTGACCTCGACACCGAACACATAGCGGCTATCGCCTTGCGGCCAATCCCCGCCCGTCTCGAATACATAAACGCCCGGCTCGTCTGGCACGACCGGTTCAGCCGGGACAAGTTCCCCATCGACGAGTTGATGGAACGAAGCGTTCGACGGCTCGGCGTGGAACTCGACATCAATCTCGGCACCCGCTTCGACCGGCACGAGCTGTAGGTCATCCGCTTCCGGCAGAGCGTGGTCCTCGCATACCGCCTCGCCCCCGTCCGACCAACAGAACGTCGACTGTTTCACTTCCGCGGTCACGGTTCCGACCCGGACCGTCGGGAGCGGTGGTTTCAGTGACGACTCCGAGTTCCAAAACGAGGTGGCATACAACGCCCCGCCGACCACGAGCAACCCAATCACAACAATCCATAATCCTTTTCGTCTCAACCCGCTCATCCCCTTTGTACGTCTATTCCCCGTTCCACGAAAAAAACGACCCACTTCCGTGAGTCGTCCTGTTCATTTCGGGCGTCGGAGCCCTTTCATCATATAGCCGCCTTTAAAGTCGATTGGATCGAAAGCGACGAGGAACGCCTTCGGTTCATACTCCTCGACCATCTGGCGCAAATCTTTCATCCGTGTCCGCGCTGCCAAGACATCGAGACGATAGCGGATGCCGTCACGTCCCTGCCCTTGGTAGTGTGTCACCCCGTAGCCGCTGTCGCGCATCTTCTGGATGAGCTCGGCCGGGAACTCTTGTGTGTGCACTTGAATCATATTGTAGCCGATCGCAAGTTTCCGCTCGACGTAACCGCCGACGAGAATCCCAAGTCCGAAGCCGACCGCATAGACGATCATCCCGAGTGTCGTCAAATCTTGGAACACGATGCCGAGCGCAAAGATATAGATGAGCGTCTCAAGCGTACCGAACAGCCCCGCAATCATCGTTTTTCCTTTGACGAGCATGATGGTACGAAGCGTCAGCACCGGTACATAGACGAGTTGTAATACTAGGATGAGCAAGATTTGCCCCATTGGAACGACCTCCATTCGAATTCAATACAACCACTATTTCAAATTTCAGGGCCGGATGCAACCAAAAAAGGCTGACCGGAGTCAGCCTTTCGCAATTATTTGTCTAAGTTATCAACGCTCGTGAGCAGTTCATAGTCTTTACGGATGACCTGATAGATGGCATTCGTGTCGCCTGACAATACTTCTTCGGCCCGCAATTGGTTGAGGAAGAGGCTTGTCGCGAACGTGACGAGGGCACTTTTCGGGATTCCGATTTGTTTCGCACGCTCCGTGATGACCTGGTCTAAGTCAGCGTCAATCGTGAGCGAGATTCTTTTCTTTGCATTCGACATAATCATGAAGCTCCTTTAAGTTACATTTCTAAAGTCCTATACACAATTGCTAATTATATAGGAAGAATGGTTTTGGCGCAACCAACGTCACGATGAGCTGATTTCTTCACCGTTGCGCACCTTGTCCGCAATCTGATCGATTTTACGAAGCCGGTGGTTGATTCCTGACTTCGAGATCGGTCCCGTTTCGAGCATCTCGCCAAGTTCTTGGAGCGAGACGTCTTGATGGGTGACCCGGAGCTCGGCAATCTCCCGGAGTTTGACCGGTAAGATTTCGAGTCCGACCGTGCGCTCGAGGAACTTGATGTTCTCGACTTGGCGGAGTGCCGCCCCGACGGTCTTGTTCAAGTTCGCCGTCTCACAGTTGACGAGCCGGTTAACGGAGTTCCGCATGTCCTTGATGATGCGCGCGTCCTCGAAGTCGAGCATGCCGCGCGTCGCCCCGACAAGTTTCAGAAAGTCCGAGATTTTCTCGCTCTCTTTAATGTAGAGAATATGCCCTTTCTTCCGCTCGAGCGTCTTCGCGTTCAAGCCGAAGCGGTTGGCGAGGTCCCGGAGCGCCTGGTTATGGTTCTCGTACAGGCTGTACACCTCGAGGTGATACGACGACGTCTTCGGATGATTGATTGACCCGCCGGCAAGGAACGACCCGCGCAAATAGGCCCGGGCGAGGTTCTCGTCGCGCGTCATATCCGAGTTGAGCGTCCGAATCATCTCGTAATTCTCCCCGAGAATCTCGAGGTCCTTCAACATCGTCTCGGCGCGTTGGGCGACCCGGACGATATAGACGTTGTTCTTCTTCAACCGCATTTTCTTCCGTACGAACAAATCGAGATGATGGTCGTACAGCCGTTTCATGAGGGAATAGATTCGGCGTGCGATGGCGGCGTTCTCGGTCGAGACGTCGAGCGTCATCCCCCGCCCTAAGGCGAGCGAGATGACCCCGTTCATCCGGACGAGCGCGGACAGTTCCGCTTTCGCCTCGGCATCGGTCACTTCGAGTTGCGTCAGTTCTTTTTTGACGTCAGAGGCAAAGCTCATGTCAGTCCCCTCCTTTCTGTTCAATCACAACTTATTTCAGCTCGAGCTCTTGGAACGAGCGTGGTTTCTTGATGCGCAACACGCGCTGCATGACGAGTCCGGCAATGGCGTCCGAGTCGTGGCGGATGTAATCGCGGTTATAGTCGACGATGTCACCGGCGAGCACGTTCGTGCCATAGTTCCGAAGCTTCTTGCGATCGAAACGGACCTCTTCCGAGCCGTCCTCGAGGTAACGCTCTAAATAGATGTCCTCGATCGGCTCGTTATTGACGACGATCGTGTCGACCGTCGACTTGCCGAGATACGCCTCAATCGATTTCAAATGCTTCATCGCGTCGTACCCTTTCGTCTCGCCCGGCTGCGTCATAACGTTGCAAATATAGACGACCGGCTTCCCGGAGCGGACGATGGCGTCGCGCACTTCCGGAATCAACAGGTTCGGGATGATGCTCGTATATAAGCTCCCTGGTCCGAGTACAATCAAATCCGCGTCCTCGATCGCCTCGACGACACCGGCCGCTGGCTTGATGCCTTCTTCGAGCAAAAACAGGCGCTTAATCGGTTTCTCGACGAGCGGGATTTTCGATTCGCCTTTGACGATTGTCCCGTCCTCGAACTCGGCCGCGAGCGTCATGAGCGTCTCTGTCACCGGGAGCACCTTGCCCTGGGCATTCAACAGCTGCGACAAGACGTCGACCGCCTTGACGAACGACCCTTCACAAATGTGCGTCGCCGCCGTCAGCATGAGGTTACCGAGCGAGTGACCCTCGAGTCCGTAACCGCTGTCGAACCGGTACTGCAAAATCTTGTCCATGAGCGGCTCGACCTCGGACAAGGCGAGGATGACGTTACGGATATCGCCCGGCGGCAACATGTGGAACTCGTCACGGAGGCGTCCCGAGCTGCCCCCGTCGTCCCCGACCGTGACGATGGCCGTGATGTCGAGCGGATAGTGCTTCAAGCCCCGTACGAGCGTCGAGAGGCCCGTACCGCCACCGATGGCCACAACTTTTCTGTCGCGTCTCATCTTACTTCTCCTTCGTCGCATGTGCGAGGTCGCGATGGACGGTCTTGACGTTATAGCGCTCGGCGAAATGGGCCGACACTTTCTCGGCGAACGTGATCGAGCGGTGCTTCCCGCCGGTACAGCCGAAGGCGACGACGACTTGCGTCTTCCCTTCGCGCTTGTACTGCGGCAACAGGAATTCAAGCATGTCGATCAGCTTCTTATAGAACGCCCGTGCCTCGGGATGCGACATGACGTAAGTCTGGACTTCTTCCGTCTGCCCGGTGAGCGGACGGAGCTCCGGGATATAGAACGGGTTCGTGATGAATCGGACGTCGAACAACAGATCGATGTCGAGCGGGACGCCGTGTTTGAACCCGAACGACATGAAGTTGACCGTGAACGGGATCCGTTCCTCGTTGAATTGGAGCAGGATGCGGTCTTTGAGCATCTGCGGCTTCAAGTCGGTCGTGTCATAGAGCGTATGGGCCCGGTCACGGAAGCCTTCGAGCAATGAGCGCTCGAGACCGATGCCGACGAGCGGCGCGTCTTCCGGGGCGAGCGGATGCGACCGGCGCGTCTCTTTGTAGCGGCGCACGAGCACTTCGTCCCGTGTGTCGAGATAGAGCAAGTGCGGGTGCACGTTCTTCTGTTCCAAGTCGTCGATGACGATGAACAGGCTGTCGATGAAGTCGCGCGTGCGCGTATCGATGGCGACGGCGATTTTGGGCCGGACCGAGCTGATGACGTCAATCAATTGCGGCAATAGTACCGGCGGCAAGTTATCGACGCAAAAATAGCCGAGGTCCTCAAAGCTGTTCATGGCGACCGATTTCCCGGCCCCGCTCATCCCGCTGATGATAATCAATTCTTCTAATCCTTTAAAGTCTTCCATGTCACTGACGCCCCCTTAAAATTGACAACCGAGCCGTGTGTGTAGCTCTCTTCTGTCTTTAGTATAACGAACGCCTGAAAAAAAGAGAAGGGATTGCGGTCGCCCGCAATCCCTTCTGTCTCTAGTCACGCGTTTTGTTCGTGCAACGCCTCGAGGAGTCCCTCGATATAGTGTTGCGCGTTTTGAGCGGCAATCGACCCATCGTTCGTCGCGGTGACGACTTGACGGAGCGTCTTGTCGCGAACGTCTCCGGCTGCGAAAATCCCAGGGATCGTCGTCTCCATCGCTTCGTTCGTGACGATATAGCCTTGCTCGTTCGTGATGCCGAGGTCTTTGACGAAACCAGTGATCGGGTTCATGCCGATATAGATGAACACGCCATCGATCTCATGGTCCGACTCGGTTCCGTCGACCGTGCTGACGAGACGCGCCCCACCGACTTTTCCGTCCGCTTCCACGATCTCTTTGAGCGTGTGGTTCCAGATGAAGTCGATTTTCGGGTTGTCGAACGCCCGTTTTTGAAGAATCTTTTGCGCGCGAAGCTCGTCGCGACGGTGGACGATCGTGACTTTCTCAGCGAAACGCGTCAAGAACACGCCTTCTTCGACTGCCGAGTCACCGCCACCGATGACGAACAAGTTCTTGCCTTTGAAGAATGCTCCGTCACAGACCGCACAGTACGAGACACCGCGGCCGCCGAGCTCTTCTTCGCCCGGGACACCGATTTTCTTGTATTGCGCGCCTGAGGCGAGAATGATGGCCCGCGCTTTATAGTCGCGGTTGTGGGCGTGGACGACTTTATACTCTGTCTCGTCCGAGATGCTTTGGACGTCGCCATAGGCGTACTCCGCACCGAACGCTTTCGAGTGATCGAACATTTTTTGAGACAAGTCTGGACCGAGGATGCTGTCATAGCCCGGATAGTTTTCGATATCTTCCGTGTTCGCCATCTGTCCACCTGGGATGCCGCGTTCGATCATAAGTGTCGATAAGTTGGCACGCGACGCGTAAAGTGCCGCCGTCATTCCGGCTGGGCCGGCCCCGATGATAATGACGTCATAGATTTTTTCTTCTGTCATAGTGATTCCACCTCTGCATGAAATTGATTGACTTCAGTATAAGAAACCTAGGGAGGTATCGTCTATCTTTATGCTTGTTCAAGTGTTTGTTTAAACGAACGGATCGTCTCCGTGAGCGTCTCGACATCGATACCGAACGCGTCGGCACAGTCGTCGAGGACGAGAGCGTCCCGTTTCGCATAGAACATCCAGACGAGGGCAGCGGCCGATGCCGTTGTGTCCTCGAATGATGCACCGGCGAGCAGCAAGAGCGCGAACCGTTCATAAAAGTCGCCGTCGAGGCTCATCTGTTCTGCTTCCGACACTTCCGTCTCGGCAAGCAGGAGCGCGTCATACGCCCGAGCGATACGGACATCGCCTGTGAACGGGGCCTGGCAAATCTCGGCCCGGCACTTCTCAGCGAACGCAAGCACCGTCTCGTTGTCGGTGATGCCGCTCGTCAACGCGAGCGCTTCGAACGCCTCGTCATCGGCGAGCTTCGAGATGATTCGGATGATTTCGATTCGAGCCGCGTCTTCTTCTTGGCGCAATCCTTGGACGAGCGCCGAGCGGAACTCGAGATTGTCGCGGATGTCGTACGGGCTCTTCTCTTCGAATTGTTTCAACTCGTCACTGTTCAAATAGGTAGCCGCTTCTTCAAGACGCCCGGTCTTGTAGGCGGATACGCTGAGCCAATGCCCGAACAGTGAATCCCCACGGAATCCGCGTTCTTTCAACAGGCGGAGTTCTTCGTACGCGCGGTCGTATTGACCGACGAGCGCGAGCGTCGTGGCGAGTTTGTAGCGTAAATCGAACTGGAGCGGACGGACACGTGTCAGTGGGACCGACAGTTGGAGCGCTGCCTCTGATTGTCCGGCTTCATGCAACAACAGAATCGTGTTCAAGAGCGCATGCAAGTTACCCGGGTTCTCGTCGAGCACGTACTCGAGCGTCTCGAACGCCGCGTCATCGTTGCCGAGATAGAAATTGACGACGGCCAAGTTGTTGAACGCCGGCCAAAAGCGCGGATAGCGATCGATTAACCGTTCGAGCGTCGACTTGGCGGCGAACAGGCGGCCTTTGTCGATATGCTGTTGGGCCTCGGTGTGCCACGTGATCAGCTCGTCTTCTTCGTCATCTTCGAGTTCTTGTTCGAGTTCAATCAGTTCTAACAGGGATTGGACCGAGTCCGCGTAGCGTCCGTGTGCCTCGACTTCGAGGTATCGGTTCGCATACATCGCTGCTTCTTCATATAAAGAGATATAGGCGCAGTTGCTCGCAAGGTGATATAAGGCCTCTGTTGACGTTTCATCGAGTTCAAGCACCCGTTTCCACACGTCATTAGCGTGGTAGATCTCCCCTACTTCAAATAACAGTTCAGCGTACTGTTTGTGATAGTCGACGCGGTGTGCTGCAGCGGCAGTGGCTTCAGCCATGAAAAAAGTCGCTTCATCTAGGCGACCTTCACGTAACGCACGACGACCTCTATAGTAGTGGAGCTCCGCGGCGAGCGGAGATTCTGGTTCGGGTAGCGTCATTACTGCTTCATAGTTCGCTTCCATATTCTAAATCCTCCACATCATCTCTAAATCTTTTTTTAGTTGCAGGGTTAAGAATACCGCACTCAATCAGTGAGGGCAACTGAAAAACTTAAAAAAAATCGGGACTATATTCCTTCTATAATGAATATATTTTGCTAGGTCCACTAAATGCTTTTTGACAAAAACATGAGGGTTTCGTGTCAGCGCCCACAGACACAAAAAAGCGGCATCCCCTTTAAAAAAAGTGATACCGCTCTAGTAATTTTATGAGGACGAACATGTCTTGACCTCAAAATGATTTCGCGCTAAATTGTGTCTATTTTGTGTCGATGGTTTGGAGCTTTGCGCCAACGACGCGCTCTCCGGGCAGGACGTCGCGATGCACGACGGCACCGGCACCGATGACAGCCCGGTCGCCGATCGTGACGCCAGGAAGGATCGTCACGTTCGCCCCGATCAACACCTCGTCCCCGATGCGGACATCCCCGATTCGGTACTCGTCCACGAGGTACTCGTGACAGAGAATCGTCGAATTGAACCCGATGACCGTATTACGGCCGATCGAGATTCGCTCCGGGAACATGACGTCCGGTGTCACCATGAGGGCGAGCGCGCTATACTCCCCGATTTCCATGCCGAGGAACGTCCGGTACAACCAGCGTTTCGCTTTGACGGATGGGAAGTAGCGGCCAATCAAGACGACGGTCGTGTTCTTGAAGACGCGCAGGAAACGAATCGTCCGATACATCTGCCAGAGCGGGTTCGGCCCGTCGAGACGAAACCGTTCCGTCTTACGCATGGACCGTGACCTCGTCGAGCCACGCCTCAAAATGTTCCATCGAGTCGATGATGACGTCCGGCTCGAGCGCTTCTAAAAACGCGCGGCCTTTCAACGCCCAGCCGACGGCGACCGTCTTCGTGCCGGCGTTCTTGCCGCTGAAGATGTCCGTGTCATTATCGCCGACCATGACGGCGCGGTCCGCCGTCGACCCAAGCGCGCGGAGCGCCCGCTCGACCGGTTCGGCATGCGGTTTCTCATGGACGACATCGTCGGCCGTGATGACGACGTCAAACAAATGGTCGATGTTGAACAAACGCAAGCCTTGCTCGACGACGGGACGGCCTTTCGATGTGACGACGCCCATCTTGTATCCTTTGGCGTGAAGGCGGTACAACCCTTCGATCACACCCGGATATTCGGCGACGAGTTGGTCGTGCATCGCGATGTTGAAGCTGCGATAGAACGCCTGCATCTCTTTCCATTCCGGCTCATTGAGCGCTTTGAACGACTTCTCGAGCGTCGGTCCGATGAACGGGAAAATGTCCTCGTCGCGATACGTCTCGTTTGGGAAGTAATACCCGAGCGTGTGACGGAAGCTCGCGATGATGAGCGGGTTCGTATCGAGCAACGTACCATCCAAATCGAATAAAAGGGTATCCATCAATCAAACAGTCCTTTCTCTGAAGGGTCGTCGTATCGTTTCGCTTTGCGGCGGATAATCATCATAACGATACCGAACACAATCATCGCGATCGAGACGAGTTGTGCCGTCCGGAGATCACCGGCCATCAAGCTATCGGTCCGCAGTCCTTCGATATAGAAGCGACCGATTGAGTACCAGACGAGATACGACAAGAAGATATAGCCGCGCGGCGGGTTACCGACCATACGCCATACGACGAGCAAGATGACGCCGATGATGTTCCAGACGCTCTCGAACAAGAACGTCGGCAAATAGTAGGCCCCGTCGATATACATCTGATTGACGATCCAGTCCGGGAGGAAGAGCGTCTCTTTCAAGAAACGGCTCGTCGTCTCGGCACCGTGCGCCTCTTGGTTCATGAAGTTGCCCCAGCGTCCGACCGCTTGTCCGAGTAAGAGCGACGGTGCGAGGATGTCCGTGATCTTCCAGAACGACATCGACTTGCGCATGCAATAGATGACGACGACGAGCAGCGCCCCGAAGATGGCCCCGTGAATGGCGATGCCGCCTTGACGGATGTCGATGATTTGGCCGAGGTTCTGACTATAGTAGTCCCATTGGAAGATGACGTAGTAAATTCGGGCGAAGACGATGCTGATCGGAATCGACCAGATGATGACGTCGACGACCCGTTCTGAATCATAATTGAGGCGCTTCGCCTCGAACAAGGCGAGAACGAGGCCGAGCATCGCCCCGAAGGCGATAATCATGCCGTACCAATAAATCGGGAGTGACCCGATCTCAAACGCGACGCGGTCAAATGTTGGCTCTACCATTATTCCATGTCTCCTTCGTTGTCATGGATGGCGTTCGCGAGCCGTTCCGCGAACTCTTCGGCCGTGTTGATGCCCATGTTCTGCAGACGGTAGTTCATCGCCGCGACTTCGACGATGACAGCCAAGTTACGTCCCGGACGGACCGGAATCGTCAAAATCGGCACTTCACTGTCGATGATTTTCATCGTGTTGTGATCGAGCCCGACGCGGTCATATACTTTGCCCGCATCCCAGTTCTCGAGGTTGATGATCAAGCTGATTTTCTTGTGCGAACGGACGGCACCGGCGCCGAACAACGTCATGACGTCGATGATGCCGATTCCGCGAATCTCGAGCAAGTGACGAATCAGCTTCGGCGCTGAACCGACGAGCAATTGGTCCCCGGTCTGGCGAATCTCGACCGAGTCATCGGCGACGAGACGGTGGCCCCGCTTGACGAGTTCGAGGGCGGTCTCGGATTTCCCGACGCCGCTCTGCCCTTTGATGAGCACGCCGACGCCGTAGATGTCGACGAGCACGCCGTGCATCGCCGTCATCGGTGCGAGTTCCATCTCGAGGAAGTTCGTGATTTGTGACTCGATTGACGTCGTGACCGCGTTCGTGCGCATGAGCGGAACGTTCGCCGCCTCGGCTTCTTGTTCAATCTCTTTCGGGATGTCGAAGCCGCGCGTGATGAGGATGCCCGGTGTCAATTCCGTGCATAAAATCTTCGCCCGCTCGCGGCGGCTCTCTTCCGACAAGCTCGCATAGAACGTGAGCTCGGTCTTCCCGAGCACTTGAAGCCGATTTTTCGCATAGTGGGTATAGTAGCCGGCAAGGACGAGTCCTGGTCGACTGAGGTCCGGTGTGGCGACAGGACGGTGCAGTCCCTCTTCCCCGGCGATGACTTGAAGTTTGAAGCGCTCAACGAGTTGAGCCGTGCGTACGATATTTTGCATGAGTAATCTGCCCCTTTCACGCTCATTATTGTATCATAGCTCTTCTTGAGAAGCGTCAACGAAAGTGAGCTGAACCGTGTCGAAAAAAAGAGATGAAACTAAATTGTGGGAATTCCGTAGAACGGGTATAGACGAATAGGGAGGTGAAATGAAATGAATTCACTATTTTGGATTGCCATTGTCTTTATTTTTATCGTTGGGATTGCGGCGCTCGTCTACTTGGTCAAATCACTATTTGACATGTGGCGCGAGTATGCGGCGACGAAGAACGAGACGATCTTGCTGTTGTTCATCTTGAACATCGTCGGCTTGTTCTTGTCCGGGTCGCTCTTATCGATGATCGTCGCCATCATCTTCTATTGGAACCGATCGAAGAAGATGCGGTATCTCGGAATCTTCTTGCTTATCGCCGGACCAGTCCTATTTATCCTGTTTATCATCGGCTCATTCACGCTGTATGACGGTCAAATGATGGATTGGGAACAGATGGAGTATCAAATGAATCTATGACACGACAAAAACCCGGAGGTATTCGCCTTCGGGTTTTGTCATGGGTGTCTCATTCGCCCGGCAAATAACCGACCACGATGTTCGACTCCGGTGCGACCAAAATCGTCGGGACGCCGACGCTACTGTTCGGGTCCGCTTCGAACGAGACGGCGAGCGCCTCGGTCCCCGTATACGTATCGTCTAACAGTTCATAGCCATCATCGACCGTGACACGATGTACCTCGGCACTCGCACCCGCATCGATTGCGGGCTCCTGCCAGTTTCGCGCGGTCACATACGCCCAGGCGATGGCAATCGCTTCGTCGCCTGCCGGCTCGTTCCCACTGACGATGCGCTGTTCGTCGTCACATCCGCCGAGCAACAGCACCGCAATCATCATCCATCCGTACGTTGACACAAATCGCTTCATCCCGTCCCTCCTCGTCTGTAGAGTTAAAAGAAACCGAAGGCGAGAGGCCTTCGGGTTGTCGGTCATTGCTGATGGAACGGGTTGTTCAAGTCGGCCGGATTGACCGGGTCGACCGGGTCGATCGGTTCCACCGGTTCATGCTTGTCCTCTTCGAGGAACGTCGACGGTGTGTGGAGCGAGCCGTGTTCGAGGTCGATCGTACCGGTACGTGTTCCGGCCTCGACTTCGATGCGCGGGGTCTGACCGCGTCCCGACAAGAATTCAAGACGACGTTGGGCGACGTCTTTCCGGTCACGGATCAACTCGAGCTCGTCCAAGTTACAGTGGAGACCACCGAAGTTCGTCTCGAGTTCCCCTTCGACCTCAACGCCGTGTGGTAAGACGAGGCGGATGTTGCCGGCGAGCGAGACGAGCTCGAACTTGGCCGGACGGGCCGTCGCGAGTTCGGCCCGGATATTCCCGTTGCCGGTCTTGAGCGATGCCTTGTCATATTTCCCGTTCACGATGACGGCACCGTTGCCGGTCCGGACGTGGACGAGTTCTGACTCGACCGCTTCGACCTCGACCGTACCGTTCCCCGTATTGAGGAGCAGCTCTGAGGCGTGCACATCATGGAGCACGACCCGGCCGTTCGCCGTCTGGATGCGGACGCTCTCAACATCGAGGCCGTCCGCACGGACTTCCCCGTTGAGCGTCTGCACGTGCAGGTGATCGAAATGATGATGCGGGACGTACAGTTCGACGTGGGCGCGGACGAGCTTGTCACGGAGCGACACGACGAGACGGTCGCCGATGACCGAGTGCTTGACCGCCGACTGGAGCTGTTCGAGCGCCTTGTCCGCGTCTTGTTGACGGAGCGGACGGCCGGTGACGATCAGTTCGCACTCATCGTTGTCCGATGAGACGATGGTCGCCGAGGCGTTGAACAAGTCGAGCGAGATGTCTTTCCCGGTGAACGGGAACGATTTCGAATATGTCACTTCCGGTCCGAAGTTCGAGCTGAACGTGAAGTCGCTGTCACGAAGTTTCGTCACGAGTCCTTCGACGGCCGACGTCAGTTTCGTCGTGAGCGACTCGACCGAATACGCATCGACCTTCTCCGTCTCTTGACGTTCCTCGAGCGCTTGGACGCGCTCCGGTTCGAGCCGTTCCAGTCGTTCGAGTTGGGTCATGCCCTCTTCAATCGTCAGCTTTCCATCTTTCACTTGCTGGAGAATCAGTTCACGCATTTCTTGTTTCACTGTTCGTTTCCCCCTTCGATTTGGTTACACGTCAATCATGTTCCCGTTTCTCATCATTTCTATACCTTACTTCCGTTTTCCTGCTTTTGGTTTCGCTCGGGCCGAATCCCGTTCTAACACCGGCTTCAAATACTTGCCCGTATACGAGGCAGCCACTTCAGCGACTTCTTCCGGAGTGCCGGTCGCGACGATTGTACCGCCACCGTCACCGCCCTCAGGTCCGAGGTCGATCAAGTAGTCGGCCGATTTGATGACGTCGAGGTTATGCTCGATGACGAGTACCGTGTCCCCGTTCTCGACGAGGCGTTGCAGCACTTTCAACAACCGGGCGATATCATCGACATGAAGTCCTGTCGTCGGCTCGTCCAAAATATAAATCGTCTTGCCGGTCGATCGCTTATGGAGCTCAGAGGCGAGCTTGACGCGTTGCGCTTCCCCGCCCGACAGTTCCGTCGCCGGTTGTCCAAGTTTCATATAGCCGAGACCGACGTCATAAATCGTCTGAATCTTGCGCTTGATTTTCGGAATCTTGTCAAAGAAGTCGAGCCCTTCTTCAATCGTCATATCGAGCACGTCGGCAATCGTCTTGCCTTTGTACTTCACTTCGAGCGTCTCGCGGTTATAGCGTTTCCCGTGACACACTTCACACGGGACGTAGACGTCCGGCAAGAAGTGCATCTCGATTTTGATGATTCCGTCCCCGCGGCACGCCTCGCAGCGTCCGCCCTTGACGTTGAAACTGAAGCGGCCTTTCTTATAGCCGCGCATCTTCGCCTCGTTCGTCGACGCGAACACGTCACGGATATCATCGAATACGCCGGTATACGTCGCCGGGTTCGACCGTGGCGTCCGTCCGATTGGCGACTGGTCGATATCGATGACTTTATCGATATGGTCGAGTCCTTCAATCTTCTTATGCTTCCCTGGCTTCGCCTTGGCCCGGTTGATGTGATGGGCGAGCGATTTATACAGTATCTCGTTGATGAGCGTCGATTTCCCGGAACCGGAGACACCAGTGACGGCAATGAACATGCCGAGCGGAATCGAGACATCGACCCCTTTCAAGTTGTTCTCTTCCGCCTTCAAGATTTTCAAGAAGCGCTCGTCCGGCACTTTGCGTTCGGCCGGGAGCGGGATGAACTTCTTACCGGACAGATATTGGCCCGTGAGCGACTTTCGGTTCTTCATGAGCTGCTTCGGCGTCCCGGCGGCGATGACTTCTCCACCGTGTTCGCCGGCGCCCGGTCCGATGTCGATCAAATAATCGGCTGCCATCATCGTATCCTCGTCGTGCTCGACGACGATGAGCGTGTTGCCGATATCGCGCATCTGTTTGAGCGTCGCAATCAAGCGGTCGTTGTCTCGTTGGTGCAACCCGATTGACGGTTCATCGAGGACGTATAGCACGCCCGTGAGCCGCGAACCGATTTGCGTGGCGAGACGAATCCGCTGTGCTTCCCCGCCCGAGAGTGTCCCGGCGGCGCGAGAGAGCGTCAAATAGTCGAGACCGACGTTGTTCAAGAAGCTGAGCCGCTCGCAAATCTCTTGCAAGATGAGACGGGCGATGGCGATATCTTTCTCGCTCAGTTCCGTCATGATTGAATCGAACAAGTCGATGGCGTTGACGACCGACAAGTTCGTCACTTGGCCGATATGGTGACCCGTGATTTTGACGGCGAGCGTCTCTTCTTTCAAACGGTAGCCGCTACATGTCGGACAGGCGTGGGTCGCCATGTACGTCTCCATCTGTTCACGGATATAATCGGACGTCGTCTCTTTATAGCGGCGCTCGATGTTACGGAGCACCCCTTCGAAGAAGATCGTGTTCGTCCGGACTTGTCCGAAATCGTTCTCATAACGGAACAAGAACGACTCTTCATCCGTTCCGTGCAAGACGAGGTCTTGGTCCCGCTTGGACAGGCGTTCGAACGGCACATCCATGTCGATGTCGAAGTGTTTACACATCGAGGCGAGCAGTTGCGGATAATACTGCGAACTCGTCGGCTGCCAAGCGACGATTGCGCCTTCCTTCAGCGTCTTCGATGGGTCTGGGATGACGAGTTCCGGGTCGACGTCGAGTTTCGTACCGAGCCCGTCACACGTCGGACAGGCGCCGAACGGTGAGTTGAACGAGAACATGCGCGGCTCAAGTTCGCCGATCGAGAACCCACAAATCGGACAAGCGTGATGTTCGCTGAACAGGAGCTCGGTGCCGTCCATCTTATCGATGATGGCCCGACCGTCGGCAAGGCGAAGCGCCGTCTCGAGCGAGTCAGCAAGACGACCTTCGACGTCAGCGCGAACGACGAGACGGTCAACGACGACTTCGATTGAATGTTTCTTATTCTTATCGAGCTCGATCTCATCGGTCAGTTCAATCGTCTCGCCATTGACACGGACGCGGACGAACCCTTCCTTTTTGAGCGAGTCGAACACTTTGACGTGCGTCCCTTTGCGGCCCGAGACGATTGGCGCCAGGATTTGCAGGCGCGTCTTCTCCGGCAGCTCCATCACTTGGTCGACCATCTGTGAAATCGTCTGGCTCGAGATTTCGATACCGTGACGCGGACAGACCGGTTTCCCGATGCGGGCGAACAAAAGACGCAAGTAGTCATAGATTTCCGTCACCGTCCCGACGGTCGAGCGCGGGTTACGGCTCGTCGTCTTCTGATCGATCGAGATGGCCGGGCTCAGCCCTTCAATCGTATCGACGTCTGGCTTGTCCATCTGTCCGAGGAACTGGCGGGCGTAGGCCGATAAACTCTCGACGTAACGGCGCTGCCCCTCGGCGTAGATGGTGTCGAACGCGAGTGACGATTTACCGGAACCGGACAAGCCCGTCAAGACGACGAGCTGGTCCCGTGGAATATCGATATCAATGTTTTTCAAGTTGTTGACGCGCGCCCCTTTGATGACGATCGCATTTTTCTTTTCAGCCATTTAATTCCCTACCTTCAACTCCAAGATTAAGTCACGCAATTCGGCCGCCCGTTCGAACTGGAGGTCGCGGGCCGCTTGTTTCATTTCTTCTTCTAGCTTGGCGATGGCTTCCTCACGTTCAGCCGGCTTCATCGAGCTGAGTGATTCGAGCACATCCTCCTCGGCGTCGACCGTCGCGCGGATGACGCCGCGTACTTCTTTGCGGATCGTCTGCGGCGTGATGCCGTGTTCTTCATTATAAGCTTCTTGAATCGAGCGACGACGGTCGGTCTCTTCAATCGCGCGCGTCATCGAGTCGGTCATCTTATCAGCAAACAAGATGACGTGCCCGTTCGAGTTCCGCGCCGCCCGCCCGATCGTCTGAATGAGCGATCGGTCCGAACGGAGGAACCCTTCCTTGTCGGCGTCTAGAATCGTGACGAGACTCACTTCCGGGATGTCTAGTCCTTCCCGCAGTAAGTTGATTCCGACGAGGACGTCGTATTTCCCGAGACGCAGGTCACGGATAATCTCAATCCGCTCGAGCGTCTTGATTTCCGAGTGCATATAGTTGACCTTGATGCCCGCTTCACGCAGATAGTCCGATAAATCCTCGGCCATCTTTTTCGTGAGCGTCGTCACGAGGACGCGTTCGTCCTGTTTGATGCGGTCGCGAATCTGATCCATCAAGTAGTCGATCTGTCCTTTAATCGGATGAATCTCGATTGTCGGGTCGAGTAGACCCGTCGGCCGAATGATCTGTTCGATCATGTTCGGTGTATGTTCAAGCTCGTAAGGACCCGGTGTCGCCGAGATGAAGATCGCTTGCGACAATTTCTTCTCGAACTCGTCGAACTTGAGTGGTCGGTTGTCTTTGGCCGAAGGCAGACGGAAACCGTGGTCGACGAGCACTTGTTTCCGGGCCTGGTCGCCGTTGTACATGCCGCGCACTTGCGGGAGCGTCACGTGCGACTCATCAGCGATGAGCAAGAAGTCTTTCGGGAAGTAGTCGATGAGCGTGTACGGCGTCGCCCCTGCCTCCGTCAAGTTCAAATGACGTGAATAGTTCTCGATGCCTGAACAGTAGCCCATCTCGCGCATCATCTCGAGGTCATAGTTCGTCCGTTGTTCGAGGCGCTGTGCTTCAAGCAGTTTGCCTTCTTCGCGGAACTTTTCGAGCTGCTGTTCGAGCTCGGCCTCGATGTTGACGATTGCTTTTTGCAACTTCTCGTCACGAGTGACGAAGTGGGACGCCGGGAAGATCGAGACGTGCTCCCGGTCGGCGATAATCTCTCCGGTGAGTGGGTCCATCTCGCGGATGCGGTCGATTTCGTCACCGAAAAACTCAACGCGCAAGCACTGCTCGTCACGTGACGCCGGGAAAATCTCGACGACATCCCCGCGGACACGGAAACGGCCGCGCTGGAAATCGATATCGTTCCGTTCATATTGAATGTCGATCAGTTTGCGGAGCATCTGGTCGCGCCCCATCTCTTTGCCGACGCGGAGACTTAAGACGAGACTGTTATACTCTTCCGGGTTACCGAGACCGTAAATACAGGAGACGGAGGCGACGATGATGACGTCGTCCCGCTCGAACAAGGCCGATGTCGCCGAGTGGCGGAGTTTATCGATCTCATCGTTAATCGAGGCATCTTTCTCGATGAACGTGTCGGTCGACGGCACATACGCCTCCGGCTGATAGTAGTCGTAATAACTGACGAAGTATTCGACGGCGTTGTTCGGGAAGAACTCTTTGAACTCGGAGTAGAGCTGTCCGGCGAGCGTCTTGTTGTGGGCCAAGACGAGCGTCGGCTTCTTCACTTCTTGGATGACGTTCGATACGGTGAACGTCTTCCCGGTGCCGGTCGCACCGAGCAACGTCTGATACCGGTCGCCGCGATTGATTCCTTCGACGAGCTGACGAATCGCTTCCGGTTGGTCGCCGGCCGGCTTATATTCTGAATGTAAGTCGAACGGAACGCTAATCTTATCCATGTATATTCCTCGCTTTCTTTACCTTGCATATTGGCTTGATTATATCACATACACGAACAAATATTCGCTTCTGACACGCTTCCCAAATCGTTCCGCTTTTCGTTATCATGGAGAGTGAATCTAAACAGAAACGAGTTGGTCGTCATGTGGTCGCTTCTCTTTATCCCGCTCGGTGCCGTCGTCGGCGCCTTGTCCGGCTTCTTCGGCATCGGCGGCGGGGTCATCATCGTCCCAGTGTTGCTCTTTAGTGGATATTCGGCGGCCGAGGCCGTCGCCACGTCGCTCCTATTCGTCGTCGGGACGAGCCTGTCCGGCGCCAAGAAACATACGTCGCTCGGCAACGTGTCCTGGTCAACAGGCATCACGGTCGGCTTGGCCGGTGCAGTCACGGCGCAGCTGTCGAGCCGGCTCGTCCTCTCAATCTCGGGCACGTATGACTGGTTGCTCAATCTATTTTATCTGGCTATCCTATCTTATTTTGCCGTTACGCTATTAAAGAAAACATCTAAACCGCAGAAGCCGAAAAAATCATCGCTGCTTGCCGCCCTCGTCATCGGGATGATGGCCGGGCTGTTGTCGGCGCTGCTCGGTATCGGTGGCGGTTTCATCATCGTCCCGCTCCTCGTCAGTTGGCTCGGCTTCTCGACACATCGCGGGGTCGGGACGAGCCTGGCTGCCGTCCTGTTCATCTCGCTCGGCGGACTCGTCGGTTATCTCCCATCGCTGTCGCTCGACTACGTGACACCGCTCGCGTTGGTCATCGGCGCTTTCATCGGGGCCCCGTTCGGCGCCACGCTCACGAATCGCTATCACGATAAAGAGATCTCTAACCGACTCGCCTGGTTGTATATGGCCGTCATCACCTCAATCGCGCTCGATCTTGGTGCCGCCGTCTATGCGCCGCTCGCGTACGTCAGTTTGGCGGTCCTGCTCGCTTTTCTTGTCGGGATTGGACTCGACTTCAAACGGCGTATTGTCAATCAAAACCACTTTTCATAAGAAAAGTGGCTTTTTTTGCATATTCGGTTTTGAAACGCTTACATTTGGGGCATATAATGAAGTGGTAAGCCAAATTTAATATGGAAGGAAGGGAGTATCACATGTCAGCATTCGTCAGCGAAATTATTGGTACAATGCTACTCATCTTGCTCGGTAACGGTGTCGTCGCCGGCGTCGTCCTCCGTCATTCGAAAGCGGAGAACGCAGGTTGGGTCGTCATCACGTTCGGTTGGGGCTTCGCCGTTATGATCGGGGTATACGCAGCCGGAATCTACGGAGGGGCGCACTTGAACCCTGCCGTCACGGTCGGGCTCGCGACAGCAGGCTCATTCCCTTGGGCTGATGTGCCAGCCTACATCTTGGCACAGTTTATCGGGGCGTTCATCGGGGCCGTCCTCGTGTTCGTGCACTACAAACCGCACTATGATGTGACCGACGATCCGGGTGCCAAACTGGCCACCTTCTCGACCGCACCAGGGATTCGTAGCACGCCGTTCAACTTGATCGGGGAAATCATTGGTACGTTCGTTCTCGTCTTCGGAATTTTGTCATTCGGGGCCAACACGTTCACGGACGGCTTGAATCCGCTCATCGTCGGTTTCCTCGTTGTCTCGATCGGTCTCTCACTTGGTGGTACAACGGGATATGCCATCAACCCGGCACGTGACCTCGGGCCGCGGATTGCGCATGCGATTCTTCCAATCAAAGGCAAAGGGACGTCGGACTGGGGCTATTCATGGATTCCGGTCGTCGGACCAATCATCGGGGCGGTCATCGCCGCATTGGTTTACGGCATTCTTGTCCCATAATCTTTCTAATTTCTAAGGAGGCACTCTCATATGGAGAAAGAAAAACGTTATATCTTAGCACTTGACCAAGGAACGACAAGCTCACGGGCCATCATCTTCGACCATGACGGGAAAATCGTCACAGTCGCGCAACGTGAGTTCAAACAATACTTCCCGAAACCGGGCTGGGTCGAGCATAACGCTAACGAGATTTGGGGTTCTGTCCTCGCCGTCATGGCCGAGGCGTTCGGGTCGGCTGATATCGATCCAAAAGAGATCGCGGCCATCGGAATCACGAACCAACGGGAAACGGCTGTCGTCTGGGAGAAGTCGACAGGACGCCCAGTCTATAACGCGGTCGTCTGGCAATCGCGGCAAACGGCTGGCATCTGTGACGAGCTGAACGCGGCCGGACACGGGGACTTGTTCCGCGACAAGACAGGCCTCTTGATTGACGCCTACTTCTCAGGAACGAAAGTCAAATGGATTCTCGACAACGTCGAAGGTGCGCGCGAGAAAGCGGAAGCCGGCGACCTCCTCTTCGGGACAATCGACACATGGCTCATCTGGAAACTCTCAGGCGGTCACGCCCACGTCACCGATTACTCGAACGCCTCACGGACGCTCATGTACAACATCTATGAGCAGAAGTGGGACGATGAGCTCCTCGAGATTTTGACGGTACCAAAATCGATGCTCCCAGAAGTCAAACCGTCGAGTGAAGTATATGCCAACACGATCCCATACCACTTCTTCGGCTTCGAAGTCCCGATTGCCGGTGCGGCCGGTGACCAACAGGCTGCCCTCTTCGGTCAAGCTTGCTTTGAGTCTGGCGAAGGGAAAAATACGTACGGGACAGGTTGCTTCATGCTCATGAACACGGGCGAAGAAGCCGTTAAATCGGACCACGGGTTGCTCACGACGATCGCTTGGGGTTACGGCGGCAAAGTCGAATACGCACTCGAAGGATCGATTTTCGTCGCTGGTTCGGCCATCCAATGGCTCCGTGACGGACTCCGCATGCTCAAGTCGGCGAAAGATACGGAACAGTACGCCAACCGTGTCGAAACGACTGACGGCGTCTACGTCGTCCCTGCCTTCGTCGGTCTCGGTGCCCCGTACTGGAACTCGGACGTCCGCGGTGCCATCTTCGGCCTCACACGCGGTACGGAGAAAGAACACTTCGTCCGGGCGACGCTCGAATCACTCGCTTATCAGACGCGCGACGTCTTGACGGCGATGGAACAAGATTCTGGCATCGAGTTGAAGACACTCCGCGTCGATGGTGGTGCGGTCAACAACAACTTCCTCATGCAGTTCCAAGCGGACATCTTGAACGTGCCGGTCGAACGTCCGGAAGTGAGCGAGACGACGGCCCTCGGTGCCGCCTACCTCGCCGGACTCGCCGTCGGGTTCTGGAAAGACCAAGCTGAGATTAAACAGCAGTGGAAACTCGACCACCAGTTCGAACCGAACATGGACGAGGCACACCGCGAAAATCTGTATAAAGGCTGGCAACACGCCGTCGAAGCGACGATGGGCTTCAAACCATCGAAACTTGAACTTTAATCGAACGCACGAAAGGGAGCATCCGCCAAGGATGCTCCCTTTTATAATTTCCGTAACCGCAGACGCGGACTCGCCGGCTCGGCGACGAACAAGATGCCGAGCTCGTGCGGGTCAGTCTCATACATCGCCCGTTGCACGAAACGGATATCTCCGTTCAAGTTGAGCACCTCGAGCTTGATGTACGGCTTATGGAGCTGGAGCGCCTCATAGAAGCTGCTCCCGCCCGTGATGACCGTCCCGTTCACTTTATAAATCGACTCGCCCGGGATGAGCTGCATCGATTCACCTGGCGAACCCGGGAGCGTGTCGATGATGACCGCGCCCCGGTTGCCATTGATAAACACTGGTGTCGTCCCGCGGTTCTCTCGCTTGATCATTTGAAGCGCTAGCTCATACAAGACGAACACGACGAGCAATCCATAGGCCGCATACGGCACGTCGATGACGTACGACGCCCCGAACAAACCGAGGGCGACGAGCGCGAGCAAGCCGCGATACAGGCTCAGGCGACCGAGGAGCGTCCCTGGCAAGGCCCCGGTCGATAACAGGCTGACCCCGATTGGGATCGGCAAGATGACCGGCACCGGCATGTCGAGACCGAACGACGGTGGCAAAAAGACGACGAGCGGGAAAAACCAAAGCCGTTTGACGACGTGTCCGCCGATGAACTGGCCTCGTTTGGACAAGATGAGCGTCGGTGATGTTTCAATCGACCCGTTCCAACGTAAGAGAATCGCTTCCGCCAATGTGACGACGCCGAACACGAGCGCATATACCGGCCACTCGACCTCGGATAGCCGGTCCATCCAGCCCGAGACGGCGCCGTAGTCGACGACGTCACGCAACGCGACCGCCGTCAGCATGAGGAGGAACGGGAACGCCGGGCTGCTGAAACGTGGGTGCATCGTCAAGACGATGAGCGCATACAGCACGCTGAACGTCACGAGCCATTCCCAGTTGACGGTCGTCTCGAGCAAAATCAATGCGGCTGAACCGATGACGGCGAGCAACAGGCTCGGCCACACAAAATGGCGCCAGTCCGACTTCGGCGAACGTCGCCGTGAGCGGAACATGCCTCGCTCCCGTTTGATGCGCGTCATGGATATGTAAGCGAGGGCGACGAGTGTCGCCCAGAGTAGCGGACTACCGATCAAGGTCAACAAAGCAGTAAAACTCATTCGTAGAACGTCCACACTTGTCCAATCCTTTCCCTAATCCTTATTTTGCAGCTTCTTCGAGCGCTCGGTTCAATTGGGCATCGTTCGCCTCATCTTGAATCACCTCGAGCAAGCGTGACTCGAGCGCCGACGCCGTCGCCTCATTGACGACCCCGTCTTCCGGCAAATTGTTGTCGGCTTGGAAGTCGCTGACGGCGCGGGCCATCGTGTCGCCGTAATATCCTGGCTGTCCGCCCGGCTCATAGCCGATGCCCGACAAGACCGTGTGCAGGTTCGACACCGCCTCGCCGTAGTCGCCGACTTTGAGCGAGTCCGTGTCGGCGAGGATGCGGTTCACCCCGAAGTAATCCGGTTGATTGACCTCGACGTCCGGCTCGATGCCTTTCTCGTTAATCCAATTGCCGTCCGGCGTGAGCCATTTGCTCGTCGTCAGCTTCAAGTTGCTGCCGTCCTCTAAATCGAACGCCGTCTGGACGACCCCTTTTCCGAAAGTCTTGTTGCCGATAATCGTTGCACCGGCCCCTTCTTTGAGCGCCCCAGCCAAAATCTCAGATGCCGACGCCGATCCTTCGTCCGTCAAGACGAACAAGTCGTACGGCTTCGCTTCTCGGGCGCGGCCGCTCTGCGACTCGCGTTCCCCGTCCGCGTTCTCAATTTGGACGACCGGTTTATTCGTCGGGACGAACCCTTCGGTCATCTCGATGACGGCCGGAAGCAAGCCACCTGGGTTCCCGCGCACGTCGATGATAAGGCTATCGATGTCTTCTGACTCGAGCGTCTCAAGCTGCTCCAAAAACTCATCGGCCGTCGGCTCAGAGAACTGGGTCACCTCGATATAGCCGATTTTCTTGCCGTCCTGTTCTTTCACTTCTGAATAGACGGTCTCGATCGGAATCGTATCGCGTGTAATCTCATAGTCGGCCTCTTGGCCGCCGCGACGGATCGTGAGCGTGACGACGGTCCCTTTCTCGCCACGGATGAGTTGGACCGCCTCTTCGACGGCCATCCCTTCAATCGATTCCCCGTCGACCGCCGTGATGACGTCTCCAGCTCGGAGACCCGCCTCTTCGGCTGGTGCGCCTTTGATTGGAGCGACGATTAAGATGTCTTCTCCTTTCTTCTCCAAAGTCGCGCCGATTCCTTCAAAGCTCGACTCAATCGAGTCAGTGAACTGTGACGTCTCTTCGGCGTCGAGGAAGTCCGAGTACGGGTCGTCGAGCGCTCCCGTCATCCCGTCGAGGGCACCGGTCAACAAGTCTTCTTCCGAGATATCCTTTAACGAATGCGTCTCGATCAATTGTCGGACTTGGTCGACTTTGTCCCAGCCTTCCGCTTTCGGTTGAATCGGTAACGCTGTATCGGTGAACGCCATCGTCGCGAGCCCAGCACCGGCACCGGCGACGAACGTGGCACCGGCTAGTAATCCTGCGGTTGTATTTTTCACGGGTAGTCCCTCATTTCTCTTTGTCAGTCTTTCATCCAGTATAGCAAAAAGTTCAGAAAAACGGACGTGTTCCAGAAATTTGGAACACGTCCGTCTCATCAGTAACCGATGTATGGACCCGGGTCGACCGCATTCGGTTGCCCTGGCGCCCATTGTCCGCGATGTAATTCGAAGTGGAGATGCGGGCCTGTCGACCAGCCCGTGCTGCCGAGCGTACCGACGGTCTGTCCGGCTCCGACCGTTTGCCCTGACGTGACCGTAATCGCGTCAAGATGGGCATAGACGGTCGTCCATACTTCCCCGCCGACGATATGGGACACGAAGACGACGTTGCCGTAACCGGTCGCCGGGGCCGCCTTGATGACGATGCCTGGTGCCGCCGCGACGATCGGTGTCCCGGTCGCATTGACGAGATCGATGCCACGGTGCGACTCCGCCACTCCCGTGAGCGGGTTTTGCCGAGGGCCGAACGGGCTCGATACGTAGCCGGATACCGGCCGCACGAACGAGGTCGCCGGTCCCGTCACGTTCGTCGGGGTTTCCGCAGGCGGTGGGGTTGTTGGAGCAGGCGCTGGGGCGGTTGGCGCTTTGTCGTCTGCCCGCTTGTCCGCTTCCGCTTTGGCATCAGCTCGTGCTCTCGCCTCTGCCTCGGCTTTTGCCTGCGCTTCTGCTTGTGCCTTGGCCTTCGCTTCGGCCTCGGCGCGGGCGGCGGCTTCCCGCTCCGCTTGGGCGATTGCTTCGAGTTGACCGGCGATGATCCGGCTCTGCTCACTCATGAGCGCCTGTTCTTCTTCACGGCTCATCTTCTCAAGCTCCAGTAGTTCGACTTGTTCGTTCAGTTCCGACAACAAACCCTGCTTTTGTTCGGCGGCGACGTCGAGCGCCTGTTTCGTCACGACGAGTTCCCGCTCTTTCTGTTTAAGGAACGAGAGCTGGGTCCGCTGCCGTGCTTCGAGCGCTTCGAGCCGCTCGACTTCACTCATGTAACTATGTATGAGGTCCCGGTCCTGATCGGCAATCGTCTGCGCGGTCAAGAGCCGCGTTACGAAGTCTCCGAATGAACGGGACTCGAAGACGACTTGGAGATAGGACTGGTCCTCATGTACTTGAAGCACACGAAGACGCTCACTAAGGAGCGCCTTCTGGCTTTCGAGGTACTGCCCTTGGGCAGTGAGTTGATCACGGGTTTCCTCGAGCTCGGTGCGCGCCGCGTCCGCTTCTTCCTGTTGGACGGCGATCTGTTCACTTAAGCCTTCGAGACGTTCATTGACGGCACGGATTTCTGTCGTGACCGCATCACGTTCCGCCTCGGTGACTTCGAGCTCGGCGTCCGTCTCGTCTTGCGCTTTCTTGGATTCCTCCAATTGATTGGATAAACGATCTTGTCGTGCTTTCAGCGTGTCTTTCTCCGTCGCCCATACAGGCGAGGCAAGTAGCGTCAAACTCAATCCAAGCGCAAGCGAACGTTTCATCCGCCAACTCCTCCTCATATTTAAATTAGATTAGACTTTCAAGAATCGACCGAGCGATGTCGTCGAACCCCAGATCCCGATGAAGGCACCGAGCGCTAAGAGGACGAGTGACACTTGCGTCGTCAAAATCGATGGATCAATCAATTTAAATATATCACTATTCAGTTGATCTAGCGATGGTTGTAAAGCACTATATGCGACATCATAACCGAAGTAGATGACCGCGATCGGGATGAGCGCACCGAATACACCGAGGAGAAGTCCTTCGATGAAGAACGGCCAGCGAATGAAGCTGTTTTTCGCTCCGACGAGACGCATGATCTCGATTTCGCGACGGCGTGAGAAAATCGTCATCTTGATCGTGTTCGAGATGAGGAACATCGCCATGAGCGTGAGACCGACGATCAATACGAGTCCGCCGATGCGAATCCCGTTGAAGAAGGCGAACATCTTGTCGATATAGTCCTGTCCATATGTGACCTTATCGACGTTAGCAAGCGATTGCACCGCATCAGCGACCTTCTCCGTGTTGAGCGGGTCTGACGCTTTGACGATATAGCGGTCGTGGAGCGGGTTGTCCTTCTCGACCGTCCCGTAGGCGTTCGCATCTTCCCCAAGTTGGTTGCGGAAGTTCTCCAGTTCATCCTCTTTCGAGCTGAACGTGACCGATTCGACGCCTGGAATCTGCTCTAAGTTCTCACCGAGCTTCTCGACGTTCGTTTCCTCCGCGGTCCGGGTAACGAATACTTGAATCTCGACGTCGCTCTCGACGTTCTCTGAAATCTCATTGACGTTGAACATGACGAGGGCGAATACCCCGACGAGTAACAAGGTGATGGTAACGGCACTGATGGCCGCGAATGTCATCCAACCGTTGCGTAGTGTTCCCTTGAACCCTTCGCGCAGATGACGTAATCCACTTTTAAATATCATAGCCATATGCTCCTTTCTCTTCATCGCGTACGACTTTCCCGTTCTCGATCGCGATGACGCGATGGCGGATCTTGTCGACGATATCACGGTTGTGGGTCGCCATGACGATGGTTGCACCGCGACGGTGAATCTCTTGGAACACTTCCATGATGCCCCAAGCCGTGTCCGGGTCTAAGTTACCCGTCGGCTCGTCGGCGATGATGAGCTTTGGCTTATTGACGATGGCACGAGCGATCGACACACGCTGTTGCTCCCCACCCGATAGTTCATCCGGATAGTTGCGCGCCTTGTGTTTCAGTCCGACAAGGTTCAACACGTCCATGACCTGCTTGCGCATCGTGTTCGTGTCGGCCTGTACGACTTCGAGAGCGAACGCGACGTTCTCATATACCGTGAGTGACGGTAACAACTTATAGTCTTGGAAGATGACGCCGAGTTGACGGCGTAATTTCGGGACGTGGCGGTTTTTCAACTTGCCGACGTCAATCCCGTCAATCAAAAGAAGACCGCTCGACGGTTTCTCCTCCCGATAAATCATCTTCATAAACGTCGATTTCCCGGCGCCGGATGGTCCGACGACGTATAAGAACTCGCCGTCTTGAATCTCTAACTCGAGGTCATCGACGGCGACGACGCCGTTTGGATATACTTTGCTGACTTTTTGCATCGAGATCATAACGTATTCCCTACCCTTTTTATATATTTTTCATGCATCTATCACGTTTCATGCATCTATGACGAAGACTGGATTAGTTAGTTAAGTGAATATTTTCGTCTAGCCTCTGTTCTACACGATAAGCACTCGTCCTGTCAAGGGACCCTGTTCGTGCCCACCCGTCCGAAAAAGGCGACAGACGATATAGTTCAAGCGCCTACAATTATAGCAATCGGACTTTTAAATAACCATTACAGGAATGTTTCAGTTGGATTGAGTTCGGTGTGAAATTGTCGTGTTGAAGACAGATTTCACGACTCGGACACAGATAATGAAACGCACATTCAAAAGCTATCCGCGTTCGCGACTCCCTTGCTTCAATCACTGACGATCCAGATTCAGTCGAGATTGAAGGAAACAAAAAAACCACGAGTCTCCTCGTGGTTCCCCATGATTATTTTTTCTCGGCGAGCCAAGCGGCGACAGCCGTGATTTCTTCTTCGTCCTCAATCACGTTCGCAGGCATAGCGCCTTTCCCGTTTTTGATGACTTCTTCAATTTCACTGGCAGATAGACGTGAACCGACGTCCGCTAGTTTCGGACCGCTCATTCCTTCTAGATTTGCGCCGTGACATGCCGCACAGTTTTGTGCGTAGACCGCTTCCGCGTCGACCGACGCCGTGTTGGCGCCGTCCCCGTTGCTCGTCGACTCTTCTTCATCGCCACCGCCGCACGCACCGAGCGTGAGCATGGCGCCAAGTCCAATCGCCATCATCCATTTCTTCATAATAGGGTTCCCCTCCTAAGTTGTAGAAATAACCTACTTTTACCATTATAGCCGTTATGAACCGCTTTCTAACCTAACTCACGAAAAATACACAAAGATTCCACAACTTAGGGAACGTTGATATAGCGTTTGTCCGACGTGAACCCTTGCCCCATCACCTCGTGCGCCTCACTGAAGATGAGGAACGCATCAGGATCGATGCGGCGAATGATTTCTTTCAGCCGGCTCACTTCGTTCTGGCGGACGACGACGAGGAGCATCGGGCGCTCGAGTCGCGAATACGCCCCGATTGCTTGAATCTCCGTCGCGCCCCGGTCGAGCTCATCGAAGACGGCGCGCGTGATGACGTCCCGTTTCTCTGAGATGACATACGCCATCTTGTCCTGCGTGAAGCCGAGCTGGACGAAGTCGATCATCTTGATCGTAATGAAGAGGGCGATCAGTGCATACAGTCCCGTCGTGAACGAGAACGTGACAGCAGCGACGAGGACGACCGCCCCGTCGAGAATGGCGATACAGAGGTAGAGCGGGATGTGGGTGAACTTATGTAAGATTTGCGCGAGCAAATCCATCCCACCGGTCGAGGCCCGTCCCCGAAAGATGAGCCCGAGACCGATGCCGACACCGGCCCCGCCGAAAATGGCCGCGAGCAATGTGTCATTGACGGCCGCACCCGCGTCAATCGCTTCATAAAATAAGATCACGCCCGGTAAAAAAATCGACCCGACGAGTGACTTCACGCCGAAGCCTAGCCCAAGAATCATCCAGCCGACGAGGAGGAGCAAGACGTTCGACACGAGCTGGAACGCCCCTGGCGAGATGTTGAACAGCTCGTACGTGATGATTGAGATCCCGCTGACGCCGCCCGAGGCGAGGTTGTTCGGCAATAGGAACAAGCTGAACGCCGAGGCGACGAAGACGGACCCGGTCAGTAAATAGATATAGTCTTTGACGATTTGCTTCATTAAAGGTTTTCTCCTCTACATACAACGTGGCCCAAAGACGTCAGTCCTTGAGCCACTTGCATCACATATTTGTCTTGCGGAGGTAAGCGTCGATGAAGCCCATGATGTCGCCATCCATGACGCCGCTCGTGTTCCCGACTTCATAACTCGTGCGGTGGTCCTTGACCATCGCGTACGGGTGGAAGACGTACGAACGGATTTGGCTGCCCCAACCGATGTCTGTCTTCTCGCCGCGGATCTCATCGAGCTTGCGTTGCTGCTCGTCGAGTTCGCGTTGATACAGTTTTGCCTTGAGCATCTTCAT
This sequence comes from Exiguobacterium sp. s70, assembly GCF_018618315.1. Lineage (NCBI taxonomy): Bacteria > Bacillati > Bacillota > Bacilli > Caryophanales > Exiguobacterium > Exiguobacterium sp. s70. The sequence goes on from NZ_JACSLV010000001.1 coordinate 425,446, forward strand.
CGCTGCTTCGCGGTTCTTGATTTGCGAACGCTCAGCTTGACACGAGACGACGACGCCCGTCGGCACGTGCGTGATCCGGACGGCCGAGTCGGTCGTGTTAATGTGCTGACCGCCGGCGCCTGACGCGCGGTACGTATCGATCCGGAGGTCTTCGGTCTTCACTTCGATTTCGATGTCGTCATTGAATTCCGGCATGACGTCGCACGAAACGAACGACGTATGGCGGCGGCCCGACGAATCGAACGGCGAGATGCGGACGAGACGGTGAATCCCTTTCTCCGCCTTCAAGTAGCCGTAGGCGTTATGCCCGACGATGCGGAGCGTGACCGACTTGACGCCAGCTTCTTCGCCCGGCAGATAGTCGACCGTCTCGACTTTCCAGCCTTGCTTGTCCGCGAAGCGTTGGTACATCCGAAGCAGGAGCGAGGCCCAGTCTTGCGACTCGGTACCGCCCGCCCCCGGGTGAAGCTCGAGGATTGCGTTGTTGGCGTCGTACGGTCCGTTCAAGAGGATTTCGAGTTCGAACGCGTCGAAATCGGCCTTGAGCGCCGTGACCATCTCTCCTAATTCACCTTGCATCTCGGCGTCCGGCTCTTCTTTGATCAGTTCGAGCGTGACTTCGCCGTCTTCATGCCCATCGGCGAGCTCTTGGTATTTGTCGACCATCGCTTTGAGCGCGTTCGACTCGTCGATGACTTTCTGCGCCTTCTCTTGGCTGTCCCAGAAGTCTGGGTACGTCATCTCGTTCTCGAGCTCGGCGATGCGGGCCTGCTTCTCTGTCAGGTTGAGCGATTGGCGATAATTCTCGAGGCGTTTCGCCATCGCCTCGAGTTCGTTGCGAATATCTGAAATTTCCATAGTGTAGGTCACCTTTCCGTAGGAAAGAGGCGAGCGGACTCGCCTCTTTCAAAATTAAGCCTGTTGTTTGCCGTGGCAGTTTTTGAACTTCTTGCCTGAACCACACCAGCACGGGTCGTTGCGCCCGAGCCGTTGGTCTTCCGTACGACGGACCGGCTTTTTCTTGAGCGGCGTGTCGTCCTTGCCAGACACCGCCACTTCCTCCTCGACGACTTTCTCGCGTCGGAGGTTGTCGCCGACTTCGGCACGGAGCACGAAGCCGGTCACTTCTTCGGAGATGGCCACGTTCATCGCGTCGAACATGTTGACGCCTTCCGCCTGATACTCGCGGAGCGGGTCGTTCTGTCCGTAGGCACGCAAGTGAATCCCTTGACGGAGTTGGTCCATGTGGTCGATGTGTGCCATCCAGTGTGAGTCAACGGCACGGAGCACGATGATCTTCTCGAACTCGTTGAAGCGTTCCGGCGGCGCGAGTTGGCGTTTCGCCTCATACTGCGCGGTCGTGCGTTCGCTCAAGAGCTCGATGATCTCTTCGCGCTCTTTGCCGTAGAAGTCCTTGCCTTCGACCGGCTGCTCGAGGGCGAGCGTCTGGTTGGCCCAGTGCGCGAGCTCGTCGATGTTCCACTCTTCAGGCACGAGCTCGAGCGGCGTATATTGCGCGACGCCCGTCTCGACCGTCTCTTGAATCATCGAACGGACGATGTCCGTGACCGATTCGTTCTCGAGGATGCTGGCCCGGTCTTTGTACATGACTTTCCGTTGGTCGGCCATGACGTTATCGTAACCGAGGAGCTGTTTCCGAGCGTCATAGTTGTTCCCTTCGACACGTTTCTGGGCCGACTCGACCGCTTTCGAGACCATACGGCTCTCGATCGGTTGCGTGTCGTCCATGCCGAGGCGCTCCATCATGTTCTGGAGGCTGTCCGTCCCGAAGCGGCGCATGAGCTCATCTTCGAGTGACAAGTAGAACTGGGATTTACCCGGGTCCCCTTGTCGTCCGGCCCGTCCACGGAGCTGGTTGTCAATCCGGCGTGACTCGTGGCGCTCGGTCCCGACGATATATAATCCGCCGAGCTCGATGACGCCTTGGCCGAGCTTGATGTCGGTTCCGCGTCCGGCCATGTTCGTCGCGATCGTGACCGAACCTTTTTGGCCGGCGTTCTCGACGATTTCGGCCTCACGGGCGTGGTTCTTCGCGTTCAAGACTTCGTGTTTGATTTTCTTCTTCGAGAGAAGCTTACTCAAATGCTCCGACGTCTCGACGGCGACCGTCCCGACGAGGACCGGTTGTCCCGTCGCGTGGGCTGCCATGATTTCTTCGACGACGGCTTTGAACTTGCCGTCCATCGATTTGAAAATGAGATCCGAACGGTCTTCCCGAAGGATCGGTTTATTCGTCGGGATCGTCACGACTTGCATGTTGTAAATGTTACGGAACTCTTCTTCCTCTGTCTTCGCCGTTCCGGTCATCCCGGCCAGCTTCTCATACATACGGAAGTAGTTCTGGTACGTGATCGTCGCGAGCGTCATCGATTCACGCTGAATCTCGACGCCTTCTTTCGCTTCGATCGCCTGGTGCAACCCTTCCGAGTAGCGGCGTCCGTCCATGACCCGACCGGTGAACTGGTCGATGATCATGACTTGGCCGTCACGGACCATGTAGTCGACGTCATGATGCATGACGGCGTTGGCACGAAGGGCGAGCCCGACGTGGTGGTTGACCGAGACGTGCTCGATCGCGAACAAGTTGTCGATGCCGAAGAACTTCTCGGCGAGGTCGACCCCTTTGTCCGTGAGGAGGACCGACTTCGTCTTCACGTCGACCGTGTAGTCGTCCTCGATTTTGAGCGTGCGGACGAAGGCATCGGCCCGTGTGTAGAGCTCTGTCGATTTTTGAGCCGAACCCGAGATGATGAGCGGGGTCCGGGCTTCATCGACGAGAATCGAATCGACTTCATCGACGATCGTGAAGTAGAGCTCGCGTTGGACACGGTCTTCTTTATAAAGGACCATGTTGTCACGCAAGTAGTCGAAACCGAGCTCGTTGTTCGTCGAATAGGTGATGTCACAGTTGTAAGCCGCCTGCTTCTCGACACGGTCCATGTTCGACACGTTGAGGCCGACCGAAAGGCCGAGTGCGAAGTAGAGCGGTTCCATGAGTTCTTTGTCACGGCGGGCCAAATATTCGTTGACCGTCACGACGTGGACGCCGCGGCCCGTGAGCGCGTTCAAATATACCGGAAGAGTTGCGACGAGCGTCTTCCCTTCCCCGGTCTTCATCTCAGCGATGTCACCGTTATGGAGCACGTAGCCCCCGATGAGTTGGACGCGGTAGTGGCGCATGCCGAGCACACGCTCAGACGCCTCGCGACAGACCGCAAACGCTTCTGGCAAGATATCATCAAGCGTCTCACCCTTGTCCAAACGCTCCCGGAACTCAATCGACTTCGCCTGAAGTGCTTCGTCAGACAAGGCCTTAATCGGTTCGGCGAACGACTCGACGAGGTCGGCCGCTTTTTCTGCTTTTTTCAATACTCGTTTCTGTGGAGCAAATAAATCTTTCAAAAAGTTCGCCATACGCTTTATCTCCTCTGCATTCACTGAAAAATGCATGTTTTTTCCCTAATGTACAGTTTAACCGAAGTGACCCTCGCTTTCAAGGAAAGGCCAAACGAAACGGCCCTCCGAGTTGGAGGGCCGTGTGGTTTCAAGGTTGAATTATTCTGGTTCGATCAAGCCGTATTTCCCGTCTTTACGACGATAGACGACGTTCGTGTTGCCCGTTTCTGCGTCTGAGAAGACGAAGAAGCTGTGGCCGAGCATGTCCATCTGAAGAATCGCTTCTTCCGTATCCATCGGTTTGAGCGTGAAACGCTTCGTCCGCACGAGTTCGAGTTCTGCCTCGTCCTCGTCGTAGACGACCACGTCCTCAGGACCTTCGAGTGACTTGAAGTACTCGCCGATACCGCCATCTTTGGCACGTGATTTACGGTTGAGTTTCGTTTTGTGCTTACGGATTTGACGTTCCAATTTATCGACGACGAGGTCGATCGCCGCGTACATGTCGAGGTTTGTTTCCTCAGCACGGAGCAACAAGTTCGGCATCGGGATCGTCACTTCCACTTTTTGCTTCTCGTTGTACACTTTCAAGTTGACGTAAGCCGTCTGTGCATCCGTAGGAGTTGTGAAATACCGAGTCAATTTGTCCAACTTTTTCTCGACATAGTCTTGAATAGCTGGTGTGACTTCAATGTTTTCGCCGCGAATGTTATAAATCATCTGAACTCCTCCTTAAAATAACCGCTTGACCCAATGATTCGTCGATTTGGACCGAATCTCCTGCTTCATTTCTGAAAAGAAAGTGGAACCAGGTGGCTCATTTATAGTATACCCCGAATTCAAATCGTTTGAAAACGTTATCATCAGAAAATAATGACAATTTTGTTCCGATTGCGTCGTCTTCAACTTGAATCGGCGGTATAAAAAGAAACTACCCGTTCTGCCCGTTCTTAAACGCGATTTTGATTCGAAGGACGCTATGTAAGAAAAATAAAAAGCCGGCTCCACGAGGGAACCGGCTTACGGCTTGAAATTATAATTTTGTAACGTTAGCCGCTTGTGGGCCACGCTCGCCATCAACGATTTCAAATTCTACCTCTTGACCTTCGTCAAGTGATTTGTAGCCGTCAGTTTGGATTGCAGAGAAGTGTACGAATACGTCTTTGCCGCCTTCTACTTCGATGAATCCAAAACCTTTTTCTGAGTTAAACCATTTTACTTTACCTACCATGTGTAAATCCATTCCTTTCACCATTGAAGAATACAGAGGCTTTCCCTCTATCGGTAATCTTACCACCTTCTTGGAAGCGTGACAAACACTTTCTCATATTTTTGTAAATGAATCATCTTTTGGCTTACATTGGAATTATATTTCCCTACTTTTCATATAGAGATATTGAATTTACATATTTTGTGATATATCATGGAAGGGATGATTTAGGTTTGTACGCCATTTGGGCGAGCCGAGCCTGAAAATCTAATACGAAAAGGACGGTGCAGCCATATGCGCCCCTACCATTCCGAGGAAAAGTACCGTATTACGAAGCGGACGGTGGCCATCCTGCCTTGTTATGAGATGTCCGCTCAATCGCGCGTCATTCTCGAGGACGGTTCCGAGATTACGACCCCGCTCCGGCCCTACCAGCTCCTGCAGCTCTCATGCCGCCAGTACAGCAGTTCGATCGAGGAGCGCATCTTCGTCGCCAAGCGCGTCGCCGGCATCAAAGGCAAAGTGCCAGTCGTCATCGAACCGACGTCCGGTCTCGTCTTTTTCCCGACGATGTCCCCGAAGCGCCCTGAATGTGAATGGTACGCCTGGTCGCACGTCCGTGACATCACGAGTGACCCGATCGAGTCGAAAGGTTTGGTCGTCACCCAGAACGGTCACCGGATCACCACGAACGCGACCTCATACGTCCTCCGCAATCAATTGAAAGCGACGGGCGAACTCGTCGCTCGGTTCCAACAATTAAACCAGAGCGCAACGCTCAACTCTTGACCCTTCCGTCGATTCGACGGGAGGTTTTTTTCTGTCGGTTTCGCTTCACTTTTTGAAAAAGAGGTCGATATATTGTTCGAGGTGACAACTATGCAAATCCAAGCCCCCATGACCGCGGCCGTCGCGGTCACAGCCGGCATCCAGACGAATCGCATCTATAAAGCCGAGCTCGTCAAACAGACCGGACCCGACTCCGGGATCGTCAAAATCAATGGCGAGCACGTCGAGGTCACGTTCGAGGGCGGGCTCCCGAAGACGAACCCGTTCCAACTGACGCTCGCCGAACAAGACGGCCAGCTCATCGCGACGATCGTCGTCAAACCTGAACCCGAGACGCCGGACATGCCGAGCGGTCAACCGGTGAAACTCGATACGAAGATTCAGGCGTTGCTCGCATCGCTCCCGCCCGAGGTCCGGAGTGCCGTCAGCCGTTTGCTCCAATCAGGACGGCTGCCGATGAACGAGGACACGGTGCGTCTGCTCGAGACCGTCTTTAAAGGCGACATGCGCGATGCCGTCCTCTGGCTGAAGACGGTCGAGGCGCCGACGCTCCCGCGTGATGTCGCGCGCGACCTCGCCCTCGCGTCATTAGATGAAGCGAGACAACAAATGAAACCACCGCCACCTGACGCGCCGTACCCGCAGAAAGAACGGTTCATCGAGCACGTCAATCTGTCGCGTCCCGTCAGCGAACGTTTGACGCCGACACCGGAGACGGTCGACCGGCTCATCAACGAGTTGCCGGAGCCGCGCCCGACGCGAATCGAACCGCGCGAGGCGTTACCGCCCGTCCTCGGACGACCGGTGCTCGTCAAAGAAGTGACGTCACATCTCGCGAACGTGACGAACACGTTTAGAAGCGAACAAGTGACGGTCACGAAACAGCTCGGCCAAGTCGCCGCCCTCGTCGAGACGAACCCGCATCAGGCACGCCCCGCACTCGAGACGGTATCGACCCGCTTGACGCAACTCATCCAAAAGACGGACGCCTTGTTACATACGAGCGCGACCCAAGAGAAGGCGCTCGTCGCGATGACGGCGAAGCTCGACGTCGCCCTCGGGCTGCTGTCGACGAAACCGGCTGAGAGCGCCGCGCTCATCAAAGAAGTGCGCGCCAGCTTGAACGAGTTCCGCTACGTGCCGAACCACGTCCGGCTCGAATATATCCCGCACCAGGCGACCCGCGCCGGCGAACTGCCGCGCGTCACGTCGTTCAAAGTCGACCCGAACCTATCGGGCCGCGTCATCCAAGAGACGGCCCAGCGCGTCCAGGCGTCGACGTTGTCATTGAAACCCGACGCGGCGACACCTGAAGCGCAACGGCTCGCCTCGTTCTTCCAAGTCCAACAGACGTTAAACCGGTTGGACGGTGGGCAGCTCCATCAGCTCATACTCGCCTTGCCGGCGAAAGTCCAAGAGATTGACACTGGCATTCACGTCCATATCCAAAACCGGGAGGCCGGGGACGTAGTCGACTGGGAGAACAGCGTGCTTTATATTCGGCTCGAGACGCCACGGCTCGGTGAGATCGGCGTCAAGCTCGAAGCGATCGACCGGAATCTCCGGCTCACGCTCGAACACGATGACCCGACCGTCGAGGCACTCGCGCGTCCCCTGCTCGGCAAGATCGAGACGACGCTCGAGGCGATCGGCTACAAGAGCGTGACGACCCAGTTCCGCCCATTGACGAAGTCCGACCGACCGGAGACCGAGCGCCCGACGCTCGAGACGACCGGCTATGATTTCCGCATCTAGGAGGCTGTTATGTATCAACGCATGGATTTGACGAAACGCAAGACGGCCGCCGTCGTCCGCTATGACGAGACGATTGACCGTGCCCCGGTCATCGTCGCCCGCGGAACGGGTGCCGTCGCCGATAAAATCTTAGATGAGGCGAGAGCGCGCGGCGTCGCCATCGAGCATGACCATTCGCTCCTTGGCCACCTGCTTGACCTCGACCTCGGGGACGCGATTCCGCCCCAACTGTATGACGTCATGGCCGAAGTGCTATTACTGATTGAAGAACTCGACACTATCAAAGGAGATCCATCATGAAATCGAACCGATTATACGAAATGAGCCCGGAAGAGCTGACCCAAGCGATGCTCCACGCGCTCGTCTATCATTATGCAAACGCCAGGACGGCGACCATCGCCGAACGCAACCGCCATTTGCGCCAAGCGCGCGAACTGCTCGCGAAGCTTCACCAAGGTCTCCACGACGGCGGTGGGATCATCTCGGCTCAACTCGATGAGCTTTACTTGTATATGGCTAAATCGAGCCTCGAGGCGTTGATTGAACAAGATATGGACAAAATCGAGGAGCTTCACGGCCTTGCGACCGAGCTCGACCAGACGTGGGCCGAAGCAATCGAGAACGCTCGTCTGAAACCCGTACCTGCAGGAGGAAACCGCTATGAAAATTACCAATAATGTACAGGCGCTCAAAGCCTACTCCTCGCTCACGATCAACCAGGCGACGATGAAGAAGACGATGGACCGCCTCTCGAGCGGGATCCGCATCAACAAGGCGTCTGACGACGCGGCCGGGCTCGCCATCTCCGAGAAAATGCGCATCCGTCTCGACTCGCTGTCGATGGCCGAACGCAACACGCTTGACGGCATCTCGCTCACTCAGACGCTCGAAGGCGGGATGAGCGAAACGCACGCCCTCCTGCAACGGATGCGTGAGCTGTCGGTTCAAGCCGCCAACGGGACGCTGAGCGAGGACGACACGAAGGCCGTCCAAGATGAGATTTCTGCGCTCACGGATGAAGTGACACGAATCGCCGAGACGACCGAGTTCAACTCAAAAAAAATCATGAACGGTGACTATATCGCCGGCAATGAGACACTCTTCTTCCAACTCGGGGCCGGTAGCGGTGAAGGCGTCGTCTTGAACGTCGACGATATGCGTGCCGCCGCGCTCGGAATCGACGGACTAGATGTGACGACCCAGAATGGCGCTACTACCGCTATTGCCAAGTACGACGACGCCATCAAAGCGGTATCACTCGAACGTTCGAAGCTTGGCGCCATTCAAAACCGATTGGAGGCGAACGTGAGTGTCGTCACAATCGGTTCCGAGAATTTGACGGCGTCTGAGTCACGGATTCGCGACGCCGATATGGCACGTGAGATGATGGACTTCGCCCGCCTCAACATCTTGAACCAGTCCGGCATGGCGATGATCGCCCAATCGAACGCATTGCCGCAAGGCGTGCTACAATTATTGAACTAACTTAAGGAAGGACGGATCCCTATGGACATTCGTCGCATCATGGAGACGCAGTCGCTTCACGGCACCGGAAAGGCGAAACGCCCTGACACCGAGCCCGGCGTCTCGTTCCAGAACGTCATCGGTCAAAAACGTGAGGACCGCGAGCATGAGCGCTTCCAACGCCAAATCGCGGCCATCCACGAGAAAGGCGAGCTCCTCGCCGAGAGCCAGACTGTCGAATCGCTCGCTGAATATAAGCAACTCATTAAAGACTTTATGAAAGACGCCGTTGACGCGGCACTCCGCCTCGAGGACAAACGCGGCTTCAACCGTCGCGGCCGAGCCAAGATTTATAAGATCGTCGAACAGGTCGACCAGAAGCTACTTGCCTTGACCGATCAAGTCATCTCGGGCGAAGCATCACGTCTTTCGCTCCTCAATCAAGTCGGCGAAATTCGCGGCCTGCTCGTCAACGTATACGTGTGAGGTGAGAATATGGCAGAACATATCTTTTCGAAAAAAGTGAAATGTCCGTATTGTTTGAAACAAAGCGAGACGCCGCGCGTTCTGTCGCGCCACATCCGGCCGCAGGAAGTCGCGAAGGATGGGTATACGACTTACGGCGGTGCCAACCCATATTTTTATGAGCCAACCGTCTGCAGTCATTGTCATCTCGTCTTCCACGATTCGTTCGATAAGGTGAGGAAGACACATCGTGAGGCGCTCGAGACAGGTTACTTCAATCGGGTCAACGCCGATGCGCTCGCGGGCGACCGTTCGGCCGAGCACGTCATCCGGCTCTACAAGTTCGCCGTCATGACAGCCCAATTGAGCGGCCAAAAACCGTCCGTCGTCGCCATGCTCGGCATGCGCCTCGTCTGGATGTATCGCTTGACGGGCGACGAGTCGTCCGAGAAGGAATGGATGAAGCGGACGCTCGACAAGTACAACGAGGTACAGGAGGCATACACGGATCAAATCCGGACCGGCCTCCCGTACGATCAGCTCATGCTGCGAATCGCCGACTTGTCGGCCGCGCTCGGTCTATATGAGGACGCGAGGCGTTGGTACGGCATCTTGCTCGGCAGTAAGGAAGTGTCGGAGCGAATCCGTACCCAGGCCCGGTCACACTGGGAAGACTTTAGAATCGAAAACGCCTAAAAGGGAGAGCCGCAGCTCTCCCTTTTAGCATACAAAAAAACGCGCTCATCCACTCCCGGACAAACGCGGCCGGTTCTCTTCACGGGTGAACCCCAAAACCGAAAGAAGCTAGACGTGACATGACTCCCGTCAAAACCTAAACAGGGCACCCAGGAATCGATCATCGCACGGTGGCGTCTTGCACGGTTCCTTCTCAATGATTTTTATCACGTTCAGATTGAGGTATGCTTAGTAGGAATCCAAAGGAGGTCATTCCATGTTTGAAGCCCGCTATATCGAAACGGTACGCTCGATTTTCCAGGAACAGAAACAGCTTGCCGAAGACGCGTTGAAACAAGTGAACGACGAGGACATGCATCGCATGCTCGCGAAGGACACGCTCTCACTCGCAGTCATCGTGCAGCACATCTCGAACAACATGAAGTCCCGCTGGACCGACTTTTTGACGACGGACGGCGAGAAGCCGGACCGAAACCGTGACGCCGAGTTCGAGGACCAACAACAGTCCCGCGTCGAATTGATGGCGACATGGGACGAACGTTGGCAACTGTTGGACGACGTGCTCTCGAGTCTCACGCCGGAAGACCTCGGCAAGACCGTCTTCATCCGCGGTGAAGAGAAGAGCGTCATCTGGGCGATTGAGAAGCAAGTGTCGCACTACAGCTATCACGTTGGACAGATTGTCTATCTCGCGAAAATATTTGCCGGCGAGAACTGGAACGTGTTGACGATTCCGTTGCCGCATCAACGACAATAAGAGAACGCGCATCACGGAGATGCGCGTTCTCTTTATTTGGTGACGTCAATCGTGTATTCATATCGCTCCTCGGCAATTTTATGGAACTGATCATTATAAGGTCCCTCCACAACAAAGCGGACTTCGGTCAGTTCTTCAGGCATCGACTCGACATGGAACAGCACGCCGCCCTCTTTCTTCACTTTTCCTAAAAATTCTCCGCCTACATCCTCTGAAATGACGATGTCAGCATCAACCTGTTCGCCTGTGTTCGTGACGAGCCTGGCTTGGTTTGGGTGAAAGCTGACAGTCTCATCACTCGTATTTTCGACGATGACATTGAACGAAACGATGGTCACTTCTTTTTGATCATCGAAGAAGAAACGATAATCAGAAGCGACTTCTAGACGCAGCGTTTGCACCTTATCGATTTGAAAGATGATTGGCCCAATCGTTTCTTCAATGCCTAAATCACTATTCTTCATGTAAATTTGACTGCGCCCAATCTCATCTTCCTGTACTTCAAACTCTTCACCTTGTACGGTTTCTGTTTCTGTCGTCTCTTTTTGGCTGTCTGTCGACGGAACGCTTTCACTTTGGTTGGTAGGTTCGGTAGTAGTCGATGATGGCTCCGTGTCTCCACATCCGACTAACACGAGCAAGGGAATGGCTAAGATGAATCCGTACGACTTCAATCCAATCCTCTCCTTTACCTCAAGACTTTTCCAACTTATATAAATCTTATTCCCCATTTTTAAAAGGGCATTCGAGGTAAACGTTAAATTTTTTGGGTATTACTCTGGACATAAAACGGCCGCACCAGTTCCCTGGTACGGCCCTCCTTTATTTCTCGACGTTAATTGTATATTCGTAACGGGATTCCCCGATCGACTGATAGTTCGCGTCAGACGGTCCGTCGATGACGACTTTCACGTCCGCTAACTCTTCTGGCATCGCTTCGACGAAGAAGAGGACGTTCCCTTCCTTCTTCACTTTCCCGAGGAACTCGCCGCCGACGTCATCCGAGAACCACAAGTCAGCTGACACTTGTTCGCCCGTGTTCGTCACGAGCGTCGCTTGGTTTGGATGAAAACTGATGGTGTCGTCAATCGTATTCTCGACGATGACATTCATCGCGACGACTGTCACTTCTTCTTGTCCGTCAAACGAGTCGCGGTACGCTTCGTTGACCGTGAGTCGAGATGTCTGCACTTTATCGATGGCGAAGTTGACAGAGCCAATCGTCTCTTTGATGTCTAGCGCCTTGTTCTTCATGAAGATTTGGTTTGAACCAAGTTCACTCTCCTGCACTTCTGCTTCTTCTTTTGTGTCTGCCGCTGGTTCCTCCTTCTTCTCTGTCTCTACAACTTCCTCCGTATCGGTCGCTGTCGTCTTCAGTTCATCGGCTTCCCCGCAGCCTACAAGCAGTGTTAAAGGTAAAGCGAGGATCAATCCATATCGTTTCATATTCATCTTATTTCTCTCCTTTTTCGTGTGAGTGGTAGTTGATAAGATGAGCATACTAGATTGTCTAGCCTGACCGGTGTAAGAAAACGTATAGGGTCGTCACCCTGAATAAATAAAAGTCAAGGTCCGTGATTGGACCTTGACTTCAACTGACTTATCCTCGTGATTTGAGCTCTTCTTCTTCATATGGATCGGGACCGTCCTCGATTGGCGCATCGTCTTCGATGTACGCTTCAAGTTTAGGGTCACGTTCCACATATTCATCATACGCCCCTTCTGGACCGTAGACGAAGTAACGACGATTTTTCGATGACTTAGGCTTTACCTTTTTCTCACTCATCTCGTTTCCCTCCCCTTTCCAGAAAAGAAGCAACGGTTACAGTGTTATTTACCCGATTTTAAACGAAAACAGACGTCTTTGCATCCCTATCAAATGGAATGAAACTTTTTCATCATTGAGTCGTAAAGATGATAACGAATGAATAAGGGGGTAATCTAGATGACGTTATTGAAAACAGGATTCGTTCGCGGTGTGAAGTGGTTCGCGTTATTCGGAGTGCTTGCAACATTTCAGTGGTGGAATGGAAATATGGAAGGTGTACATAATATGCTCGTCTATGGCGGGATGGCGTTCTTCCTTGGTCTGACGAGTATCATCTATGAAGTTCGACGCTGGTCGTTCTGGAAACAGATTCTGATTCATTGGGCCACGATGCATGTGACGATTCTGCCGCTCGTCATATTCAGTGGTTTTCTACCGGTGACGTCGTTACATGATGCCCTATTGGTTTACTTGAAGTTTAATATGAGCGGGCTGGTTTTGTTCACGCTATCCAGAATCCTTTTGAAAATGCGACAACAAATCAAAACCTCATAAATAAAAACAGCTCGAAGGCGTTCCTTCGAGCTGTTTCATGTCTGTTGATCGAATAATCCTGAGAAGTTCGAGTCGACGTCTTCGTACGGGTCGACGTACGACTTGACCGTCTTCCGTTCTTGTCGCGCCGTCCCGAGCGTCATCCCGAGCCGTTGATGCTCCGCCTCAATCAAACGCGCGATCTGTTGACTATCATCGACGAGCTGATGAATCACCGTCTGGTCAGCATCCTTCAAGTTCGGTCCGTGCGCCGCAAGCAACTGCTCGCGGTCATCGAGCAACTCATGGATTTGATCCATCCACGTGTCATATGTCGGCTCTTCCGGCACTTTCGCTAGTAAATCTTTTAATCGCTGTGTTTTGAAGATGATCTCATCGATGGGTCTCATGCTTGCTTCGCGAGTTTCATCGCTTCCTTCCACGTGTCGCGGAGTTCCGTCGTGAAATCGAGCACTTCGTCGAGAATCGTCGTGTCGTTCTTGACATTCGCATCGACGAGACGGCGCCACATGTACTCATAGAGCGAATCCAAATTCGCGGAGACTGCGATTTTTTTATTCAGTGTCAGACGAAGCTCTTGGAAGATGGCTTGCGTCTTTTGGATGTTCGTGTTCTTCAAATCTGAATTCCCTTGCTCGATGGCGAGTTTGGCGAGGCGCATGAACTTGAGCGCCCCATCATAAAGCATGAGCGTCAATTCTTGCGAATTTGCGGTCGTGACCGCACTATTTTGATATGCTGCATATGGGTTGGATACCATTTAAATTCCTCCTCTTACATGCCTCCGCCTAAGAACTGTTGCAGTGAGGCGGCTTGTGAGTTCGCCTGGTTCATGGCCGTTTCCATCGCTGCAAAGCGACGGTAATAGGCATTTTCTTTATCGATTAACAAATCATTTAACCGTCTAATTCGAGTATCGATTTCTGTCATTTCGCGCCCCATCGAATACGTCGGTGCACCAGAGCCTTCCGCGCCGGCAATCCGAGTAATCGACGAACGTGAGCTAGTTGCAGCATCACGAACTTGTGTGAGTAACCCACTCTCCGTATTGGCGAATAACTGATACACTTGGTCCGGATCTTTTTCGATAGCGGCTTTGAGCTTTTCTTCGTTCAACTCAATTTTCCCACCGTTTGTGAAGTCTGCTCCGGTTGATAGACCGATTTGAAACAATTGGCGCATGTCGGTGTCGTTCGTCGCGATCGAAGTGCTTGACCAATTACTCCGGAGCGAGTCCATTGCCCCTCGAATAATTGTATCACCTCGTAACATCCCACTCATCGCTTTTTCTTCCCATTTTTTAACTTCGTCATCTGACAATTCATCACGCTGTGCTTGCGTGAGCGGCGCAAATGAACGGAAACGATCTTCTTTTACTTTTTTATTCATAAGATCGATTGTTTCATTATATTTTTCAACAAACGCTTTTATATTATCAAAGACTTTCTGTGTGTCAGTTGCCGCCGAGAGAGTAACAGCACCTTCACCTGCCGTAAACTGCGACTTTAACGTTATCGTCATATTATCAATTGTCACAGTGTTCGAGCTTTGTGTCATGGAAATACCATTCACTATAAAATTAGCGTTCATTCCTTTTTGTGGAACGGCTGCCGGATCAATCCCGAAAGCAGCTTTGGTAGTGGTATCAAATTCGATAATCGCCTCTTCACCCGTTTGTTTTTGAGTAAGTGACAACTTCCCAGAAACCGGCTCAAAAAATGCGGAAATCCCTGAATCTTTTCCATTTAAAGCAGTTACTAAATTTTCCATAGTAGCATCTTCTGCTACTTGAATGGTTTTAAAATCGCCACCGCTGACGGAACGAATTTGCACTTGATAACCAGAAGTATAGGTTGCGGTTGCTCCGATAGGTACATCTGTCCCATCGTTCATCGTTACTTTCCCTGTCGCTTCATCGTAAGTATAGGTTGATGCATCAATAGGATTACTCGTTGCATCTTTCAAAGTGATTGTTGTCCCTGCTCTTGGTTTTGGCGAGAGTGTCCATTCCTTTGTAACGGTAGATAATGTCACTTCTTGAGTAGCCGATTGCAAGTTCATATCTGCAACTTTTGTTGTCTTTGTAACTGCATTCCCATTTTTGTCTTTTGGTTCGACAACTTGGGTTGCAGCTGTCGCAAGCTGACCAACGGATTCGATACGAATTGCTGTGTTACCGCTCGATGGTCCTGCTACAACTGAAACGCGTGACTCATCAGATGAACTAGAAGTTTTTGCATAGAAGTTTCGACTGAACATCAAATCGACTGCACTGTTCCGGAGTGTCATGAGTGATCGATTAATTTCACGGTACGCATCACGCTTCCATTCGGTGGTCTGTTTTTTCTGTTCAAGTTTATCAACGGGGACTCTCTCTGCTTGCATCAATTGTTTAATAATTGTATCAGTATCAATTCCACTAGCAAGTCCGCCGAATCGGATAGGTGTTGTCATAGTTTGCCTCCTTTATACACGTTCGTCAAAAAGTTGATTAAACTCCATGAATGCCGCAAAAAAATCTAAGGATTTCTTGCTTGGAATTTCTCGAATTACTTCATTATTCGTATCCACAATTTGAATATAATAATCGTTTAATTTTTCATGTTTCATAAACTTTAAACCGGTTCTTTGTTTCTCTAACACAAGATTCGCCTTCTCGACAGCTGCCTCTAATTTCGTTACGTGTTGTGGCGTCGGAAGAATGACAATCCCTTCACCAGCAAGCTGTTCTTGATTCGCTTCGACAAACACGTTTTTTGTTTGTTCATATGGCAAGACGGAAGAAGGTAAGTGAAGCCGGACTTCAGAAATGATCGGATTCATGAGCTTCTACTCCTCATATAATTGTTCTCACCTACTATATCGGTTTACCATCTCCTCATTTTCAGTTTTTATGAAAATGAATACTTATTCGCAATGGAAGCTTTAATACACTTTTTCAATCATCCAATATAGGAACTCCTTCTTGTACTCAAACAATTGATGAAGTTCAAGACCCTTGTCATTTTTCTGTAATGGTGTTCGGCATAACTATAAAAGAGAAAGGGAATCAAATGAATAGAGGTCAAACTAACAATGTGTGAAGGAGAGAATAGCATGCTTTGGGAGGAACTGACTGTATTTGAAAAAAGTCTACTATTAGGAACATTATTGGGGGATGGAACCATCGCTCGAACAAAGTCAAAAACTGTTCCCAGGAAGGGACTTCAGTACCTCGAGCATTTTTCAGTCAAACAAATGGAGTATCGAGAATGGAAATTGTCAATCGCTCCGCGAATTTTCGAAGGAATAAAGATTCGCTCCACTGGAACGAGCGCAGAGTTATTTTCAAGAAGAGATGAACTTTTCACTTGGCTCTGGACACAATGTTATGAGAATCGCGAAAAACGTATCCCAATCCATCTCTTGAAGGATTGCACGCACCCCGTATTTTTACTCGCTCTTTATTTAGATGATGGCAGCCTTTCATTGACGAAATCGAAACGCTCTAAACTGAATCAAATCATTATCACACCTCATATCTATCTCTATCTACAAGCCTTTTATCCGGACGAGCTCGAAGTTTTAAGTGAATTCATTTATCGAACATTTCATCATCAATTCGTGTTAAGCCGTCGCTCAGATGGACATTTTTATACGTTACGCATCCAGAAGACAGAAGAAGCAATCCGTTTTTTAAACGAATTCTCCCCTTATGCTTACGCCATTCCATCAATGCGTAAAAAGCTCGATTGGGACTATCGATTACAGCTTGAACGAGACCAGCACCCGGACATGACCGTCATCGCCTCAAAAGCAAAAAATGACTACACAACGGAAGAAATCGAATTTATCATTCAAGCAAAACAGAACGGAATGACAGACGCTGCGATATCTCAACATTTAAACCGCACGTATTGGTCAGTCGTCTATAAGTGGCAAGATATTAAAAAGAATCATTTAAAAGAGAATGAATTTGTTTATGTATACTAAAAATGTCCGTCCCTCAAAGAACGAGGGACGGACATTTTTGCAATTAGACTCTTGTGTTTCTTGGTTAAGAAATAGTATAAATCTTAACGAAGAAGTTGAAGAACTGCTTGCGGCTGTTGGTTTGCTTGACTGAGCATTGCTTGTGAAGCTTGGTTAAGGATGTTGTTCTTCGTGAAGTTCATCATCTCTTTCGCCATGTCAACGTCACGGATGCGTGACTCAGCAGCTTGAAGGTTTTCAGCAGATGTGCTTAAGTTGTTGATTGTGTGCTCGAGACGGTTTTGAGTTGCCCCCAAAAGTGAACGTCCTTTTGACACTGTTTCGATTTGAGTCGAGATTGTATCGATCAACGCTGTAGCAGTTGCTGAATCAGCTACGCTTGTTCCAGTCAACGTTCCAACAGCTGTTTCAACATCAGTCAAGTTGATTCCAGCAGTTGTGAAGTCGACAGTCATAGTTTGTGCGTTGTTAGCACCAACTTGGAATGTAACTGTACCAGCATTACCTGCAGTACCGTCTAAAAGAGTCTGTTCGTTGAACTCAGTGTTGTCCTTGATACGTGTGATTTCTTTACCAAGTTCAGCCAACTCGTCACCGATTGCATCACGGTCTACAGTTACGTTCGTGTCGTTCGATGCTTGAACAGCAAGTTCACGCATACGTTGAAGGATTGAATGTGTTTCGTTCAATGCGCCTTCAGCTGTTTGGATCATTGAGATACCGTCTTGTGCGTTTTTCGAAGCCATATCAAGACCGCGAATTTGTCCACGCATTTTTTCAGAGATTGCAAGACCAGCTGCGTCATCGCCAGCACGGTTGATGCGAAGGCCTGAAGATAATTTCTCCATTGCTTTCCCAGCGTTTGAAGTGTTTGCTGACATGTTGCGGTGTGCGTTCATAGCGTTAAGGTTGTGGTTGATAATCATTGTAATTTCCCTCCATAGGTTTAAGTTTTTTCCGCTCTTCCAAATCCATTTGTCCGAGCATACAAGGCTTAGGCCGGCCCCTCACCTTGTATTAGTTGGAACGTTTTATCGTTTCCATACTCTATATCGGAGCCATCTCGCATCTGTTTAGTCTTTTTCAAAAATAATTACACATTTTGACTACTTCTTTTTAAATCGCATAGAAAAACGACCCATCACTGGGCCGCTCCTCCTTACACTTCTACCTTCACTTGCTCCGTCTCATTCTGCAAACTCTCCGCGACACGAACAAGCTCCGTCATCGCGCCGTTCACTTCACCGAGACTCGCCGCCTGTTGGCTGGCCGCTGACGTGACTTCCGTCGCGTAGCGTGACGCCTCTTCGACCATGCCGACGATGCCGGCCGAGTTCGTGACGACCGAGTCGATTTGACCACGCGACTCATCCAAGAGCGCATCGACCGAATGGACGTGGCTGTACACTTCGTTCGCCGAGTTGTGGATCGATGCGAACGCACCGCCCGCCTTCTCGACGAGACCGACGCCCGTCTCCACTTCCGCTTTCACGTTCGCCATCGAAGACGACGTGTCGCCGACGAGACGTTTGACGTCGACAATCAAATCCGTGATTTCTTGCGTCGAGTTCGCCGTCTGTTCGGCGAGCTTTTTAACCTCGGCCGCGACAACCGCGAAGCCGCGTCCATGTTCGCCAGCCCGTGCCGCTTCAATCGACGCGTTCAAGGCGAGCAAATTCGTCTGCGCCGAAATATCGCTGATGACATCCGTAATGCGCGAGATTTCGCCTGTCATCTCCGTCAACTTGCTGTTGAGCGTCGATGACTGCTCGACTTTACCGGCGATCGCATGCATCGCATCGACTGACGACGAGGCGAGGCCTTTACCGCTCTCTGCTTCTTGTTGCATCTCACTTGCTGATTCAAGCGCCGAGCCCATCTCTTGACGGATGTTTTCCATCGTCCGGGCGACGGCACCGAGCAAATCCATCGAGCTATACGTCGCGTTGACGTTGTCTTCAAGCATCTTGTTCAAGGCGTCCATCGCTTGGCGGATATTCTCGCCGGCGATATTCCCTTCTTGGACGGCTGCCGCAATCTCTTGAGCCGAACCGGTGAGCTGGTCCGCCGTGTAGCGCATGTTCGTTCCTTGTTCACGAAGGTGTCCGACCATATTGTCCATCGAGAGGAGCAGACGTCCCATCTCCGAACGGTCTGTCGTCGTCTCGTCCGCGAACACGACCGTCAAGTCGCCGTTTCCGACTTCGACCGCCTTGTCCGACGCCAATTCGATGGCTTTGAGCGGACGACGGGCGATCAAGTAGATGACGGCGCCACCAATCCCTGAAATAAGCAAGGCCACGGCCGTCCCGACGAGCATGACCTGACCTTTCGCCATCTCAAGCTCCGTGAGCAGTAAGAGCGTGATCCAGCCGACCGCTCCGCCCGTGATAAAGGATGTGACCAAAATCCAAGCGAGCAGTTGGGTCGTAAAGTTTTTGAATAGCTTCACTATGAGTTCCTCCTCTGTGTAATTCATCACCTACTATATCGTCCAAATCCCAGCTTTTGTATAGCGTTTTCAGTTGAAGTTTTGGTCAATGAAAAAACGCCCTCGTCACCGAGAGCGTCCAGATTAATAACGGTCATCTTCACTTGTCTTACGTTCTTCGTTGTGCGTCGTCATAAGTGCATCGAGCGCGAGCGCAATCGCGGCTGCCCAGTGTAGCACCATGCCGATGAGCGGGATGACCCCGAGCACAGACGCCGTGATGCCGACGATGGCCCCGACTGAAGTCCGTTTCAGCCGCGACACCGATAAGACGAGCAAGACGATATGGAACACGAGCATGAACCCGAGTGGTGTGTAGCCCATACTGATGATGAACAGCCCACCGATTGCCGGGATGCCGAGGAACGCCTCGAACGCGGCACCGAGCCATTTCAAATTCCGAACCATTCGTCTCACCTCACAGTTCTAATAGATAGAACTCATAGCCGCCGTTTTCAGCGAACCCGGCTCGCTTGTAAATCTCGAGCGCGGCTTTGTTCTCTGTCTCGACGTCGAGCTCGAGCTTCGTCCGGCCCATGCGGAACAGTTGCTGGACCATCTGCTTCAACATCTTCGTGCCGTAACCTTTGCCTTGCTCGTCCGCCTTGACGCCGAACGCGTGGATGCTACCGGCATCTTCGCCCGAAAGGAGGGCACGAATGACCCCGATCGGACGACCGTCGACCTCACCGATGTACGTCACGCGGTCCGGCGTATCGATCTGTTGATAGATGTTCTCCGTCACGTCGACGGGGTCGCCGAACGCTTCAGAGAGCGTCTCGATGATGAGCGAACGGTCGGCGTCCGTCGCCTCGCGGAGCGACACTTCGTCCGGCTTCAAGAACAGCTCGGCTTTTTTAAGGACCAAGTTATATTCTGAGAACTGGTACGCCGCGCCAAGATGGTCGATGACCGCCTTGCCGTCCTTCGATTTGCGATCGATGACGAACGTGAACGCTTCACAGCCATTCTGTTTCGCGTCCTGTTTCGCCGTTTCAAAGAGCGCCTTGAAGACGCCTTGTTTCCGATAGTCCGGATGCACGAGCGCGTTCACTTCATACTCGTTCGGGAGATACGGGAAAAGCACCATATACCCGACGAGCGTGTCGTCATCATAGACGGCGTAGTCGTTCTGACCGACCGCTACGTGTCCAAGTTTCACGTCAATCTTGTCATGTGCGTTGACAGCTTCCTCGAGCACCCCTACTTGTACTGCCTGTCTCACTTCTTCTACTGTCCAATTCATGAAATCACCTCACGTCATATTGTAGCATAACCGAAAAAGCCCGCCGCAGCGGGCGGACTCATAACGTCCGGAATTCAAGCTCCGGTAATATCTCGAGCAGTTCGGTGATCTCATCCGTGTGCGCCTCGGCACCCGGGACGGCCTCGGTCGGTTCGACCCAGAAGAACGTCTTGTCGCTCGCACCGAGGTAGTTGCCGTAGCCGACTTCCTGGGCGAACGCCTCTTCCGATAGTTCACGGTCAATCAAGTCCAAATGGAACAACAACTGGTCGTCGCCGTCCTCGACGTTATAGTAGAGGTCGAACGTGCCGTAGCTGTTCTTGTCGCCGACATCGACGACGTCCTGCGCCTTCTCGATATAGACGTCCCCGCGCTCAATCGCCTCGACGATTTTCGATGGGAGAATGATCTCATAACCGAGCTCACGGTCACGGATCGTCTGCGTCGTATCGTCAGTCCGCCCCCGGGACGAAACGACACCGACCGTTGCGACGAGGGCACCCGTCACGCCGAGCGCGACCGCCCACTTCATTGTTTTGTTCATATGGATTCACTCCTCTTTGGTCTAGCCATGAGACGATTATCGCACAAAATGAACGTAAATCATTAAATATTCTGAAAAAATGTTTAGGGATGCGTTGACGCACGTTCCGCAATCCCATACGATAAAAGTATCGCATTATAGAAAAGAGGAACTGACATGTCAAACGAACAACAATTGTCACGCGCACAGCTCGACGCGCTCTTAAAGAACGTCTTCGCCCTTCAAATCCCGGTCATCGAGAAGTTCATGACCGACCTGTTCAGAAAGTACGTCTCGACGGCGTCCACGTTCAAACAGGACATGGACACGATGAAAGCGACGGAATGGCATAAGCAGTTCTTCGGTCAGAAAGTGATGCCGCACTTGTTCATCGAGAACCTTGGCTTCGGCGCGTCGTTCCGTCACCAGGAGCAAGACAAAGTCGTCAAAATCCCGGACAATATGACGGTCGTGAAACCGGACTCGGACGATCAGATTGAAGAAATTCTCCAAAACCTCGACAAGACGATGGCGTCGATGGAAGGCATCAAAAACAAAGGACTCGTCAAAAAGTTCTATAAAGAGACGCTCGAACTCATCTGCCAGCTCGGTAGCCGGACTGGAATGATGGACGAGTTTTATGAGCAAGTCAAAGGCAGCTTAACGAAAGCATGACCCGCCATCCACGTCCTCGGACGTGGATTTTTTTAATGACCGTTCCTTGGCTCGAACACGGCAAGACGCTCGATATTGGCCAAAATCGGTTTCGCCTTCCCAATCAACGTCTGTGTCGTCTCAAGCGACAGCGATTGTTGATGCGCCTCCATACTTGCCCACACCTCATAGACGACAATCGACTCATCGTCGAGCGAGACGTTCACCCGGTACGCCGCGCACGTCGGTTCTCGTTCCATCGCCGTAGCCGCCTCGAGCAAAATCGCGAGTAGCGTCTCGCGCTCACCTGGTACGGCCGTCAGTTTCCCAATCAATCCATAGGACATGTTCATCCCTCCTTGTCATATCGATTCGCCGCCGGCACCAAACTTTCCTTTACGTTGAATTGGCTACGACTATGCAGGACGACCCCGACCATGACGAGCGAGATGCCGACGAGCGACAACCCGGACGGCAAATGCGCCTGAAGGAAAATCAGCTCGCCGATGAGCGCGAACAACACCTCGAGCGCCTGGGTCGCCTCGACCGTGGCCAGTTTCCCCATATCGTGTTTGACGAGGTCAGTCGCCTTGAAGAAGAGCACCGTCGCGACGACGCCGGACAAGAGGGCGACGAGGAGCGTCTGGGTCAGTTGCGAGTTCGTAGGTGCCCCCGTCGTCAGCCCGTAGCCGAACAACAGGAGCCAGACCGGGAGCGAGCCGATACACATGCCGAGGATGCGCTCAAACACGTCGAGGTCGGTGTGGGCCATCATCTTCCGGTTGCCGAGCGGATAGGCGAACGCGGCAATCAACACCGGTACCACCCCAATCCACAGAAAGCGCGGCTCGAAATCGGCGAGGAACTCGACTTGCATCAAGACGACGCCGAACAGAATCAGTCCCGAGAAACGGAGCGCCGTCCACGGGATCCGTTCCCGCGTCCCGTCACTCCGACGGAACAGCGGTGACAACAGCGCCCCGGCGATAATCGTCACTTGCCACGTGCCGGCGATGAGCCAAGGCGGGGCGACCTCAGCGGCGAGACAGATTGGGACGTAAAACAGGCCGAAGCCGACCGTCCCCCAAACGAGCCAAGGGAGCGGGGTCTCGGTAAGGGCACGCCGCACCCGATGCATGCCGCCCCGGACGGCCACGACGAGCATGAGCAGCGGGATCATGAACAGAAAGCGGAGCGAGGCGCTATACGCCCAACTGCCCCCGCCGACCTGCATCGATTCATTCAAGACGAACGTGCTCGCGAAAAACAAGGCGGCGAGCACACCTAATAACAGCGGACGCATACGGTCTCTCCTTTCTGAATCCCCACTTGTTCCCTATCCGTCCCGCATTTCCCTGCCTCCACCAAAAAAAATCAAGCAGCGCCGGCTGCTTGATTCGTCTCAATGGATATCGCGTTTTCGGAAATTCCCGCCTTTGACCTCGGACACCTCGTACACGACGACGAACGCCTCCGGGTCGACTTGGTTGATGATTTCCTTCATCTTCCGCTCCTCGAGCCGGTTGATGACGCACGTGATCTCGTAGTAGCACTCTTTTGAGTACGCGCCTTGAATCTGGTTGAGCGTGGCGCTCCGGCCGAGCCGGTCCCGCACCGTCTCGACCATGACGTCCGGTACGCTCGTAATGATTTTGAACGTCTTCGCACCGCTCAGTCCTTCCTCGACGATATGAATCACTTTCGAGGCGATGAAGTAGGCGATAGCGGACAGGACCGCTCCTTGCAGGCCGAACACCGTCGAGACGACGATGAAGACGAACACGTTCAAGAAGAGAATCAAGTCGCTCGTCCCGAACGGCAACTTCTTCGATAACAAGACGGCCAGCATGTCAATGCCGTCGAGCGCGCCCCCGTTCCGGAGCGACAGCCCCATCCCGAGCCCGAGAATGATTCCGCCGACGACCGTGACGAGGAGCGTATCCCCATCGATGATCGTCGGGACGCGGTGCATGATGAGTGTCCCGACCGAGAGCGAGGCGATGCCCGTGACCGATAGGATGGCAAAGCTCTTCCCGATCTGCTTATAGCCGAGATAGACGAACGGGAGATTGAGAATCCCGAGGAACACGCCGAGCGGAATACCCGTCAGTTGGGAGCCGACGATGCTGATTCCGGTGATGCCCCCGTCCGATACGCTGTTCGGGATCAACACCGACTCGAGGCCATACGCCGCAATCATTCCGCCGATGATGTTCATGATGATTTGAAAGCCCATGAGCCAGGCTCGATTGTCACGTTTCATGAGTAACGTCCTCCTTTTGATGTCAACTTTCCTAGTCTAGCATAAAAAAATAGTAGAATAACATCTTCGGTGTCGATGAAAAACTTGTGTCAGATTGTCTGCCTCTTCTGCTTCATCCCGTGTGAGGTTTGCTATACTGAAAAGAAAAAGGAGTGACCCCCGATGCAGCGTCCACCGATGCCTTCCCCGTCTCCGGAGGAAGTGCTCCGTTTGAAACGTGTCCACAATCCGATCAAACCGACCGAACTCCTCGCCAAGGGGCTACTCCTGTTGATCGGCTCGTTCATCTTCGCCATCGGTCTCGAGGCGTTCCTCGTCCCGAACCAAATCATCGACGGCGGTATCGTCGGCGTCTCGATCATCACGTCCTATTTGACGGAGACGAAGCTCGCCATCTGGCTCGTCATGTTCAACTTGCCGTTCATCTTCTTCGGCTATCGCCAAATCGGAAAGACGTTCGCCATCGTCACGTTGATCGCCATCATGCTCATGTCCGGCTTCACGATTTTGCTTCATACAATCGAACCGTTCACGGACGACCTGCTGTTGTCGACTGTGTTCGGCGGCTTCCTGCTCGGAGCCGGCATCGGCCTCGTCATCCGGGCCGGTGGGTCGCTCGACGGGACCGAGATTTTGGCCGTGTCGTTCACGGACCGGCTCCCGTTCTCCGTCGGCGAGATCGTCATGTTCTTCAACATCTTCATCCTCGGGACGGCCGGCTTCGTCTTCAGCTGGGACCGGGCGATGTACTCGCTCATCACGTACTTCGTCGCCTTCAAGACGATTGACATCGTGCTCGAGGGGCTCGACCAGTCGAAGGCGGCGTGGATCATCACGACGGCGCCGGACGACATCGGTCAGGCCATTATGGACCGGCTCGGCCGGGGCGTGACGTACTTGCACGGTGAAGGGGCCTATACGGGCGACGGCAAGAAAGTCGTCTTCACCGTCATCAGTCGATTAGAAGAAACGAAATTGAAGGACATCCTCGACGACTATGACGAGAAGGCGTTCCTCGCCATCGGCAATATCCATGACGTCCGGGGCGGCCAGTTCAAAAAGAAAAATATCCACTAAAAAAATCGGCCCCCCGGGACCGATTTTTTGTTTATCCGATTTTTGCTTGATCGCGCCCGCTCGTCTTCGCCGCGTAAAGGGCGGCGTCGGCCCGTTCGAACACGACCGTGCCCGGCTCGGCCCCGGCGAGCGATGCCCCGAGCGAAACCGTCATCGGGATGTGCATCCCTTCGAACGAGAACGGGGTGTCGCGGATGACCGTGACGATGTCGTCCGCGATCAACCGGACGTCACCGGCATCCTCGAGCACCATCAGAAACTCTTCCCCGCCGTAGCGCCCGACGAAGCCGTCCGGCGGACAGTTCGCCTGTAACGTTTGACCGATGTGATGAAGCGCTGCGTCACCGGCCCGATGGCCATATGTATCGTTCAACTGCTTGAACCGGTCGACATCGATGACGAACAGCGCCCAAGGGAGACCCGACATCTCGACCTCGTTCAACCGTTCGAGCGTCATATAGCGGTTCGGGAGACCCGTCAGCTCGTCAATCGTCGCCCGCTGCGCGTGCAGCCGGAACATGCGTAGGTGCGTCTCGATCTGTTTCGCGACCCAGTAACACATCCAGCCACCGAGGAACGTCATGACGAAATACGGCAAGAACACGGTCGTGAACGCTTGGATCGGGACATTACCAGCAATCCGAAACAAGACGAGCACGGCCCCGAATACGAGATAGGCCGAATACAAGTGACCGCGTCGCATCACCAGTCGATTTAACACGAGCGACAACACGAAGAACAAGCCAAGCGTGCCGAACGAGCGGATGAATTGGTCGGTCATGCCGTCGAGACCGAAGCGACCGAGAAGAGTCAGCCCCATCGTGACGGCGACTCCGACCGGTCCGGCATAGGCGCCTGAGAGCGCGAGCGGGATAATCCGGAGGTCGACCCGTGCCTCTCCGACTTGAAACGAGTTGACCGTCAACAGTACGGCCGCGAGCCCCATGGCGAGACCGAACCAGATGCGGACCGCATAAGGAGAACCTGCCTGAATCGGCAACAGCTGGCGCATGAGATACAGGGCCAGCGATAAAACGAGATAGATGATACTGACATTGATGAAAAAGATGTTGATGACTTGACCCAAGCCTTGTCCTCTCCCGCCATTTCTTTCCTCCTATCCTATCGTACAAAAGTGACACATGTCACCCTATCCAAATTTTAGGACAGCTAAAAAGCCGGAAGCTCACGCTTCCGACTTGTTTTGCATCATCTGTTTCATCAAGTTGGCGCTGTCGCGGGCCGATTCGTTCTCGGCCTGCATCTGGACGTACACCTCATGGCGATGAATATCGATATGGCGCGGGGCATCGATGCCGAGCTTGACCTGGTCGCCTTCGATGGCGAGCACGGTGAGCGTCACATCGTCCCCGATATGGATGGCCTCGCCTTGTTTTCGTTTCAATACGAGCATCAGCGCACCTCTTCTTTCTGACCGCCGAGCGGGAACCGAGCCGGGTAGACGTCATCCAAGATGACCTGCTTCCCACGCCGCTCTTTCGTCTCGATGACGATCGGGGCCTTCAAGTTGAGCGTCGAGGCGTCGAACGGATCGCGGAGCGTCACGATGGCATACACCGAGACGTGTTCCGCCTCATCGATGCCGAGCTGATCTTTCGCGCCGTCGGTCAACTCGAACGCATAGTCCGACTTGTGCCAGAACGGGTTCGTCACGACGAAGGCGCAGGCCGGATCCTCGAGCGACTGGAGCGACCAGAACGGGAGCTCGTCGCCGTACGGGATGAGGGCGAACGTCTTCGATTCCGGGAACCCGGGAATCTCGCTGACGAACGAGATCGTCTCGTCTTCATTTACTTCGATTTTGCCAAAATAGTCTGTCTCAATGAACATGGGTTGTCCTCACTTTCAACGCGTCTCATCATACATGCCACCGACCGGCCACATCTCGAGCGATGCCTGTTGACGGAGCGAGATGTCCGTCGTCCATGGCGTGAACGAGATGTCGGCCGGGGTGAGTGATACATCAATCTGTGCCGGCGTCAGGTTCCACTCGATTTTGACATCCGCCGGCGTATACGTCAACTTCACGCGGTCGAGCGACTTCGGCATGAAGTCCATGTCGACGACCGGGTACGGGGTGCTCGTCTTCTCGGCGGCCATCGCGGCAATCGGGTTGCCGTTCTCGATGCGCATGAGCCGGTCCCCGTCCCGGGCCGTGGTCGATGTCGCTTCCCGGGCTGCCTGCTCCCCGAGCTGACCGAAGTGGCGGCCGAGCTCGAGTGCGGCTTTCAAGTTGCTTTCACTGCGCGCGACCGACGAGTCAATCTCGAGCGTGCCGCCTGTCGTCTGTTGGGTCATCTCGACCTTGCCTTGCGTCATCGACACATCGGCCCGGCCTTGCCGCATCTCGAGGTGGGGCCGGTTCGACGTGATTTGGATGGCGGCCTGCGTCTGCCGCATCTCAAGCCGGGCGATATTCATCGCTTACCGGAGGAAGTCGAGGAGCGTCGGTTGGATGATACGCGCCCCGGCCGATAGTGCGGCCCGGTGCACCGTCTCGTGAGACTTAAGCTCCATGATGACTTTTTCGATGTCGATGTCCTCGTTATCGGACATGATTGTCTTGGCGATAATCTCATGTTCTTGCAGGCGGTTGTCGACGAGTTCTAACCGGTTGGCACGCGCGCCGAGTTCGGCCCGCTCCGTAATCAAGTTTTGGGCGATGACGTCGAGGTCAGCGAGCTCGTTCGAGAGCACTTCACCAGACGTGTTCGGGTCGGCCAATTTCGAGACGAGGTCGTGGAGTCCAGCGAACACGTCGCTCCCGAACACCGTCTCCGGCTGCATGTTCACTTGAACGGTGATGCCTTTCGATACTTCGAAGGCGACTTTCCCGCTCGCGGCAGGTGCCCCGCCTGGGTAGATGCTGTTGACGTCCCCGTTCGGGTCGGCAAGGAACGCCTTCAAGGCGTCCATATCGACGAGCGGCTGGTCCGTCTTCGTGCCGTTGTAAATATATTTCTCGCCCGACTTCGCGTTCGCGAGCGAGCCGATGTGTTCAATCAACTGATTGACCTCACTCTGGATGATTTGACGCTGCGACGACTCGTATGTGTCGTTTGCCGCCTGTGTCGTCAATTCACGAATCCGTTTGACGGCTTCCGTCACTTCGTTCAACGTCGAATCGGTCAAGTCCATCCAGCTCGTCGCCTCGCTGACGTTGCGGCGGAACTGGTCGACCTCGCGAACCTCGGTCCGGTAGCGCATACCTTGCATAGCGACGACCGGGTCCTCGGACGCCTTCTGAATCCGTTTCCCGCTGATGAGCTGTTCCTGGACTTGGGCGAGCTTGTTATAACTGCTCGATAAATGTTTCAAGTTCGTCTGTGTGAGCATCGTCTGTGTGACTCGCATCAAGCATTACCTCCCTACGACACCCATGCCGTTGATGATTTTGTCGAGCATCTCGTCGACGGCCGTGATGTTGCGGGCCGCCGCGTTATAAGCGTGTTGATATTGAATCATCATCGTCATCTCCTCGTCGAGCGACACGGCGCTCACCGCTTGGCGGCGCTGGTCCGAGCTCGCCATAAGCGCGAACGTGCTCTTGGCGAGGCGTCCGCTCTGGTCGGCGGCGACGGCCATGTTGCCGATGACGTTCTGATAGTATTTGCCGATCGACGTGTCCGTCTGGACCGATCCGTCGAAGCTGAGCGTAGCCGACTTCAAGTTCGCCAGAGCAAGGGCCCCGCTGCCGTCCCCGATATTGCCGTCTTGAGACGCGGCAATCAAGTCGAGGTTGTTCATGACGGCGTTACTCACTTTAATCGTCGCAGCGCTCGCCGTCCCATCGAAGAAGTTCGCCGTGCCGGCGTTTCCTTTGGCGTCCCTGTTGTTGCTGTGGGCCGTGTTGAACGCCGAGGCGAACTTGCCGGCCATCTCGTCTAAGTCTTTCAGCATCGTCGCGTAGACGCCGTTCACGCTACCTGATTCTGGCGTGTCCGTGCCGTACATCTCGACGAGCGCTTTCCATTTGCCGTTCGGCATCGTGGCGTGCGTGAGTGCCACGTCCGCTCCGCTTGCATCGGTCATATCGAGACCGTCGAACGATCCGACCGTGCCGTTGATGCCGTCAACGAGTTTGTGGTCGACGCCATTGATTGAGACGATGATGTCGATGCGGCCCTCAGCGACTTTTTGTGAGTTACCGCGCGACTCACCGTTCGTATAGTCGACCGGGACGCGTGTGAAGTCCATGTATTGGGCGAGCTCGTCCATATAGCGGTCACGCTCGTCATACAGTTCATTCGGAAGCACGCCGAGCGGCTCCGCATCCCCGATTTGACGGTTGACCTGACTGATTTTCGTCATCAAGTCGTTCACTTTCTTGACGACGACGTCACCTTCTGAGGCGAGGTCGGCCTGCACTTTTTGGAGCGAGGACGACATGTAGTTGAACGTCTCCGCGAGCGTCATCGCCCGTTGGCGCACGACACTACGTGCGCCGGCATCATCCGGGTTGACCGACAAGTCTTGGAGCGAGGCCCAGAACAAGTCGAGCGATTTGGCGAGTCCTGTCTCGGAAGGCTCGTTGACGATATCCTCCATCCGACCGAACGCCGCCTCTTTTGTCGCGTAGTAGGCGTTCTTCACCGACTCGTCGCGGTATTGCTGATCAATCATCAAATCGCGGATTCGGGCGAGCGTCTCGCCGCGTACACCAGTCCCGAACTGCCCGGCCTTCGTTCCCCCGAAGTTGACGCTGAGTTGTTCGGTCATGCCGAGTGACAAGCGTTGGCGCGAGTACCCCGGATTCGAGGCGTTGGCGACGTTATTCCCCGTCGCCTGGAGCGCCCATTGGTGCGTCGTTAAACTGCGTCGCGCCGTTTCTAATCCCATAAATGTTGAACCCATCAAACTTCCTCCTTATACATCCCGGCTGAACGAGCGCGTCTCGAGCGCCTGTTGACCGTACGTGAAATCATCTGCCTCTGGCATGAGCATGTCCAAATGCCATTCGATATACCGGAGCGACTGTTCGAGCAGGACGGCGTTCAGTTCATTCTGCCGTTTCAGCTCGAGAACGACCGGTCGTAACGCTTCCTTCTCTTCATCGTCCAAAACGAGCGTTCCTTGAAGTCGTTCCGCTTCTTTTTGTTTGATTTGTCGGAGAATCATCGCCTCTTCCTTGACGAGTGCGCTAAAAGCGGGCATATCCCCGTTGACGAGCAGTCGTTCTTTGTCATAAGCCAGTTCGAGTAAACGTGTATGTAATGTGAGCATAAGTCTCTCCTTTGTCCAAAAAAAGAGCCGACTAAAGAAAGGGTGTCCCTTGTTTAGTCAGCTTCCGTGCCATCTTATTTATGCGAAGGTCTCCCTCGGACCCCGCTTTCATTCATCCTTGTAGAAAGCGTTTGGCGATGTCGCGCGCGTCCCGTGAATACATCCCGGCGTTAATCTCCGCCTTCAAGGCGTTGATTTTTTCCAGGCGCTCCGGGTGTTTCACCGGTTCTTCAAATCGGGCGCGGGCTTCGGCCGATATCGATAATTGGTCCGTTTGGTGTGTCAGCTCGGGCTTCGTCTCAGGTTGCGTTTTCTTCTCGTAAGTGTTCGGTAAGTGTACCCACTTTGCAGAATCGATGCGCATACGTGTCCCCCCTCTTCTCAGTTGTTAATCCAAACGATAAGCGCGAACGCTCTGTTTCGTGGCGGTGGCTTGTAGCCCTTTCAGTTCTTGCTGCATGTCGGTCTGACAGTCCGCGCATACCTTTCCTTGGTTCGTCGGATTGCCGCAACGGATGCAGGCGATGTTCAGTGACGGATTGTCCTTGATGATCAGGCGTCCTTCATGGATGTATCGCGTGATATCAAGTTCGGAGACGCCTGTCGCTTCGACGAGGGCTCCGATCGTCGTCTGTTTGTTGGCGGGTTCGCGGATGAAGTCCCGGACTTTCAAGAAGTTTTGGAAATCGACTTCCGCGCAGGATGGGCAGTATGGCGAGCGGCTTTGTTTCATGAACAGCCGTCCGCACGTTTGACAAGTTGTTGCTTCCACAGTCATTCACCTCTGTCCTTTATATCGGACGCATTTTTAATTTGTTTAGCGTCCGGAACAGGCAAACGGCAGAAACTTGTTCCGCCCCGGCCCGGCGCAAGGTGAGCGCCGCCTGATGGAGCGTCGTCCCCGTCGTATAGACGTCGTCGACGAGGACAATTTTGCCACAGCGTGGCAAGTGCTGTACAGCGAACGGATTCGTACGGTGCCGCCTTTCTTCTTTCCCAAGTTCACGCTGACTCGAAACCTCGGATTTGACGAGCACCTGCTCCGTCGGTCCAATCATCCTTGCGAGCAGCTCCGCCTGATTGAAACGCCGTGTCCGCATCCGCTTCTCACTGAGCGGAATCGGGACGTAGACGACCCCTGGTTCTCGCGTCGCCCGCAGCACATTGCGTAGCTGTCTCGCCAGAACGACGTCGCCGCCGAACTTATAACGGTGGAGCCAATTCGCTCCCGCCTCGTCATAAGCGAAGAGCGAACGGACGGTCAAGTCGAGGCCAAGGGCGAGCCAACGGATACAGTCAGGACACGTCGCCCCGTCCGTGGTCGGGTGACCGCAGCGCGGACAACCCGCGACGAGCGGCGTCAACATTCCCTCACAGTCCGGACAGACCCAGTCTCGCTTCAACAACGTCGCCGGGCTCCACGGGACGGCGAACGGTTTCCGGCAGACGAGACAGTTCATCGCCGGTTCGCCTCTTCAATCTCGCGGATAGCTTTATCTTGGCGGAACGTGCGCTCGTCGTAAAAGAAGACGACGTCCCCGGTCGGCGCGGTCGGTTTGCGCCCGGCCCGGCCCGCCATCTGGATGAGGGCGCGGGACGAGAACAAGGTGTGACTGCTGTCGAGGACGGCGACGTGAACCCCGGTCACGGTCATGCCCCGCTCCCAAATCGATGTCGCGAGCACGATTCCGTTCCTCGCCTCGAGCCAATCGAGCACGTCCGTCCGCTCGTCCCTGTCGGCCGAGACGGCTTGGTAGGCGAACCCGTTCGCCGCGAGCAGTTCCCCATAACGGACGAGGTCCGGTTTCGTCGGGACGAACAACAGACGTGGTGACGCCTCGTACTGGCGACAGAAGTCGAGGATGGCTGGCTCTGTCTCACGGATGAGCCGGGGCACGGGCAAATCGTGTCCATGATAGCGCCGGGACAGATGAACGGTCGGGAACTGGCGTTGCCAGACGGTCGGCGTCGCCGTCACGAATAAAAACAATCCTTTCCCGGCCCGGCGGAGCGTCCACCAGAGCGCGAGGTCGAAAGCGAACGGGAAGGCGTCGGACTCATCGACGAGAACGTAATCGAACACATGTCGCAAGTTCACGAGCAGCGGCGCCGTCGCGACGGTGATCATCCCAATCGTGTCCTTGTCCCCACCTCCGTAGCGCCGAGTGATCGGAACGGAGAAGGCCGCCTCGACCCGATCGGCCCACTCGATGGCGACGTCACGTCGTGGTGAGACGATGAGGACACGCTTCCCCTCATTCACGGCGCTCGCGATGACGGGGAACGTCATCTCCGTCTTCCCGGCCCCGCAGACGGCATGGACGAGCCCGCTCGTCCGAGATGCCCACCAAGCGAGGAGCTGTCGGCTGACGTGCTGCTGGTCACCCGACAGCTCGAACGGCATGACGAGGTCGGTCGTTTCCAGCGGCGTCGTGATGTCCGTTTCGGCAAGACGGTCGCATTGACAGACGCGACCGAGATGAAGGCAGTTGCGGCAATAGCGGCACTGCCCGTGATAGCATGTGTAAGAACGCGTGTCCGTGCTCAGACAGCGCTGGCAGACGCCGAATCGGATGGCGGGAGTTCCAACGGGTGACACGATGAGTTGACCCATAAGATCAGTCCTTTTTCTGTTGACGCTAGCATACAACCCTCACATCCACATGTCATGTTAGTCGATGGAACAGGGACGGCTAACGGAAAGACGTCCCTTCATTTCATTCTGTAGACGGAGGTGAACGAGCAAACGACCGACTATACTAGAAATAGACCAGTTATTGGAAATGAGGCAACTATGATGTTTAAACGACCCATCCACAACATCTTGACCGGTTTAGGCATGCTCGGCGTCTTCTTTGTAGGATGGTGGGGCTGGTATGTCTTTGACGGGAGCGACAAAGCGGAGCAACGCGCAATTGAGACGGCACAGGAGTATGTCAACGTCACTTACCCGGATCTGTCTCTTCATGTATCGGACGTCATGTATTTATCACTCTACGATCCGAAATACCACGTGACGATGTCTTCTGACACAAGCGTCGATACCGAGTTCGTGGTACGAATCACCCGAGGCGGCCATGTCGTCGATGACAGCTATGAAGAAGACGTCGTCTCAAAGGAAAACACATACCGACGCATCAGCGAGGCTTATGACGCTGCCGTTCAACAGACAATCGCACCAACCTTTTCAGACCGCATCGATGTGATGACCGAACTCTCTGATTCAGCTTGGCGCGATGATGTGACTCACTTGCAACTCGATCAAGCCGTCGACCTCGAATTTTACGGAGCGCGCTACGGTATCCTCTCCCTATATGCGGAAGACGACTCCTATACATACGACGACGTGATCGCTCTACTGCAGGACGTGAAACGTGTTTCCGACGAGAGCAAGATTCCCTTCCATTCCGTCACGCTGCAAATCACGATCGACGGCAACGAACGTTATGCGGAAGGGATTCGATACAGTGACCTCGATTCGCCTCATCTGTTGGCACGGCTAAAACAACGGATGAGCGACTAAAAAAAGGCTCATCCGGTAACGGATGAACCTTTTTCTTATGCTTCTTGGACGTCGGGGCGGACGACGAGTCGCACCCTCTCCACGTGATTCTCCGTCATCTCGATGACGGTCAAAACGTAACGGTCGAACTCGAGCGTGTCTCCGACCTCATGCGTCTCGCGGTGGACTTGGAGCCAACCGCCGAGCGTATCGATGCCTTCGGACCGATCGAACGTGATGCCGAACCGCTCCTCGAGTTCTTCGAGCAAGACGCGCGTATCGATTTCGTACGTCATGTCGTCGACCGTATGAATCGGGTCGACCTCGTCCTCGTCGAACTCATCACGGATTTCTCCGACGATCTCTTCGAGCAAGTCTTCGAGCGTGATAAGACCGGCCGTCCCGCCATACTCGTCCAAGACGATGGCGATATGGGTCCGGGCCTCACGCATCTGTTTCAATGTATCTTCCAAAGGTGTCATTTCATGCACGACCGGAAGCTCTTTCACATAAGTGGAGAGATTGATGGACGGGCTGACCGCGAGTCCCATCAATACCTCTTTGACGTTGATGTAGCCGATCAAGTTGTCCTTGTCGCCGTCCTCTGTGATCGGGTAACGGGTGTATTGACTGTCCGCGAACGTCTCGAGCACTTCGGCCCGCGTCGCTTCGATATCAATCGCCTCGACTTTCGTCCGGGGCACCATCACGTCTTTCGTGACGTGTTGGTCGAACGAGAAGATGTTTTGCATCATCGCAAGTTCCGTCTGGTTGATTTCACCGCTTTGGAAACTTTGCGCCATGATGATCTTCAACTCTTCTTCCGAGTGCGCTTGTTCATGTCCGGCCGGTTTGACGCCGAACAATCCGAGCAACAATCGGGCCGATCCGTTCAACAACCAGATAAACGGGAACATGACCCGTCCGAACCAGAACAACGGTCGGGCGAAGATGAGCGTCATCCGTTCCGCATATTGAATCGCGAGCGTCTTCGGTGCGAGTTCCCCGATGACGACGTGCAAGAACGTCACGATTGCGAACGCGACGGCGAACGAGATAATCGATGCGAGCGACGCCGGGATATCGAACTCGTTAAACAGCGGGGTGAGCAATCGCACGACCGACGGTTCCCCGAGGAAACCGAGTCCGAGCGCCGTCACCGTGATCCCGAGCTGACACGCCGATAAGTAATAGTCGAGGTCAGACGCGACCTTTTTCGCGAGAATCGCCGACTTGTTCCCTTCCGCCACCAATTGATCAAGCCGCGACATCCGCACTTTGACGACCGCGAACTCCGATCCGACAAAGAATGCGGTGAGCGCGATCAATAGCGCCACCAACAACAATAATACCCAAATCGGGCCTTCCACTTCTCCGCCACCGCCACCGGCAGCCATTACGTGTGTAGAGTAGATCCTGTCCACATGTTCCTCGAGAGACTCGAGGGTCACCTCCATATAAATAGTTTACAAGGTCACACGACTGTGTTCCTTGCCTAATGAATAACCTACCATGATAGCCTGCCTCTCGGCAACTAAAAGGAGGCGCCCGCAGGGAACGCCTCCTGACACTTAATTTTGTTTATAGAACATGATCGCTTCATACGCCCGGAGCGACAGCGTCGTCCCGTCGAGCTGCGGCACGTCATAGTTGTGGCTGACGACGTCGGCATGCGTGAAGCCGGCCGGAATCTCATACGTCGTCTCCGGTCCGTAGAAGTTCGCGACGACGAGCACTTCCTCGTGTTCCGTCTTGCGCGTGTACGCCCAGACGTCGAGCGCGTCCGGCGTGAGAATCGTATAGTCCCCGTCCGTCAAGACGTCGAGCTCTTTGCGGAGCGAGATCAAGTTCTTGTAGTGATAGAATACCGAGTTCGGGTCGTCGAGCGCCGTCTCGACGTTCACGTCCGCATAGTTCGGCGCCACGTTGATCCACGGTGTCCCGCTCGTGAATCCGGCGTGCGGCGTCGCGTCCCACTGCATCGGCGTCCGCGAGTTGTCCCGCGACTTTTGTTTGATGGCGGCCATCATGTCCTCATGCGACACGCCCTGTTCGCGCTTCAACTTATAGACGTTGAGCGTCTCGATATCGCGGTACTCGTCGAGGGAGTCGAAGCCCGGGTTCGTTATCCCGATCTCCTCGCCTTGATAGATGTACGGCGTCCCTTGCAGGCCGTGGAGCACCGTCGCGAGCATCTTCGCGCTCTCGACGCGATGGTCGGTGTCGTTGCCGAAGCGGCTGACGACACGCGGTTGATCATGGTTGCACCAGAAGATAGCGTTCCAGCCTTTGCCGTGCATGCCTTCCTGCCACGTCGACATAATGTCTTTCAGTTGCACGAAGTCGAACGGTGCGGCGACGAACTTCTCCCCGTTCGGGTAATCGACTTTCAAGTGATGGAAGCTGAACGTCATGCTGAGCTCGCGCTCGTCCGGACTCGAGTAGCGGACGCAGTGGTCGAGCGTCGTCGACGACATCTCGCCGACCGTGATGACGTCGTGGCCGTCGAACACCTCGCGGTTCATCTCTTTCAAATATTCATGGATGCGCGGCCCGTCCGTATAGAACTTGCGGCCGTCCGAGTCGTCTTCCGGGAAGTCCTGCTGCTTCGAAATCAAGTTGATGACGTCGAGACGGAACCCTTTGATGCCTTTGTCGCGCCAGAAGCGCATCATTTCATAGACGTCCTCGCGCATCTGCTCGTTCTCCCAGTTCAAGTCGGCCTGGGTCACGTCGAACAAGTGAAGGTAGTACTGACCGCTCGCTTCGTCATATTTCCAGGCGTTGCCGCCGAACTTCGACTCCCAGTTCGTCGGTTCGTCGCGCCAGATGTAGTAGTCGCGATAACGCGCATCCCCGGCGAGCGACTTCTGGAACCATTCATGCTCGGTCGAGGAGTGGTTGACGACGATGTCCATCATGAGCCCGATGCCACGTGCTTCGGCCTCGCGGACAAGCTCGTCGAGGTCGTCCATCGTCCCGTATGATGGATCGATTGCGTAATAATCGCTGACGTCATAGCCGTTGTCGTTTTGCGGCGACTTGTACACCGGGGTCATCCAAATGTATTCGATGCCGAGCTCGGCCAAGTAATCGAGCTTCGCCGTCACCCCTTTGATTGAGCCGGTGGCATTGCCTTCCGGGCTATAGAAACTTTTCGGATAAATTTGATAGACGACGGATTTGCGCCAGTTTGGTTGTGTCATAGATATAGTCTCCTTTTGTAAGAGTTTTCATTTCGATAGGAAAAGGGGAAGAACCTCCGTCCCTCCCCTTGTCAGTAATCTTCTTATGCAACTTTGTTTTTTTCGATCTCGCCTTTTTTCATATAACGTTTCGACAGTGCGAGTGTCAACACGAACGGAATGACGAGGGCGATGACCATCCCGACGATGAAGATGAGAATCTTATCGGTGAAGATTGACAGGAATCCAGGAAGACCCCCGACCCCGACAGCGAACGCCTGGACGTCGTTCAACGTGATGAACACCGCCGCGACGGCCGACCCGATCATCGCCGAGTAGAATGGGAACTTGTTCGGCAAGTTCACCCCGAACATGGCCGGCTCGGTAATCCCGAAGAATGCCGAGATCGATGACGTCGACGCCATACTCTTTTGTTTGGCGTCGTGTTTGAACACGAGGAACATCGCGAGTGCGGCTGCACCTTGGGCGATGTTCGACAAAGCGAGCATCGGCCAGAGGAACGTCCCGTTCGTCTCCGCGATAAGTTGCAAGTCGATCGCGAGGAACAAGTGGTGCATCCCGGTGACGACGAGCGGTGCGTAGAGCAGACCGAACAGGAGTGCCCCGACGACCGGTACCGCTTCGAACACGTTGACGATTCCAGTTGCGATCACGTTACCGAGGCCGCGTGTGAGCGGTCCGACGATCGAGAGGGCGAGGAAACCGGTGATGACGATCGTCGTAATCGGCACGACGAGCAATTGAATCGCGTTCGGTACATGTTTTTTCAAGAAGATCTCAATGTGGCTCAAAATGAAGGCCGCGGCCAAAATCGGAAGAATCTGACCTTGGTAGCCGACTTTCTCAATCTCGAACAAGCCGAGAATGTTGAACGTCGGAACATCGCCTTCAAGCGCCGCTTGTCCGTAACCCCAAGCGTTCAAGAGGTCTGGGTGGACGAGCAAGAGACCCATGACGATCCCGAGCACTTCGCTGCCGCCGAACCGTTTCGTCGCCGACCAACCGACGAGTGCCGGAAGGAAGACGAACGCCGTATTCGCCATCATGTTGACGAGATCCCATAACCCTTGCAGATTCGGATACTCCTCAATCAAAGTCGCGCCTTCGACGAACAGTCCTTCTGAAGCGAGCAGGTTGTTAATCCCCATCAATAGACCGGCAACGATGATGGCCGGGATGATCGGCATGAACACGTCCGAGAACACTTTGACGAGCTTCTGGAGCGGGTTCATCTTCTTACCGCCCGACGATTTGACCTCGGCGACCGTCGCCGCTTCAAGCCCAGCGAGTTTGATGAACTCGGCGTAGACACGCTCGACGTCCCCGGCCCCGATGACGACCTGATACACACCCGAGTTTTCGAATGCGCCTTTGACGAGATCGGCTTCTTTCACTTTCGCTTCATTGACGAGCGACTGGTCTTTCAACGAAAGACGGAGCCGCGTGACACAGTGTGCCGCTTTGTCGACGTTATCCTTGCCCCCGATGGCTTCAAGGATATCCGCGGCGATTTGACGATAATCTGCCTTCATATTGTAGGCCTCCTTTGTTTGAAAGCGTTTGTTGAAAACGGTTACTTATGAGTACAAACAAAGTTTAACTTATATAGATAAGTCATGTCAACAACTTATCTATATAAGTTAGGTGTGACAACTATGTGACAGGCGTTCAGTATTTTTGTTCCCTCTTGCCTTGATTCAAAACGAAAAAAAGACTCCTTTCGAAAAAGGAGCCTTACCGGCGCGCCACATCGCTGAACTGGAACTTGTCGAGCCGGTGGCGGGACTCGGTATATTCGAACTGTCTGCCCTCATAGAGGAACGTGTCGTTCGTGATGACGATGACGTATTCATAATTGTGCAGGTCGAGCCGCAAGCGGTCGAGCTCGGTCACGTCCTCGGCCGCGATCTTCCGTTTGGCGTAACTGATTTGCATCCCGAGCTCGTGCTCGACATAGGCGTAAATCGATTGCGCGGCGATTTCTTCTGTCAGGCCGGGCACGAGGTCTTTGACGAAATAGTTCACGTCTAAGATGACGTTCTCACCATCGAAGTTGCGGACCCGCTCAATCCGGTACATCCGTGTCCCCGGCGTCAAATTCATTCGGTCGGCGAGCCACGCCGGCGCCTCGATGTCCTCGAACGAGGCGACCGATGTCTGAATCGAGCGACCGAGCATGCTGGCGTACACTTCGGAGAAACTGACGATGCCGTTGAACTGGAATTCGATTTGATCGCGCCGCAGGACGAACACGCCTTTCCCGTGATGCTTCCGGACGTAGCCGTGCTCTTGGAGCAAATCGAGCGCTTTCCGGACCGTCCCTCGACTCGCCTCGTACTCGTGCATGAGTTCGGTCTCGGACGGCAGTTTCGACTCCGCCGCATACTCGCCCGTCTTCATCCGCTCGGCGAGGCGCTCATAGATTTGACGATATTTGGCCACAGGCTCACTCCTCTCTATCGAAAAAGACGACCAGATGGCCGTCTTTTGTTTACCATTCGCGGCGATACCACGTGATGCCGATTGCGCCTGGCCCAAGGTGTGTCCCGATGACCGGTCCGAAATGACCGCCCGTGACATGCGCCTGCGGAAACTTCTGTTTCATCGAGGCGATCTCCTCGGCCTGACGTTCCGGGCAGTTGGCGTGGATGATGCCGATACAGTAGCCTGTCCCGTCGCCTTGAATCGACTGTTCCATCATCTCTTCGATGCGACGGACCGCCTTCTTGTACGTCCGAATCTTCTCGAACGGGACGATCATCCGATCTTGGAAATGAAGCACCGGTTTGATTTGAAGGAACGACCCGACGAGCGCTTGCGCCGCGCTGAGTCGGCCGCCTCGTTGGAGGTGGTCGAGGTCATCGACGACGAAGTACGCCCGAATCAACTCGCGCATCTTTTCAAGGTGAGCCATGATTTCTTGCGCCGACGCGCCTGCATCGCGTAAATGAATCGCTTCCTCGACGAGGAACGCTTGAGGCATACATGAGATCTCCGAATCGAATGCGTGAACGTTGACGTCGACCATGTCGTTCAAGGCGATCATCGATTGATACGTCCCGCTGATGCCGCTCGAGAGCGTGATCGCGATCACGTCCGTCACCTCGTTCGGGAGACGCTCAATCAGTTCAATCGTTTCACCGATGCTCGGCTGGGACGTCGTCGGCAAGTTCCCTGCCTCGATCCGGTCATAAAAAGCCTCGGTCGTGATATCGACGGCTTCGCGGAACGACTCCCCGTCAAAAATCACGCTGAGCGGTGCGACGTGGACGTCGTGGCGCTCACAAAATTCGGCCGGCAAATAGGCGGTACTGTCGGTCAAAATGGCTATGTTTCCCATGCTATATCCTCACTTTACATCGTTTCATTTTCCAATTGAATGTGGATTCCATTCCATATTGTAGCATAAAAACGATATATTGCATCGGAAGAGGTCAAATCTCAACCCATCCGCGACGGATGGCATCGACGACGGCTTGTGTCCGGTCGTTCACTTCCATCTTGCGGAGCACTGACGAGACGTGGTTCTTGACCGTCTTCTCACTGATGAACAGCATGTCGCTGATATCACGGTTCGAGCGGCCCTCGGCGAGCAAGTGTAACACTTCGACTTCACGGCGTGAGAGTAATTGGTAGACCGGGTCGTCAGTTCGGCTCTCGACATTACGACCGGCCTGTTCGCCTTTGAATTGGAGCAAGCGACGGTACTCTTTCAAGACGTTCGTCGTCACTTTCGGGTGCAAGTAGGCCCCGTCCTTCGCGACTGAGCGCACGGCCGAGATTAGCTCGGTCGATGCGACTTCTTTGAGCAAGAACCCAGATGCCCCGGCTTCGAGTGCATGCGTGATGTACGACTCATCGTCGTGGATCGACAAGATGAGGACGCGCGTCTCTGGTGAGAGCACGGACAACTGCTTCGTCGCCTCAATCCCGTTCAATTCCGGCATGTTGATGTCGAGAATCAAAATTTCCGGCTTGTGGTCCGCGGCGATGCGAATCGCCTCGATCCCGGTGCGCCCTTCGGCGACGACCGTGAACTCGTCCTCTAAATCAAAAATCCGTTTCAAGCCTTCTCGAAACAGCTCATGGTCATCCACAATCGCGATGCGTGTTTGTAATTGTTCCATCTGGATACTCCCCCTTGTTCTTGTCTTACGTGATCGGAATCGACATGCGGACGACTGTCCCTTTGCCGACTTCCGAATCAATGGTCATGCTTCCGTTCACCAGCTCGATCCGTTCTCGCATCCCCACGATCCCGAATGACTCTTCGCCAATCGAACTCGGCACGAATCCGACCCCATGGTCGCGTACATGAATATGTATCGCATCATGCGCTTGCTCGACGTTGACGATAATCTCCGCCGTCTTCGAATGTTTGATCGCGTTTTGGACGGCCTCTTGGACGAGCCGGAACACGTTAATCTCCAATTTCTCAGGCAGTCGGGCCCGCGACCCCCGGTAGTTGAGCCGGGTCTTGATGGCCGTGTATTCCTCAGTCTGATGGAGATACCGTTCGAGCGTTGGCAAGAAACCGAGGTCGTCAAGCGACATCGGACGAAGGTCGTAGATGAGACGCCGGACGTCGACGAGCGCGCCGCGGATGAGGCGTTTCAGCTCGTGCAGTTCGGCGAACGCCTCGTCTTTCCCCCGCTTGTCGAACGTCTTCTCGATCAAGTCGGCCCGAATCAAGATGTGAGCAAGCGATTGCGCTGGTCCGTCGTGCATTTCACGGGCGAGGTGGCGCCGCTCACGTTCGGCCGCTTCAAAGACGCTGATTGCCATCTCTTGCTTCTTCATCATGTCCGAGTACTCTTGTTGCAGGTCGTCCCGCAGGAAGTTCAGCACGACGGAGACGCGGCTGACGAGCTTGTCGGCCCGCTCAATCGTGTCCTCGAGGATGAGCAGGCGGCGTTCAAGGTCGTTGCGACGCTGTTGGCCGGCCATCTCTTCTTTTTGGATGAGAAAACGCTCGAGCTGCATTTGGTTGGCGCGTTCGTACGCCTCCCGAATCTCTTGCTCGCTATGTATATGAAACTTCTTGCTCACTTGGACGAGTTTGTTCTTCGCCGCTTTCACGAGCAGGTCGAGCCGTTCCGACTCCTCGATGTAAAACTCAATCTTTTGCGTCAACTCTTTCAGTTCGTTCTGAATCAACGAATATTCGTTGGCCGAACTCTCGGTAATCCGGACGATCTCCTCTTTACTTTCCGTCACCGTATCAATCATATTTGTTATGATATGTTCTAAAGCTGTACGATCGGTAATATGATTCACGATGCCATCCCCTAATAATTCGGTAGTAAGTCCTCATCTATTCCTATTATCGTCTGCGGAACGTTCGTTTACAGTAAAACTTGGAGGCTCTCCTTCCCTTTCGCCGCAACTGGCGTTGACGCCTACTTGAATTTTAAAAAAAATATTCAAAAATAGAAAGGAGAATTTTCAGAAATGTCTGCTGAACAAAATTATACTATAAAACAAGACGGAGAATACGAGGTCGTCATTCAAAAGTCAAAATTTATCGCCCACTTCAAACGGGTCACGTCCGAAGAGGAGGCGCAGGCGTTCATCCAAGCCATCAAGAAGGCGCATTGGAACGCCAATCATAACTGTTCGGCCTATATCATCGGCGAACGGAACGAGTTCCAAAAAGCGAACGATGACGGGGAACCGAGCGGGACGGCAGGGTTGCCGATGCTCGAGGTGCTCCGTAAACGCGAATTGAAGGATACGGTCGTCGTCGTCACCCGCTACTTCGGCGGCATCAAGCTCGGCGGCGGCGGACTCATCCGCGCTTACGGCGGCACGGTGAGCGAAGGGCTCGACGCGGTCGGCATCGTCGAACGCATCCCGATGCAACGCTTGACGCTCACGGTCGATTACGGTTGGATCGGCAAGGTCGAGAACGAGCTGCGGCAATCGTCGTACCTCCTCGACGACATCGTCTACGCGGACACCGTCACGTTCCACATCTCGGTACCGGTCGAAGAGACCGACGCCGCCCTCGCCTGGCTCGTCGATTTGACGAACGGCCAAGGAGGACTCGAGACCCAGGACCAACGTATCATCGAACGTGATTTTGTGCGGTAGGTCACGTATACTAAAGGAAACGAATGAAATGAGGAGACGACATGGAACAAGACTCCCGCAAGAAACGTCCCGTGTGGAAAATCGTACTGCTCGTGCTCGGCCTCGTCCTGTTGATTGGCGGGTCGGCCTTCGGCTACTTCGTCTATAAGGCGAACCAGACGGCGGAGAACACGAACAGCGAACTGACACGCGGGGACAAGTCGGACCGTCGAGAAGAGACGGTCGATTTGACGAAAGATCACTTCTCCGTCTTACTCGCCGGCGTCGATGGCGGCGCCTCGCTCGAAGAAGGACGGACCGACTCGCTCATGGTGGCGACGTTCAACAAGGAATCGCGCCAAGTGACGCTCGTCAGCATCCCGCGCGACTCGTACGTCGATATCGTCACGACTGACGGTGAGTTCAAAGACAAAATCAACCATGCCTACGCCTACGGTGGCATCGACACGACGATCGCGACGGTCGAGAAACTGTTCGACATCCCGATCGACTACTATGCGACGATCAACTTTGATGGCATCGAGGATCTCGTTGATGCGGTCGGCGGCGTCGAGGTCGATGTGCTCGTCCCAATTTCCGGGCGGGCGACCGGCAACGTCGAACTCGAACCAGGTGTCCAGACGCTAGACGGCAAGGAAGCGCTCGCCTATGCGCGCATGCGCAAAGACGACCCTGAAGGCGACGTCGGACGGGCGAAGCGTCAACAGCAAGTGCTCGAGGCCATCATCAATGAGGCGACGACGATCAATTCGTTCACGAAGCTAAACCGGATCATGAATGCGGTCGGCGATAACATCCGAACGAACATGTCCCTCTCCGAGGCGTCCCAGTTGCAGCCGTATACGAAGTCGCTCCGCTCGTTCAACCAGGAGACGCTCGCAGGCGGCGACTTGACGCTCGGCGGCGTCTACTATTACGAGCTCGACCCGGCCGACTTGAGTGAGAAGCGCTCGCTCTTGAAAACCGAGCTCGGCCTCCCGCTCACGGCGGAAGATCATGACAACGGGACCGGCGACGGTTTGAATGAAACAGAAGACGGTTTCAGCGAAACGACGACCTACTGACCAAACAAAAGCCCAAGGACACGATGTCCTTGGGCTTTTGTTGATGCTTCACGTCTTCGGTCGTCCGAGCAGACGCCGGGACGTCTGGATAATCGGCTTATAGTTCGGGTGAATCAACTCGGTCGACTCGACGATCAGCTCGATGACGATCAGGACGATGACGAACGTGATGATGGCTCCGAGCATCGTCGTCTTCGCGAACAGAATCGAGGCGATGCCGAAGAAGAACGTCATCCCATACATGAGCAGGACGGCTTGCCGCGTCGTGAAGCCCATATCGATCAACTGGTGATGCATATGCGACTTATCAGGCGACATCGGCGGACGCCCTTGCACGAGCCGGCGGACGATCGCAAAAATCGTGTCCGAGATCGGCAGACCGAGCAAGAGGACCGGGACGACGAGCGAGAACAGCGTCACGTTCTTGAATCCGATCAAGGAGAAGACGGCGAGCATATAGCCGAGGAAGAGCGCCCCGGTGTCGCCCATGAATATCTTCGCTGGATAGAAGTTATGGACGAGAAAGCCGAGCGTGCTCGCCAGGAGCAACAGCGCCATCATCGTCAAATAAACGTTCCCTTGGATGATTGCGAGCAGCGCGATCGTCCCG
Source organism: Exiguobacterium sp. s70 (assembly GCF_018618315.1). NCBI lineage: Bacteria > Bacillati > Bacillota > Bacilli > Caryophanales > Exiguobacterium > Exiguobacterium sp. s70. The sequence continues at coordinate 470,267 of NZ_JACSLV010000001.1, forward strand.
AGGGCGATGCTCGAGACCCCGGCGGCGAGTCCGTCGAGACCGTCGATCAAGTTGATGGCGTTCGTGATGCCGATCAGCCAGAGCACCGTCACCGGGATGCTCCACGAACCGAGATACAGCTGTTGGTCGAACGGCAGGTTAATCAATTCGATGCGCATGCCTGAGTTCAAGACGATGACCGTCGCGATCATCTGGCCCATCAGTTTGACGCGGGCCGTCAGTTGGAAGCGATCATCAATCAAACCGGTCAACAGGATGACGACTGCTCCGATCAAGATGGCATCGTTATAACGGCTCGTCGGCAACAGGAGCGCATAGCCGATAAAGAAAGCGATGAAGATGGCGAGGCCGCCGATCCGTGGCATCGTCCGTAAATGTACTTTTCGGGCGTTCGGGTGATCGACCGCTCCGATCAGAAAAGCAAACCGGCGAACGAGCGGCGTGATCAAGATGGCCATCACAAAACTGACCAACATGGCAATCCATAACATGGGCCAACGTTCCTCTCTCATAAAAAAATAGACTCTGGCGAATTATAGCATATTTCCCGTGAGGCGAGACGTATCAGAAATGTTACAACAAAAAATCCCGACGAGTGAATCTCGTCGGGTCTGGTCAGGCGTGGGCCGGGTGCGTCGTCACGTCATCCGTGGCTTCGTATGTATATAACCCGCGTCCTACTTTTTTGATGTCAGGATTGACGGACTCGATTTTCACCATTAGCTGGTAAATATTGCTAATGTGGTGACGATAACGCAACTCGAGCTCCATTTGAATGTCCCGCACGCTCATCGTCTTCCGTTCCTTCAACAGGTCTGTTACCTGATGGACATAGACCTCGAGCGGATAACGTTGATTGACGCGACGTGGGCGCATTCGTTTCGACGGATCGAGTAGCGATTCTTCTTCCCGCTTGTTCCGGTTCAGTTCCGAAATCAAATACTCGGCCCGGCGTTGCAGCTGGCGATACGACTCTTCGATCTCCATCAGTTCCCGATAAATATTTTCATTCACGTTTGTAGATTCCATGCACAAATCCTCCTCTACACCTAATTGATGTTCCCCATCACCCAAATTCATCAATTATTACCAGTTATTACTTGTTCCCATATAAAAGTGTAACGGTTTTGTAATGTACTTGTCATCTATTTTTAGGCATTTCTATCTATTTTAGGTCTTTTGGACCAACACAAAAAGATGACGACTGTTCGGGGCAGTCGTCATCTCACGGAAGATGATCGTAGTCTTTACGCGCCGACGCGTTCGAGGATGCGTGCGAGCGAGAGTTCATCGGTCGAAGAAACGATGAGGTCTGCATGACCGAGCATCGACTCTTCCCCGACGGCGACAGCAAACATGTTTGCCGCTTTGATTGCAGTTACGCCTGCAGCTGCGTCTTCAACGCCGATGGCATGTTCGGGTTTCACGCCAAGGGCAGAGGCAGCCTTCAAAAACACTTCGGGATGTGGTTTTGATTCGGCGACAGTTGCTGCATCGACAATGTGATCGAAGTAATGACGGACACCAAGTGCGTCTACGACCGCGAATGCGTTTTTAGAAGCCGAAGCCATTCCGATTTTGAGACCAGCCTCTTTAATTTCATCGAGGAATGAAATGATGCCCGGCAACAAGTCAGCTGAAGAGATGTGTTGAATGAGTTCAACGTAATGCTCGTTCTTCTTCTGTGCGAGTTCCGCTTTTTCATCCGGTGTGAAATCGTCCTGTCTTCCACCGAGCGCGAGGATGCGCTCGAGCGAGTCCGTCCGACTCACGCCTTTTAGCGTCTCATTGAACTCGCGGTCAAACGGAATATCGAGCTCTTCTCCAAGTTGTTTCCAAGCGAGGTAATGGTACTCCGCGGTGTCAGTGATGACACCGTCCAAATCAAAAATGACTGCTTCAATCGTCGACATACATGCTTTCCGCCTTTCCTTCTAATGCTTCTGTCGTCAGACTACATTAAGGGAACTTGACAAGTACCCGTTGCACGATTGGTCATTGATGCAAACGGTTGCACTTGTTCGATTTCTATTATAAATGAAAAAGCCATCATCATGCAACCGCTTTCGCAAAAAAATAAAAAAGCAGGAGAAGCAGGTGCTTCTCCTACGACTTATAATTGGATTCCGACGACTTTCACGTTCACCGATAACGGTGTCATGGCAAGCATCGTGTCCATGTCTTGCGTGATGCGTTCTTGCACGGCCGTCACCGTCTTGACGATCGATTGACCGTACGCGATGTAAAGTGACAAGTTGATTGTGACGCCTTCTGACGACTCGTCGACTTTGACGTGCTTCATGAGCGCGCGCTCTGACAATTTCGTATCTTCTTGTGTGAACGACACGTATTTCGTCTCTTTGACCACGACAGCGGCGATCATTTCCACGACGTGGCGTGAGACGTTGACGTCTCCTTCAGTGCTGTGCATTCCATTTTCGTATGGCATGGTGTCACTTCCTTAACTCTAGTTTCGCTTCCCATCTTAAAGTGTAGCGGAAAACCGCCATTTAGAAAAGGGTTTACGATTTCACGTCCTTCATATCTTGGGCACGGCGAACGTCAATCTCGACGAGCGGCTTCAACAGCTTGACGACCGGCGGGCTGATAATCACCAGGACGATCAAGAAGGCGACGCCGAACAAGACGAGCAATTGGAGCCACGACGTCGGCATGAAACCGGCTGGGATGAACGCCTTCCAGGCGACGACGAGGAAGACGTGCACCAAATAGACGTAGAGGCTATACTTCCCGGCCCGGGTGAACACCGGCAGTTCACGCCCTGGAATCATCAAGGCGAAGCTGATCGCCATAAGAATCGACACCGTGTAGACGATCAAGAAAGCGAACGGCCCGCTCCAAATCGCCTCCGGCACCGCCGACTCATAGGCGAACCGGAATTTGAACAAGTTACCGATATGATAGAACGTACCCTCCTGTTGGAAACTCATCGAGGCGAGTAGCCCGAGCGTGAGCGTCGTGAAGACGGCAAAACCGCCAATCCGGTAACGGTTGCGCTGCTCGGCCCGCTTCGGCAATTCAAAGAAGTTCAACGTGTTCCGTTCGCTCATCCAGTTCCCGATCAAGAAGAACGGGTAGAACATGATGACTTTTCGCAGCGCGAAGAACCCGGTCGACTCAGCTTGGAAGCCGAACAGGAGCGCGAACAAGAGCGCGAACAGCACGTATCCTTTCAATTGTGTCACGTACGGGGTGATGACGTACCAGATGATAATCGCCATCAAATACCAGAGCGCCCAATACGGCGTCAAGATGTTCAGTGCAGGGTTCTCGAGTGATAAGAGCGGGATGCCCTCGGTGAAGGCGAACCACGAGCCGAGAATCACTTGCCAGATGACGTAGACGACGAACAACTGGATGACGCGCAAATAACGGTTCTCCCGGAAGAAGTAACCGCTCAACATGATGAACAACGGCATGTGGAACGTGTATAAAAATAAATAGACCCATTTCGGCAGGATGTCGTCATACGCGCCGCGTACGTCGGTCAACAAGTGACCGAACACGACGAGCAAGACGAGCACGCCTTTAATATTATCGTACCAATGATTTCGCATGTCTTTCCCTCTAGTTCTTTATTAGTTTTCTGATGTTCTCTCTTTTTTGCCTCATCCATCATAGCCGATTTTTTGAGCTGATGAAATTACGATTCCACAAAAAAATGATGACTTCACTGTCATCATTCCCCGGATTTGCCCTCCGCAAGCCGAAACGTCAAGAAATCTTCAAGCTAGAGCACGTTTCGCGCGTATTCAAATAGACGAGAGTGGGTACAGTATAGTATAGTAGTCTTACTAAATAATCAGAATATTCTAATAAAAGGAGGTGTGGAGAATGGCTTCCGTCATCCGTAACCGTCATCATATGGTGCATGACCCGAAACGTTCATTCTCTAACTTCGGATTTTGGTGGTTCACCGGCGCCTTTTCCGTCGGACTGCTCATCGTCGCCTTCGAACCCATCCGGGAACGATTTACCGCCATCCATCCGATTCTGTCTGCCCTGTCGTTCGTGTTCATCTCGTTCTTCATCGGTGTCGCCATGAAGCTCGCCCGGGACGTCTGGTGGCTCAATTACTTGCTTGAGCGCACATCGAACCGGTATATGTACATCGGCGCGGATACGCTCCGCGGTTGGCAGTACACGCTCGACTCCATCTGGTTATTGACCCGCACGTCACAAAAAAAGCTCGGCCGATTGTATATCCAAATCGACCGAACCGTTCGTTCTGAAGAGGCGAAACGTCTGTTCGCCGCCTATTTGATTGATCGAGGTGTGCTCGTCGTCTATTCGAGACCACCGAAACCGAAGAAGATGGCTTAACCGAGGAACGGTTCTAGCCATGCCCGAGCTGCCTCGACTTCTTCCATGCGCAGCTCGTGCCCACCTCCGTGATAGAAGAGTTCGACGTCCGCTCCGGCACCCCGTAGCGTCGACGTGAGCTCTTCTGTTTCTGTTTTCGGGCAAATCGGGTCACGCTCCCCGGCCGAGATAAACACGTTCGCACCAGCGAGGTCCGGTAACGTGAGCGAGCGGTCCGGGACCATCGGGTGGAACAAGAGCGACGCGTGGAATGCGTTTTGTCGGTACAGCGCCGAGCCGATCAAGTTGGCGCCGTTCGAATAACCGAGCGGAATCATCTTGTCCCGGTCGATGCCGTACTCTGTCGTGGCGTCATCCAAGAACGTCAAGAACCGTTCCGTCTGTTTCTTCAAGTCCTCGAGGTCGAGTACGCCTTCCGCGTGACGGCGGAAGAAGCGGGACATGCCGTTCTCGAGGACGTCCCCGCGCAGCGTCAAAATGTTCGCCTCCGGGGCGAGGATTCGAGCGAGCGGAATCAAGTCCTGTTCCGTCCCTCCTGTTCCGTGCAATAAAACGAGTGTCGTCTCGGTCGTGCCTTTGATGAATTGATGAATCATGTCATGTCTCCTCTCGGGATTGTAATCGTCGGTAACGTGCGAGTGATCGCCTCGCGGTCTTGTTCGAACCAAGCCGGGAGTTTGAGTGTCGAGCCGAGGCCTTCCAAGCTCTCGTCAATCAAAAAGCCAGGGGCATCGGTCGCCAGTTCGTGAAGAATTCGGCCGCCGTCATGGAAGTAGACCGAGCGGAAATAATGACGCTCTTTCACTTCGGTCGGGCGTAGCCCGAGCTCGAAGATGGCGTCTTGCCATGAGGCATAGTCTTCCCCGTCATTGATGCGCCAGGCGATATGATGGACCGTCCCCGAACCAGGAACCCCGTTCGGCAGGATGGTCTTTTTCACGTCGATGACGTTGCCGTAGTCGGCCGTCGCCTCAAGGCGAATCCATTCTGAATCTTCCCCTACCGTCTCAAAGCCAAACAGCCCCGTCAACAGGCGAACCGTCGCCTCCGGGTCTTTCGACAACAACGTCGCCCCGGCAAAACCAACAATCGCCTCGCGTGACGTCACGCCCGGCACGACCCAACTTGTCTGTTTCGTACTGGTCCGGGCGACAAGCTCGACGACAAGTCCGTCCGGGTCTTCAAACAGGAGCGACGGCTCGCCGAACCGTTCGGTCGCGACCGTACCGACGCCATGGTCGTTCAATCGTTTCTCCCAGAACAACAGACTGCCTTCCGGGACGAGATAAGCCGTGACCCCGACCTGTCCGCTGCCGACGCTACCTTTGCCGATCCCAGGGATCGGGAAGAACGTGATGACCGTCCCCGGCGCTCCTTGCTCGTCCCCGAAGTAGAGGTGATACGTGCCCGGGTCGTCGAAGTTGACCGTCTGTTTGACGAATCGAAGTCCGAGGACATTCCCATAAAAATCTAATGTACGTTGTGGGTCTTTCACCATCGCCGAGATGTGATGGATACCCGCTGATTGCTTCGTCATGTCATGTCCTCCTTTTTATTATCTTGATTTCAAGATAAATCATTTTTGAAGAAATGTGAAACTTTTTGCTCAACATGGCGTACGCTACTAGTAGACACCTATAAGGAGGTACATTCTATGACGTTACAAATTGATCGTGTCTCGAAGCAGTTCGGCGACTTCACGGCCGTCGACGACTTGAGCTTTCATGTCCCAAAAGGCGAGATGTTCGGGCTGCTCGGGGCGAACGGCGCCGGTAAGACGACGACGTTCCGCATGATTCTCGACATCCTCAAACCGAGTGCCGGGACGATTACGTGGGACGGTCGCAACGTCGACCATCGCATCGTCGGCTATTTGCCGGAAGAACGAGGCCTTTATCCGAAATCACCCGTCCGTGACCAGCTCGTCTTCTTGGCTAGCCTGAAAGGCATGCGGCAGGCCGAGGCGAAGCGGGCCGTCAAGACGTGGCTCGAACGGCTCGAGATCCCTCAGTATGAGACGATGCGCGTCGAACAACTATCCAAAGGGAACCAACAGAAGATTCAACTCGTGGCCGCCCTGCTCCACAACCCGGAACTGCTTATTCTCGATGAACCGTTCAGCGGGCTCGACCCGGTCAACGTCGAAATCTTGAAACGTGAAGTGCTCGCGCTCCGTGACGCCGGGACGACGATCGTCTTCTCCAGTCACCGGATGGAACATGTCGAAGAGCTGTGCCAACATATCGGCATCTTGAAAGGCGGCCGTGCCGTCGTCAGCGGCGACGTCCCGACGATCAAAACTCGTTACGAGGAGCCGGTACTATTCATCGAGACCGATCGCCCGGACCTGCTTCAAGCCCTCCCGGTCGTCCGGGCGGTCGAACCACATAAGGACGGCCATTTCGTTCGGCTCGACTCGTTCGACGACAGCGATGCGGTGCTCGGTGCCCTCGTGGCGAACGGGGCCGCCATCAAGACGTTCATGCGCCAGCCCGTCTCATTAAACGACATCTTCATCAAGGAGGTCGGCCAACATGTTTCATAACTTCGGACCACTTTACTCGTTCACGTTACGCTCGAAACTGCGCTCGAAGGCGTTCCTCATCTCGACGCTGTTGACGATTCTGTTCATCTTCGGTTTCACGAACATCGACCGATTGCTCGCGAATTTCGAGGACACAGACCAGGCGCAAGCCATCCTCGTCACCGACAATAATGAACTGACGACTCTCATGCAGTCGCTCGGTTATGAGGACATCGAATCGTCCGCGATCTCCGAGTCCGAAGCGCGCGCTGGGCTCGATAACGGCGACTATGAGATCGTCGCCTTCATCGAAGGGGATTCGGCCCGCGTTTTATCGGAACGGCCGGAACCGGATTTCACGACGGTGTTACAGACGGCGCTACGCGAAGTCCGGAACGCCGAACTGATTGAGGCGTCGAACATCGATCCGACCGTCCTCGCGGCGTTGAATGAGCCCGTGACGGTCGAGGAATCGTATCTCGGCCGCGGCGGAGAGAACTCGGACGAGCTGTTCTCGTCGTTCGCCTTCGTCTACGTCATGCTCATGTTGCTCTACGTCTCGATTATCACGTACGGGTCGATGATTTCGACCGAGGTCACGACCGAGAAATCGTCGCGCGTCATGGAGCTCATCATCTCGACGACGCATCCGGTGACACACATGCTCGCTAAAATCTCGGCCATCGGGACACTCGCCCTGCTCCAAATCGCCATCTTCCTCGGCTTCGGTTACTTCAGCGCCCGCAGCAACGAGATGGCCCAGTCGGTCATCGACAACGCCGGCAACGTCCGCGCCGTCGTCTATCTGTTGACGTTCTTCACGCTCGGCTATCTGCTCTATGCGGCCATGTTCGCCGTGCTCGGCTCGCTCGTCAGCCGGGTCGAGGAGTCGCAACAAATGACGATGCCGGTCATCATGCTCCTCGTCGCCGGGTTCCTCGCCGCCATGTTCGGTTTGAACAATCCGGAGGCACCGATTGTCACGATTCTGTCGTACGTGCCGTTCTTCACGCCGATGCTCATGTTCCTTCGCGTCATGCTCGTCGATGTCCCAGTGTGGGAAGTCGCGTTATCAATCGGTATCATGATTGCCACAATCGGTGTGATTTTGTGGGTCGGCTCGAAATTTTATCGCGGCGGCGTCTTGTTCTACGGCAACAATGCGATTAAACAATGGCGACAAATATTACAGAATCGACAATAACGTTTACAGCATTTTCGTTTTCGTATACTCTAAAGAATGTGCAAAATGAGGAGGAAACGAACTATGCGATCACGATTACTCGCAGCTTTAATCTTTACTTTCATGACGACGCTCACGACGTTCATCTGTTATACCGTCTTCTTGGACGCCGATGCGCTGTGGCAAATCTTGCTCGCATACGCAGGAAGCACGTTCCTCGGGACGCTCGCTTTTTGGTATCCGGTCAGCCGGCGTCCGGAGACGTCGCGGTTCGGCGGCGCGTGGATCGGCATCTTGATCACAGCAACGACGCTTATCGGATTCACCGCAATCCGCTTCACCGTTCGTGGTGACGCCGCGTCCTTACTCGACTGGCAGACGATGCTCGCGAGCCTCGCCTATACGTTCGGTTACGTCGGCTGGGTGCTCACGATTCTCAATATCGTGCTCGGCTTCCTACTTGCCGGGACACGACCGAAAGTACGCTACGACGCGCGCATGGCGCGTTAAGCGACAGAACGGCCACCCATTCGGGCGGCCGTTCTTTTTTATACTCGAAACCAGTTCCAGAACGAAGCACCTTGTGCCACAATCACATAATCCAACCAATCCGAAAAATTGAAGGGCAAGCGGTTCAACCTAGCGTCCTCTTCATCAAAGCTCAAAAACTCCCCAATCCACATCCGATTTTCCTTCTCGCTTATGTATTCACAAACCATCCATTCTCCGTCACGCCCCGCCCCCACCGGCAAAAAAGGTGCCGGACATTCCCAAAGCTTTTGGTGCTCAAGGATTTCATCGATCGAGAACAATTCGATTGCTCCGCCGTATTCCGGGTCTTCGAACAGTTTGGCTCCGTTCTGTTCGATTAACCATGAACGGACCGCTGCCGGTGTTTCTTTTGGCAACCGCTCTAGCTCCGTCGCAGTAGCTGGACCGTTGAAAGAGAATGCCAACTGGTTCACGTATCCTTCTTCTAACTGGACCTCCAACCGGTTGTTCACCAATCGTTCTTTCAGTGCTTGAACAGCAATCATCACATTTCTCCTTTCATCCATAATGAAAAACCGTGGTCTCCCACGGCTGTCACTGCAATTTATACGATTTATCGACGACCCCGAACTCCGTGTATTGGAACGAGTTGTCAACGAACTGGTCTGGTACAAGTTGCTCGATATAGCGAGCGAACGGCACAATCCGATGCGTCGGTTCGTGCGAGCGTCCTAGGTCGAGCACAGCATCGACGAGCGCCTCGAGCGCATGATGTGACGTCGGTTCCTCGTCTTCGGCGAAGATGCGACGGAGTTCTTCCTCATGCATCAGGTCAAAGATGCGCATACGCGCCTCGAGCTGCCGCTGCATGTCCTCGGTCGACTTGCCGTGCATCGCCTCATCGTAGGCGAGCTTCATCTGTTCGAGCTCCGGGACCGTCCCTTTCATGAGCACTTTGAGCGACTCGCCCGTCCAAATATGGCGAGCCAAATAATTCGCGTCGATTTTGAGCGCCTCGGCGAGCGCCTCTATGTAAGGCATCGTCGGGTAGACTTCACTCAGTTCGGTCCGGCGAATAAAATACGGGGCGACGCCGATGCGGTCGGCGAGTGCCTCGACCGAGATGCCGGCCCGTTCACGTAAAATTCGAATCCGATCCCCATAACCCCGATACGGTGCGTTCTTTCCATCCATGTGTCTCTCCCCCTCTCTTTTTAGTATAGTTCCCGAATCCATAAAAAAATACTCGGAAGCGTATGCCTCCGAGTAAAATGTTCAACTTATTTTTTCGTCAATTCGACGACTTCTGTAGAACCGGCTGTGACCGTGTCGCCTTCAGCAACGAGTTTGTTCACGCCGAAGCTGTCATGGTTCGTGATGATCACCGGTGTGATCGTCGACGGCGCGTTCGCTTTGATGAAGTCGAGGTCGAATGTGACGAGCGTGTCGCCAGCTTTAACCGCTTGACCTTCTGTCACGTGCGTTTCGAAGCCTTCACCTTTAAGGTTGACCGTGTCGAGACCGATGTGAATCAAGTACTCGGCACCGTTGTCAGCGTTGATCCCAATCGCGTGTTTTGTCGGGAAGACAGTCGCGATTGTACCGTTGACCGGCGAGACGACTTTGCCGTCTGTCGGTTCGACGGCGATGCCGTCACCCATCATTTTTTGCGAGAACACTTGGTCAGGAACGTTCGTGATGTCAATGACCTTCCCTGTAAGCGGTGAAACCGCGTTAAGTTGTTCTTCTTTACCACCGAATAGTTTTTTAAAGAATCCCATAGCTTAATCCCTCCAACATGTTCTGTTAATCAAAGTCTTAGCTTTTATACCCGAAAAGCTTCCTCTTCAATCCCTACCCTATAAACGGTATAGTTGTAATAAGGTAGTGCGAATTCGTTTACACATCGTAAGAATACGAGTGTGCAATCGCTTTTGCAAGCCCTTTTTACACTTTATAAAAATTTCACATGATGGAGGCGCTTACAATGACGACTTTCACAAAATTGTCATATGAACGGCCCGACTTGGACGCTCTAAACAGCCGATTGTCGGACTATTCAGTCGAATTGCAACAAGCGAGCACACTCGAGGAAGCGAACGAATTGATTCGCCAAATCAACCAGGAACGGAACGAATTCGAGACGCAAAGTCAGCTCGTCTCGATCCGCCACTCGATCGACACGCGCGATGCGTTCTACGAGGCCGAGCAGACGTTCTTTGACGATGCCTTGCCGGTGTACGAAAAAGAAGTGCAGGCGTATTATCGCGTTTTGACCGAGCACGACCTACGCAACCAACTCGAACAGGAATGGGGCAGCCAGTTGTTCGAACTTGCCGAGCGCGCCCTCAAGACGTTCGAAGAGTCGCTCATCCCGAAACTTCAAGAAGAGAACCGATTGGCGACCGCTTATCAGAAAGTCATGTCAGCGGCCCAAATCGAATTCGACGGCAAGACGCTCAACTTGTCTCAGTTCGGCCCGTATCTGCAATCCCCTGACCGTTCGGTGCGAAAAGCGGCGTCCGAGGCCCGTTATACATATCTCGCCGACAACGGGGACGAACTCGACCGCATCTACGGCGAACTCGTACGCGTCCGGACCGACATCGCTCACGCGCTAGGCTTCCCGTCTTTCGTTGAGCTCGGTTACGCCCGGATGCAACGTGTCGGCTATGACGAGTCGAAAGTCGACAACTTCCGCAAACAAGTGCGCGACGTCATCGTCCCGCTCGCGACGACGTTAAAAGAGAAGCAAGCGAAGCGGATCGATGTCGATGCGCTCACGTACTACGACGAGTCGTTCGTCTTCCCAGATGGCAACGCGACGCCACAGGGTGACGAGGCGTTCATCATCGAAGGCGGGAACACGATGTACCGTGAACTCTCGAAAGAGACGGACGAGTTCTTCCAATTCATGCAACAGCGCGGCGCCCTCGATCTTACGGCGAAACCGGGCAAGGCCGGAGGCGGCTATTGCACGTACCTCCCGTCTGAAGGTCTCCCGTTCATCTTCTCAAACTTCAACGGGACGGCCGGCGATATCGACGTGCTCACGCATGAGGTCGGTCACGCCTTCCAAGTGTACGAGAGCCGTCATTTGACGACGCCGGAATATGCGTTCCCGACATACGAGGCGTGTGAAATTCACTCGATGTCGATGGAGTTCTTCTGCTGGCCATGGATGGAGCTGTTCTTCGGCGATCAAGTCGACAAGTACAAGTTCAATCACTTGGCCGGAAGCATCACGTTCTTGCCGTACGGTGTCCTCGTCGATGAGTTCCAACACGTCATCTACCGCAACCCAGGAATGACGGCCGCTGAACGTCGCCAGGCATGGCGCGACCTTGAGAAGGTATATCTCCCGCACCGCGACTATGAGACGAACGACTATCTCGAGTCAGGCGCTTGGTGGCACCAACAAGGACACATCTTCCAGAGCCCGTTCTACTATATCGACTACACGCTCGCGCAAGTGTGTGCCTTCCAGTTCTGGGTGCGCATGCATGAGGACCGTGAGGCGGCGTGGAGCGATTACCTCACGCTCTGCCAAGCCGGCGGTAGCCGCTCGTTCCTCGAGCTCGTCGAATTGGCCGGTCTCAAGTCACCGTTCGAGGACGGCGTGTTGAAACAGACGGTCGGACAGATTGAAGACTATCTATTGAAGCATCCGCTCGCGAACTAAAACGAACCCACTCACGTCAGCGTGAGTGGGTTTTCTCGTTCCAGCCCGAGCATGGCGCCGACGTACTGTGAAGCCGTCATAAAGGCGATGAAGGCGCAAAGCTCACTGATTTCGGCATCTGTGAAAACGTCTTGGAGCACACGAATTGACGAGGCTGGCGTGTCGCCTTTCAGTTGTAAGAACACATCGGCGAATCCGACAGCGAGTGACGTCCGTTCGTCGAACGTATCCGGTTCAGGTTTTCCTTTTGCCCGGCAGTAGTCACACCCGTTCTGTTGGGCAAGCGTTCGCCGTACCTGTTCTTTCAACTCGGAGGACAGCTTCCCGTCGCCCGCTAATATGTCTCCGAGCGTGGACCATTGTCGCATCACGTCCTCATCGTGGCCGAGCAAGCGTTCAAATGGGGTCTTTCCTTTTGTCGATGGTTGAATTCGTGTCATTGTTATACCTCCTGATTTCAGTATAGAAGGTGTCTTTACGATTTCCCATTTCATTCTGAATGGAATCACGGTACAATACATGCCATATCGTACGAGATGAGGAGGATTTCGTTCCATGCTTAAAATCGATGACACAGACAGACTCATTCTCGCCGAACTGGCTACAGACAGCCGCCTCTCGATGAGCGAACTCGGACGTCGCATCAACTTATCAGCCCCGTCCGTCGGCGAACGTGTTCGACGGCTCGAATCGTTCGGCGTCATCAAAGGTTACACGATCGAGGTCGATCATGACTTGCTCGGTCAACCGATTCAATGTCTGATTGAGGCGACCGTAAAGAACGGGAACTATGAGGCGTTCACACGCTTTCTTCAGGCTTATTACAACATCGCCTTTTGCTATCGCATTTCTGGAGACGCTTGTTTTCTCATGAAGATGTACTTCACAACATTCGCCGAAGCCGAACAGTTCATCGATGCTGCAATCCCATACGCGCACACAAAGACGACGTTCATCTTCTCTGAAATTGATGTACAAACTAAGTAGAGTGAATCATGAGATATTATATCGAAAAGACGAAAAACGCCTATGAATCATTCTGGTGGTTATCCGATAATCTAGCTCCACAGTGGAGAAAGAATCGGCCACCGCTTGAATCGTTTAGTATTGTAGGAGATCGATTAATCACATATGAAGACGGGCTTTTATTCAAAACAGTATGTGATGAATTATTGTTGCGTCATTTTATGACAGATAAGAGTGAAGCGAACTATACGTTTTGGTGGCTAGGTATTATCGGAAATGAATCAAAAAGAAGCGAGAAAATCGTTCATCACTTTAAGTATTGGAAAGAACTCGAAAAAGATTATGATGTACATGGCTTTACATCAAGAATAGAAGAGCCCATCGTAGTGCATGAAGAGTTAGGTTACATCGGAGTAGCCGAATTTGATTTGAACGCTTTACCTTTGGCAGTAGAGATGATGAGAGGTTCTTCTAAGACAGGTTGCATTGTACTCAAAGAAAAAAGAGAAAATGAGGCATCTAAAGAAATCATGCAAATCGCGTTGGCGCATGAAGTTGAGCTATGCTCCGTGTTCAGCTTTTCAAATCTAATCCCGGCACTCGCATCACGTCATTACAATACATGCCTTTGGAAGTTTTATAGCACTGAAGAAGAATTGTGTTGTTTTTATCGAACAACCAATTAAGTTAATCGATTCAAAGGAAAGGGTCCAGTCACGAATAATCAGTGACTGGACCCCGCTTTTATGGACAAGCTTCAAATTACATCTAACGGTTCTTTCCCACTCGGTGGCGGGAACGCCTCGTCTAGCGCGTTAAAGTCGTCCTCGGTCAAGTTGAGGAGCATCGCCGCTCCGTTCTCTTCAACGTGCGCTTTTTGACCCGCTTTCGGGATGGCGATGACGTTTCCGCTCCGCACCGTCCACGCGAGCAAAATTTGGGCCGGTGTCGCGCTATACGCCTCGGCGATTCGGTTCACCGTCTCGTCGTTGAAGACTTTCTCTTTCACGTCGCTTCCTTCGGCGAGCGGGGCGTAAGCCATCATCGGGATGCCCTGCTCCTGTAAGAACGGCAACAAGTCGTACTCGACACCACGGCTGCCGAGGTGATACAGCACTTGGTTGACGGCGCAATGTTTCCCGTTCGGCAAGGCGAGCAGTTCTTTCATGTCGTCGACATCAAAGTTCGAGACACCCCACGCTCGAATCTTACCGTCCGCCTTCAACTGTTCGAGCCCGTCGACCGTCTCCTCGAGCGGGATGTTCCCGCGCCAATGCAGGAGATATAAGTCGAGATAGTCCGTACCAAGCCGTTCGAGCGTCGCGTCACACGCTTGGACGAGTTTGTCGCCCCCGGCGTTATGCGGATACACTTTCGAGACGAGGAACACGTCTTCTCGCCGGTCTTGGATTGCTTCACCGACGAGCGACTCCGCTTTTCCTTCCCCGTACATCTCGGCCGTATCGATGACGTGCAACCCGCAGTCGAGTCCCGTCCGGAGTGCCTCGATCTCGGCTTCCCGTTTCGATTCGTCTTCTCCCATGCGCCATGTGCCTTGCCCGAGGGCCCTCATCTCACGCCCGTCTGGCAGTTCAGCCACGTGTTGTTTCAATGCCGCCAAAATTAATGTATGTGGAATGCGGTTCATGCCATCTCCTCCTTCGTCCATTGTTCGTGTAACGGTCCAGTCGTCCCGAAGACGGGATCGGTCGCCGGCTTGTCGACTCGTTCAATCCGTTGCAAACTGTCCGGTCGCTCTTCCGGTTTCCCTGTCAACGTGTCGTAGTCGCGTCCTTCCGGATACGCACCGACGATGGCGAAATCTTCACTCGCCTCGAGACGGCGATGTCCCGTCCCGGCCGGTAAAATCAAGACGTCCCCCGCTTGAAGCGAGACGAGGTCTCCCGTCGCACCACCGAGTTGAACCGTAGCCCGGCCCGATTTCACGCCGAGCACTTCATGTGTGTTGCTGTGGTAGTGATGGTAATCGAACACCCCGTTGACCCAGCTGTTCCCCCAGCCGTTATGTTCGAACGTCTCTTGCATGCCGTCCGTCTCGTCGAACACGCCTCGGTATAAAAGCACCGGAAAATCTGGATTGTTCGGAATCGAACCGTCGTCTTCAAATCGATATGTCTTCATATCCATTGTCATCCCCTCCTTTGTCTCTTGTGACTGTACCCGACATGAGGCAACAAAAAACGGCTGCTCGGCATGAGCAACCGTTTCGTCAGGAGATGACGTCTTCCCCTGTCTGTTCAATATGTCCTTCGCCCCAGGCACACATCGCATCCAAAATCGGTTGGAGCGACCAGCCATAGTCGGACAGGGAATAGACGACTTTCGGCGGGACTTGTTCATACACCGTGCGGATGATGACACCGTCCGCCTCGAGCTCGCGCAACTGTTGCGTGAGCATTTTTTGCGTGATGTTCGGCATGAGCTTTTTCAATTCGCTCGTCCGGCGTTCCCCTTTGATGAGATGACACATAATGACGACTTTCCACTTGCCGCCGATGACGTCAAGCGTCGCCTCGACCGGGATGTTGTATGGCATGATGGTTCCTCCTTATGGACCGGGATAGGTACTTTTCGGTGCCTATCGTACTTGAAAGTGCGTACTTCCCAATTAAATTCGATGGACTTATGATAGCAACTGTAGCTCAGTTATACAAGTTCATCTCACCAGTAACCTCTTCTTGAGACAGTAAGGATCTTTTTCGACCGTACTGGACAATAAAGAAGATGGGAGATGCTCGAGCTGCCTCGAGATGAAGGGCCCTCATCTCAACAAACATTCTTTAGGAGGAATTACTCATGAATCAACCGTACACCCAACCTGTCGACAAACAGGCACCGAAAAACGGAGGGCTGGCACTGCTCGCCCTCGCCATTAGCGCCTTCGGCATCGGGACGACCGAGTTTGTCCCGGTCGGCCTGCTCGCATCAATCGCCAGCGACTTGAACATCGGCATCACACTCGCCGGTCTTATCATCTCCGGTTATGCCATCGGCGTCGCCGTCGGTGCGCCGATTTTGACGGCACTCACGAACCGGATGAATCGCAAGACGTTGCTCATGGCACTCATGGTCGTCTTTATCGGCGGGAATTTGGTTTCTGCCCTGTCGACCAGTTTTGAACTGCTGATTGCCGCCCGGTTCATCACCGCGTTCGCACACGGTGTATTCTTCTCCATCGGGGCGACAATCGCCGTACAGCTCGTGCCACCGCATAAAAAAGCGAGTGCCATCGCACTCATGTTCACCGGCTTGACGGTCGCGACCGTGACCGGCGTCCCGCTCGGCACGTTCATCGGTCAAGCGTTCGGATGGCGCGCCACGTTCTTCGCCGTCGCCGCACTTGGGATCGTATCAATCATCGCCAGCTTCTTCTTGATTCCGAAAGATTTGAAACAGTCGCCGCCCGCGAAGTTCTCCGATATGAAGAAATTGCTCACGAACGGCCGAATCATGCTCGGCTTCTTGATCACCGCACTCGGTTACGGCGGAACGTTCGTCGCCTTCACGTACTTGACGCCAATCATGCAGGACGTGACGAACATCAGTCCGAGCTTGATTAGTATCGTCCTACTCGTCTACGGGATCGCCGTCGCCATCGGCAACTGGGCAGGCGGAAAACTCGCCAATGAAGACCCGGCCAAGGCGTTGTTCTATATGTTCATCGTCCACGCCGCAGTCATGATCGTCATGTCGTTCATGATTCCGTTCAAAGTTGCGGGACTCATCGCCATCGTCTTGATGGGACTGCTCGCCTTCATGAACGTACCTGGCCTTCAACTATATATCGTGCAGTTGGCAGAGAAGTATGTACCGGCTGCGGTCGATGTCGCGTCGGCGCTCAACATCGCCGCCTTCAATATCGGTATCGCACTCGGTGCGACCATCGGTGGGTTTGTCGCGGACTCAATCGGTCTCGTGCATACGCCTTGGGTCGGTGGCATCATGGTCATCATCGCTGTCATCTTGACTGCCGTCTCACGTCGTTTGGAAGCCAAATAAGGAGGACACCATGTTCAACAATCATGTCAGCTACAATCGGATGTATCGGGAGGGCGAGCTCACGCTCGGCCTCCACATCCCGTTAGAAAATTTCAAGATGCGCACCCCGACGCTTGAACGTCAAATTGAGCTCGCCCAACGAGCAGACGACTATGGCTTCACGGCGCTCTGGCTCCGAGATGTCTTGCTGAAAGACCCGAACTTCCTAGACCCGGCCGTCGGACAGATTTACGACATGCTCATCTATGGGACACACTTGCTCGGTCAGACGAAACGCATCGCCCTCGGCACGTCCGCCCTCGTCTTGCCACTCAGGCACCCGCTCCGTTCGGCGAAAGAAGTCGCGACGATTGAAGCCTTGTGCCCAGAACGCTTGATTCTCGGCATCTCGTCCGGTGACCGTCGAGCCGACTTCAAAGGACTCGGGGTCGACCATGCGACAAGGGGCGAGCAGTTCAAAGAGTCGCTCCGTGTCATGGAGCAGGCGCTCTACCACAACTATCCGACCATCGATTCGTCGTACGGCGAGGTCCATGAGGCGACGCTCGTTCCCCGTCCGAAAAAACGCATCCCGACGATGATCACCGGGTTCGCGCAGCAGGACATGTACTGGCTTGGGCAACACGGGGACGGGTGGATGTATTATCCGCAGGCCCCGTTCGCCCAACAGCAAGTACTCAACGATTGGCGCGAATCAGGTCGGACGCATGGAAAAGGGTTCCGTCCGTTCTCGATGCCGATGCATCTCGATTTGGCGCATGACCCGGACGAACTGCCGACTCCAATCCGGCTCGGCTTCCGTGTCGGTCGCAATCAGTTAATCAAACTGCTCGAGGCGTATCGGGCCATCGGCGTCAATCATCTGTTCTTCGCCTTGTTCGACGGAGAGCGTCCGGCCGACGAGGTCATCGAGGAGCTCGGGGAATATGTGCTCCCCCATTTCCCACCGCTTTCGTAATACTCATGTACTCAAAAAAGACGACTTTCCTACATGGAAGTCGTCTCTTGCGTTACAGCCAGTGGCTCGGTCGCGTGTAAACGGGTGCCAGTCTTGTATGCCGGTCCCCTTTCATCGCGTTCACTTGCATCTGTGTCAAAAACAGACTATCAGTCAACGTTGCTCCTCGCACGTCCAAATCTCGCACGTCTGCCCCCATGAAATCGACATAGGACAGGTCTTTCCCACGTAAGTTAGCACCAATCAACAAGGCGCCTCGATAACACGTGCCTCTCACGTCACGCTGACTCACGTTTCGTCCAATCAAATCGGCCCGATCTTGCTCATGTCGTGACGTCAACGTCAGGCCGTCCTGTTTCAATCCTTCCGCACGTATGTGCTGACTGAGTCGGACGAACAACGGGCGGACTTGTTGTCGGAATGCCATCAGCGCCGTCCCGGTCAACTGTTCAGGCGGCAACTCACGGAAAGCCAGTAGCTCTTCCAATAACGTCTCGAGTAACCGAGCATCGTGCTCAGGGATCTCCCGTGTCAGGATGTCAGTGATGTAGAGCAACAGCTCATGGACTTGGCTCATGATTGGCACCGTCGCGAACATGCGCGTCCCATCGACCTCCCCCTCCCGCCAGCTTCGTCCGTGAAACGTCACTTGTGACACGAACTGCCCGGCCCCGAGACAGTCGTACACCGTACATCCTTTGAAGCCCCGCTCACGCAGTTCGGAATGGATGTTGCAGGCATACGAATCTGCCAAATGGACACACGGCTGTCCTGCGGGTTTATCAATGGGGAAATCCTCAGATTTCAAGTAGTGGAACGCCACACAACAGAGACCGAAACAATTCGCACAATCCGGTTTGAGCGATTCACGCAGCATATGTAAATCGGGCATCGCCATCCATTGTCACTCCTTCCTTCTATGTCTTGACTCTATACGTATAAGTATAAGGAATGTCCCTATTTTTCCATAGTCTTTATTCAATCAATTAGCGTTGCCTTCATCCTTTTTCCCATAAAGCAGTTGCTCCCTCGTTCGCCTTTTCTGCTCTGCCTCGGATATTTCTTCGTAAAGCGCAATCACGGCATCGAACGAACTTTCGACGTCGATTCGTTGTTCCAACAGTTGATCAACATAGAATCCGTGACGTAAATCTTCGAGATGGAGTCCCGCTGTTTGATTGAACATCATCTCAAACTGCTCTTTTGCTCTTTGAATCTCGTCACGCGGTTCCCGATCCGTTAAACGCCGCTGGTCGAAGGGGTCTGTTGAATGAATGAGCTCGTCCCACGCTTCCGGTGACAGTCTGGCTTTCCAATAATCATAGCCCGATTCAAAGCGTTGCAACGGTCGGCCTGATGGAAACGACTTTTCAGCATACGCTTCGTACAGTTTTCGCCAATGCTCGAAAAACCAATTGATCAACGCCATGTCCCAATCCATGAACATTTCTGATTTGTCATGCTCGACGTATTGGACCCTTCCGCCTTGATACGTCACCTCATAACGAATCGTCCCTTGAATGGACTCGTCGCGATAAAACATGTCATGGCGATACCTCATATTATCTAAATCGAGATTTGCCGGCTTCTCATACGTTTCGAGTGCACTCGCAAGTGATTGGACCGCTCCTGTCGTCAAATCGGTGAACGTCACCTCAATCCGCTCGATGGTTCGGTGTGGCTCCAGAATCCCTTCGTTGTAACAGAAGGCCAAGACGAGCGGTCGTAGGCTGTCCGTCGAATCGGGAATGACAATCCATTCATGCAGTAGCGGGTCATGGTAATAACCTTCTTTGATCAATGCTTTTGTATTGAGGTCATCATTTTCAATAATTGAATACAGCAGAGTGTCGAGGTGTTGAATTTCACCGTATGGGATCATCCCATAGAAGTTTTCTTCGATTACGTCACCCGACCGGAAGTCCCGACCACTGCGCCACTCCACGACAAAACGCCATCGTTCGATGAGCCACCATACCCACTCACCGCCGTTCATACCGGTTTGCCATTCATTACGTTCATAGCCGACCCACTCGTCTTTATCGTACGAGACGGACTGAGAGGTCCCGTCTTGGTAGCGGACCTGATAGGTGAAGATGCCATGTAACGTGTCTCGATGAAGCAAAGAATAGGCGGACTCATTCATAAACAGCATGAAATCGATGAAGTTCACCGCTTCCTCAGACCCTGCCTCTTGAAACCATAGCTCAATCGATTCAATGACTCGTGCTTCCATCTATAGCTCGCCTCCCCGTTGCTTGTACTCACACATACAAAAACCAACCTGCTTTCACACAGGTTGGTCCGTTCGTTCAGTTCACTTTATTCTCGAGCTGTTGCAACTTCGTCGAGTAGTACTCGATGATGTCGCGGCGCCGGATGATACCGATGAAATACTTCCCGTCATCGACGACCGGCACGAAGTTTTGATCCGTGATCGCATCGACGAGCTCCTCGATTTGCGCCGTGATGGCGACCGGCTTATACCGTACGCGTTGCTTGATGTCTTTCAACCGTGTCCGGAGCACTTTTTCGTAGTCTTCTTCCCCGCGAAGCTGTTCGGCGAGTGCCCAGAGTAAATCCCCTTCTGTCATCGTCCCGGCGTAAAAGCCGTTCTCGGATACGAGCGGCACCGAGGTGAAGCGATGATGCTTCATCTTCTCGAGCGCTTGACGTACCGTCGATTCCGGGTCTAGATATTTGACGTCTTCTTTCGGATATAAAAAGAAAGCGATATTCATGTACAATCTCTCCTCAATCTAAAAATCCACCTCTTCATTGTACCATGTATTAGGGTCTAGTCAGCACAAATTGACCATCTAATCTGCATCTGTTCTGTCAAAAGGAGGTTCATTTCATTTTTCTGATGAAGCGTTTCCAGACAAGCTATTCGCATTGTGTGACAGCACACAAACAGGCACGGCCCGGAGCGGCTTCTACAAAGCCAATCTTGACCGTGAATCAAACCTCTTGTCTCACATATATTGTTGACCAATCTAAACGAAATCACCCGAAACGGCTTCACTGTAGCTATACCCGACTAGAAGTCATTCTAGCCTCAAAAACCGTAACAAACATGCTACAGATAGCCATTAAAAAAAGCCTAGGAACGTCCTAGGCTTGTCACACACTCAAATAAATTCGAGCAACGTCTTGTTGAACTTGGCCATCTCGTCGAGGACGGTACCGTGACCGCTCTCCTCGAACCGCTCGATGCGGGAGTTCGGGATCCCTTTTTCCATCTCGAGCGCGAACTCGAACGGACAAATCTTGTCATGCACGCCATGGATGATAAGCGTCTCGACATTGACTTTCGGCAAGTCTTCGCGCAAATCTTCATCTCGGAGTGCTTTCGCCGAAGCGATCGTCCCGTGACTCGACGCGACGAGCGACAGATGATGGAACCAGTTTTGCATCGGTTTCGAATGTTCTTTCTCGAAGAAAATCTCACCGAACCCTTCGAGCATCTTCGGTCGGTCTTTCAACGTGTCTTCAATCAACGCGTCGACCTCGGCTTGCGTCATACCGTACGGATAGTCCGGACGTTGCGTGAACACCGGTGCCGCAGCACCTGACAGGACAAGTTTCTTCAACCCGTCATCCGGGAAATCGACGGCGTAACGGATGGCGATTGCCCCACCCATCGAGAAGCCGACGAGCGTGAAATCTTTGATGCCAAGCCCGTCAACGACCATGTGCACGTCCGACGCCATCGTCGCATAGTCATAACCTGTCGCCGGTGCATCCGACTTGCCGTAGCCACGATAGTCGATCCCGACGTAACGGTAGCCTGCTTCGAGCAACGCATTCTTTTGATACTCGAACATGTTGTTGTTGGCCGGCCAGCCGTGCAAGAAGACGACGGCATCGCCTGTCCCGACGTCTTCCACGTAAATACTCGTTCCATCATGTGCTGTAATATAGTTCCCCATTGGTCAAAACCCCCAGTTGAATTGTTGAGCGGCGTGCGTGTTTGCCCACAACCCACTTTTTCCCGTTTGACCGAAGTGGAAACCTGTCAACTGTCGCGCCAGAGCGATTCGGCTTTCAAGACATGCTCAATCGCCGCCGCTCCTTCGCGTAATACGGACGTCCGCCACGACTCATCTTCCGGATAAAACATGGCCATGAATTCTTTTCGAATGCCGTTGCGGGCTTCCGGGTCTTTCGTTCCTTCAAAGTAGAGCCGGTTCTCGAGAATAATCGTCAAAAACTCGCGAATCGTCGCTTTCGTCGACGTCCCGAATGTCCCGAACTCGAACAACGCCGAGACGAGTTGTTTGCCCGGATAGTGCGTGTCCCGTACGTAATAAAAATGGTTCGTCGAGTCTCCGAGGACGTCGGTCGGGTCATACGTCTGGATATTTTTCAATCCGTATGTCCGCTTCAGTTCGTCCGCATCACGCCCGTCCCGTTCACTGATGACCATCGTCACCTCGTTCGTCGGACCGAGCGCCGTGTGCCAATCCATGTGGATGACGCGGTCGTAGCGGTCGAGCAAATCGTGCTGAATCTCCTTTAAAAAGATGGCGGACGGTTCATCTGACTCGCCGCCGTAATAGACACCTTTCGGGAACTGATACTGTCCCATGCCTTTCGCCTCGGTCATCGCGTCAAACCCGTCGAGCTTGATGCCAGATCCGAGGAACGAGTAGATGTGTTCGCGCGCCTCATGGTAATCATCGATGACGCCGTCCGGGACGAACAAGTGCCGCATGACCTCATATTCTTTATTGACGTTACGCGGGAGGGCCTTCCGGTCGATGACATAGTTTCGGTTCAAGTCGACGTTATGTTCATTGACGCGGCGGAAGTGTTTCATTCCCCACGGATTGACGGCATGGATGAGACAGATGCCGGTCGACTCGTGCCGAAGGTTTTCAAGTTGCGTCTCGACGAACTGGTGTGTCACGGCGGCCCCGGCGTACCCTTCGATGCCGTGCTCCCCGACTGTCATGAGAAGCACCGCTTCGCGTGATCCCGCAGGTTCACCGATGATGACATCAATCGTATCCTCGCCGATTGAGTGGGACATCACGCGGGCCGTCGGATAATAGGGTTTGACGCGGTCGAGCAGGGCGAGAAACTTCTCGCGCGACTCTTCGTATGATGATGAAAAATACTGACTCATAGTGACTCCCTCCATTCTAATCTTCTGTATCCCATTCCCATTCCTGGCCAGACTAAAAACGCCCCCTTGAGGAGACGTTTTCTACGCTTAGTGGGCACCGGCCTTCGTGCCCCGGTTCTGACGGCGGAATTCGAACAAATAGACGAGCGGTGCGAGTAGGACCGCTCCGAACACCCAATACGCGCCCGGAGACACGAACAGCGTCTCGAACGCCCGGAAAAACCAGGCGACGAGCGAGAAGCCGACGACAAGTTCGGCCGTCCAGATGACGCCACGACGCACGGCGAGCATGAGCGTGTTCGTTTTTTGGAAGAGGGCTGCGAGAAAGGCAATCAAAAAGGCCGGGAAGCTACTGAGCCAAAGCATCCGATTCATCGTCGACTCGGCAAAATACGTGTTTCCGAGCGATACCGTGATCACATAATGCGCAACGAGCACCAACAAGACGACAATCCAACCCATGAGGACGTCACGTTCCCATTTTTTCATCATTCTCCCTCCGTTCCATACAAAAGAGCTACCCTTATATTTACCCGTTTTGCGAACGCTTCGGACAATTCCGCGTCAAAAAAGACGCGTCCCATAAGGAACACGCCAGATTATTTGTCCATCAAGTGACGAGCCCATTCGGTCGCCCGCTCGAGCTCTCCGTCTTTGAGTGGACCTTCTTTATCAAGGACGATGAACGACTCTTTCAACACCGGTTCCGCTCCTTTGTCCAATAAGAGCTGCTCGATCCGGGTCGAGGCGTGGCCGAACCATTTGACGATTTTTCCGACGAAAAAGCCTTGGTCTTCTTCAGCCATGCTCGTATCGAATGCCGCAGCCCGGATGCCTCGGAGCGCATGATCCGACAGGCCGTCTAAAAAGGTTTTCACGTCCTCGGTCTCGCGCCCGCCATGCGTCGGCGAACCGACGACGAACAAATCGAGATTGGCAAGGTCGCCGTATCCGACGTGACTGATTTGCATGATGTCAACTTGGTGCAAGTCGCTGAACCCGTCCTTGATGGCATATGCGACTTTTTCGGTACACCCGTACATCGAGTCAAAGATGATGAGGATTTTCATAGAATATCCCTCCATTGAGTGAAATCTCTACGTATCTACATATGACTCTTCCCTTAATGAACGATACCTCATCACGGAATCATTTATTTTTTGTATCTTTTCTTTACTCGTGTGGACACAAAAAGGACAGCGCCGATCCCAAGTACCGCATATGCGACTGTATCGAGATGGTCACGCATGCTGAACGGGGCGTCATGCCGATATTCGGCCCGCTTCCATCCCAACTCGTCCTCGACCGCGAGCACATCCTGCATCGCTTCCCCGTTCACTTCTCGATAGGTCGTCCCAATCGGATACATGTTCGAGGCATCCCCATAATAGCTGCCATCCATATCGTCGGCCATCGTCTTCACCTCGCCGACGACTTCTCCCAAGTCAGCCTCCAATACGGCAACATCCATCACTTCATACACCCGTCCATCCAACACGACGAACGCATACGCCCACGACAACGCTTGAGCCGACAGAGAGACAGACAGAAGGAGCAATACTAATCCGATGACACGCCTCATCGAATCGCCCACACGAACGTCGCCGAGTCACTCAAGTCAATCTCGTCCGGTTCGAGTTCCGGCATCGCGGCCTCTGAGAAGAGCACCTCGTCATGGAGCGTGAGACGTGTCGGGGAGTAAAGATGGAGCTCGCCCCACGTGTAATCGATTTGAAGCAAGTCACCGAGCGTCGCCCCGGCCCCTTTCGCCAACAGTTCGGCCCGATGACGCGCGTTCGCCGCCGCGCTCGCGAGCAGTTCATCTTGAATCGTATCCGCATCCTTGATCGTGAACGAGATGGACAGTTTCGGTTCGGCTAGCGAGTTGCTGACGTGTTCGATGACCGAGGACAATTGTTTCGTATCGAGCGGAAACTCGAGTTTCGTCTTCTGCTGACAGACATAACCCCGGAAACGAGATTTATAGTTGCCTTGCTTATCACGATAACTCTCATAGTCCGTGTCGATCGAGAAGTCGGTCGTCTTGAGCGCTGCTTTCTCGAATCCGGCCTGCTCGACTGCCTTTTGTAGACGCGTGACGGCCATCGCCGCCCCGTTCATCGTCTCCTCATAACGGACGGCTCTTGACGTCAAATCCATTCTCACGACAATCAAATCGGGCTTAGCCGATACTTTTCCTGTTCCTTTCACGGTGATCGTGCGGTCCATGTGATTTCCTCCTTCTGAGTTTAAAAAAACATGTAAATTCTTTATCTGGAAATTAATTATTCCATTCCCCTTTATTGTTAAATGATGGTATATTGGTAAAGTTGTTTTTCACTTATATACGAGGAGGATTTATTCATTGAACAAAAAAATATTCGAACGAACTGATGTCATTATCATTGCACTCATTTTACTTTTCCCTTTAGGATTATTCCTGATGTGGCGTCATCAAAAATTTAACGAATCTACACGCGTCTTGATTACTTGCGCCATCTTGATTTTAGTTGGTTCGGCTTACACACAAGCGACGAAAGTGAGTCGACAAGTGTATGAGCAGGATCTTTCGGCAGAACAAGCTAAATACGTAGCTCTCCAAACCAAAGTCGAGGCCGCCCAACAAGAATTAGACGATTCGATGGAAGAAGTCGAAGTACTTCGTGTAGAAGCTGACGAAAAAGCCAAGCTTCAAATTGCCGAAGCCGAGAAACAAGCTTTACAACTTGTAAAAGAGGCAGAGTCTAAAGCCGACACGATTGTTTCCAAAGCCGAGGATGAAGCGGCTAGCGTCGCTCAATCTCAACTCAATGAAGCGAAAGAAGAAGCTGCCGATCTCATTGCACAAGCCGAACAAGAGGCAAGCGCTTTGAAAGCTGCAGCCGCAAATGAAAGTTCATCTTACTCGGCCGCTGCTGCGCCGACAAGTCAAAAGTTCCAAAATTGTACGGACCTCCGCGGCACTTACCCAGGTGGTGTCAGTTCAAATCATGCGGCTTATCAGCCAAGCATGGACCGTGATAAAGACGGCTGGGCTTGTGAATAATGGATGCCAGAATCAACCTCCCATCATCGGCGAGGTTGATTTTTTTA
Source organism: Exiguobacterium sp. s70 (assembly GCF_018618315.1). Lineage (NCBI taxonomy): Bacteria > Bacillati > Bacillota > Bacilli > Caryophanales > Exiguobacterium > Exiguobacterium sp. s70. The sequence continues at coordinate 496,660 of NZ_JACSLV010000001.1, forward strand.
CGCTTCTCACTTCTCACGCCCGAGCTGTCAATGACACCACGAGTCCGATGAGATAGCCGAATGTTGCACCTGCCGCAATCCCATACACCAATTCAAATCCAAGTAGGAGCGAACTGATAATGCCAATCCCTGCCCCGAATACTAAACCGAGCCCTACCCCTGACGCTCGCCAATTCTGCTCTGTCATTGTAGTCCCCCTCCCTTCCGTATCCCCTTCCCGTTAACGGAACCGTTCCATCATGAACGCTTCTATGTCATCGAGTGTTTCAGCGCCACGTAGCGACGGATAAGCGTCGCGACTGAAAACGAGTCCTTCGTCCGTGTTCAAGAACATGTAACGCTCACCGTCTGGAAATCCGTAATCACTCACGTCCATCACTTGAAGCGTGGCCCCGTTTTGTGACCAGACGTGGGAAGCATCATGCCGTCTCGGCATAAAAATCCCTTCCATGCCGAGACGAAGTTCAGAGATGACATCCGCATCCGACTGAAGCACTTCAGAACCGACACCGGCAACCGTGAGGACTTGAATCGTGCTGCCTGGCTCGATCTCGCCCCGATAGACGTCTGTCACGCCAATCGTCACAATCGACTGATATTCCGCTTGTCCGTTGAAGTCGAGCTCGATGTGGTCAATCTGTTTCACGACGCCCCGTACCACCGCAGGTTCCCATTTCGAGAACAGCTCGTCTTCACTCATCTCGGCAAGGTTTGCTGATGACATCCCGACATCGATGTCCTCTTCATCGATATATGCGACCGACATGTTGCTCGAGCTGTCCGACAGCGGAATCAATTCTTTAAAACCGTTCCATGTCACGACAAAGAGTGTGACAGCGGCTGCTGCGATGAGACCGCCCATCCAACGCCAATGTCTTCGTTTCTTTACCTCGACTTCCATCGATTCCTCAACGAAACGGTCATCGACGTCTCCCATCAAACGTGTGAGCCGATCTCCGTTCATAGCGCCACCCCTTCCGCTTCGAGCACTTGCTTCAAGTCGTTCCGAGTCCGCAGCAGCACCATCTTGACCTTGCTCTCACTCACGTGTCGCATCTTCGCGATGTCTTTAATCGATTGAAAGTGAAAGTAACGCCCCATAAAGATCTGCCGGGTCTCTTGCGACAACTGGGCCAAAAAGTCGTTCAACAACTCGACGACTTCTGAATCCGTCGCGACGGAGGAGGCGAGACAGTGCTCGAGCTCACTGACAATGAGCGGGACTTGCCCCGCCCCGCGCTTCTTCGCGTTCGTTTTCTCATACTTATGGAGCGAGACGTTACGGACTAGCTTTGCCAAATAGGCGGCTAGCCGCGCTGGACGTGTCGGCGGAATCGCTTGCCACGCCTTCATGTACGTATCATTGACGCACTCGTCCGCGTCCTCTCGGCTGTTTAAAATGTTATAAGAAATCGTATGACAATAGCCGCCGTACTTTTGCGCCGTCGCCTCAATCGCCCGCTCGGAACGTTGCCAATACAAATCGATAATCGCTTGATCGTCCAATCGAATCCCCCTCTCGATGTACTTACATCTTTATAGACCGGAAATGAAGTCCATCGGTCACAATTTCTGTAAAAGTTTTTTGGAGCGGCTCTTCACGGCCGAACTTCCCGTCTCGATCTGCGACTCGAGCAAGGCTTTCAGCTCGTCATGAAATCGTGGATGCACGGCGCTCAAATCAAACATCGCCTGCAGAGCGTTGACGATGACGATGGCGCTCGTCTCCGTGTCAATCCAATCGGTGAGCACGTGAACGATGCCGGACGCCTCTTCCTCTGTCCACGTCATCCGTGGCATGAGTTGGGCCAAGTGCCACCTCACTTCTTGTTGGGTGGCAATCTGTAACTGCTCGAACAAGGACGCCTGATGAGCTCGAAGCAGCTTTGGATGACGGCGTGTCACTTTCTCTATCGCGTCTGCGCTCCGCATCCGAACGACGGGACGGTCATCGGTTAGGCCGGTCATCAATTCGCTGAATCGGTCCGGGTCGTTCCCGACGTAAGCGACGACCGCATCGACATGACCAATTGAGCGCAAATCCCCGCCACTCAATACTTCTCGGATGTCCATTCTCCCACCTCTTTCTTCTCTCTCATTTTACAAAAAACGGGACTCAGTAGACACTGAATCCCGTTCCATCTATTTTTTGAGTGACTCTACGTCAATCATCAATTGTTCTCTTGCTTCAACCGGTCGATGATATTATCCGACTTCACTTTCGAAATCGCGTATACCATCGAAGAACCAACGATCAGGAAAATTATGACCGTAACGAACAAGATATCGCCCCACGGCAACGTGAACGGTGCTTCGAACGTGTTGATTTGCGCCCGGTAAATCAGGTACATGATCAGAACACTGACGGGCACCCCATACGCCAATGCTTTCATGCCGTAGAAAATGCTCTCATAGTACACCATCTTGTTGAACCCTTTTGGTGTCATCCCGACCGACCGCAGCATCGCAAACTCGCGACGACGGAGCGAGACGCTCGTCGAGATCGTGTTGAAGATATTCGCCACCGAGATGAGCGAGATCAAGACGATAAACCCATAGACAAAAATCGATAACAACAACAACACCTGCTCTTGTTGTTCACGCTGCTCCGACACGTTGAAGATGTATTGGTCCATATTTTGTTCCGCCTCAATCACTTGTTGCGTCGCCTCAGGATTACTCGTGTTCAAGGCGATTGATGGACTTGATTGTTTCATCAATTGACCAATCGCATCCTCTTCAAACGTCCCTTCCCGAACGATCACATCAAGCCATCCAAGTGAGCTCGTCATCACACCGGTCGGGGGGACGTCGGTCATGGCGCCGATTTTGATTGTTTTGAGCGGTGCCGTCTCGTCCGTTGCGTTCTCGTCCCGGAGTTCAAGCGTATCGCCGATTTCGGTCTCAATCGTCTTCGAGTTCACAAATTTCTTCTTGTCGACGTCTTGATACGATACTTCATCAATCAAGACAGCACCCGGCATCTCCCCGTCTTCAAAATTGCTGGCGGATGCCCCGATCTGCTTCAAGTACGCATCGAAACTTTCATCATCTAATTGATAAAGAGAAACGTAGTACACAAATTTCCCATCGACGAACGTGGACACCAAGTCTTCATTCTCGGTGACCGCGCTCGGTAACCGCGCTTCGTCAACCACCGTCTGGACGGTCGTGTTCTCGAAGTACGTCCCGCTCGTCACATTATCCAACGTCTCATAGCGACGTAAGTCATCTTTACTGAGATTCGACCCGTTCACGAGAATGTCGAACTCGTACGTGCCTTGTGACATCTCGAGTGACTGTTCGAGTCGATCCGTGAAGTAACTGACGACTAAAAACAGCACGATACTGATGACGAGCGAGAACACCGTCGCCAAATACCGTTTCCGGTTGCGTTTTGTGTTTTTCAGCCCAATCTCCGCTTCCAATCCGAAGATCCGTCGCACGAGTTTCGACGTCTTCACGTTCTTCGACGTCAGTCGCACGTCCTGGGTCTGACGAATCGCGTCAATCGCAGAAATCTTCGAAGCGCGGCGCGCCGGCAGATAACACGAGATGAAAATCGTCACGCTCGAAATGAAGACCGTCAACAGGAGTGTGAGCGGGGTGACGACGACTTCAAACTTCTCCGTCACGTTGAGCGCCTTCTCCGCAAAAGCGTTGATGAACAAGAACGTGACCCCGATTCCGGTCACCCCGGCGATGATACCGATCGGGATGCTAATCCCTCCGATGATCAGTCCTTCAAAGAAGACCGAGTTTCGTTTTTGCCGTTTCGTCGCCCCGACACTCGCGAGCATCCCGAGATAACGCGAGCGCTCAGATACGCTGATGGCAAAAGCGTTATAAATGAGCGAAATCGAGCCGATGACGATAACCGCCATGATGATGCCACCGAACCCGTACAGCGTCTTGCGCAAGCCGTCATCATCCGTCACCCCATAATAGCGGAGCAACGATGAGTTATAAGCGACCCCTTCAATCTTCTGTTCGTTCATCACTTGTTTCGTATCCTCATAGATCGAGCCGTTCACGTCGTTCAAGGCGACGAACGTATCGACGATCGCACCGTTCAACGCTTTGTCGTCAATGTATCCGACGACCGTATAGCCCGGCGACCAAGTCGGCTCCCAGGCTGGGCGCGTCATCGTGCCGACGACGGTCAACGTCACCGTATCCTCGATTTTCAACTGTTCAAGCATCGTCTCCCCGTCACGGATCAAGCCATCGTTTTGGGTTAATACGCGACCTGATGATTCGTCCATGCGCTCACCGATCTCAATCGTCAATTCATCCCCGATATTGTACGTGACTTGCGCATTTTGACGGATGGCCTCAGAAATAACGACTTCGCCTTCTTTGTTTGGCAAGCGTCCCTCCGTCAAGTCGACGGGAAAGTTCTTGAGCCCTGACGTGTTATAGTTCCGGACGTATAAGTACGGTTTATAGGCATTCTGTGAATTCTTTAATTCTGCATAGCCGTCACTTGAAAGGATGACATCCTTCGTCGATGCATCATTTCGAATTGCCTCGACCTGCTCCTCATTCGTGTTGATGTATTGGACGTGCCATTCTCCATTGTCCGCGATGTCTTGACGGATCATCAAGTCTAAGAACGATGAACCGAGTGTCGTCACAGCCGTGATCATCGCCACCGAGATGATAACCCCGATGATGGTGACGAGCGAACGCCGCTTGTTTTCACGCAAGTGTCGAAGCGTCATTTTATTGATGATGTTCATGAGCGGACGACCTCGTTCTTCGCAATCTTCCCATCCTCGATCGAGATGATCCGGTCGGCCTGCAAGGCGATTCGTTCGTCATGCGTGATGATGATCAGCGTCTGATTGAACTTCTTGTTGAACAGTTTGAGGAGGCTCATGATTTCTTCACTGTTTTGACTGTCCAAGTTCCCCGTCGGCTCATCGGCCAAGATGATGGCCGGGTTGCTGATGAGCGCCCGACCGATGGAAACGCGTTGTTGCTGCCCGCCAGACAATTGGTTCGGCAGATGAGTCAATCGGTTCGACAGACCAAGGATGCCGATGATGCGCTCCAAATGGGCGGCGTCGACTTTTTGCTCGTCCAACAACATCGGCAGTGTAATGTTCTCCTCGACCGTCAAAATCGGGATTAAGTTGTAAAACTGATAAATCAAACCGATTTGACGGCGGCGGAAGATGGCGAGCTGTGTCTCGTCTAACTTGTAAATATCCGTGTTGTCAATCAACACTTGTCCACTCGTCGGGACATCGACGCCGCCGAGCAAATGTAACAACGTCGACTTCCCCGAGCCCGACGGTCCGACGATACAGACGAACTCGCCTTTTTTGACCGTGAACGACACGTCATCGAGCGCCCTGACTTCCATCTCGTCTTTTCCGTATACTTTCGATAAGTGTTGCACTTCTAATATGTTCATGTTTGCACCCTCCAGTACTTGATCTACTTTGAGTGTACCGAGCGAGTGTGACACGTCCGTGACTCGAAAGTGACTGTTTCGTCACTTAGACGATTGCTTTGTAGAATCGAATTTGAAACGCGGTCCCGGCTCCACGTTCACTGCGGACGGTCAATTCCCCTTGTTGACTCGTGATGATACTGTGGGCCATGGCGAGCCCGATGCCGACGCTGTCGTCACTCGCATTCATACCCTTATAAAAACGTTGGAAAATATACGGGACGTCTTGTTTGGCGATGCCGCTCCCCGTATCGCGAATGACGATTTCCGTATACAGGGTGTTCTCGCTGAAGTCGATGAACAGCTCCCCTTGTTCCGGTGTATGCTCGACGCAATTCTTCAAGATGTTGATGAGCGCCTCGGTCGTCCACTTCAAGTCGCCTTCGAACGTGACATCACGCTCACCCTTAATCTGAAGCCGCTGCATTTTAATATCGATCGGCACAAGCATCGGTTCCGTCACGGCTTGAACGAGCACGGGGACGGATACCCGTTCCCGTTTAAACTGAATCGTCCCGGCATCGATTTTAGACAGCTTGAGCAGTGACGAGACGAGCCACTCCATCCGCTCGAGCTGCACCTGTACGTTATGCGTGAACTCTTGACGCTTGTCATCTGACAGCCGGGGGTCACTGAGCAAGTCCGCCATGACGGTCATCGAGGTGAGCGGGGTCTTCAGCTGATGGGAAATGTCGGAGATGGCATCCGTCAACTTCTGCTTGTCCTCTTCGAGATGCGTCCCTTGTTCCGACAGCATCTTCGTCACTTTATAGATTTGGCTCTTCAATAGACTGAGCTCGCCTTCACGGTTGTCGCGGACATCGAGTTTATAGTTACCGTTGCTGATTTCTTGGAGGTAACTCGACAACTGATCGATCTCCCGATAGCGCCACGCCGTGAACCGATATGTCACGATCAAGAACGCGACCGACAAAAGGAGGACGAGAATGACGGCCTCCATCGATAGGAACAAAGCTGCGACGATAGAAGCCACCCCAATCAGCAGCAACAGACTGACTAAATAGATACGGATTTCTCGATTGCGCAACATGTCAGCGTTCCACCTTATAGCCAATCCCGCGAACCGTCTTAATCAACGTCGGCCGTTGCGGGTCGTCTTCGAGCTTCTCGCGTAACCGTTTGATGTAGACAGTCAACGTATTGTCATTCACGAAGTCCCCGCCCATGTCCCAAATCTGGTCGAGCAGCTGGGCCCGTGATAACACTTGGCCCGTATGTTTCCCGAAGATGAGCAGTAAACGATACTCGAGCGCTGTCAACAGGATCTCGCTTCCATCTTTTTTGACTTTGGCGTCTTGGGTATTGATTTCAACCGCCCCGATTGTCAAAACGGGCGAGCTGGCTTGTTTATTGTAGCGGCGCAATACCGAGTGAATCCGTGAGATGAGTTCACGGACCCGGAATGGTTTCGTGATGTAGTCGTCTGCCCCCATATCGAGTCCCATGACGACGTTCACTTCATCATCGAACGCTGTCAAAAAGATGACAGGTATGTCCTGTTTTTGTTTTACGAGCCGACACAAGTCATAGCCGCTCCCGTCCGGCAACGACAAGTCGAACAGACACAGGTCAATCGTATGTAACTGTTGTTCAATCAACTTGGTCGCATCAGCCACGTTCTGGCATAGCGTCGTCGTGAATTGTTCTTGTTCGAGCGAATATTGGAGACCGGAGGCGATTGTCCGGTCGTCTTCAACGATTAAAATATGCATGTCTACTCCTCCTGTTTCGTTTCGACTACTCAAACTTCTCTTCCAATTCTATCGAAAAAAGGGACCCAGTATACACTGAATCCCGGTAAAACATTATTCGACTGTCGACGCCGCTTCGGCAAGCGCAGCTTCTTCTTTATGATAGTTCTCGACGAACGCATCAAGGTGCTCCCTCACTTCGTCTGTCGATTTCGTGTCCATGAGCTTCACACGGAGGTCGCTCGCCCCGCGGAACCCTTTCACGTAAATCTTGAAGAAGCGGTGCAAGTTCGAGATTGAACGCGGCACCTCTTCTTGGAACTTATCTTGCAAATCGAGTTGGAGACGAAGCAAGTCGAGATACTCTTCCATCGAATGCTCACGCGGCTCTTTCTCGAACGCGAACGGGTTCTTGAAAATCCCGCGGCCGATCATGACGCCGTCGACGCCATATTTCTCGACGAGTTCTAATCCCATTTGACGGTCAAGGATGTCACCGTTAATCGTGATGAGCGTGTCCGGTGCAATCTCGTCACGCAGTTTCACGATATCCGGGATCATCTCCCAGTGCGCGTCGACTTTACTCATCTCGTTGCGTGTGCGCAAGTGAATCGATAAGTTGGCGATGTCTTGCTTCAAAAGATGCGTCAACCAGTCGCGCCATTCGTCGAGCTTCGCAAAACCGAGACGCGTCTTGACGCTGACCGGGATGCCGCCGGCTTTCGCCGCTTGAATGAGTTCGGCTGCGACGTCAGGACGGAGGATGAGTCCGCTCCCTTTGCCACGCTTGGCTACGTTCGGAACCGGGCACCCCATATTGATGTCGAGGCCTTTATAGCCCATCTCGGCCATGCCGATGCTCATCTCACGGAAGTAATCCGGGTTGTCACCCCAAATGTGGGCGACCATCGGCTGCTCGTCCTCGGTGAACGTCAAGCGCCCGCGCAGGCTGCCTTTCCCTTCCGGATGGCAGTAGCTGTCCGAGTTCGCAAACTCGGTGAAGAACACGTCAGGGCGTCCCGCATGGGCGACGACGTGGCGGAAGACGACATCGGTCACGTCTTCCATCGGGGCAAGTATAAAGAATGGACGCGGCAAGTCGCGCCAGAAGTTTTCTTTCATGTCAAATCATTCCCTTTCGTAGTCAATCCAATAAAATCACTTTATCTATCTTATTATGGACGCGGGAATGTATCAACTGACAATACTTCAAGAATCGAAACGCTGTTCATTTTCGATGAGTTTAAAGAAGTGTGTAAACCCGTCCTGCAGCAAATACTCTAATATACGATTCGTGTGCTCAGATTCGACAACTTGAACATTCAACAGCGTTTGGAGCACCATCCCATCGATTGCAGCCATCGTCCACGCGGCGACCGCTCTCGTCGAGGGTCCGCGTTTAACGCCGTACGCTCTCACAAAGATAGCTTCGACGCGATTGATCCAATCCTCATATTTTTCCTTAAACTTATTTTGTAACTCCACATTCCCGAGCATCGCCTCATGAGCCAAATAAAACTGCAAACGGCTTTCCGCATCTTTTTTGAGTCGGTCTTGCATCCCATCAAAGATTTCTTGAATGATTTCGCGGGCCTCTTTCTTATCTTCAATCGAGATGGTCGCGATTCGTCGAATCTCACCTAATCCTTCGTCCATCACGTCATACAGAATAGCCTCTTTCGAACTGTAATAATGATAGATCGCGCCCGTGCTAAAGCCTGCTTTTTTTGCGATTCCTCGAAGCGTCGTACCTTGAATCCCGTTTTCGATAATCGTCGCTCGCGCCGCTTCTAATATCTTTTGTTTTCCTTCGTTCATCATATGCCCGACGCTCCTCACGTAATAATGGCTAATTATATCATAATGATTTGTCTGATTTATGACATGTCCCTGTGACGTACCAAACCGTATTGACATCGCTTTCACTAGTTTGTTACACTTTTCACATAAACATAACGAACGTTCGGTATGTTTAAAGACATCATCTTTTCATCGTTGCTTCATCACTATCCTTTAGAAATGAAAGGGGCGTTATCGTATGTTCTTCTTTGAGTCTATCCCTTGGTACAATGTCGTGATGTGGTTCGTCGTCTTCGGTCTATTGATCGGGTTGAATGAAATCGTCCGATCTAGCAAAAAAGCAAGTATCTTCATGTTCATGGCCGTACCGATCGCCTTGACCCCGATTTGGTTTTTCACCGCCGATCCTGAAATTACCTCATGGTTCCATTGGGTGAAAGTGTATTCAGCATTAGCCGGAAGCTTAATTTACATGGTCATCCGCTTCACCGATTACCATAAGAAGCATCCATGGTATTTGATGCTCGTCCCAGGTATTTTGGCACTCAACATCGCCGAGGCCGTCGTTCGAGAGTTCCAAGTCGGGATCATGGGATTTGAAGGGATGGTCGATGGAATGTACTACATCTCGGGCGGTTGGAACTACGTGAACGCCGTCGCGGGAATCTTGAACTTGGTCCTCATCTGCGGCTGGGTCGGGATTTTCGCGACATCTGGTAAAAAGAAAGACATGCTCTGGCCGGACCAGACGAAGCTATGGATTATCGCCTATGGTATTTGGAACATTGCCTACGTCTATTCATGTGCACCGGGTAACGCTTTTTACTCAGGCTTCGCTTTGAACATCGCTGCGACAGTGCCCGTACTCTTATGGGCAAAAGGTACATGGATGCAAAACCGTGCCCAGACGCTTTCGTTTTGGATGATGTGGGTCATGACGTTCCCTTACTTCTTTGCTGTCGGTAGTACGTTCAATGTGAGTGTGTCATACAACCCGGCAGCGAACTGGACGATCGCCCTGCTCAGTTTGGCACTGAACGTCGTCCTCGCCGTCTGGCAAGTGACGCGAATCGTCAAATATAAACTCAATCCATTGAAAGATGAATTGTGGAAAGATACGAACGAATATAAAGAAATCAACGCGATGCGTGAAGACACTGTTTCTGAACAGGAAACTGCGGCCAGTAGAGTGCTGTAAATATGAGACAGACGGACTGCGTGATAGTCCGTCTTTTTTATTTTTTACAGGACAATCATCAAACCAATCAGAATGGTAATACAGAAAGTATTTTGAAAGGATGGATAAAGATGATCGTTTGGATCAACGGCGCTTTCGGATCAGGAAAAACGACAGCCGCCAAACAATTGCAAAAACGGTTACCGAACGCGTTTATCTATGACCCGGAACAAGTCGGCTTTTTCATTCGCGACAATCTGCCCAAAGACATGCAACTTGCCGATTTCCAACATCATCCGGAATGGCGGGCATTCAATGTTGAGATGTTGGCGAAGATTGCCCGTTCATACGATGGCGTAGTCATCGTCCCGATGACGCTCGTGGACCGCCCATACTACGATGAAATCATCGGAGCCTTACAATGTGACGGGATTCGGGTCGACCATTATATTCTTCACGCCGATAAACGGACACTCGTAAGACGATTAAATAAACGCTTCGAATGGTTCAATTCGTGGGGCAAGATACAAATCGACCGCTGCCTCCACGCTTTTCATCACGACATCACACGTGACAAAATCGAGACCGATCACCTTACAGTCGAACAGGTCGTCGAGGAAATCTCTAAGCGGAGCGGCTTGACACTACTAGCAGTAAAACGCAGTCTCTTCGTACGCGCGTTCCGGTCATGACGAAGCAAGAACCCTCCAATCTACCGATTGAAGGGTTCATTCTTGAGGAGTCTTTAGTCTTTCATCATAGGCGCAATCAACTCGTAAATCGATTATTGTTTTAGTTCACCAAAACCAAAATCCGCATCGAAGGCCCGGCACCAAATCACGACCGTCGAATACTGAGTGAGGTCGACGTCTTCAGGGACTAAATAGTTTTGATTCCCCGTGTTTCCTTTCAAAGCCCCTAAGCTGATTCCTTCTGTCGTTTCCGTCCCAGGCTGAATCAAATAAACAAACAGATCGGGTCCATTGGTCGTTTGAAAATCCTCAAATCTGAGGTACAAACCATCGTCCGCGTTAATTGTTTGTATCGTTCCAGAAGTTTGGTAATTCTTTTCTCCATCCATAAACATTCCTGACAAACCGAGAGTCTCTGGATCCATTGTTTCATCTTCCGCATCGGGCGTTACAGCTTCCGGTTCTTCGGTCATCTCAACAGTGTCTGTAGAGACGGGTGGGAGCCCCTCATCTACTGTTTGATCGAGAAAGAGAGGAGAGATTAACCACCACCCAATGACCAATATTAAAACGAGCAAGAGACCGATTACGAGTTTAGTGATAGTCTTCATTTTTTCGCTCCCTTTCGCTAGGAGAACATGGGTTTACATCAATTATATGTTTCTGTCTATTGAAGCTTCAAGGTCTACTCAAACCGCAATGTGCAATCACATCCTGTGATAATGAGAGACGATGACACCTTTCGTCATCGGATAATGCTCAATTGATTTAAAAGTGATTGGATTCATTTCCCCATTTGGGAACAAGCGCTTCCCTGCCCCTATGATAATCGGATAGATAATCAACCAACATTCATCGACTAGGTCGTTTTGAAACAGAGCATGGGCCAAATCACTGCTTCCCCACACATGAAAATCGGGCCCAGCTTCCAGCTTCAATAGCTTTAACTGTTTGATGGGGTCCGTCAAAAAAACGGTCGGCTCCCATAGACTTTCACGCAACGTTTGTGACGCTACGTACTTTGTCGCAATTTGTGCTTCCGGCCAAACATTCGCGTGTTGGGGCCAATAGTCTCCCCATTGTTCATACGTCTTTCTCCCAAGTAGCAATGCAAAGTCGCTGTGCATTTGCGTCCGAATCAGACGACCTAACTCATCACTCGCAAATGGTTCTGTCCATCCTCCATATGTAAACCCTTCGCTCACGTCCTCGTCTTGCCCACCCGGTGACTGAATCACACCATCCAAGGATACATGTTCAAGTACAATGATTTTCCTCATCTTCATCACCCCTTTTGACACGACTAAACAAAAAACCTCCGATTTCAAACAAAATCGAAGGTCCATCTGCATTCATCTTATTCCATTTTTTCTAGCCACGCCACCGTCTCCACATGCGCCGTATGCGGGAACATGTCGACCGGCGTCACTTCGACGAGTCGGTAGCCACGGTCCGCAAGATAACGCATATCGCGTGCCTGCGTCGCGACGTTACACGACACGTAAACGATCCGCTTCGGTGCCATCTCGACCATCGTCTCAAGGAACGACTCGGCACAGCCTTTACGTGGTGGATCGACGACGATGACGTCAGGATTGATGCCATCCTGCTTCCACTTTGGCAACACATCTTCTGCCGCTCCACACGCGTATGTCACGTTGTCGATTTCGTTGACGAGCGCGTTCTGTTTCGCGTCCTCAATCGCTTCCGGTACGACTTCGACGCCGTATACGTGCGCCGCTTTCCGGGCAAGGAACAGACTGATCGTCCCGATGCCGCAATAGGCGTCGACGACTTGCTCGGTCCCGGTGAGTTGCGCGTATTCGAGCGCCTTGCCGTATAGCTTCTCCGTCTGGACCGGGTTGACTTGGAAGAACGAGTGCGGGGAAATCGTGAACGTCAGTCCACCGATCTTGTCCTCAATCGTCTCATGGCCATATAACAATTTATTCGTCGACCCTAAGATGACGTTCGTCTTGTCCGGGTTGACGTTTTGCATGATCGACGTCACGTCCGGGAGACGCTTCAAGATGTCGGCGACGATCTCGTTCACACCTTTGATTTTCGTCGTCTTCGTGATGAGGACGATCATCAATTCACCCGAATGATACCCGTAACGGGCCATGACGTGGCGGATGACGCCGCGCCCTGTCTTCTCATCGTACGCCGGCACACCGTGCGCCGCGAGCACGTCACGGACGACTTGGACGGCCTCATCGTTGCGCTCGTCTTGGATGAGACATTCCTTCATTTCGACGATATCGTGCGAACGTGGACGATAGAAACCCGCGACGAGACGACCGGCTTCGTCTTTGAACGGCACTTGCGCCTTGTTGCGGTAACGCCATGGTTCCGGCATGCCAATCGTCTCGTGGACGGGCACGTCGAACTGACCGAGTCGTTTCAACGCATCGACGACACGGTCCCGTTTTTGGCGGAGCTGGCCGTCGTAGCTGAAGTGTTGGAGCTGACAGCCTCCGCACTGATAGAAAATCGGGCACGGTGGCTCGACGCGGTCCTCACTCGCTTGTTTCACATCGATCAAGCGGGCGAATCCGTACTGTTTATTCGTCTTCGTCACGACGATCTCCACGGTCTCTCCCGGAAGTGCGTTCGGGACGAACAACGTGTAACCGTCGACCCGTGCCACGCCCGCGCCTTCGTGTGTGAGGTCGTGGATGTGGACGTCGAGACGGTCATTTTTTTGGACTGGTAACATGAGTCTCTCCTTTCCCGATTCAAAAAATAGTGTGTATTGGTTCATACCCGTTCCAAGCGAACGAAAAGCTCGGCGTGTGCGCCACGCCGAGCCGAATCATTCTGCTTTCTCGTTTGACACGTTGAACAGCTGTTTGATCATCTGCTCGCGTTCATACTGGGCGTTCAAGTCTTCCATCTCACGGATGCGCGCGTTCGGTGCGAGCACCGTCAAGTGACGGAACAAGTTTCGCATCTCGCCCGTGCATTCGCCGCCGTATTCGCCGTCGATATTGAGACTCATCCGTTCCGTCGTCGTCTTCATCTTGACGCGTCCCGTCTTGACGTGCTCGACGAGCGGACTCGACAAGTGCTCACCACGGAGCAACAAACGGACGACGTGGATGAACTCGAACAAGTTACACTTGCGCAAGATGAACAAGTCGAACAGTCCGTCGTTCAGTGAGGCGTGTGGTGAAATCTTCTCGAAGCCACCGACCGAGTTCGAGTTCGACGTGAGGAAAATCATGACCTCGCCGCTGAACGTGCCCTCATCGTGCTCGAGCTCGATATACGTCGGCTTGATGAGTGGAAGCTTCTCCATCCCTTTGACGTAATAGGCAAGCTGACCGAGCGCCGTCTTCAGTTTCGACGGCACCTCGTACGACAGCTCCGTCATGATGCCGCCCCCGGCGATATTGATGAAGTAGTGGATATCCCCTGTCTCCCCTTCAATCTCACCGAGGTCGACCGGCATCTCGAAACCGTCACAGATGACGTCGAGGGCACCGACGACGTTGAGCGGAATCCGCATCGCTCGGGCAAAGTCGTTCGTCGTTCCGACTGGGATGAGTCCGATTGTCGGACGCGTGTCGAGCGGGGCGAGTCCCGAGATAACCTCGTTCAGCGTCCCGTCCCCACCAGCCGCGATAATCAAGTCGAACTCGGCCTCCGCGGCTCGAACGGCTTCGAGCGTCGCGTCGCCGATTGCTTTCGTCGCGTACGTCGACGTCTCATAACCCGCATCCTCGAGGCGGTTCAAAATGTACGGGAGTTCCCGTTTGATCACTTCTTTTCCAGATGTCGGGTTATAGATGACCCGTGCGCGTTTTCGTTGCATACTATTCTCTCCCCATGCTCAAGTCGAGCGAAAAGCGAGACACAAGTGCCTCGCCGCTTGTTTAGCGTTTGGCGATCTCTTCGTGGAACAAGCCATCGAGGAGTGCCGGGTTCGCCATCCCTTTCGTCTGCTTCATGATCTGTCCGATGATAAAGCCTTTGGCACGGTCTTTCCCGTTCTTAAAGTCTTCAATCATCTGCGGATGCGCTTCGAACAAGTCAAGGATGTAGCCGCGGAGCAAGTTCTCGTCCGAGATTTGGGCGAGACCGTTCGCTTCGACGTACGCCTTCGGCTCGGCGCCTTCTTCGATCATGGCTGTGAACACGCGTTTGGCGATCTTCGAAGAAATTGTACCTTCTCCAATCAAACGAATCAACTCCGCGAGCGAGCTCGGCGTCAATTTCATCGTCTCGATCGTATCATCCGATTTGTTCAAGTGACCGAGCACTTCGCCCATGAGCCAGTTCGCTGCCGCTTTCGGTTCGGCACCGGCCGCAGTCGTCGCTTCGAAGAAGTCCGAGAACTCCCGCGTCGACGTGAGCGCCTTGGCGTCATAAGCCGACAAGCCGTAGTTGTTCATATAACGTTCGCGACGTGCGACCGGAAGTTCCGGAAGCGTGGCGCGGATGCGTTCTTTCCATTCCTCATCGATTTCGAGACGGACGAGGTCCGGCTCTGGGAAGTAGCGGTAATCGGCCGCTCCTTCTTTGACACGCATGAGGATCGTCTTCTTCGCTGCCTCGTCAAAACGGAGCGTCTCTTGACGCATGACGCCGCCCGTGATGAGCAGTTTGCGGTGACGGTCTTCCTCATACTCGAGCGCCTTCAAGACGTTCGAGAACGAGTTCAAGTTTTTGAGCTCCGTCTTCGTTCCGAACGGCTCTTGACCGAATGGACGGACCGAGATGTTACAGTCGCAACGAAGCGACCCTTCTTCCATCTTGACGTCCGAGACGCCCGCGAACGAGAGCACTTCTTTCAAGCGCTCGAGGTACGCGACGGCATCTTTCGGTGAGCGCATGTCGGCTTCACTGACGATTTCGATGAGGGGTGACCCGGTCCGGTTGAAGTCGACGACCGAGTGTTTCTCGCCCGTGTGGTTCATCTTCCCGGCATCTTCCTCGAGATGGACGCGTTCGATGCGGAACCGCTTCATCTCACCGTCGACTTCGACATCGACGTGACCGTTGAAACCGATTGGCTGGTCGAACTGCGAGATTTGGTACGCTTTCGGCGTATCCGGATAGAAGTAGTTCTTGCGGTCAAATTTCGTATCGGTCGCGATTTCGCAGTTGAGTGCCATCGCGGCCTTGATGGCGAGATTGACCGCCTCTTCGTTCAATTTAGGCAAGACGCCCGGGTGTCCGAGACAAATCGGACACGTCTGTGTATTCGTTTCGGCACCGTATGTGCGCGAGCAGCCACACCAAATCTTCGACTTCGTGCTCAGCTCGGCGTGCACCTCGATCCCGATGATCGTTTCAAAGTTCATCGTACGTCCTCCTTAGAACTGTGGCATCTTGAAACCGCCGTTTGCTTGTTCAAAAGCATGGGCCACGCGGTAGAGTGTTGGTTCACTGAAATGGTTCCCGATGATCTGTAAACCGACCGGGAGGCCTTCTGACAAGCCAGCCGGTACCGAGATGGCCGGGATGCCCGCCAAGTTGACCGGAATCGTCATAATATCGTTGGCATACATCGTGAGCGGATCTTCGAGCTGGTCACCGAGTTTGAACGCGACCGTCGGCGCAGTCGGTCCGATAATCGCATCGTAGTCGGCGAACACGTTCGCAAAGTCTTGCTTCATGAGCGTGCGGACCTGTTGCGATTTTTTGTAGAACGCATCGTAATAACCCGAGCTGAGTGCATACGTCCCGAGCATGATGCGGCGTTTCACTTCTTCCCCGAAACCTTGTTCGCGCGAATACGTGAACACTTCTTCGAGCGCATCGGCCTCGGCGCGGCGTCCGTAACGGATGCCGTCAAACCGGGCGAGGTTCGAAGACGCTTCTGATGACGCGAGCAAGTAATATGTCGGGAGCGCATATTTCACTGTCGGGAGCGAGACCGTCTCGACCGTCGCACCGAGCGACTTGAGCGTCTCGACCGCTTCTTCAATCTGTTTGCGGACACCGTCTGACACGCCTTCGGCCATGAACTCTTTTGGAAGCGCGAGCTTCATGCCTTTGATGTCGCCGTGAAGCGATTTCGTGTAATCCGGAAGGTCGACCGTCGCTGACGTCGAGTCCATGTCGCAATGACCGGCAATCGCGTTCAACAAGTAGGCGTTATCTTCGACCGTACGTGTGAGCGGACCGATTTGGTCGAGCGACGAGGCGAATGCGACGAGGCCGTAACGTGAGACGAGACCGTACGTCGGTTTCATCCCGACGACGCCACAATAGGCCGCCGGTTGACGAATCGAGCCACCCGTATCCGAGCCGAGGCTGAACAGGACTTGGCCGGCCGCGACCGTTGCCGCTGAACCGCCTGACGAACCGCCTGGTACGCGCGTTGGGTCCCACGGGTTACGGACGACTTTGAACGCCGAGTTCTCGTTTGATGAACCCATCGCGAACTCGTCCATGTTCAACTTCCCGATTGTGACGGCACCGGCGTCATGGAGACGCTCGACGACCGTCGCGTCATGGGCCGGGACAAAGTTCTCGAGAAACTTCGAGGCACACGTCGTGCGTGTCCCTTTCGTGACGATGTTGTCTTTGACGCCGATCGGCAAACCGAAGAGCGGGTTGTCCGATGTCTTGGCGAGCTCGTCCATCCGTTTCGCCTGTTCGAACGCGTCTTCGTTGAGCGTCAAGAAGGCACCGATTTTCTCGTCGGTCGCCTCGATGCGGTCAAATGATTCTTTGACGAGGTCGGATACCGTGACTTCGCCTTCTTTTATAAGCGTATGCAGCTTGGCTACACCGTGATCAAATAAACTCATGAAGGGCCTCCTTATTCAAAGACCGCTGGGACACGGACTTGGCCGTTCTCCCAATCAGGTGCCATCCGTTCGACTTCCTCGCGTGGAAGTGAAGGACGAACCTCGTCTTTGCGTAGTACGTTTTTCAAATCTAGGGCATGGGTCGTCGGGATGACGCCCGTCGTATCGAGTTCATCGAGTTGCTCGGCGAACTCGAGGATTTTTGTCAATTGCTCCGTGAAGTGCGTCACTTCATCTTCTGTGATCGCAAGTCGGGCGAGTCCGGCGACGTGCCGAACTTCAGCTTCTGTGATTCGAGCCAAAGGTTCCACCTCCAACAGTTTTCAATACATCGTCCATTATCATACCACTTTTTTATAAGACAAAAAAGAAAATCCCATCTCACCAATCTTGATGTCTTTTTTGAAAACTTAGGGAATGTCCTCGTAATATTGACTCGTTTCCAAAAACGCCTATTCGGTCCGTCCCCTAATCTCATTATGCTTAGAAAGAAGCATTATTTTTTCGAGGGGGATTCCTATGTCAATCCGTAATAAACTGATCGTCGCGTTCACCGTCTTGCTCGTGTTGTTGCTCGGGGTGAGCGGCTACTCGTTTTATGCGTTGAATGCATCCAAGGCCGCCCAACAAGATATGACCGTCTCGTGGGTGCCAGGGATGGACCAAATCCATCAAGTCGACAAACAGTTGCTAGAGATTCGTCGCCATATGACCCGCCACGCCTTGGTCGAGGACGAGGTGATGAAGCAAAACATCGAGCGTGATTTGCAGACAGCCGTCACGATTCTCGAACAACAAATGACTGGATATGAGTCAACGATTATCACACAGGCCGATCAGGAATTGTTCGATCAAGCGACGACCCAATGGACGTCATTCCAGACGAACATCGATGAGTTGGTGCGCGTCTCGAACGAGGACGGGCAAGCCGCGGCCGACGCCTACTTCCGGGACACGGCGACACCAAGCGCTGACGCCTTGTCAAACACGCTTGGTCTGCTCGTCAACTTGAACCGCGATGAGATTCGGTCTGACACGGAATCCGGTGCGGCGCTATTCGAACAAGTCCAGCTCACACTCATGATCATCATGGCCGCTGCTGTCATCTTCACGGTGCTGATGATGGTATTCATCTTCCGCTCCATCTTTGAGCCATTAAATGAGTTCAAAGTGAAGATGCGGGAGCTGGCCACGAGCCAAGGCGATTTGACAACGGCCATCCCGGTGAAGCGCCGCGATGAGTTTTCAGGACTCGCCCGTGACTTCAACCAATTCCTTGCCAACCTTCGCCAATTGATTTTGCAAGTGAACGGTGTGTCTCACGGGGTGACCGCACAGTCAAGTCTCATGTATGATGAGTTGCGCGAGCTCGACACGTACATGACGACGACGGCCGCCACGACCGAGGACTTGACGGCCGGGATGCAACAGACGGCCGCGAGCGCCCAAGAGATGAACGCGTCGGCTTCTGACATGGAACGGACGCTTCACAACATCGTGACGATGGCCGCCGAGCGAAAAGCCGAGGCCGAGCAAGTCGATGCCCGCGCCGTCGCCTTGCGCGACCATGCCGTCGAGGCGAAAGCGTCCGCCCTCCACGTCCTCTCGTCGACGCGCGTCAACTTAGAGCAGGCGATGCAAGACGCCAAAGCCGTCCGGGAGATCGCGACGCTCACGAACGACATTTTAGACATCGCCGCCCAGACGAATCTACTTTCCTTGAACGCCTCGATTGAAGCCGCTCGGGCTGGCGAGGCGGGACGCGGGTTCGCCGTCGTCGCCGATGAAATTCGGAAACTCGCCGAGACGAGCCGGACGACCGTCGAACGGATTCAAGCCATCTCGACGACCGTGCTCCACTCCGTCGACCATTTGAACGACACGTCGAGCGAGATGCTCAGTTTCCTCGATACAAACGTGTTGAAAGACTATGACCAACTCGAAGAGGCGGCCGAGCATTACAGTGAGGACGCCGGCCGGTTCGAAGCGACCGCCTCAGAGTTTGCCGTCGCCGCTATTGAACTCGAGCAGTTGACGTCGAATATGATCGGGGTCATCCAAGACGTGGCTGTCACGGTCAACAACGGTGCGCTCGGCACACAGGAAATCGCCGAGAAAGTGACGATGTCTGTCGACCGCTTCAGCGAATTGAACCGCGTCACAGAAATATCCCAACAAAAGATGGACGAATTGAACGCATTGATCGGTCAATTCAAGGTATGAAAAAAGGAAGCGTCCTCGCGTGAGGATGCTTCCTTTTGGTTAAGCGGCTTGCCGCAGTTCTTTTTGCCGTTCGAGCTCGAAACGCTTCGTCTCGGCGACGACGATACCTGACAAGAATAAGAGACCAATCAAGTTCGGAATCGCCATCAGCCCGTTGAAGACATCAGAGATGGCCCAAATCAGATTCAAGTTCGTCGTCATCGCGCCGAGTCCGGCGACGACGATATACACCATCCGATATGGCACGATGGCTTTCTCCCCGAGCAAGTAATAGACCGACCGTTCCCCATAATAACACCAGCCGATCACCGTCGAGAAGGCGAAGAAGACGAGTGAAATCGTGACGATCAATTCCCCGATCGGACCGAGGAAATACGCGAAGGATGCTTGCGTCAACTCGATGCCTTGAAGACCACTCGTGTACTGACCGCTCATGACGATCGTCAATCCGGTAATCGAACAGACGATGAGCGTATCAATCAACACTTGCGTCATCGAGACGAGCGCTTGCCGTCCCGGGAAATCTGTCTTCGCGGCTGCTGCTGCGATTGGTGCCGAGCCGAGGCCAGCCTCGTTCGAGAATACGCCACGTGCGACCCCGTATCGAATCGCGGCACCGAGCGCCCCACCGCCGATGGCTTCCGCACTGAATGTGCTCGAGAAGATGGTCGCGAATGCCGACGGAATCAACTCGAAGTTCATGACGAGGATAACGAGTCCGCCCCCGACATAACCGATAATCATGACCGGTACGAACACACCGACGACTTTCCCGATTGATTTGACGCCACCAAGGATGACGAATCCTGTCAGCACCATGAGCACGATGCCCGTTACGAGCATCGGAATCCCGAATGACGTATTGAGCGCCATACTGATCGAGTTCGTCTGGACGCCGTTGCCGATACCGAACGCGGCGATCGCAGCGAACAAGGCGAACGTCATACCGAGCCACTTCTTCTTCAAACCGTGCTCCAAGTAATACATTGGTCCGCCGGCAATCTCGCCCCGTTCATCGACGACACGATATTTGACGGCGAGAATCGCCTCGGCGTACTTCGTCGCCATCCCGATGAAACCGGAGAGCCACATCCAGACGATGGCGCCCGGTCCCCCCAGGACGACCGCCGTCGCGACGCCGACCATGTTCCCGGTCCCGACCGTTGCCGCGAGCGCTGTCATGAGCGCCTGGAAGTGAGAGATGTCACCACGTTGCTTTTTCTGTTTCTCCGCTTCCGCTCCCGTTTTCTGTTTCGGGATGAACGCTTCTTTCAAACCGTATCCGAGCCGCGTCACTTGGATAAAGCCGAGCCGGAACGTCAAATAGACGCCCGTCCCAATCAATAGAATCAATAAGTGTGGCCCCCAGACGAGGTTGGATAAACTCGTCAGGACCGCTTCAAACTTTTCCATGCTACTCTGCCCCCTATGTAAATCTGGTGTTCACCATTCCTTCATATTTTTCAGAACATTCTCAACTTCGTCAAGTTGACAAGGCATTAATCCGGTCCGATGTCGTGTAATATTTTTGTAATATACCACTTTTGCGCTTTATCTTAACCTGATTCTGAATTTAGTATTTGAAATAAAATTGTAATGCGAGGCGCACAAAAAAACGGCCCCCGTTTTGGAAGCCGTCTCGTTTCATGTCGTGAGCGCCGCGACGACCTCGTCGACGTGCCCGTTCACTTTCACACTGCGCCATTCCTGTTCGATATAGCCGTCCTCGTTGATGAGGAACGTCGAACGGACGATGCCATAGTACTCTTTCCCGTAATTCTTTTTCAATTGCCAAACGCCGTATAGCTCCGACACCTCATGCGTGTCGTCAACGAGCAAATCGAACGGCAGCTCATGTTTGGCGATGAAGTTTTGGTGCTTCTTCTGGCTGTCGGCCGAGATGCCGAGGACGACGGCCCCGTTCAATCGCGGTGTCGCATCGCGGAAGTCACATGCCTCGGTCGTACAACCCGGTGTCGCGTCCTTCGGGTAGAAATAAAGCACGACTTTCTGGCCCCGGTAGTCCTCGAGCGAGATCATGTCCCCATTTTGGTTCGGTAATGTGAATGTCGGTGCTAACATGTTATTTCCTCCTTATCCGAACGACGGGTCGACGAGATTCTCGTCATAACCGTCGATCGCTTGTTCTAATTTTTGTTTGAGCGGTTCGAGCACTTCGAGATACTCGACCGGGTCTTCTGTTGCAGCGGCCTTTTTAAGTGCCGCCTCATTGTCGGTATACCACGTCCGGTACGCCTCGAAGTAGTCGGCCATCGTGTCTTGGTTCTCCGGCACGGTGAGCGTCTCGGCCATGAGCAAGAAGACGTTATTGTCGGCCTCGAGCGCGACGTAGTCGGTCTGGGCGTTCACTTGGTCATAAATCGGGCCAGCCTCGTCTTCCGGCACTTCGGCGAGACGGGCATTTGCTTCTGCATTCACGCCGTACTCGTTCGCCTCGATTCCCGTCAACATGTCGCCGACTTCTCCAATCACATCGGCCGGGATAAGAGCCGGGGTGACGACGAGTTTCCAGTCCTCCCCTTCTTTGATAGCGACTTTCGAGAGTCGGTTCGGCAGTTCATTGCCGTCCGCGTCCTCCATCTCATGGACGATGAACGCGACGTCCCCGTCCTCATTCACCCAGCTCTCGTACATATCGCCCGGCGTGAGGCCACGCATCTCGGCACCGGTCGCCGGGATGTCGGTCAACTCGCCCGCATAGTCGATGGCTTTGAGCGCCGCCGCATCCCCGTTTTCGAGCGCTTGTTGGTATGACGTATACAAGGTCTCGACCGCTTCCGGGAGCGGCGCTTTCGTCTCTTCGGCCGCCTCTTCCGTCGGCGTTTCGTCCGCCGTTCCGCATCCTGCGAGCAACACGGTCAGCACGAGCGGCATCATCCACTTGTTCATTCAATCATTCCCTTCGCAAGTCGTCCTGTACTCTCATCCTACCACGACTCGATTTCGAGCGAAAACGACACGCTTTTCTGGAAAATTGTTTCACTAGGATTTCACCACGATTTTAGATACAATACAGACGTAAGCGCTTCAATATACGATCACTTTTAAGGGGGAACGAGAATGATTCCATACAAACATGAACCATTCACAGACTTTACAAACAAAGAGAACGCCGCAGCCATCCAAGCGGCGATCGAGAAAGTCAACGGTGAGCTCGGAAAAGACTATCCGCTCGTAATCGGTGGGGAGAAAGTTACGACGGAAGGCAAAATCACGTCTTACAACCCGGCCAATAAAGAAGAAGTCATCGGTCACGTCTCGAAAGCGAACCAAGAGCTCGCTGAGCGTGCGATGCAAGAAGCGCTCACAGCGTTCGACTCATGGCGCCATGTCGATCCGGCCGTCCGTGCCGACGTCTTGTTCAAAGCGGCGAACATCGTCCGCAAGCGCAAGCACGAGTTCTCGGCTTACCTCGTCAAAGAGGCAGGCAAGCCGTGGAACGAAGCGGACGCGGATACAGCAGAAGCGATCGACTTCATGGAATACTATGCACGTCAAATGCTCGAGCTCAAACCAGGTAAAAAAGTCGAGAGCCGTCCGGGCGAATACAACCGCTATGACTACATCCCACTCGGGGTCGGGATCGTCATCAGCCCTTGGAACTTCCCGTTCGCAATCATGGCAGGGACGGCCGTCGCGGCTATCGTTGCCGGTAACACGATCCTCTTGAAACCAGCATCGACGACACCGATCGTCGCTGCGAAATTCGTCGAGGTCATGGAAGAAGCAGGCCTTCCGAAAGGCGTCCTCAACTTCATCCCAGGACCAGGCGCAGAAGTCGGTGACTATCTCGTCGACCATCCGAAGACACGCTTCATCAGTTTCACAGGTTCACGTGACGTGGGCTTACGCATCAACGAGCGTGCCTCTAAATTGAACGACGGCCAAATCTGGCTCAAACGCGTCATCGCAGAGATGGGCGGAAAAGATACGATCGTCGTCGACGAATCAGCGGACCTCGAACTCGCGGCCCAGTCAATCGTCAAATCGGCGTTCGGCTTCTCTGGTCAAAAATGTTCGGCTTGTTCTCGTGCCGTCATCGTCGACAGCGTGTATGACACGGTGCTCGACCGCGTCGTCGAATTGACGAACGAACTCTCGGTCGGCAACACGGAGCAAAACGAACACTTCATGGGACCGGTCATCGATGCGGCCGCGTTCAAAAAGATCACATCATACTTCGACGTCGCCAAAGAAGAAGGCAAAATCGTCGCCGGTGGTAAAGCCGACGACTCGACAGGCTACTTCATCGAGCCGACGGTCGTCGCTGACGTCGCGCCGAAAGCACGCCTCATGCAAGAAGAAATCTTTGGACCGATCGTCGCCTTCACGAAAGCGAAAGACTTCAAAGAAGCGATCGACATCGCCAACAACACGGAATACGGCTTGACGGGTGCTGTCCTCACGCGTGACCGCTCGAACCAAGAGTACGCGCGTCAGAACTTCCACGTCGGGAACTTGTATTTCAACCGTGGTTGCACAGGCGCCATCGTCGGCTATCAGCCGTTCGGCGGGTTCAACATGTCAGGTACAGACTCGAAAGCAGGCGGACCGGATTACATCCAGCTCCACATGCAAGCAAAAACGACGTCTGAGACGTTTTAATCCATCAGCCCGGCTCATCTGAGTCGGGCTTTCTTTCACCAAAGGAGGTTTCTCATGGAGACGTTTGACGATTTTTTAGCCACGATGGACGACCCGGAACACCGTGCCAAACTGGACGACATATTCGTGTGGGTCCGGGAGACATTCCCGCACCTCGAGGAACGCATCGCCTGGAATCAGCCGATGTTCACCGATCACGGGACGTTCATCATCGCCTTCAGTGTGGCCAAAGCACACTTTGCCGTCGCGCCGGAGGCCGTCCCGCTCGAGGTGTTCCAGAAGCGAATCCGGGAGGCGGGCTATACGCAGACGAAACAGCTGTTCCGTATCAAGTGGAGCCAAGCCGTCGACTACGATTTGCTTCGTGACATCATCGCGTTCAATATCGAGGATAAGGCCGGTCACACGTCGTTTTGGCGTTGATCTGAAAGAAGGAGCGATGACGCACATGTCACCGCTCCTTTTCTGTGGCTTATCCTAATGCCACGTCCAAAATCATCATGATGGTGAAGCCGAGCATCAACGCCATCGACGCCATATCTTTATGCCCATTCTCTTGCGATCCCGGGATCACTTCTTCGACGACGACAAAAATCATCGCCCCGGCGGCAAAGCTGAGTGCGAACGGCAAGAGCGGCTCCATAACAAGCACGGCCCAGACGCCAACCAGTGCGGCCGCCGGTTCGACCATACCCGATAACTGACCGTAGAAAAAACTTCTGCGCCGGGAGAGCCCGTCCCGTCTGAGCGGGAGCGATACGGCGGCACCTTCCGGAAAGTTTTGAATGCCGATACCGATGGCCAACGCGATGGCACCTGTCAGCGAGGCGGACGGGAAATCGGCCGCGACCGCCCCGAAGGCGACGCCGACGGCCAGTCCTTCCGGGATGTTATGCAGCGTGATCGCCAAGACGAGCAACGTGCTACGCTTCCGTCGTAGCGGACGAATCCCTTCCGCGTCTGCCATCGAAGACGTCGGATGCACGTGCGGAATCAGCTTGTCGACGACTGACAAAAACAGACCACCCACTAAAAAACCGACGGTGGCCGGAAACCAAGCCGGCATCGCGTCTTGTTCCGCCATTTCGATGGCCGGGGCGAGGAGTGACCAAAAACTGGCCGCTATCATGACACCGCCGGCAAACCCGAGCATGCTGTCCATCAACCGCTCGTTAATCGACTTCGTCATGAAGACGATGGCCGCCCCGAGCGCGGTCATCCCCCACGTGAACATCGTCCCGAGCAACGCCTGCATGGCCGGGCTCAGTTGAGCCACCCATTCCCACATCACCATCGTCTCCTTCCACCCTATCCTTTTCCCGGGACGCATGCGTCGCTAACGACAAAAAAAGAGGAGAGCTGGTTCGCTCTCCCCCGTCCAATTAAAACGCGCGCATCAAGTTCGCCATCTCGATGGCCGATGTTGCCGCTTCCCACCCTTTGTTCCCGGCTTTCGTTCCAGCTCGCTCGATTGCTTGCTCAATTGTCTCGGTCGTCAAGACACCGAAAATGACCGGTACTTCTGACTGATAACTCGCCTGGGCGATGCCTTTCGCCGCCTCGTTACAGACGTAATCGAAGTGTGGTGTCGCCCCACGGATGACGGCCCCGAGTGTGATGACGGCATCATATTTCTTGCTCATCGCCATCTTCTTCGCGACAAGTGGGAGTTCGAACGCCCCAGGGACGAACGCGATTTCGACGTCGTCTTGTTCGACGCCGTGGCGCTTCAACGCATCCTTCGCCCCGTCGAGCAAGCGCATCGTGATGAGATCGTTGAACCGTCCGACGACGATTCCGACTTTCAAGCCTTTTCCGACCAAGTTTCCTTCAAATGTATGCATCATGATTCTTCTCCTCCAAAGTGGTTCATTTTTTGTTGTTTCGTCATTCGGTACTTCTCGTTCGCCGCATGGGCGCCGACGAGAATCGGGACACGTTCGATGACCGTGATTCCGCACGCTTCTAACGCATCGACTTTTTCCGGGTTGTTCGTCATGAGCCGGACGTTCGTGACGCCGAGGTCACGAAGCATGGCCGCGCTGACCCGGTAATCGCGCAAGTCGGCATGAAGTCCGAGCGCAACGTTCGCCTCGACCGTATCAAGCCCTTGTTCTTGTAGTTCGTACGCCTTCAATTTATTGAGCAGCCCGATGCCGCGCCCTTCTTGTCTCATATACAAGATGACACCGCCTTCGGCTTCCACTTTCGCCATCGCTGTGTCCAGTTGTGGCCCGCAATCGCAACGATGGGACCCGAAGACGTCACCGGTCAGACATTCGGAATGGACCCGGACGAGCGGTGCGTGTTCGAGCTCACCTTTGACGAGCGCGACGTGTTCTTCCCGGTCGAGGACGTTCCGATAACCGATCAATCGGAAGTCCCCTTTCACCGAGGGGAGCGAGACGTCCGCCTCTCGTTCGACGAGGTCCGTCTCCATATAGCGAACTAATTCCTCAATCGTGATGAATTTTAAATCATGCGCTTGTGCGACACGTTCAAGGTCCGGCACCCGGGCCATCTCGCCGTCCGGACGGATAATCTCACAGATGACGGCGACCGGTTCACTTCCGGCAAGTCGCGCCAAATCGACCGACGCTTCCGTATGCCCGCGCCGGACCGAGACGCCACCTTTTTTGGCGATGAGCGGGAAGATATGACCGGGACGTTGGAAATCGGCCGGACGGGCGTTGATGTTCGCGAGTTCGCGCACCGTATGGGCCCGTTCGCTCGCCGAGATGCCTGTCGTCGAATCGACGTGGTCGACACTGACCGTGAACGCCGTCCCGTGCGGATCGGTGCTGTTCGCGACCATCGGCTGCAAGTCGAGCCGGACGGACACTTCTTCAGCGAGAGAAGCGCAGACGAGTCCTTTCCCTTCCGTGATGAGGAAGTTCATCGTCTCCGCTGTCATTTTGTCCGCGAGCACGACGAAGTCTCCTTCGTTCTCCCGGTCCTCGTCATCGACAACGATGATGGGGCGTCCCATCTTTAAATCTTCGACTGCTTCTTTGATTGTATGGAACATTACCATCCCGCCTTCCCATATCCTTGTGACGCGAGCGATTCAAGCGTCATCGGTTTTTGACTTACGAGTTTTTCCATATATTTAGCCAACATGTCACATTCCAAATTGACCGTATCCCCGGCCTGCTTCATCCCGAGCACCGTCTCACTGTACGTATGCGGGATGAGCGACAACGTGAATCCACGTTCCGTGACGTCAAACACCGTCAAACTCGTCCCGTCGACCGAAATCGAACCTTTCGGGACGATATAACGGAGGAGCGATGGCTCACAGCTGATGTCGACATAGACAGCGTTGGCGAGCGACCGTTTTTTAACGATGCGCCCGACACCGTCGACGTGACCCGAGACGAAGTGACCGCCGAAACGTCCGTTCGCAGGCATCGCCCGCTCCAAGTTGACGCTCGTACCGGGGCGGACCCCGTCGAGACTCGACGCCTTGAGCGTCTCCGGCATGACATCGACCGAGAAACTGTCACGGTCGAACGTCGTCACGGTGAGACAGATGCCGTTGACGGAGATGCTGTCACCGAGCTTCACGTCCTCGAGGACGACCTGTCCGGCGAGCGTGAGCCGCAGGGATGGCCCGTTCCGTTTCACTGCCTTCACACTACCGATTTCTTCAACGATTCCCGTGAACATCGGACTCCCCCTTTCGCATGATGAGCTTGATGTCGGTGCCGACCGTCTCGACCGCTTGCACGTCATACCGCTCGATTGCATCGAGCGGCCCGTCATGATGCGAGCGGTAGAAACCGCCCTTGCCGCCGAACACGCGTGGCGACTGATACATGACCCACTCGTCGACGAACTGTCCGTCCAAGAGTGAAGTGACGAGTGTCGGTCCCGCTTCGACGAGCAGGCGACCGATGCCGCGTACGTAGACGTCTTGTAGCACAGCGTCGAGCGACGTGTAATCGGCGAGCTCAACGCCGCGTTGTGTGAACGCGTCCCGCTTCACTCGATCGTCGGACGTCGTGTAGAGCAATACCGGCACATCGTTCGCCGTCCGGACGAGCTGACTCGAGAGCGGCGTGCGCAACTCACGATCGAGCACGACCCGGAGCGGTTGCGTCGTCTCGCGGTCGAGCCGGACGGTGAGGGCCGGATCATCGGCGAGCACGGTGCCGACACCGGTCAAGATCGCATCGACCGTCGACCGCAGTTCATGGACGTCCCGTCTCGCTTCGGTCCCGGTCACCCACTTGCTGTCACCGGTATCGAGTGCGACTTTGCCGTCAAGACTCGTCGCGGTCTTCAAGATAACGTACGGCCGTCTCGTCTCGAGCGAACGCAAGAACGCCACGTTGAGCGCTCGTGCCTCACGCTCGAGCAGTCCGACCTCGACATCAATCCCGGCCGCTTTCAACCGAGCGATGCCCTGTCCCGCCACGAGCGGGTTCGGATCGCTCATCGCGATGACGACCCGCTTGACGCCCGACTCCACGACTAAATCGGCACACGGCGGTGTCTTGCCATGATGCGAGCACGGTTCGAGCGTGACGTACATTGTCGCGCCATAGGCGGCGGCCCCGGCCATGCGGATGGCGTGCACTTCGGCGTGCGCTTCCCCCGCCTTCAAGTGGGCGCCGAACCCGACGATCCGACCGTCCTTGACGATGACGGCTCCGACACGCGGATTGACGCCGGTCGATGAGGCGGATTTGGCCAATTGGATGGCTTGTTGCATGTACTGTTGCATAATCTCCCTCCTTGTTTCGTACAAACAAAAAGACCTCAAGGAATGATCCTCAAGGTCTCGGTGGGAGTCGTTCATCGTCATTTGGGCAAGCCAAATAAGCGTTTTCTTTACAGAAAAACGTACGACGAACTACAGGTCGCATGGACCTGTCATGTTTCCTTCTCCCATCCAGACTATACTGTCGGCTCTAGAATCGCACTAGATCCACCGTTCGCACACGTGCGCCCGGGTCACGGACTTAAGGCTCGCGCCCATCACCGCCGGTTGGGACTTTCACCCGACCCCGAAGGAATATTTGTTTGTACGTTTCCACTTTAGCGCAAAAATAAATGGATGGCAAAACGAAATGCGCAAAAAAAAGCGCCGCTCGTATGAGCAGCGCCTTGTAAATCAAGCCAAGAATAAAACGACGAGGAGTCCGACGACCCAGCAATAGAACGAGAAGTATTTGAGCTCGCCTTTCGCCATGATGTGTTGGAACCATTTGAGCGAGATGGCCGTGAGTGCATACGAGGCGATGAACGCCAAGATGAGCGGTCCGAACAAATCACGTGTTTCTGGATTCGTGAACAACTCCGGTCCATCTAAAATCGTCACCCCGAGACTGATCGGGATGAAAAGGAAGAACGAGAAGCGAAGCGCCGACTCTTGCTTGATGCCGAGCAACATCGCCATGACGATTGTCGCCCCGGAACGACTGATGCCCGGGATGAGCGCGACCGCTTGGGCGAGACCGATCAAGATGGCGTCGCGGAGCGTGATGCCGCCGTCTCCTTTATTCCCTCGCATATTCCGGATGAACCAGAGCGCGACCCCGGTCAGGATAAGCGTATAACCGACCGTGGCGACGCCGCTGAGCTTCTCGCCAATCCAATCGCCGAACAGGACGCCGAGCACACCGGCTGGGACCGTGGCGACGAGCAAGAGACCAATGAACTTGACGTCGACCATCGTCTCGTCACTGCGGTCCTTTTTAAACAAGAACGTCCACAGACTGACGACGAGACGGACGACGTCCTGCCGATAAATCGTCAACACCGCGAGCAGTGAAGCAAAGTTCACGAAAATCTCGAAGGAGAGCCCCGGTAACTCGATATCAAACAGCTCTTGGAAAATGACCAAATGACCGCTTGATGAGATTGGAATCGGCTCGGTGAACCCTTGAATCAAGCCGAGTAGGAGATAAAATAACCATATTGTCATATCGTAATATCCTCTTTTCTTATTTACATCAATTCCATTATTTTAGCAGACCGTCCGTTTCACTGACCACCCTTTCAAAAAAAAATCGTTATTTTCAAAACTTTCATTTGATTAGTCTGAAAATTAAATTTATTATAGAAGAGTACTCAACTGGTGCGACGGTGATGACCCCATTGGCCAGTTGGGTACTTTTTCGTACAGATTATTACATATTAGCCACGATAAAACTTTTTGTTTACAATTGAACCCATTTAATATTAAATTTGTAATAGAACTGTTACCATTTTTTCAAAGTATAAACAGGACTTTAGACCTATCAGTTCATAAAATCGGTTTAAAAAAACTTGAACAATGCACTTATAAATTGTAAAAACTGGCCGATAGTATGATTGTAGAAGCAACTTCGTCATCTTTGTCGGTTCAGATATGAGTCCATGGAAGGAGGAACCATCATTGAGTCAAACGCTATCCACTAAATCCCACCACTTGTCCACCGAACAGCAGAGGATGATTCACTGTATTCGACTGCTCGGCGACTTGTTGAAGGAACGTCCACGACGCTCTGTGTATCGTCGCTTCGCGATGGAACAAAGCTGGCCATCTCCCGAGTCGATTATCCGACAGTTCGGGTCATGGGCCGAGGCGCTTGCGATCGCCGGCTATGAATGGCACGGAGAGGCGACTGTCGATCTCCCGGACAAAATGCCAAAGTACACGCGTGAAGATATCATCGAGACACTCGCCCTCTACTCGCGCGACATGGGATCGATTATCACGCTCAAAAAGTATCAGGAATGGCGCAAGCTCCATCCGAAAGCACCGAGCCATTACCATATCGTCAAGACGTTCGGTTCGTGGCATGACGCCTGCGCCGAAGCCGGACTTGAAGCGAGTGTGACGTACTCGAAATCAGAGCTCTCCACCGCACTCCGTGAAGCGATTCACGAGATGGGCTTCTCTCTTTCCTTCGAAGCGTATCGCGAATGGGCAAAACGAAACAACAAACCCTCCACAAAAGCAATTCTTCATCGTTACGGTTCATGGTCGGCTGCGATTCACGCGGTCGAGTCAGAAATTTTCAATCAGAAATTATAATCTTTCATTCATAAGGAGGACGCCGGGTATCCGGTGTCCTCCTTTATTTTGTAGATGTTGCGTCATCGTCCTTTCGGCGCCCACGCTTTCTGCAGGCAATCCAGGAGCCGCATCGCTTACACTGCTGGGTCTCCGTCGGATTGCTATCCTGCAAGTGTCGGGGCGCCGACGGACGAGCGCATCGAACGCGTCACGGTACATCAACGTCCCGTGTAAGACATGGAAGTTCGATCAATATCTGTTGAACGAACTTCTATGTCTGGTGCCCGAACCTCGTTCATGTTGATTAGACAAAAAAGGAGAACACCGGCTTATTGGTGTTCTCCTTCATCATTGAATCCGTTCCGTCGACGTATCGCGATAATGGGCGACACGGTCCCGGCCGTTGAATTTTGCACCGACATACATGGCCCGGTCGGCGTGGCGGAGTAGCGTATCGAGATCTTCGTACTCATGGATTGTTTCGATGCCGATGCTCGCTGTCACTTGGACGCGAATCCCTTCAGAGCCGAACGGATGAGTGCGGAGCGCTTGACGAATCTTCTCCCCCGTCACAAGAGCGGCCGCCTCGTTCATGCGCGGAAAGACGAACACGAATTCCTCACCGCCATATCGCGTAACGAGGTCGCCGCTTCGGACGAGACGACTGAACAGCGCCCCAGCCTCGATTAACACTTCATCCCCGAACGCATGGCCGTACGTATCGTTAATCGCCTTGAAATGATCCAAGTCGACCAAGAACACGGACAACGGATACGAGGCGATGTCGTTCAATCGCTCCTTCGTCCATCGTTTGAGTGCCCGCTGGTTCGGTAGTCCGGTCATCGGGTCGGTCAGGCTCTCATGCTGGAGACGATTCCGCTCGTCAATCCGTTCGAGCGACCAAGATAAAGTTTTCAACAGTCGATGAATCTCGACAGCGATTGCCCCTTCATACGCGCCGTTCGCTGTCGTCGAAATCATGCAACTGACCGCGTTCGTCGTGCTCGACACGGGCTGGATGACGAGGGCCGAATGATGTAACTCGGTCTGTTGTGCCTGCAAGTCTGGATGCCACTCATGGAGCGAATCGTACACGAAGTACGGCTCTTCCGCATCTCGATGCCGTTCGAGTGT
The DNA here is from genome assembly GCF_018618315.1 of Exiguobacterium sp. s70. NCBI lineage: Bacteria > Bacillati > Bacillota > Bacilli > Caryophanales > Exiguobacterium > Exiguobacterium sp. s70. The sequence goes on from NZ_JACSLV010000001.1 coordinate 529,258, forward strand.
AAAGGCGTCGGCAACCGGTTTTGACTTTCGTCCGCTGACGTCATAGAACGTGCGGTCGCCGGTTCGATTGACTTGTAGCCAGCCACGTTCAAGTTCGACAACTTCTCTTAATCCGTTCCAAAACTTCTCAATGAGCAGTTGTTCGTTGTCGACCCGGTAGAGCTGTTCTTTCAAACGCTCGACTTGGTCGATTTTCGACTGCGTCTCCTCGGTCTCCGTCGCTTTGGACAGCCCCATCTTGAGGAGCGACAAGATGAGGAACGTCGCCATCAGTCCGGTGTAGCCGAACAGTTGGAACGCCTCAATCGCGACCATCGTGAACAATAGCTCGAGCGAGATGACGAGCCAGTCGAACCGGAGCAGACGCCACATGATCGGGAGCGGAATCCGTTCCCCGATCAAGAACCGCGACATGAGGAAACTGAATCCGAGGACGAGGAACAAGATCGCGAAGAAACCGAGTAGCGCCGTACCTTGCTCGAGCAGATGGACGTTCGGACCAATTTGTCCGCCGAGCCGCAAGTAGACGAGTCCTGGTAAGACGAGCAACATCGCCTCAATCAACGTATTGAGCGGGTAGAAATGTAAAAATCGTCGCCGCCCGACTTTGTTCGCGAACGTCCGGGCCTGGAATGTGAGCAGCAGGAGCTGTCCCATCAATAAGGCCGGGAGCAGACCGTACAAGAAGAACGTCATAAAGACAAACATCTCATGGAACGTGAAGTGTAAGTGCCGCCGCTTGAGCGGATTCATCACGAACAGGGCACCGAGCGTAAAGATGAACCAAAACAACGACCAATCGAACGTCCCGATACCGAGCCACATATAGGAGAGAATCCCCATGAAGACGATCGACCACGAGAACCAGCTCCTGACGAGGTACTTCCGAAATCGCATCGTCTCCCCCCTTTCCTTATCCGTTATCATTCTTACACAGTATGAAGGTTCTTGGTTGAAGATTCCAGCCGTTGTTTGAAAGTTTTGACAATGAAAAAAAGACCGTGACTCTCGTCACGATCTTGTCATCACTTCGCTTTTAAAAACGAGATGCCGATTGAGCCTGACCCCGTGTGTGCTCCGAGGAGCGGTGCGAGCGTGTCGACCCGAATCTTGGCTTTATCGCCGAGCCCACGTTTCCACGACTCGGCCAGCTCTGGCACGTTCCCGTGGAAAATGGAGACGTCCGTGCACTCGCCCGAATCGATGGCTTGACGGAGTGCTTCGAACAGCTGGGCTTGCGCTTTTTTATACGTCCGGACCGTCTGATATGGAACGATGAGCCCGTCTTCGAAACGGAGCACCGGTTTCAACTGCAACATGTTGCCGATGAGCGCTTTCGACTTCGAGATACGTCCGCCCTTTTGCATCTGCGTCAAGTTTTGCAAAATCAACTCGATGCGGACATCCTCGACACGTTGTTTCATATACGCTTCGACGTCCTCGAGCGCGTCACCGCGTTCGACACGTTCAATCAACTCTTCGAGCATGAGTCCCATCGTATAGATCCCGGCCCGCGAGTCAATCGCGAGCAATTTGAACTCAGCGATCTCTGCGCCTTGGACCGATGCCGAATACGTGCCGCTCAAGTCGGATGACAAGTGGACGGCGATGCCCATGTCATACTGATCTTTGATTCCTTCATACAATGTGACGAAGTCGCCGATGGCCGGTTGGCTCGTCGAGACGCGTTCGCCCGCATCAATCCATTCGTACACGGTCTTGGCATCGACCTCGACCCCATCTTTATACGGTTGATCCCCTTTGACGACGTAGAGCGGGACGATATGGATGTCCGGGTGGTGCTGAATAGAATCTGGAAGGACAACGGTGCTGTCCGTAATATAAGCAATTTTCATGTTAGGGCTCTCCTTCAATCAAAATTAGTACCTGGTAATATTATTTTATCACAGGTGAAGCGGTTTCACTATTTTTTCAAAAATCGAATTCCCTTGAAGTTTCACATATTCCCGTCCACAATGCGCCTGAAACGGGTAAAAGATAGCATCGGACAAAGGAGGAATCGGCATGATTCACATCGAGCACGTCAATAAAATCTATAAGACCGGGGATGTCGAGACGGCGGCGCTTAAAGACATCGAGTTGACGATTCAGGACGGCGCGTTCGTCGTGATCCTGGGACCGAGCGGGAGCGGCAAGAGCACGCTGTTGAACGTCATCAGCGGACTCGACACGGTGACGTCCGGGACAATCACGTTCGGTGATACCGTCCTGACCAAGTTGTCCCCGGAACAAATGACCGCGTTTCGGCGCGACCATCTCGGCTTTATCTTTCAACAGTATAATCTGCTCCAAAACCTGACCGTCTATGAAAACATTCAAATCGGGGCCGATTTATCTGACAACCCACTCCCAATCGATGAATTGCTTGAGCAGGTCGGACTGACGGCCGCCCGCGACAAGTATCCGTACCAACTGTCCGGTGGCGAACAACAGCGCGTCTCGGTCGCCCGCAGCCTCGCCAAAAATCCGTCCATCGTCTTCTGTGACGAACCGACGGGGTCGCTCGACGAGGACAACTCGAAACGGGTGCTCGAACTGCTCGAACGGTTGAACAAGGAGTATGACAAGACCGTCGTCGTCATCACGCACAACACCGGCATCAGCGAGATGGCCGATGACGTCATCAAAATGAACTCGGGTCGAATTATTGAATTGACGCATAACCCGATTAAACGATCTGCTCGTGACATCCACTGGGGGTGAGACAGATGCTTTATAAAAATGTATGGAAGACGCTCGCCGGTAAATGGATGCAGCTTCTCGCCATCGCCGTCATTATCGTCATGAGCTCGCTCACGTACACGATGATGTTTTATGGCATCAGCGGCATCGAAGTCCCGACCGAGGAATATCTTGCGTCATCGAATCAAGAAGACTTTGCCGTCGAAATGCTCAACCGCGTCACCGCGGAAGAAGCAACCGACCCCGCCCTCGCCGACTTCATCGCTTCAGGTCGATATACACTATCGGACTTGCAGCGTGTCGACGAGGCGGCGTTCGATGCGTTGGTCACGGCGCGGATTGATGCCGTCGAGCGTGATATGGGCAACGCGACGCTCGAACTGCGTGCCTCAAAGCTGATTAACTATCCGTTCGGCTCGAGTGAGCACCGCGGACTCGTCTTGAAAGAAGCGGACGCCATCAACCTCTCGTATCTCGAAGCGGGCAAGCGCCCCGTACGAGACGACGAGGTCGCCATCAACGCGAAATACGCCGAGAAGAATGACATTGCCATCGGCGACACGATTGACCTCGGCAGCCCGTTCACGGTGAGCGGGTTCGTCCTGTTCCCGGACTATACGTTGCCGCTGTTTGATGAAAATTACTTTAACCTCGACCCGGGCACGCAGACGCTTCTCCTCATGACGGACAACGCTTACGAGGAAGTGACCGGCACGGAATCGTTCCGTTTGGCTGGTGCCGCCGACGGGACGGTCGTGACGGACGTCGAGCTCCCGTTCGTCATCTCGGTCATGGAGACGGAGAACATCATGCGCAGCGGCGCCATCTATAGCGAAATCTCGTCCGGTAAAGCGATGGCGCTCGGCTTGAGTTTATTCATCGTCTCCATCGCCGTCATCATCGTCGCCATCTTGATTTCGAACATGCTCGAGGCAGAACGCGGACAAATCGGTCTATTGAAAGCAATCGGGTATAACCGACGCCAAATTGCCATACCGTATCTGGTACTCATCTTGGTGTTCGCGACCATCATGCTCGTCATCGGCTACTTTCTCGGGCTCTATTTCGCCGAACCGCTCAAAAACCTGTATCTCGACTTTTATCTGTTGCCGTCCATCACCATCGCTCAAAGCCCGCTCGTCTTTCTCACGGCCGTCTTCGCCCCGCTCTTCTTCTTCGCACTCGTCGCAGGGGCGGTCATCTATAAAATCATGGGTGAGAGCGCGCTCGCTTTGTTGTCACCTCGCGACAACGTATCGCTCAACCGCCTCAGTCGGATCGTCAGCCGCATGCTCCGCAACACACGCGGCAAGACGAAGTTCAAATATTTATACGCCGTCAAAAGCACGGGCAGTTTCATCATCTTCTTCCTCGGCATCCTGTTCTCGACCCTTCTCATCGTCTTCGCCCTCATGATGAACGGGGCCGTCGACCGGATGACCGTCGGGGAATTGAATGAGGCCGACTATGCGTACGAGGCGTATACGACGACGCAGCCCACGCTTCGTGACGGACAAGAACCGTTCCTCACCTATCCGTTCGCGTTCGTCGAAGACAAGCTCGTCACGTTGAAAGGGCTCGATGCGACAAACACGCTCGATCGGCTTATAGACGAAGACGGGAATGACTTGACGCCTGCCGCAGACGAGGTCATCGTGAGCGCCTCGCTTGCCTTGAAGCTCGGACTCGAGACCGGGGACACCCTCAAGATTGAACTCGAAGACGAGACGCTGTCGTATCCGATTAAAGGCATCGCGGATGAGTATATGGGGGACACCGTCTATCTATCGCGTGCGGCGCTCAGCGAACAGTTGTCGGACGGGACGACGGACGAGTTGTTCAACGGCATTTACGCGACCGAACGGCCGGACGAGACGGACTATCCGACCATCATCTCTCGGAGCGGCCTCATCGAGCAGTCCCAGTCCATCAATGAATATATGAATTTGATGATGAACGTCATGATCGGCGGGTCGGCGTTAATCGCCTTCAGTATCCTGTTCGTCTTGACGGCGCTCACGGTCGAGAAAAACTATTACGTCATCTCGCTGTTGAAAGTGATGGGCTATGACCGTCGTGAGGTCCGTTCGATGATTTTGAACAGCTATTTCATGTACGCGCTCGCCTCTGCGCTCCTCAGCATCCCGATCGCCCTCCTCATCTTGCGGGTCATCATCGTCGTGTTCGCAGAAGATTACGGCCTCGTCCTGCCGCTCGAATTTGAATGGGTGTACGTGCTGTATACGCTCGGCGCGGTGACGCTCCTCTTCTTCGCGAGTACGTTCATCAGTCGTCGGAAAATCGATCAAATCCCGTTACAAGAAGTATTGAAGACATATCAAGAATAATTTGTCGCCAAATAGGGCATAATAAGAGAAGAGACCGGGCCTCTCCCTGTGAGGGGCCTGACTATTAGAAGAAGAGGATGATTCTTATGAACCGTACACAAGTATTGCTCGCCATCCCAGGAAACTGGTCGTCAGCCGAGGCAGTCAGCGAACAAATCAGTTTACATAGTGAAGGCTACACGATGGCCGGCCTGTTGCTGTTAGAAGACGAGACCGGAAAAGCGTTCACGGTCGAAGTCGTCGAGCGCGACCCTGCCCTCGCCGAGGCGATGATTCATGCCAGTTCAGGTGGCTTCACGCCGAAAATCGCGAAAGGGCTCGCCCGCCATACGCACATCGTCTATTTGATTGTCGACGTCAATGACGTGTCAGACATCGCGGCGGCGCGCCGTGCAGCCAACGCCATCTTGAACGCCGGCGGCCTCGGCGTCATGGTTGAGACGGCTGGTGTTGCCTACTCGAAAGACGAATGGCAGGAGTCGAAAGAAGAAGACCTCGCCCTCGACTACTCGCTTCTGACGGCCATCACGGAAGAAGAAGATGCCTACGTCTCGTGGGGCATGAAAGCGTTCGGTCACGCCGACGTCGCCGTACCGGCCACGCTCGAGATTGAAGACGCGATTCACGTCGTCCACTCGTTCAACTTCCACCTCATCTCGGGTGGTTCGATGTTCGGAGACGGAGACAGCTTCACGTTCGAGGACGGCAAGACGTTCACGGTCGAGATGGGTGAAGACGAGCGGACGTCAATCGACAACTTGCTCCATAACCCGTTCGGCTTGATTTACCTTGTGCCACAAGTCGCGGCAGAATAAAAATAAGGGCTCACAGACTTTCGTCTGTGGGCTCTTATTTTGGTTGCGGCGGCATATCGAGCGGCAAAAAATAATGCGCGCACCCTTCCCATCCGAGCTGTTCACTCAACAGGTCGAACGATGTCTGGAAGAAAGCTTGGACGTCACTTGACCGATTCCCCTTTTCCAGCGACAAGAAGCACTCACTCATTTTGGCGTCATAGTAGGCATCCGCAGGTTGAAGCCGTTCCGAGGCGAGCTCGGTGTATTGAAACGGATACGGCAAGATAAAGAACGTCGGCACGTCGACAGACTCATCCCCGAGCCAAAAACCGAACTCAATCATGTGCTCATCGAACGCCGCCTTCTCGATTAGTTTGTCTTCCGGGAACGGCTCGGACTTCCCGTAGACGATAATTGACGACACGTCGAACGTGCCCCAAAACAAAGCCGGTTTCACTTTCCGGCATCGGAGCGGAGCGAGAAACGTTGCTTGTTCCCGCGCCGCGTATTGAAACAAACGCACACCTTTCTGAGCAACCGAAGCGTCATAGACGAGAGACGTCTCGTCTCGGTCGAGCCACCACGTGTCGCGCATCTCTTGCGATTTCGGGTTGATGGTGACCTCGACGCCAGACCCACGGAGCGCGCTGACGATTGCGTCGTAGTATGACTTGATTGACGTCCCGTCGGTCAACGGGATTGCGTTCGTTTTGCCTTCGACTTGCACGGTGATCACCGAGGTCGCGACATCGACGTCCACCTCAAACAACGTCTCCCCGCTCCAAAGCGGCCCAGTCGAGAATCCGGTCACAGTAAGTGGCAATGTAACGTGGGCCCATTGCGGTTCTTTCGGGGCGAGCCCGAGTTTGATTTTCCCTAAGATTTGCGAGACGAGATGAAGCGTGCGCTTCGTGTCGGCCCATTCGGAGTGACGTATCAGATTCATCCGCGTTTCCCCATTTCTCCATTCTCATATAGTGACGCAACTACTCTATTGATTCCCTCTGCCCGGCTCCGGCAATCAAAAAAATCCACAGACACGTGTCTGTGGATTTAGCCTCGCATCTCTTGGAGACGCTCGAGTTGATGGGTCAGCTCGCCGATTGGGACGAACCGGGCGCGGCGGAGCGTTTCCCTTCCGTCGAGGAAAAATAGGACGACCGGCACCGTAAAAATCGAATAAGCGCCGGCAATCTCCGGTACTTGATCCGAATCGATGGCGACCGCCTCGATATCGGGAAACTCCGTCAACATCTCTTCGACTTGCGGTTTGAGCGAATGGCAGACGCTACAGGTCGGATGCGAGACGTAGACGAGCAATTGGTTCGAGTCCGCAATCCGGTCTTGTAACGCCGTGAGCGTGGTGACAGCTTCCATCAAACTCCCTCCTTTATGGTTACGCGTCGAGCCAGAGAATTCCGACCGTTTCAAAGCCTGCGTGGACCGCAATCGACGGACAGAAACGTGTCTTGACGATTTCAATGTTTGGCAATTTCGCTTGGATGAGCGCGACAATATTGTCTTGCATTTCTGGAGCGAGCGCCGTCTGAACGAAGACACGGTTGTTATGAATGCCGTTCGCGGCGTGACGACGTTCTAGCTCGGTCACCATCTCGGCATATGCTTTCTTGAGCGACCGTGCTTTTTTGAACGGGATGACCTTCCCCGTCTCATCGAGCGTAATAATCGGTTTGATATTGAGGATGTTCGCGAGGAACATCTCGCCTGACGACACGCGACCCCCGCGGCGCATCGTTTCCATGTTGCCGATAATCATGAAGAAGTTCTTCTTATCACGCCACGCTTCGAGCAAGGCGACGATTTCTTCGACCGACTTGCCTTCAGCTTCGGCGGCGAGACCGAGACGAACGAGCTCTTGTTGCGCCTCGAGCGCTGCGTGCGAGTCAACCGTGTATACTTTGAAGCCGGCCGCTTCGGCCGCCGCACTCGAATTTTTCACGGTCGAGCTCAAGCCGTTCGAGCAATGGACGGCGATGGCACAATCGTAGCCTTCTTCTTTCAAACGCTCATAACGAGCGATGAAGTCACCGAAGATCGGCTGTGACGTCTTCGCTTCTTTCTTTTGGTCAATCATATAGCGGTGCAAGTCTTCGAGAGACAAGTCGACTTCGCTGTAGCCGCTGCCGTCGACGATCAATTGAATCGGGACGATATCGACACCGAGACGGGCCGCCTCTTCCTTCGAGAAATTGGCCATACTATCGGTAATCCATGCGATTTTGGTCATAACAAAAATCCTCCAATGGTCGTTCAATTTTTTCCTAACTCATTATACCTTATTTTTCGAAATCCTTCCTTTCTGACTGATTCGCACGAAAAAGACAGCTCGACTCATCGTCGCGCTGTCTTCGGCTTCGACTCATCGTGTCGAAATCAATTTCGTATGGGCAAACTCATCGTGCGGCAATTCCATGTCTTTGCCCGACTTGATCTGTTGCAACGCTTTTAACAGCGGCAGACCGAGCGTGGCCGGATAGACGACATCTTTATACAGCGTCCGCTTCACGACTTGTTCGAGCGAGAGCGGTCGACCGTCTTGACTGACGACTTTAATCCCGACGACTTGGTCACCAATCGTCTGGCCATTTTTGTTGAGTAAGAAGTACACTTCCCCTGCCATCGTCACGAGCGTCGGCAAATAGTAACGTTTCACTTCTTTTCCAGGAAACAACTTCTTCCGAATCGTCTTCTCGACGAGTTTCGCTGGGGTTTGAAAAATGAGTTGGTCAATTTGACTGGCAACGGCACGTTTCCAAATTGGGACTGCCACGTTCATCATCCTCTCGTTTCGGTTCTAGGCTTTAGATTCCTCTTTTGCCTTCGCTTGAAACGCCGAAAACGGACAACCCGAACGCGCGAACAAGTTCGGCGTCACAATTTTGTCATCATAATGGCGGTGGAACACGTGCGTCGCGGCCGGTGACAGCGGCGGGATGAGCCAGCTCCATTGGCCGGTCACGTCGCGACCTGCGTCCTGTTCGTTCTTCTCGAACCGTTTGAACTGTTTCGCCGCCGTGTGGTGGTCGACAATCGTCACCCCGGCCCGCTCGAACGACTGTAAGACGGCAACATTCAACTCGACGAGGGCCCGGTCGCGCCAAAGCGTCCGCTCTTTCGACGTATCGAGCCCAAGGGACGCGCCGACAAGCGGCAAGAGATTATAGCGGTCCGTATCGGCCAAGTTGCGCGCTCCAATCTCGGTCTCCATATACCAGCCGTTGAACGGGATTGATGTGAAACGCTGGCCACCGATTTCAAGCTCCATATCGGCGATGGCCGGGACGGCGTGCCACTTGATCGTGCGTCCGTCGAACAAGTCGCACGCCTCATGCCGAATCTCGACTTCGAGCACCGCATCATCTGGCAGTTCATAGAGCCGGACCTCACGACCGTCCGTAATCAACAGCGGCAAGACGTCAAACTCGGTCCCGGTCCCGCTCCAGCCGAGTCGTTCGGCCTGTCGCGTAATCGTCAAGGATAGCGGGTCGCCAACGATTCCGTCCTCCGTCTCATACGCCGCGTACCGGATGAGTTGCGCGTTCAACAAACGGAACTCGTTCGGGAGCACCGTCATCGTCGATCGGATTTTTCCGCCATTTGTCGCGTAGCGCAGGTGGTCGACGAGTGCCTCGAACACTTCGTCGAACGTCTTTGCGTCGCGGGCGTCCCGGACGGTGAGCGTCTGCCAAAACAGACGGCCGATGCATCGGTTCGAGTTCCGCCAGGCGAGCTTTGCGCCTTCCGTCAACTCGTCGGTCGTCAGCGTATACGTTCCCGTCTGTTCGATTTCTGTGATAATCGCCTCGAGCCGGTCTGCGTGATCGCCTTCTAGTTGTGAGAAAAAGTGTCGGGCTGCCTGAATGTCCATCTCATGTATCTCCTCTTTCATTCTGTCCCTCCCATCTTAAGGGAAACCTTCCTCGTTTTCTACCCGGATGCCATAAAAAGAGCGGACCGATGTGCGGTCCGCTCGTCTCATTCGATCTCGACGACCAAGTCTTTCGGTTGTTCAATCGTAAAGTCTCGCGGTTTCTCGCTCTCGAGATTGGTCAGCCTGTTTTCGAGTTCGACCGTCTGTTCATAAGACGCCTCGTACTGGTACAGTCCGTTGGCCAGTTCCGTCAGTCGGTTCACCCGAATCGAGAACGGGTCTTTCCCGTCGTTTAGAATGATGACCAAGCCGAGGTCGCTATCGATTGGAAGCCGAATCGATCCGTAAAAGGCAATCGTCTTAAAGCCGCGTCGCATAATCAGAATCGGAGAGGTCCCGACTGCGACGTCTCGATTGCGCAGACGGGTGATGGTGATGCCGGCGTGAATCAATCGATTCGATGGTTGGATCACTTCGATCGTCTCTTCGACCGGCGTCAGCACGTTGCTCGCGAGCGCCTGTTCAAAATCAACCTCTTTGAGTGGACGACTGAAGATGAACCCTTGAATGACATGGCATCCGAACTTTCGCAGGCACAGCAAGTCCTCCATCAATTCGACACCTTCGACGACGACATCCATGCCGAACTCCTCGGCGATGACGAGCAGGCTACGAACAATCCCTTGCGCTTTCCGATTCTGACTGACGCGATGGGCGAAGACGCGGTCAATTTTAATCGTTTGGGCGCTATACGCTTGTAAGTAAGCGAGTGACGAATAGCCTTTACCAAAATCATCGAAGGCGATTGGGATGCCGAGTCGGTTCAATCGTTCGAACGCTTGTGTGATTTGTTGGGCGTCCTCTAGCAGTGACGTCTCCGAGATTTCGACCTCAAGTGCGCCTTTCGGGACATCGAACCGGTCAAGTGTATCTTCGAGCACGCGTTCGAAATGCTCTTGATACAAATATTTAGCCGACACGTTAATCGAGATTGGGATTTTTTTGGGGAGGATCATCACGTAGCGACACACTTCTTCAATCAACCAGTTCGTCAAGTCGAGGTGGAGGCTGCTCTCCTCAGCAAGCGGTATGAATTCGGCCGGCGAGATGGAGCCCCACGTCGGATGCGTCCAACGCATGAGCGCCTCAGCCCCGATGATTTCACCCGTCCAGGCGTTCACTTTCGGCTGATACATGAGATAGAACTGTTTCGTCTCGAGAGCGCCCCGCATATCACGAAGCAGTTCATAGCGCTTCAGCGACTCGATGTCCATTTGTGACGAATACAGTTCGAGCTGGCTCCCCACCTTGCGATCCGACCGGTTCATAGCGATACAGGCCCGTTGAATCAATTCACTCGCTTGCGCCCCGTCGTCCGGATAGCGGCTGACCCCGATGGAAATTCGGGCGAACAAATCGTACACATCGACTCGGAACCGGTGTTTCGAGAGCGTACCGAGTTTATTGCCGAGCGCGAGTACGTCCTCATCTTCCATCCGCCGCGGCATGACGATCAATACGTTGTCCGCATCCAAATGACCGAGCACTGCATCCTTCGGTAATAAACGACTCAAACGGTTGACGGTCACGACGCGCCATTGATCCCCGAGCTCAAATCCGAACGTATGGTTGATCTCCGCAATCCGATTAAACGACAGCGAGAACAACGTGAACGGGGCCTGTTTTTGCGTCAATTCGTATACCGTCTCCGTAATCGACTCGCGATTCGGCATGTTCGTGATTGGGTCGAGCGAGGCGAGACGGAATATCTCTTCCTGTTGCTCTTTCAATTGTGTGATGTCTTTAACGAGAGTTCGTAGCCCGATGACTTGTCCAGACTCTGAAAAAATCGGTTCACGGTTCTCTTCAATCCACTTTACTTCCCCTTTGGCAAATATTCGATAGGAGAACGTAGAAGACTTTCCGCTCAGCGTCATTTCCCGCGCCTGATGAATTTTTGGAATATCATCCGGGACGACGACTTTTTGCCAGTAATCCGGATGGGCATTGAACTGCTCTTCCGTATACCCGAATACGTGCGCAAAGCCCGGCGTCAAAAACTTGAACTGTTTTGATTCAAAATAGCGCTCGAAAATGACCGAATCGACAATCTCGCACAACTGTTTTACTTTCGACCTTTCCTCGGTCAACTCCGCTTCCACGCTCGTCAAGTTCGTCACGTCGAACATCGCCCATGTGATTGCTTTCCGATCTTTGGACATTCCGACTTTCACAATCATGTTTAAACAGCTCTGTCGCTTCGGATTGAAGACACGCAATTGTGTCTCATACTCGAACTCGTTCGGATCTTGAATCAATCGATTGACAGCTGCAGCAAACGTCGGCCGGTCGTCTTCGTGAATCAAATTGCGAAAATGTTCACGCTCCATCATATCAAGTTGCCGTTGTGACAATCCAAGCAACTTTCCCGTTTGCGGAGAGTGATAGAACTCACCCGTCTCAAGGTCGAGTTCAACCAAAATCAACCCAGGAATCCGCTCAAATAATGCCCGACTGACAATCATCTTATTGTAACGTTCGCGCAGTTCCGTCTGGGTCGTCAAATCTTTGACGATACCGTACAATCCGGTAATGACATGCCCCGTATAAAGCGGTGTATTCGTCACGGACAGGTGGATTCGTTTCTGGTCCTCATTAACGGCCTTCAGTTCGTAATGGACCGTCTCGCCTTGAAGAGCTCGTTGATGAAACGAGATGACACGCTCCATTTCCTGCTTGCTCAGCCAAGTGTCTGGTTTTAAAAAGCGTGCTTCTTTTCCTTGGAACAAAAGGGATAGCTTCTCGTTTGAATCTATTAAATTCATGTCACTGTCTAGCACGTAGACCGCGTCAGGATATTGATCAATCAGGAGGGGGTCAAGGTTGATTCGTTCATTTCGATCGATTTGTTCAACGTTTACTTCCAATACTGGTTTCCAATTCCGGAAAAAGCCCATGCACTTCACCCTTTCATGTGACGAATGTCATGCTGAAACGTGTCTAATTGTTTAAATTATATAAAATCGTATAATCACATCTCCCTGTTTATTGGATAATCATGGGAATGATTTTTCTGAATTGCACATTGAACCGTTTGAACACATAAAAAAACCAGAGGTCGTTTGACCTCTGGTAAGTTGCTTAACGTTGTTTCACGACGACCGAGCCGTAGGCCGGTACATCGATTGAGCCCGAGACGCGTTTAATCGTCTTCGTGCCCGCTTGTTTGCCATCGACGATGAGGTTCCATTGCCCGCTCGGCAATTTTACTTTGACCGTCTTAGCGTTGGCGTTGTGTGTGATGAACAAGTCTTTCTTCTGGCCTGGCGCTTTGTCATCGATCGAGTAGCTGATGACGTTCGCTTCAGCTTTATAGAATTTCAAGTTTTTCTTCACGTCAACTGCCTTCGTCATGCGGAGACCTGGGTTGTCTTTACGCATTTCGATTAAGCCCTTCATGTACTGGACGTCCGCCTTACGGTCGGCTGCCCGTTTCCAGTCCATTTGGTTGATGCGGTCTGGCGATTTGTACGAGTTGTGGTCGCCTTCTTTCGTCCGCATGAACTCTTGACCGGCATGGATGAACGTCGTTCCTTGGCTCGTCAAGAGGATGCTCGACGCGAGACGGTGCATCTTCGTGCGGTCCGCTTCCGACGTTTTCGCGTTCGTGAGTTCGAGCTTGTCCCAGAGCGTGTGGTTGTCGTGCGCTTCGACGTACGTGATCGCTTGCGTCGGTTCTTTCGTGAAGCCTTTGATGTCGGCGCTATAGTCAATCTCACCGACGATGCCTGTCTTGATGCGGTTCTCAAGGCCGGCTTTACCATTGATGAAGCCGTTGTCCGTGTCGATGAAGACACTGCCTTTCAAGCCGTCGCGGATGTTGTCGTTGAAGTGTGCGACGCCTGGCATCTTGTATGCGTTCTTCTGGTTCGCTTTCTTCGCCGGGTCGAGCGGCGTGCTGAGGTCCCAACCTTCGCCGAAGACGAGGATAGTTGGATCCACTTTGTTCAACGCCGAACGGACTTGGTTCATCGTCTTGACGTCATGGATGCCCATGAGATCGAAACGGAACCCGTCCCAATGGTACTCTTGCGCCCAATAGACGACCGAGTCGACGATGAGCTTCTGCATCATCTTGCGTTCAGACGCAGTGTCGTTGCCGACGCCCGTTCCGTTCGCGAAGTCGCCGCCCTCTGTGTAACGGTAGTAGTAACCTGGGACGATTTTATGCAAGTTCGAGGCCTGCGCATCAAACATGTGGTTATAGACGACGTCCATGACGGCGCGCAAGTTGTTGTCATGGAGCCCTTGAATCATTTGTTTCATCTCACGAATCCGGACTTTCGCGTCATATGGATTCGTCGAATACGAGCCTTCCGGCGCGTTATAGTTTTTCGGGTCATACCCCCAGTTGTATGATGCATCCGGTTTCGTCTCATCGACCGAGGCCGTGTTATAGTCGTACACCGGAATGAACTGGACGTGTGTGACACCGAGGTCTTTCATATGGTCGAGGCCAGTCTTTGTGGCTGTCTTCTTGCCGTTGACGAGGAGGCGTGTGCCTGGCTCGACGACGCCGAGATATTTGCCTTTGTTTTTAATCCCTGAATCGTACTTGTCTGACGTGACGTCGAAAATCGACAAGTCGCGAACATGCGTCTCATAGATGATGGCGTCTGTCCGTTTCGCCAATTTCGGCTTCATCGAGTTCCAACGTTTCGGTTTCGTCTCGTTCAAGTCGACGACGACCCCTTGGTCCCCGTTCACACCGACTGCTGTCGCGTACGGATCGACCGCGCGGACGCTGCCTGACGCGTGCTTGACGTTGTACGTGTAGCCGATGCCGTCCAAATCGCCACGGACGTCCGCGACCCATGTGCCGCGCTCGCCACGCTTCATCGAAATCGTCTTCTTCAAGTCTTTATCCGAAGCTGGACGCGTTTTCGGCATGTTCCATAGTTCGAGCTTCACGTCTTGTGCCGTCGGGGCCCAAAGGACGAATTGTGATTTTGACTGCTTGTACGTCACGCCGAGTTTGCCATCATAGGCATACTTCGCATCGAACTCCGGTGACCGGAGGACGTCGCCTGCTTGGAGCACTTTATCTCCGAACGTCGGATGCTTCGCCGTAATGACCGTCGCCAAATCGATGTCGGCACTGAAACGGACGGTGACCGACTTGTCGCCTGACTTCTCAACCGATTCAACGGTCGCACCTTCGACCGTCAATTCGCTCAAGAACTTCTCATCGATGACGCGGTTGAGCATGAGCTCCGCTTGACGGAACGTGTCCGCCTCAAATGAGACGATTTTCGGTGAACGATCGATTTCTGGTTCTGAGTAGTAAATCGTCGAATCTCCTTCGACGAGCCAAATCTCTTTCGCCGTGCTGAGCGCGAAACGGTCTGTACCGTCTTTTTCGGCCCATTCGCCTTTTTTCGTGACGAGTCCGATGAGTTTCTTCGCGTCCGGGTTCGCAAACTTCACGTTCGCGACACCGCCGAAGGCGTCCGTCTCATCGAAGTTGATGTTTTGACCTTCGCCACCGTCTGGCCATGTCCAAAGACCCCAGTCCGTGTATGTATTGTCGTAACGGAAGTAATGAACTTTCATATCCACGTCCGTTGCTGCCGTCTCCCCGTCTGGGTTCGACGTATAGATTTTCGAGTCCCCTGACTTGATCCATACTTCGGCAACGCCGTCTTTAATCATATCGCTCGTGATGAAGCGGTCGTTCTCCGACCCTTTATCTTTCTCCCAGTTGTCCGTACGGACGATGAGACCGAGCTTTTCAGGTGAATCGACCGGAAATTCATAGGCCGCCACCTTTCCGAAGTCATCCTCGCCGTTGAAGGCGAAGGCTTTATTCGGGAAATAATCTGGGTTATTCGCCCAAAGCCATAAGTTCCAATCTGTTTGATTGTCCGGCGCCTCTTGATAGTGAACGACGACGAGCGTCGACTTGCCTTTATCGAGAGCGGACGATGACATCGGAAACATTGAGAGCACTAGTGCAAACGTTAGCACAACTGCCCATGCCTGTTTCCATCGCTTGTTGACCATATGGGTCCCTCCTTGTAGCATGATTTTAGGAAAACGCTTACACAAAAATTGTAAACGTTTCCTTTTCGGAATACAATGTTTTTTTCAAGAACAGGGAATGACTGCTAGCTCTAGAATCCCATGACAAAACGGCGACCTGATTACTCAGGCCGCCGTTTTGTTAGTTCCCGTATTTTTTGAATAATTGATAGTTCTTGTTACCGCCTGACAAGTTGTAGACGTCCGTGAATCCGAGGTTGCGGAGCACGTTTTGGGCCGCGTTCCCCGTCACCCCGCCATTGCAGTACACGACGGTCGGCTTGTCTTTGTCCATGTCCTTGGCGGCTTCGCGCAAGTTACCGAGCGGGATGTTGACCGCACAGTCGACACATGCTTTTTCGAACTGCGAAGCTTTACGCGTATCGATAATCTGCATGTCTTCACCCGCATCGATCCGCTTCTGCAGCTCACCCGGTGTGATGAGTCGCGCCGATTGGTTCATACTGTTCGCGAGCGCCATGCCCGTGTACATGACAGGATCTTTCGTGGTCGAGAACGGCGGAGCGTATGCGAGGTCGAGATGGAACAAATCATCGACCTTCGCCTTGAACGTGATAGCCGTGACGAATACGTCGATGCGCTTGTCGACACCTTCAAAGCCGACGATTTGAACGCCGAGCAATTGGCGTGTCGCCCGGTCGCCGATTGCTTTAATCGTCAAGTCTTTCCCGCCCATATAAGCCGGCTTGTCCGACTTCGTGTTATGGAGTACTTCGACGTCATACCCGAGGTCACGGGCCTCACGTTCCGATAGACCGGTCTGGGCGACGGCTTGGCCAAACACTTTGAAGATGCCTGTGCCGAGGATGCCACGATGTTCAAGGTCGCCTCCTGTGATGAGGTCACCAAGAGCACGCCCCATCTTGTTCGCCGTCGAACCGAGCGGACGCCAAATCGGTTTGCCCGTGACGAGCGAGAAGCTTTCGGCGACGTCGCCAGCCGCATAGACGTTCTTCACGTTCGTCTCCATCCGCTCATTGATGGCGATCGCACCCGTCTCGCCGATTGTGACACCGATCGATTTCGCGAGTTCCGTGTTCGGACGGACACCAACTGAGAGGATAACGAGGTCCGTATCAATCGTCTTGCCACTTTCCGTGACAACGCGTTCGACATGACCATCACCGACGAGTTCTGTCACTGTCTCCCCGAGCATGAGCTCGATCCCGTTCTTCTCGAGGTGATCCTCGACGCGGCACGCCATGTCTTTATCGAGTGGTGGCATCACTTGCGGGAAACGCTCGATGACCGTAACTTCGACGCCGCGCAGTTTGAGCTGCTCGGCCATCTCGAGGCCGATGAACCCGGCGCCGATGATCGTTGCATGCTTCGGGTTCGTCGCATCGACGAAGTTACGTGTCGCTTCCGCGTTCTGAATGTTACGGATTGGGAACACGTTGTCCGAATCGACACCCGGAATCGGCGGGATGATGCTCGAGGCACCTGTCGCGAGGACCAACGAATCATAGCTGTCCGTGAACGATTCACCCGTCTCAAGGTTCTCGACCGTGACCGTCTGTGCGTCGGCATCGACTGCCGTCACGTTATGACGTGTCATGACGTCGATGTTGTAGCGTTTCTTGAAGAATGCCGCATCGCGAGGCGTCAAATCATCGCGCGACTCGACTTCGCCGCCAACATAATACGGAATGCCGCAACCCGAGTACGAGATATCGTAGTCGCGGTCGTAAATCGTAATCTGTGCATCTTCGTTGTTACGACGTGCTTTTGCCGCGACCGATGTACCGGCGGCGACTGAACCGATGATGACCAATTTCATATTAAACACTCCTTAGTAAAGTAGTAGGCTGATGTATAGTCCAAGCAAGGTGATGGCGAGCGTTGGAATCGTCAAGATGATCCCGACTTTAAAGTATTGACCCCAACCGATTTTAAGCCCTTTCGTACGGAGCACGTGGAGCCATAGCAACGTCGCGAGTGACCCAATCGGTGTGATTTTCGGACCGAGATCGGACCCGATGACGTTCGCATAGATGAGTGCTTCCCGAATCTGACCGGTCGTATTCGTCAAATCGATGGCGAGCGCGTCAATCATGACGGTCGGCATATTGTTCATGACCGATGACAAGATGGCGGCCAAGAAGCCCATCCCGAACGTAGCGCTGAAGGCGTTCACGGCGAACCAGTCGATGAAGTTGGCGAGCACTTGCGTCAGTCCCGCGTTTTGCAGTCCGTAGACGACGATATACATCCCGAGCGAGAAGAAGACGATCGCCCATGGCGCACCGCGTAGGACGGACCGGGTCGGCACGACCGGTGAACGGTTCGCCATGATAAGGAAGAATAACGAGATAATCCCAGCGACGAGCGAGACCGGGATCCCGACGATATCGCTTGTGAAGTATCCGATGACGAGAAGTGCGAGCACGACCCACGACAAGCGGAACATTTTATGGTCTTTGATGACCGAGGCCGGCTCGACGAGTTTCGATAAATCGTACTGCTTCGGAATGTCCTTTTTGAAATACAAATACAAGACGAGCAAACTTCCGGCGACGGCGAAGACGTTGACGAACACCATCCGTGCCGCATATTCGGCGAAACCGATGCCGAAGAAGTCGGCCGAGACGATATTGACGAGGTTCGAGACGACGAACGGCAGACTCGCCGTATCAGCGATGAACCCAGACGCCATGACGTATGCCAAGACGACCGCATCCGGAAGCTTGAGCGCCCGCACCATGGCGAGGACAATCGGTGTCAAGATGAGCGCCGCCCCGTCATTCGCGAACAACGCCGCGACGAGCGCACCGAGCAACGTGATATAGACGAACAGCTTGACGCCGCCGCCTTTGGCGATGCGGGCCATATGTAAGGCAGCCCATTCAAAGAATCCAATCTCGTCTAAAATGAGCGAGATGATGATGATGGCGATGAACGTGAACGTCGCGTTCCAAATGATGCCCCAGACAGTACCGACGTCATCCAAATTGACGACCCCGGTGAGAAGGGCGATGACCGCCATCCCCATCGCCGAGTAACCGATGCCGAGGCCTTTCGGTTGCTTGATGATGAGGAAGAGCGTCACCAAAAAGATAATACTAGCAATCCACTGCACAATGAGTTCCTCCAATAATTCTCTATTTTTTTAGCAAGTCTGTTGCAAGCCGCGAAGCACGAGGCTGACACCGTCTTCCGTCGACTCGACGTCGAGCGTGACGTTTTCCGCCATCGCTTCGGCGTCGTTCGCGACGGCGAACGTGAGGCCGTTGAAGTCTTTGACGTCATCCGTCGCTTCTGGAGCCGCAACGAGGAGACCGAGCGTCGGTCCACAGCACCCGGCTTCCGTACAGATACGAACTGATTTGATTTCCTCTTCAACCAGTGCGTCTTTCATAAAATCGATGGCTTCATTCGTGATGTTCATGTAACTTCCTCCTTGAGTAGTTGTGACAGTGCCGGATAACCGACCGGCAGTTGTTCTTGCCATGCGAGTAACGTCGGTCGCGGATAGGCGTTCACACGCTCGAGCCAAGGCGCCTCGCTCGCGACTTTCGCCGTCAGCAGCTTGCTTGTCACATCGAGCGGTGTGAACGATTGGTTGACGACCCAGGCGAACGGTTGAATCTCGGCCCGTTCCAAGTCAGCGACGAGTCGCTCGGCTTCATAAACCGGTGTCGCTTCAGGCAGCGTCGTGATGATGACGTGCGTCTGTTTCGGATCGCGCAGTTTTGGTAACAGGTCGCGGACCGCTTCCGGGACGACCCCGGTCGACCGTTCGAGTTCACGGTGATAACTTTCAGTCGCATCCAACAAAAGAAGCGTATGACCCGTCGGCGCCGTATCGATGACGACGAAGCGGTCTTTCGCTTTCGCCACTTGATCAGCGAAGGCGCGGAAGACGGCGATCTCTTCGGTGCACGGCGAACGCAAGTCCTCTTCGAGCATCATGCGCTGCTCGTCGTTCAGATCCCCCGCTTCCCGGAACACGTCCATCCGGTACTTCTCGATCTCGACTTTCGGGTCAATCGCATCGACAGTGAACGTATCCGGGACATCCAAGCCGATTGTGAAAGCCACATGTGCGGGCGGGTCTGTCGTCGTCAAATGGACGGCGTGGCCTCGCTCACTGAGCGCGACGGCAACGAGCGAGGCGAGCGTCGTCTTGCCGACCCCGCCTTTCCCCATCGTCATGATGACGCTCGGGCCATCCATCTCGATTTCATCGACGAGTCGGTCGATTGAGCCATAATGACTCGTGTCATAACGTGTATTTGGGACGGTGGCCGTCTCCCCGTTCACCCAGCGTCGGAGCGCCGGGACACCGACGAGGTTCTCGTACGCATATGACAGCGTGAACGTCTCGAGGTCGGCGACACCTTTCGGAAGTTCACGGAGCGCCTGTTGTTGACGCTCGATGAACCGTTTCGTATAGCGGTCCGTCCCTTCGTCTGATGCGACGACGCCGTTGATGACAAGTTGCATCCGCTCGATGCCAATCGCGTGAAGCTCGGTCGCGGCACGCGCCGCCTCGACGAGCGTCGATGTCTCGGGACGGGCGACGAGCAACAATGTCGTCTCGCTGCCGTCGGTGAGCGTCTCGACAGCCCGTTTGTATTGCAGTTGCTTGTCGGCCAGACCAGCAAGCGGACCGAGACAAGACGCACCGGTCGTATTCGTCTCTAAAAATTCGTCCCACGCACTTGGCAACGTCAACAACCGTAGCGTGTGACCAGTCGGTGCCGTGTCAAAGATGACGTGATCGTATGTCTCACGTGCCGACTCAGACGTCAACAGCTCGGTGAACTGGTCGAACGCCGCGATCTCAACCGTACAGGCGCCGGACAGCTGTTCTTCCATCGACTGGATGGCCACGTCCGGAAGGACACCGCGATAAGGACCGACCATCCGTTCCATGTAATGCTTCGCCGCCTCTTCCGGGTCGAAGTTCGCGATGAACAGACCGGTTCCCGGGACGAGGCGTGGTGTCTTGTCGAGCTCCATCTCGAACACGTCCTGAAGGTTGCTCGCAGGGTCGGTCGACACGAGCAAGACTCGCTTACCGCGGTCAGCAAGCGTCAACGCGAGGCTCGAAGCCGTCGACGTCTTGCCGACACCGCCTTTACCGGTCAAAAACACATAGCGCGTTGGTTCGATTGTCGTGAAATCAAAGCGATTCATCATGACCCGCCTCCTTATTTTTTAAGCGTGATGCGGACTTTCGGCTTTTCGCCATCTTGTTTCGCGAACGCTTCGACAGGGAGTCCTGTCAACTCGGCAATCTCCTCGTTCGTCATATAAGCGCCTCGTTTGACGACGGCACCGTCGACGACCGTAAGTGGGAGCGTCTCAAGGCCGTTCGCGATTTCAGCTTGAACATGGACGTTCTCGACGAAGCGGTTCGGCTCGGAGGCAAGGTTATAGCGGGCCACATCAAAGCCGCGTTGTTTTAATACGTAATGGATGGTCGCAATCCGCGTCAGCTCCGGATCGATTGAAGGACCACAAAGTCCGGTCGGGCAGCACATGGCTGGTTCGAATACTTCAAGTTTCATCGTTGACTCCTCCTTAAATCGCACAGTCCGTTTCGCAGTCACAATTCGCCTCGACCGTCTCGATTTTGTCGAGCAAATCGATGACGATTGAGTAGAATGGGCTCGTCTCGTTCAATCGATAGTGAATCCATTGCTTGTCGCGGCGCTCTAACAGGAGCCCTGCTTGCCGCATCATCTTCAAGTGGCGGCTAATGGCTGGCTGCGAAATGTCGAAACAGTCAACAAAACTGCAGGCACATTGCTCCCCGCCTTGCATTTGTTTGAGCATCGTCAAACGGGTCGGGTCGGCGAGCACTTTGAGCACTTTACTTAAATCATCTACCGTATGCATCGTCATTCTCCTTCTCTGTATAACAAATCCGTTATATAACCTTTACGTTATGAAAATACCATAGTTTCTCATGCGGAGCAATTGTCTTCTCATAAAAAGTTCGGTATGATGGAACACGTTGTGAAAACATGTGTCGGTCGAACGACTTCTCTCATATAATGCGGCGTTTGATCTTCGTGAGACTCGGAGATCAAAGTCAAAAAATATATAGAGAGGTGTGTTCTTTTGGAAAAATTGAATACGATTAAACAAGATTGGCTCGGCAACGTCCGGGCCGACGTCCTAGCCGGCTTCGTCGTCGCACTCGCCCTCATCCCTGAGGCGATTGCGTTCTCGCTCATCGCTGGGGTCGATCCGATGGTCGGGCTCTATGCGTCGTTCATCATCGCGATGGTCATCTCGATTGCCGGCGGTCGTCCGGCCATGATTTCGGCTGCGACCGGTGCGATGGCGCTCGTCATCGTCTCGCTCGTCGCCGATTACGGGTTGCAGTATTTACTCGCTGCCGGGATTCTCGCCGGAATCATTCAAATTGCGCTCGGCTATTTCGGCATCGCCCGCTTGATGAAGTTCATCCCGCGCGCCGTCATGGTCGGCTTCGTCAATGCCTTGGCGATTTTGATCTTCCAGGCGCAATTGACGAACTTTGAAGGTGAGAGCTGGATTATCTGGGCGCTCGTCATTGGATCGCTCGCCATCATCTTCTTGTTCCCACGCATCAACAAAGTCATCCCGGCACCGCTCGTCGCCATCGTCGTCATGACGATTCTGGCGGTCACGCTCGGGCTCGAGACGAAAAACATTAGCGACATGGGTACGATTTCAGCAACGCTCCCGGAATTTTTATTCCCGAACGTCCCGTTGACGTTTGAGACGTTGATGATCATCCTCCCCTACTCGATCTCCCTCGCCTTCGTCGGATTGATCGAGTCGCTGTTGACGGCACAAATCGTCGATGACATGACGGGAACGGATTCGAACAAGAACCGAGAATCAAAAGGACAAGGTATCGCCAACATCATCGCCGGTCTCTTCGGCGGGATGCCAGGATGTGCGATGATCGGTCAATCGGTCATCAACGTCTCGTCCGGTGCCCGTGGGCGCCTGTCGACGTTCGTCGCCGGACTCGCGTTGTTCATCATGATCATGACGATGAGTGACGTGTTGATGCTCATCCCGGTCGGCGCCCTTGTCGGTGTCATGTTCTTTGTCTCGTATGCGACGTTTGACTGGGGCTCGCTCAAAGCGATGCGCACTGCTCAAAAATCGGATACGGTCGTCATGCTCGTGACGGTGCTCGTCACGGTCGTCACGCACGACTTGTCACTCGGTGTGTTCGCCGGGATCTTGACGGCAGCCATCCTCTTCGCCGCAAAAATCTCGAAAATCGAACTTGACCGCAGTGTGGACGCCGACCGTGCCCGCTACATCGTGAACGGTCAGCTCTTCTTCGCTTCGACGTCCGAGTTCGTCAATCAGTTCGATGTGACCGAAGACGCCGAAGACGGTGTCAAACATGTCACAATCGATTTCTCGAACACGCATCTTTGGGACGACTCGGCCATCGGCGCCATTGATAAAGTTGTCTTTAAGTACCGTGAAGTCGGGATCGAGCCGGAACTGTTGAACTTGAACAAAGATTCAGAGAAACTGCTCAATACGCTCGCGCTACACTTGAAGCAACAAGAAACAAGCGCCGGCCATTAATTCAATTTCTTCGGGAGTGAACATTCACGTTCGCTCCCTTTTTTATATCCATGGCTCTAGTAAATCGCATATACTAAAAGTAGATTGTGTGAAAGAGGAGGACGTTTCAATGGGAAAGGTATTTTTAGCGGCAGACGGATCTGCTCACTCGAAGCGGGCACTTGAGAAAGCGATCCAGCTCGCCAAGGCATCAGACGCATCCATCGACATCGTCCATGTCGTCAGCGCCAAAGAATCGAAAGAAGCCGCACTCAACTCGACCGGAAAAATCGATCTTGAAACGAAGCGCCAGCAGATGTTGCAACCGCTCTTCGATCAAATCGTTGCAGCCGGGCTTGAGTATGAATATATCGAACTTCGTGGGGAGCCGGACATCGAGCTCGTCAAATATGCGAACCATCAACCATACGAGTATGTCGTCGTCGGTTCACGCGGACTGAACACGTTCCAAGAGTTCGTGCTCGGCAGCGTCAGCCATAAGCTCGCCAAGCGCGCCCTCGCCCCGGTCATCATCGTCAAATGATTGTCACCCTTTCTTTACGGAGAAAGGGCTTTTTTCTGTTCCATACAGGAAATAGGTCCTATATGTGGAATGAAGTAGTGAACTCATTTATGAAGGAGGAACATAATTGGACATTACCAATGACTCAAATTTATTGCTCATCCTCTTGCCATTGCTCGTGCTGCAACTCATCTTGCTCGTCGTCGCCTTGATTGATTTGCTCAAACGGCAAGAAACGAATGGACCGAAATGGGTATGGCTCCTCGTCATCCTATTCATCAACATTCTCGGGCCGATCGTCTACTTCCTATGGGGACGGACGAAGCGATGAACGTCACTCAACTGACGAAACGATTCGGCACGTTCACCGCGCTCGACGACGTCAGCTTCTCACTCCGCCCCGGCTGTACCTCGCTCCTCGGTGAGAACGGGGCCGGCAAGACGACACTGCTCAATATGATTGCCCGCGTGACGACACCGACGTCCGGACAGATCGTCGGGCATGACGCCATCCGTATCGGCTATCTGCCACAGCGACCGGCGCTCTATCCATCGCTCACACCGGTCGAGACGATTCGCTATGCGGCCGAGTTGACCGGCGTCACGAATGTCGACCCGGTCCATTTGTTGAAACGGGTCGGACTCGAGCCCGTCGATCGACCGGCGGCACACTTGTCCGGCGGCATGCGGCAACGGCTCGGCATCGCCCAGGCGCTCGTGCATGACCCGGAGCTGTTACTGCTCGATGAACCCGTCTCGGCGCTCGACCCGCGCGGCCGCCGGGAAGTACTCGACCTCTTAAGCGATTTGAAACGAGAGCGGATGATTCTCTATTCGACGCACGTGCTCCCCGATGCCGAGGAAGCGAGCGACTGGGTACTCCTGCTCCGACAAGGTCGCCTGCTCATGGAAGGGACCGTGACCGATTTACTCGGCTCGAAGTCCTCGATTCAAGTCCGTCTGTTCAATGACGTCGTGACGGAGGATGAGTGGCGAACGCTCCCGGGTGTCAGCCACGTCACCCGCTCCGGGACGACATGGGAACTGGAGACGGACGCGAAAGACGTGACGGAACGGGCGCTACTGCAGCTGTTGCTCGAGCGCGGCCTAAGGCTCCAATCGCTCCATGTCGGGCATCCATCTCTCGAGTCACTATTCTTGGAGGTGAACGCCTGATGAGACTGGCCATCTTCAAACAAGAGTGGAAAGAGTCATGGCGCAACAAGCGACTCGTCTGGGTCCCGATCGCCTTGATGTTGCTCGCGGCGATGCAACCGCTCACGCTCTATTTCCTCCCGGACATTTTGGCCTCGGGTGGCAACCTGCCGGACGGGGCGGTCATCGAGATTCCGACCCCGTCACCAGAAGAAGTGCTCATGTCGGCGAGCGAACAGTTGCGACAAATCGGCCTGCTCGTCGTGCTGTTGTCCGCGATGCATACGTTCAGTCACGAACGGTCGCTCGGTACGCTCGCCTGGCTCAAGTCGCTCAAGATTCCGGGCACACGCATCGTCCTCAGCAAATGGGGGCACTATTCACTGCTTGCCGTCGTCGCGATCGGACTGGCCCAATTGAGCGCTGCCTATTACACGATTGTTCTGTTCGATTCGTTCGACGTCAGCGATTTCTTGGTAGCGACCGGACTGCTCATGCTTCATTTCGTCGTCCAGCTGTCAATTTTCTTCTTGTTCGCGGCGTTGCTCGAGAGCGGTCTCGTCGCCCTCGTCATCACGCTCGCGCTCCATTTCATCATGTCACTCCTCATCGGCTGGCTCGAGTGGGATTGGATGCCATGGCGGCTCGGCTCGTTATCGGCCGAAGTGCTCATGGGTGAGAGTTTACTTGTCTGGCCGATTTTCAGTAGCCTGTTGCTGGTCAGTGTGACGCTCTTCGTCGCCTCGAAACGGTTGTTGTTCATAAGCCGTTCGTCCTGATGTAGCAATTTCTCAAAATAGTCCTTTAGCCGCCGAGTCAGGGCGGCTTTTCTCATGTATACTTAATTTACAAAATAATACCAATTTTGCAAAATGATTGCGGAGGGACGCCTATGAAGTGGAGTCATGTAGTTGCAGGTTTGGCCATCAGTATGAGCATCATCCTCAGTAACGACCACGTCCATGCCGCGGCCGGGTTTCAAACGACGGCGACGGGAACAGTCTATACGACAGAAGACGGCACGGTGCTGACCGGCTGGCAAGTGATTGATGGCAAGACCTATTATTTCGCAGCAGATGGGACGATGGCCGTCGGTTGGCAAGCCATCGATGGCGCTACATATTATTTTGAAACAGACGGTGCGCTCGTCACCGGGCGCTATTCGATTGACGGGGCGACCTACTTGTTCGCCGCCGACGGGAAGCAGCTGAAAGGCTGGCAACAACTCACGGACGGTCTCTATTACTTCAAATCGAACGGCGTCATGGCGACCGGCTTTTTGACCGTGGACGGGAAACGCTACTTGTTCTCTCTTGAAGGGAAACGGTTGAGCGGTTGGCAAACCGTCAATGGCGTGAAGCATTACATATTCGAAAACGGAACGATCCGGTCGGGCATGTACACGATTAACGGCAAGAAATACTTGCTCTTGAAAGATGGACAGGTCGCGACCGGCTGGCAACAAATCGGCACGCGCCACTACTACTTCGGTACAAGCGGTGTACGCCAGCACGGGCTGAAAAAGATTGGGACGACCGTTTACGGTTTCCATGAGACGTACGGCTATCGGTTGGCCGGCGTCCAAAAAGTCGCCTCTCGCTATTACTATTTCGGGACGGACGGAAAACGTCGCTACGGCCTGCAGACGATTGACGGCAAAGTGTACGGGTTCCATCCCGTTTACGGCTATCGTTTGCAAGGAAAACACAAAATCGGGACTCGCTACTACTACTTCCACTCGACCGGCGTCCGTGAGACTGGTTGGAAATATACGACGCAATACGAATATTTTGCACCGACCTTGACGAAGAAGACAGATTGGCAAGTCATCAACGGCAAGTGGTATTTCTTCGATCTGTCGGGCGTCATGTATAAGAACAAACGCATCGGCAACGCCACGTTCGATGCCCGGGGCGCCTATAGCAACCCGCTCTCCACCTATAAGATGAGCGTGCCGCTCTATCGTCAGTTCCAGATGGGCTACCCGTCCGGCTGCGAGTTCTTCTCGCTCAAGATGGCGCTCGAGAAAAAAGGACGCGTCGTCAGCGCCGAGACGCTATATCGGGAGATGCCGAAAAGCATGTGGAACGCCCGCTATGAGAATCGGCTCTACCGCTGGGTCGACCCGAACGTCATGTTCACAGGCGACCCGAAAGGCAAGCTCAGCAAATATCGCAACTACGGCATTTATCCGAAAGGCATGATCAATTTCTCGAGCAAATACCGGCCTGTGAAAGACTTGTCCGGCCAAGGATTATCTTCAATCGAGCGCGAGCTGTCACTCGGCAATCCGGTCATCGTCTGGGCAAGCGTCGACTTTAAACAGCCTTACGGTCACTTCAATTGGTATACCGCTTCGAACAAAAAATTCACCGGTTTCGTCAATTATCATGTCATGCTCGCGACGGGCTATGACAAGAACAACTTCTACATCAACGACCCGTACCGCGGTCGCCTTGTCATCCCGAAAAGCCAAGTTAGCTCTGTCATGGGCGCGACGGGATGGAAAGCACTTGCCGTACGATAATCGACCAGCCATCGGAGAAATCCGGTGGCTTTTTAGGTACAACGAATCAAATTCAGAAATAAAATTTCCTATTTTATTCACTTTATATTGAATTAAAAATACAGAATGGTACACTTTCCAATAAGTAGTAAAGCGCTTACATTCGTGAAGGAGGAAAAGTTATGAAGAAATGGATTGGCGGCCTCGCCGCCCTCACGCTCGTCACGTCATCTGTCATGTTGCTCGATGCCGATGCCAAGTCAGAGCCGAAGAAACCGAAAGTCGAACTCGGGGTCGACCGGTTGATGGACAATCCTGAAATCTTGGCCGGTAAACGAGTCGGACTGATCACGAATCCGACCGGAATCGATGCTAACATGACGAGCATCGTCGACTTGTTCCATAACTCCGATGATTTCGAATTGACGGCACTGTACGGACCAGAACACGGTGTCCGCGGTGATGCGCAAGCCGGATCGACGATCAGTTCATATATCGACGAAGTGACGGGACTACCCGTCTATAGTCTGTATGGGGCGACGAAAAAACCGACGGCCGAGATGCTAAAAGACGTCGATGTGCTCGTCTTCGATATTCAGGACGTCGGCACGCGCTTCTATACGTACATCTATACGATGGCGTATGCGATGGAAGCAGCAGCCGAGAATGACATCCCGTTCGTCGTCCTCGACCGGCCGAACCCGCAAGGTGGCCTCCGCGTCGAAGGTCCTGTGCTCGACACGGCCTATTCGAGCTTCATCGGTCTCTATCCGATTCCGCTCAAGCATGGGATGACCGTCGGTGAGCTCGCACGCTTGTTCAATTCGGAGTATCAGATTCAAGCCGACCTCGAAGTCGTCAAGATGAAGGGTTGGAAGCGCTCGATGCTGTACGAGGATACGGGACTCCCGTTCGTCATGCCGTCACCGAACATGCCGACGACGGACACGGTCAACGTCTATCCGGCGACCGGTCTGTTCGAAGGGACGAACCTGTCAGAAGGACGCGGCACAACGAAACCGTTCCAATTGATTGGCGCCCCTTACGTGAAGGCGCATGACTATGCTAAGACGCTGAACGCGCTCGAGCTTCCGGGCGTCACGTTCCGTGCCGCCTCGTTCACGCCGACGTTCTCGAAGAACGCGGGCAAACTGTCGCACGGCGTCGAGGTGTACGTCACAGAGCCGACGAAGTTCGAAGCGGTCAAGACCGGTATCGCCATGGTCAAGACGGCGCACGACCTGTATCCGGACGAGTTCGAGTTCCTCTCAAACGACTTCATCACGAAGCTGACCGGGAACGCCTACGTGAAAGACATGATTCTCGCCGGCGAGTCGCTCGAGGCGATCATGACGAAAGTCGATGCCGAGCGCGATGCGTTCTTGCCGATTCGGAAAGAGTATTTGTTGTATAAATAAGGAGCAGGCAGGCTCACTGGAGTCTGCCTCTTTTTGTAATCAAATGTTAATACCCATTATCGCCCTATTCAATATATTATATGGTTATATGATCGAAAAAGGAGCTTCCCATTTTGAAAAAATCTGCCTCAGTCTTGCTCGCTGCCGCCTTAGCGACTGCGTTCACATTTACCCCGACGTCCCCGCTCACCGTCAATCCGGCCACGGTCGAAGCCTCATATCGTGAGACGGCCGTCAACACGAAAGGTTCCGTTACGGGAATCAGTCAAATCAACGTCCGAAAAACACCGTCAAGCTCAGCGACGAGTGTAGGTAAAATTGTTCGCGACGGCACGATGATGGTCCGGACGTCATTTACGACGAACGGGGCCCGCTGGTACAAAATCCAATGGGGCACGGGGTACGGTTACGTTCCGGCCACGTATATCAAGCTATCGACAGCCGAAGTCGCGTTCACGAAGGCGACGTACGTCGCCCCATCGAGCGTCTACTTAAAATCGCGTCCGCTCACGACCTCGTCGAACGTCGTGTTTCTTCGCCAAGGAATGAAGCTTGAGACGATCTCGTATCGTTACACAGGCACGACGCGTTGGTATAAAGTGAACATCGGCACGAAGACGGGGTATATTTTGGCGAAACACATCACGTTCAAAGCCCCGGCGAGCGGTGTCTTGGCCGAGACGAACGAAGAGCGTCAGACGGCTGGCTTATCGGCACTCGCAGCGTCGAGCGAAGCGAACCGTGTCGCCCAAGTCCGGGCCGACGAGATGGCACGGACGGGCCAGTTCTCGCATCAGCTCCGTGAGAACGGGAGCCCAGGTGACACGCTCGATGCCTACGATGTCAGCTATCGTGGTTGGGGTGAGAACATCTATATGGGGTCGAACGACCCAGGCGCAGCGGTGAACGCCTGGATGAACTCGAGCGGCCACCGCGCCAACATCTTGAACGGGAACTTCACGCACCTCGGTGTCGGCACGGCCAAGAACGCGCAAGGCTCGACGATTCACGTCCAAGTCTTTTTGACCAAATGAAAAAACGGGAAGTCGCAGTTGTCGCGACTTCCCGTTTTGTATTAGCGGCGTTCGTCTTTCAGGCTTTCGAGGTTTTGTTGGGCTTGGCCGGTCTTCTCTTTGGCCGTACCCTTCACTTGATCTTTCTGGCCTTCACGCTTTAGCGATTGATTGTCCGTCGCTTTGCCGACCGCTTCTTTCGCTTTGCCTGCCGCTTTATCAATCAAACCATCAACTTTTTTGTTTAGTCCGTCTTTCATGTGAATCTCCTCCTCGTGGTATCATGTCTAATTCATGTACCACTCTGAGGAAAATTCAAACGTAATGCTCTTTGACAAGAACCCGGAAACGCGGTCGGACGGTCAACTCGATCGTCGTCACCGTGCGGTTCCGGTCCTCGTTCATGACGATCAACAGTTCGCCGTGATCGCGTCGATCCTCGAGCACCTCGACTTTCCCGACCGTTCGCAGCAGCTGATAGTACAACAACTCCCCCGACGCGTCCTTGACGTTCACCTCGAACTCGTGATAGCTCGGGGAGATTTTAAAATAAAATGACTCCGCCCCGTTCGAGAAACGGAACACCGACTCGTCATAATAAAACGGGAGTGTCGTATCCATCCGCTTCGGCTCGACGGTACAAAACAACGCCCACGCCATCTCATCTGGAAACTTCTCGCTCGACTCTTCTTTGTTGAACTGCCACCCTTTCATCGCGATCCCTCACTTCAACTTCCATTAATTGTCTGAATAATTCGACTATTATAATTCATTCGTCATTGGGTTCGGAAGTTCCTGCAAACGGGAACAAAAGATTGTATGCTTTTTCACGTTCCTGATTTGAAAGGAGTTGCGTCCACGTGTCTATCATCGCGCTCGACCATGTCACGAAACGGTTCGGTGAGACAATTGCCTTGAACGACTTTTCACTTCACGTCGAGGCCGGCGAGTTGTTCGGCTTACTCGGACCGAACGGGGCCGGAAAGACGACCGCCATTTCTGTCATGCTGAACTTATATCCTGCGGACAGCGGTACCATCCAGATTTTCGACCACTCGATGCCAAAAGACGAGCAGACGATTAAACGGCACGTCGGTATCGTCCCGCAGCACGTCTCCGTGTACGACCAGCTGACAGTGTTCGAGAACATTCAATTTTTCGCCGAGCTGTACGGGTTCAAACCGGCCGAGGCCAAACAAAAGACCGTGGCCGCCCTCGACTTCGTCGAACTCACCGCGCACCAAAAGAAACGTCCGCCGGAACTGTCCGGGGGGCTCCTTCGTCGTCTCAACATCGCCTGCGGCATCGTGCATGAACCAGAACTTATCTTCATGGATGAACCGACCGTCGCCATCGACCCGCAGTCACGCAACACCATCCTCGAGAACATCCGTGAGTTGAATCGACGCGGGGCGACGATCATCTATACGTCCCACTATATGGAGGAAGTCGAGATGCTCTGCGACCGTGTCGCCATCGTCGATGAGGGACGGATTATCGCCGAGGGCACGCAAGATGAGCTGAAAGATCAAGTCATGACGCTCGAGACGGCCCGCATCAAAGTCGACGCCCTCACTCCGGGCCTCTTGGAACGACTCGAATCGCTCGAACGGGTGAAGAAAGTCGATTACGAGGAACCGTTCCTCGACGTGTCGCTCGAGAAAGACACCCCGCTCGCCCCGCTGCTCGACGTCCTTCATGACGAGCGGGTTCGCTTCACCTCGATTACGGTCGACCGTCCATCCTTGAATACCGTCTTCCTGGCCCTGACCGGTAAGACACTTAGGGAGTGATGACGATGAAACTATGGACGTTCATCAAATATGATGTCAAACAGCAACTGCGGGACCGCTCGACCTTGTTTTGGATGCTCATCTTCCCAATCATTCTCATCTTCGGGCTCGGAACGATGCTGTCGGCCATCTTCAATAGCAACTTCTCGCTCCCGGTCACGGACGTCGCCTACGTCGAACAGTCGACGGATGATTATCGGGTGCCGCTCGAGACTTTTCTCGCCGACGACGACATCAAAGCATTCATCAATCTCGTCCCGTACGATAGTATCGCCGCTGCTGAAACCGGCGTGAACGATGGCGACGCCGACGTCATCCTCCATTTGTACGGTCCCGACGTCCGTCTGCTGTACGAGGAACCGTCGACAATCGAATTTGACGTCATCGAGGCCATTCTCCGGCAATATACGGACGTCGCCAATCAGCAGATTATGCTCGCTGAGGCAGGTGTTTCCGCCCCGTTCGAGCCCACGACGTTCATCGACAGCGAGAGCGTCGATTTGTCGGGTCGGACCCCGACATCACTCGAATATTTCACCGTCACGATTTCCATCATGACGGCACTGTTCGGTGCATTCTACATTACCGGCATGCTCAGTGAGGAGAAGCCGATGACCGGGAGTTATCTCCGGATTCAAGCCGCTCCCGTCAAACGGATCGAATATCGCCTGGCTCGCAGTTTGAGCCGATACACACTCATCTTCCTGCAACTCGTGCTCGTGTTTTGGTTCAGCCACTTCGTTTATCGCAGCTTCTCACTCGATTATGTCGAGTTCGGGCTCTTGTTTATCGCTTGGCTCGCCCTCGCCTTATACGGTACCGCGTTCGGTTTTCTCGTATCGAGTCTGCCCCGTCTCTCGCGCGGTACGAAAGATGCGATCGTCAACGGGTTCGTCGCCATCATCATGATCCTTTCCGGCGGTTACGTCCCTGGTTTCGATCAAGTGACGCTGAGCGTGGCACCGTGGGCCCAATACGTCTTCATGCCGATCTTTATGCGGGAAGGCATGCTCCAGGTGCTTCTGCGCGGTGGGGATACGACCGTGTTTTGGCAGAGCCTTGGTTGGCTCTCCTTGCATCTCCTCGTGTTCGCCGTCCTCAGTCTCTTGCTTTGGAAAGGGGTGAACCGTCGTGGTGCTATTTAGACATGTCGCCAAGCGCATGCTGCGGAAAAAAGGGCTATGGGTGTTCACGTTCGTCTCCGTATTCGGTTTCGCCTTGATTCTATCGTTCCTCAGCTCGACGTCGGCGTTGAACGTCTCCATCGGCATCCTCGACCGGGATGGCGGGACACTCGCCAATCGTGTGATTGAAGAAGCGGGACGGTTCGGTTCGGTGACACCGCTCGAGACGGACGAGACCGATGAAGCGTTACTGCAAGGACAAGACGTCGTCCTGACGATTCCGGACGGATTCACCGAGGCGCTCTTGAATGGCGAGACGCCGCGTCTCTCGTTCAGCGCGACCGAAGGAAGTGACGCCGCGTTGATCGAGCAAGCGCTCAACTCGCACCTGTCTCGTGAACGGCAGTTACTGATTGCAAGTGATTTTGACGAAGAGCGTTTCAACGAACTGACCGAGCTTGAGACGGAGAATGGCTATACGCTCTCGAGCGAGCCGTTTCAACAGAGCGTGGCGACGACGGCACGAACGCAGGCGTTCCTCGGTCTCCTGTCGTTCGTCATGATGTCGGCCTTTCTCCAGTTCATCCCGTTGTTCGTCGCCGACGACCGGGACGAGAAAATCTATTCCCGCTTGTTCGCCGCCCCGGTCACACCGCGGCGTTACATCGGTTCGTTGTTCGTATCGTTCTGTGCGGTCGGGTTGCTCTACGTGCTCATGTTGCTCGCCTTCAGTGCCGTTCTCTATCGACAAGACATTCTGGCTCATCTGCCTGTCCTGACGTTGTTGTTCATCGTCTATTTGTTCGTCTGTCTCGCCATCGGGTCGCTCATCGCCATCCTCGCGACGAATCGGGAGAAAGCGAACATTTGGCAGACGTCCGTGACGATGGCAGCGGCCATCACCGGAGGCGCCTTCATCAGTCTGACGTGGCTTCCGGAGACGCTCCAAGTCGTCGGGCGCTTCTTGCCGACGTATTGGTTCAACTACGGGGTCGCCCAGATGTATGAGGACCGTTTCCCGGTCAACTCGGTTCTCATATTGCTCGGGATGGCGCTCGTCGTCTTCCTCGTCGTCGCCTGGGCGTTGAAGAAGCGACCGCTCACATGAAAAAGGAGAGCCGCGATGGCTCTCCTTTTTCTAATGCTTCAATCACCGCTGCAACGTCGGCACGACTTTCTTGAAGAACACCTCGACGAGTTCAGGGTCGAACTGCCTGCCCGCTTCTTCTTCGATGACCGCGAGCGCCTCATCAAGCGTCTTCGCTTTCCGATACGGGCGTCCCGTCACCATCACGTCGAACGTGTCGGCAATCGAGATAATTCGTGCCGCGAGCGGAATCTGCTCGCCGCTGATCCCTTTCGGATATCCTTTCCCGTCCCACCGCTCATGATGGGCGAGTACAATCTCGGATAGTGGCCCATACTCCGGCACCGTGCTCAAGATGTTATAACTCACTTCGGGATGACGTTTAATTTCACGCCATTCGGCCTCAGTCAACATCCCAGGCTTGTCTAAAATCTCATTGCTAATCGCGACCTTGCCGATATCGTGAAGCGTTGCGGCCGTAACGAGCTCGTTCACTTCGGCGCTCGTGAAGTTCATCGCTTGCCCCAGTTGTCGTGACAATTCGGCGACGCGCTGTGAATGGGCCTCCTCGCGCGGAATCTTCTCATAAAGCGTCCGCATGATGAGTTGAATCGAGTAATGTCGCCGGCTCTGTTTCTCGGAAACCTTATGGTGGTACATTCGATCTTCGGCCAAGTTGAACACTTCGGAAATGGAGAGCGAGTCGTCGACTTTCACCGCTTCCCCGAACGATGCCGAGATCGGCAAGCCTTCAATCGCTTTATCGTGAAACAGCTGACTCAAACGTTCTGATAGAAGAATTGCCTCGTCGCGCGACGTGTTCGGCATGATGATGACGAACTCATCACCTCCGATTCGAGCGACCGTATCCTTGCCACGAATCTCACGCTTGAGCGTCATCGTCGCTTCAATCAACAAACGGTCCCCGACAAGATGACCAAACGCATCATTCGTCAACTTTAATCCGTTAATATCAACGACAATCAAAGCGAGCGGATAATAGCATGGTTCGTCGTATGTGATCAGTGCCTCATCGAAATATCGACGATTTTTTACCCCGGTCAATTGATCGTGATAACTCAAGTATTCGATTTCCATCTCATATTTTTTCTTCTCGGTCACATCGCCGATATAGCCGTGCCAGAGGACGTGACCTTCACCAAGCTTCTCTGGACGCGACGATCCTAAAATCCACGTCGTCCCCCCGTCCGGTGTGATGACACGGAACTCCGCGTCCCAAATCGTCAAATTCTCATACGACGCCTCGATGCTCGCCATCACGTTCGGGTAGTCATCGGGATGAATCTTCGAGAACACGAGCTCCGGGTCGTCCTTCATCTCCTCGAATGTGATCCCGGTCAACACTTCGAATCCTCGGCTAAAGAACGGAAAATGGAAACTGCCGTCCGGTCGGCGCTCAAACTGATAGATGGCACCAGGGACTTGATCCGATAGTTTCGTGAGCAAACGGTCCCGCTCGGCGAGTTCTTCCTCGAGCTGGACCCGCTCCGTCACGTCTTTGGCGACGGCATATATATAATTGCCTTGTGCCTTTGAATGCCATTCGATTGAGCGATAGTCCCCGTCGACGGTCCGGTATCGGTTGATAAAGCGGAAGATGTCTTGCCCTTCCTCAAGCAAGGCGAACGCTTCATTCGTCTTCTCGACGTCATCGGGATGGACGAGGCTCGTGAAGTCCATATTCTCGAGCTCTTCGAGTGGAAACCCGAGCACGCGCTCCCAAGCCACGTTCAAATGGAAAATCTCATGATTTTTATAAGACATGATGCATTCCAAATCGACAGTCGCAAACCCTTCGAACATCGATTCTTTCGCATCTCCGATTTGCCGGTCTGCTTTCGTCATCTGTTCAAGGATGTGCACGATGTACAACTCGACGAGACCGAGCCGGCTCGCTTGTTTATTTCCTTGCATGACGATCGTCAAATCTCCATAAAATACGCCATCCTTCTCGATTTTGAATAAGATGACTTGACCGAGGTCAAAGATGCGCAAAATATTTTTGATGAGTCGCTTCGGCAGCACGCCTTCGACGAGCGGTAAAATATCGTCGAAGATAATCGGGCTCGGCGCTTCTAACAACTTCAATCGTTTTGGACTCATCGGCCATTTTCGTCCGACCGGATGGAAGCCGAGTACGTCGAGACTGCGTTCGAGCAGCTCATCGATGCCCGACAAGGCAACGGTCGAGTACGTATTGCCATCGTCATCGACTAGATTGAGTGTCACGGCCTTGGCCCCGGTGAAACCACGAATCTGATCGAGAAAATGTTGGTTCATCAATAGTTCGCGCCCGGTCGTGACGAACCGGTGTGACACGTTGACGAGTTGCTTCAGTGCATTGTTCTCTTGGACGTGTGGCGTAATGTCATGGAACAACGTCGACACGTACCCCGGACGTTCACTGAACACGGACAACTCATACCAAGCCTTGTTGCGGCGTGAGAAATGTTCGAACGTGATCGCTTCCCCACTATCCACGGCCCGTGCGACTTGGACGATCCACTCCCGCTCGCTGTACTCAAAGTCTTTCAACTTGTCGGTGATGCGCCCCCCGAGAAAGTGTTCGCGCTTCGCCTTCATGATGCGCTCGAACGCCTCGTTCACTTCGTGGAATTCGTAATCGACGGGCTCCCCCGCCTCATCGTAGAGCACTTTAAATTCGACGTAGCCTTGGGGCATATGGCGCAACAAGGATTGGAATTTGGTTTGGTTTAGGTCTGCCACGTCGGTTCCTCCTCTGCTTACTTCTATTATTCAGTTTACCTCATTTTTTATGAATTCCCTATATTTGCCGAATCGATTCTTGTGAATCGGTTACATGAAGTTTTTGTAAAGGTACACGTTCGACGGTTGCATAAATTTGCTTAGGTTGTTACACTGATTTCGACATTCGATATCGAAAATCGATTTCAAGGAGATGATGTACGTGGAAGAACGCGTCCTTCGCAAGCTGTTCCTCGGCTTTATTCATATTCATATCTTGCATCATGCTGCCGAACATCCGGTATATGGCGCGTGGATGGTCGAAGAACTTCGAGAGCACGGCTACTCGATCAGTGCCGGCACGCTCTACCCGATTTTACACACGATGGAGCAGGATGGCCTGCTCGTCCGGACAAATGAACTCGTCGGAGGCCATATCCGGAAGAACTATACGACGACCGAAAAAGGTCTCGTCGTGTTGGCGGAAGCCCGTCAAAAAGCGTATGAATTATTTAAAGAGATTAAGGAGTGAATCACATGTCTAAACAACGGGTAACGTTCAAGACGTTACTAGAGATTTTATTCGTCTCGACCCGCCTCGGACTGACGTCGTTCGGCGGACCGGTCGCCCACCTCGGCTATTTCCATGAGGAGTACGTCCGTCGCCGCAAATGGATGGACGAACGCGCCTACGCCGACCTCGTCGCCCTCTGTCAGTTCTTACCTGGCCCAGCCAGTAGTCAGGTCGGGATCGGGATTGGTATCGTCCGAGGTGGGATTCTCGGTGGAATCACGTCGTTCATCGGCTTCACGTCACCGTCCGTCATCGCACTCATCTTATTCGCCTTGCTCGTCTCAGGACTCGACGTCTCCGATGCCGGCTGGCTCTATGGATTGAAAGTCGTCGCCGTCGCCATCGTCGCCCACGCCATTCTCGGTATGGCCGGCAAATTAACGCCGAATGCGAAGACTCGCACAATCGCGTTCTTCGCGCTCGCCGGCGTGCTGTTATGGCAAACCGCCTATAGCCAAGTGCTCGTCATCTTGCTCGCCGGTCTGGCCGGATTCTTGCTATTCAAACCGAACAACTTGGACGTCAAATCAGCGTCGTTCCCGCTCTCGAAACGACTCGGGGCGACGCTACTCGGTCTGTTCGGTGCGTTGCTCGTCATCTTGCCGATTTTACGTGAGACGATTGAAAGTCAATCAATCGCCTTGTTCGATAGCTTCTATCGGGCCGGGGCGCTCGTCTTCGGTGGCGGTCACGTCGTCTTGCCACTCCTCGAGCGTGAGCTCGTGCCAACCGGCTTCTTGAGCGAAGAGGCGTTCCTCGCCGGTTACGGAGCTGCCCAAGCCGTCCCAGGACCGCTCTTCACATTCGCGTCTTACCTCGGAACGGTCATCAATGGTGTGCCGGGCGGACTGCTCGCGACGTTCGCCATCTTCTTGCCGGCGTTCTTGTTGATTCTCGGGGCCTTACCGTTTTGGGATGCGCTCCGTCGAAACCCGAAAGTCGCGGGCGCACTCATCGGTGTTAACGCCGCTGTCGTCGGAATTTTGATTGCGGCTTTCTATCAGCCAATCTTCACAAGTACCGTCAACGGTGCGGTCGACTTCGTCTTCGCCGCCTTCTTGTTCGCCATGATTGCGTATTGGAAGATGCCGCCGTGGGCGCTCGTCATCGTCGGCGTCATCGGTGGGATGATCATCGGTACGTTATAACACGAAAAAGGGACTTCGCGATGAAGTCCCTTTTGTCATGCTCGCCATTTCCAGCGCATATAGTTGATGAACAGTTTCACGTACGCCAGCTGTTCGCGGGCGACGTATTTCAGTTTCGTGGCCGTCGGCGTCTTCGCATAGAGCGCGTCGGTCGAGAGTCCAAAATACAGGCGCCCGACGAGCCGGGCTCGTCTGACGTGGAAGTCGTTCGTGACGATGGTCAGCCCGGGCGCGCCGTCCCAAATCGGGCGGCTCAACTGAAAGTTCTCCACCGTCGACGTCGACTCCGCCTCGATATGGATGCGGGTCTCGTCAATCCCTCGGGCCATTAATTCCCGGGCAATGACGCGCGCTTCCGCCATCCCTTCATCGGGACCTTGCCCACCGGAAGCGATCAGTTCGACGTGCGGATACTGGTTCGCATAGGCAGCGGCTGCTTCAATCCGATAGCGCAAAGCGCTCGATGGTCGGATGCCATTCACTTTGGCGCCGAGGACGAGGACGTACCGATACGTCCCGTCGGCGGTTCGTCGTTTCATCTCTCTCACCTGCCTACTTGTTAGTATAGCGAGTTCTCGTCAAAAAAAGCCAATCATCGCGTGGATGATTGGCAGTTTGTTAAAAGCTATCTTCGTAATCCCCAGACATTCCGGAGATGCGGTCGTTATGCATGAACAAAACGAGGTCGACATCGTTCTCTTCGACGTAGTCCGTGATATCGACTTTGCCTTCCGCGTAGCGGACGTCAATCGCCGAGACCGTTCCGAACGACTCCCCGAGGAAGCCGAGCACCGGGTTTGCATACGAATCCTTCAAGACGAGCACGTGCAAGTCGTTGACCGGATCTTTCTGCTCGATACGCAACTGTGCGTAGTTGTCTTTCATGAACACTTTATAGAAATCAGCGAATCGGTTCGTCTCTTCCGCTTCTTCGCGGGCGATGACCGAATGACCGCAATCATCCCCGTTCCGGCATACCTCGGTCGTGAAACCGTCTTTCGGTTCCATCCACTCCAAGTAGTCGAGCTTCTCGACGTATGGAAGGGAAATCTCACGAGCGTATGAGCCGTAGTAAGGCTGATCGATTTTGAACGTCTCCATATCGGACGCCTCTAATTTTGGCACGTCCTCATAGTCCTGTTGGAGCCGCTCGATGATTTGCTGATACCCGAGGAATGCGCCTTGCACGTTCCAGTGGTGATCGTTATAGAAATAGATGTCTTCCATCGGCTGTTCAAAGAGCGTCTCTCCGAGGTCGATGAGCTCAAAGTCGGCCCCTTCGACCGCGTCATGGAGATTGCCGCGACTGTCTAAGTCGCCACTGATGACGTAGTCCGGAATCATCTCGTTTTGCGCCGCATGGACCGGCTTACTCGGCGCAGAGGCGAAGTAGACCGGGACATCCTGTTCTTGCATCGCTGCCCCGAACTCAGGGAACAGACGCTTCATGTTATCGAACCCGCGTACAGGCTCATCAGGACCGATGAGCACCCCGTTGTCGAGGGCGAGTACCCCGTTATTGATTTTTTGTTGGAAGACGTTCTTTTGGAAGCCTGCCTGCAGACCCATCCAACGGTCACGTTGAAACACTTGGTCGCTCGAGTAGCTTTCGAACTCTTCCATATAAGAACCATCCCGCACGGCACTGACCGAGACGTCCGG
The DNA here is from genome assembly GCF_018618315.1 of Exiguobacterium sp. s70. NCBI lineage: Bacteria > Bacillati > Bacillota > Bacilli > Caryophanales > Exiguobacterium > Exiguobacterium sp. s70. The sequence continues at coordinate 569,363 of NZ_JACSLV010000001.1, forward strand.
TTGCTGTGCAAGCTGACGCCCTTCTAGTACCGACACTTCCCGATCCTGACCGAACCAATACGTGGCCAGTCCGAGAAAGAGCACGCCTAGAAAGACACCGAGCAACAGAAAATCGGCGAACCAGGATTGTTCGAGCCCTTTCGGCTTTTTCTCAATCGGCCGTGGGCTAGGTTTTCTAGAATCTAATGGCTTCTGCATCATATTGCTCCTTTCTCTTTAGAAGCGGAAGTAGATGAACGGGTTGAACGTGCTCGATACGATATACGAAATCGACAAGAAGAAGAGCACGAGCACACCGCTCACCCGGACGAGCCCGACAATACGGCGGGTCGCCGTCGTTTTCGTGTCATCGAGTTCTTGACTCAAGAACTTCCCGACAACGATACGTGGAATCGGTGTGGCCGCAATAATGGCGATCAAGAGTACGACCCCATATTGGACCAAGTAGTAGAGCGCTTGTTGATCGAACAGCGGTCCGCCGTGAAGGCCGAACATCGTCTGCAAGTAAGCAATCGCATACGGGAAATCGTCAGCTCGGAAGAAGACCCAACCGATGATGACGACGAACAGTGTGAATGACAGCGACAGCCAAGACGGCATCGCCTTCAACCATTTCCCGAGGAATGCACGTTCGAGCATGATGAATACCCCATAGTATACACCCCAGGCGATAAACGTCCAGCTCGCCCCGTGCCAAATCCCAGTCAAGAACCAGACGACAGCCAAGTTGCGGTACGTCTTCCATTCGCCTTGGCGATTTCCGCCGAGCGGGATATAGACGTAGTCACGGAACCAGCTACCGAGTGACATATGCCATCTGCGCCAAAACTCCGAAACAGAACGAGAGATATACGGGTAGTTAAAGTTCTCTAAGAAGTGGAACCCGAACATACGCCCTAGCCCGATGGCCATATCTGAATACCCTGAGAAATCGAAGTAAATTTGGAGCGAATAGGCGATAATCCCGATCCAGGCGAGTGTCGTCGACATCTCTCCGGCCGGCATGCCAAAAATCTGGTCGGCGACGTAGCCAGCGCTGTTCGCTAAAATCATTTTCTTCCCGAGACCGATGACGAAGCGCTGAATCCCAGATACGAAGTCATCAATCGTCTCACGACGGTCGACAATCTCATCGGCGACCGTTTGATAGCGGACAATCGGTCCGGCAATCAATTGTGGGAAGAACGAGACGTACAAGGCCAAGTCAAAGATGTTGCGCTGGACTTGCCCATCCTTGCGGTACACGTCGATGACGTAGCTCATCGCTTGGAATGTGAAGAACGAGATACCGAGCGGGAGCGGGATTTCCGGATCGTTCAACGAGAAACCGAAGACGCTGTTGACGTTTTCGATAAAGAAACTCGTATATTTGAATACTCCGAGCATCCCGAGGTTCCCGAGCACCATGAGTGTCATCCATAGCTTGATTTTCTTTTCATGATGACGGTCGCGGTCGACGAGCAGTCCGAAGACATAGTTCATCGCGATCGACGCAAGCATAATCAATACAAATCGCGGTTCACCCCAGGCGTAAAAAAACAGACTCGCGACGAGCAAAATCGTGTTTTTAATGGGACGCGGTGAGATAAAGTACAGGCCGAGTACAATCGGCAAGAAATAAAATAAAAAGACGGTTGAACTAAATAGCATATCAGTTAGTCCCTTCCTACAAGATTACTCCTCAAACGAGAGGTATAGATCATCGAGTCGAATCGTCTGAGGCTCCGTCGTCTCAATCACATATTTGTAAGAGAGTTTGAAGTACTCTGCCCCTTCGACTTGAGGAATCGACTCCTCGATGTGGTTGTCGCCCGGGTTGAGCGTCAACTTGAAGCGTTTATTCGAGACGCGTTCTTTCTTCGTATACTGCATGAAATACATCTCGAGCTTCACGGGCTTGTCACTGAGCACGTGAATATGCGTATCGAGGCCAATCGTTTGGCAAGGGTCCATCTGCGCGTCCGGCAAAAACATTTGCGACGGCGGAATCTCGAATTTCAAATCGAACAGTTGCACGTAAATCGAGTCGGACTCACTCTCCGGCATGAACGTAACCTCTGTCTTATACCCTTCTTCGCGCATCCGTAAGTGATCCTTTTGGTAACCGCGCGGATAATAATGATAAATCGCAGGGCGGATTCTTTTGACTGCCATATCGTTTCCTCCGTTTTATAAGAAAAGAGTTGCCGTACGCATGTACGAGACAACTCTTATTCTTTTACATTAAGTTATTAGAAGTCTGTTGCCAAAATGGCGTCGACGATGCGACGTGACGCTTCCCCGTCACCGTATGGGTTCGAGGCTTTCGACATCTTCTCGTAAGCCGTTGCGTCCGAGAGAAGCTCATCGGCAAGACCGAAAATGACTTCTTCCTCGACACCAGCGAGTTTCAACGTACCAGCGGCCACGCCTTCCGGACGTTCCGTCGTGTCACGAAGGACGAGGACCGGAACACCGAGTGACGGTGCTTCTTCTTGCACGCCGCCCGAGTCCGTGAGGATCAAGTGCGAAATCGATGCATAGTTGTGGAAGTCAAAGACGTCGAGCGGTTCAATCAAGTGGACACGGTCGATATCGTGCAAAATCTCGTTGGCGAGTTCGCGCACGACCGGGTTCATGTGGACCGGATAGACGACTTCGATATCGTCGTACTTCTCAATCAAACGGCGCACAGCGCGGAACATGTTGCGCATCGGCTCGCCGAGGTTCTCGCGGCGGTGGGCCGTGAGCAAGACGAGACGGCGTCCCGATTCACGGATTGAATCGAGCAATTCGTTCGAGTAGTCCTCGCGGACCGTCGTTTTGAGTGCGTCGATTGCCGTGTTGCCGGTGACGAAGATCTTGTCTTCCGGCTTGTTTTCACGAAGCAAGTTCTCTTTCGACGTTTCCGTCGGAGCGAAGTGAAGGTCGGCCATGACACCTGTGAGCTGACGGTTCATCTCTTCTGGGAATGGCGAGTACTTGTTGTACGTGCGAAGACCGGCTTCGACGTGCCCGACCGCGACTTGATTGTAGAACGCCGCGAGCGATGCCCCGAACGTCGTCGTCGTGTCACCATGGACGAGGACGATGTCCGGCTTCGTTTCAGCGATGACTTCTCCCATTCCTTTGAGGACGCGTGACGTCACGTCGTACAACGTTTGTTTGTCTTTCATGATATCTAAATCGTAGTCTGGCTTGATTTCGAACAACTCTAGCACTTGGTCAAGCATTTGACGGTGCTGCGCCGTGACGACGACGATTGGTTCGACCCCTTCACGTTTCTTCAATTCAAGAACGAGTGGTGCCATTTTAATCGCTTCTGGGCGTGTCCCGAAGACAGTCATTACTTTTTTCATCGATTCGCTAACTCCTCTTCTGTGAGCGGCGGCAAGATATACGTCTCGCCGAGCTCTGTAGATTCGACAACGGTTGTCCGGCGTTTCAACTTATCCGCTTTAAACGCGTCTTGCTGATCTTTTGATAAGTTACGGAACCATTTTAAAAACTTGTTATATTCACGCGCGACTTCTTCGACCGGTCCGTACTCACGGACCTCACCGAACTCGAGCCAAAGTCCGAGCGTACAGAACTGTCGGACTTGAGACACGGAGTGGCTGATGAAGAAAATCGTCTTACCTTGATCCTTGAACTCGTTCATCTTGGCGAGACACTTGTCGGTGAACGTTTGGTCCCCGACCGAGAGCGCCTCATCGATGACGAGGATGTCCGGATCGATGTTAATCGAAATCGCAAACCCGAGGCGTGATTTCATCCCGCTCGAATACGTCTTGACGGGTTGATGAATGAAGTCACCGATATCGGCGAAATCAATGATTTCTGGCGTCAACTCGGCAATCTCATGTTTCGTCATCCCGAGCATGAGCCCTTTTAATTCGATATTCTCCATCCCGGTCAAGTTCCCGTTCAGGCCAGACGAAATCGCGATGAGCGCCGTCTTGCCTTTCAGCTCGATTTGACCATGGGTTGGCGGCATGACATCCGCGAGCAGGTTCGACATCGTCGATTTCCCTGACCCGTTGATGCCGATGATGCCGACGACTTCGCCCGGCGGGACTTCAAACGTGACGTTCCGGAGTGCGTAGAATTGCTTACCGTTCGTTTTATTGAGGAAAATCTCCTTCAATTTGTCGGTCGGCTTGTTGTATAACGTATAACGTTTTGACACGTTCTCAAATTTAACTTGGTACATGATAGCCTCCTCAAATGTAATCGATGAAATATCGACGGAAGCGCATATGGATCATCGAACCGACAAAGAAGAGGACGAGCACGATCGCCCAATAGTAGAGACCATACGCCCAGTTGTTCGCGAGCCAATCGGTCCCGAGGAACATCGAACGATACCCTTCAATCAAATAGTACAACGGGTTGATTTGAAGAACCTCTGCGAGACGGCCGGTCGGAACCCAAAAAATCGGCGTCAAGTACATGAGCATTCGCATGAGCGATTGCAGTAAGTTTTGTAAGTCGCGCACGATGGTCGTCAGTGCGGACGTGATTAACGCTAGCGAGTAAAGTAAGGCAAGAGCACTGATCGCCAAGTATATGAACCAAAGCGAATGGAGCCCCATCGGATAGCCGAACGCCCACATTAACACGTAGGATACCGCCACTAAAATGGCATGGCGATAAAACAACGATAACAGGACGTAAGCAGGAATCGTTGAGATTGGAAAGCTCATTTTGGAAACTAACCCAATCTTCGAATAGACAGACCGAGCCGTAGAAGTGATTGCCGCGGCAATAAAGAACCAGACGACAATCCCTGCAACGAGCCATGGCAGAAACGGCACGCCATCAATCGGCCTGCCGCTTCGAATACCAAATCCAAATACAAACCAATAGACTGCGATTTGCAGCAATGGCGTGACGAATTCCCATAAAAATCCGAGGTACTGCATTGAATAGTTGCTCTTCGTCTCATACGTCGCGAGACGCATGATCAGATACTTACTCGACTGCAGTTCTGAAAGAATAGCTTTCGCGGATTTAAACATGTGAATTCACCTTGAATCAACGTACGAGATTCGTTTCCTTTGTAAATTTGTACAAGTTGCCGTAGTTAACGACTGCCACATCTTCGCCAGCTGGCTTCACGATGTTGCGCGTATCAAAGATCATCGGACGACGCATCGCTCCGCTGAGTTCAGCGAAATCGAGTGTCTTGAACTCGTTGTGGTCGACGAGGACGAGGACGAGGTCCGCGCCTGCGATCGCTTCTTCTTTCGAGACGAGGTCGAAACGGCTCGATGTCGACTTCTCGACGTGACCGTCATGAACCGAGATGTTCACGCCACGGTCGAGCAAGAGCTCACAGATGTCGACAGCTGGGCTTTCACGCATGTCGTCGACGTTTCCTTTGTACGTCACGCCGAAGACAGCGACTTTCGCGTCTTCGATGCCCGCAACGAGCTTCTCGACGTTGTCGGCCACGTAGGCTGGCATGGAGACGTTCGTCTCACGCGACAAGTTGATGATTTGAGCGAGGTCAGGTGACTTCGCGACGATGAAGTATGGGTCGACCGCGAGGCAGTGACCACCGACGCCAGGACCTGGGCTATGCAAGTTGACGCGCGGGTGTTTGTTGGCCATTTCGATGACGTCGAGGACGTTGATATCGAGGTCGTTACAAACTTTAGCGAGTTCGTTCGCGAGGGCGATGTTGACGTCACGGAACGTGTTCTCCATGAGTTTAGACATTTCAGCCGTCTTCGCGTCCGTCTTGACGATTTCGCCTTCGACGAATGTGCCGTAGACGCGTGCGCCAGCTTCCGCACAAGCAGGCGTGATGCCGCCGACGATGCGGTTGTTGTGCACGAGCTCATGCAAGATTTGTCCAGGAAGGACACGCTCTGGGCAGTGAACGAGGAAGATGTCTTCGCCGACGACGAATCCAGCTTCTTCGACGAGTGGCTTGACGAAATCGTCCATCGTACGTGGTGCGATCGTCGACTCGACGATGATGACGTTGCCTTTCTCGACGAATGGAAGGACTTTACGTGTCGCGTCCAAGACGTATGTGAGGTCGCACGACTTGTGCTCGTCATCATTGTTTGGTGTCGGGACAGCGATGATGAATGCGTCCGCTTTCTCCGGTGAGAGTGACGCACGGAATTTACCTTGCGCGACGACGTCTGCGACGACTTCGCCGAGACCTGGCTCTTCAATGTGGATTTCACCACGGTTCAATTTATCTACGACGTTTTGAGAGATGTCTACCCCAACGACGTCGACGCCGTATTTAGCGAAGACTGCCGATGTCGGCAAACCAATATACCCAAGACCTACTGTACATACTTTCATTTGTAGTAACCTCCAAGTGTGTGTGTGCCCTGCGATTTCTCGATGCGAGCATGTCCATCATTTTATTTCAGTTTCGACAATAAAACAATACTCATTATACTCTTGAACAAATCAGCCGGGCAATTACATTTTAATGACAAATCAATGTTTTTCAGTTTCGGACAACGCCTCTAGTATAAGCTGTTCCAGCTTTTTAGCAAGTGTTTCGACCGCGAAGTGCTCAAATGCATAGGTTTGAAGCGGTTTTGCCGCTTCGAGCAGACGATCGGAATCGTCGGCGTACGAACGGATGATGCCGACGGCGTCGGACACATCTTCCAATAATAACGCGTCCGGATAAATCGTCTCGCTCCCCGTCCAGTGACGGATGAGCGGATACGTGCCCGACGTCATCGCTTCGGCCGGTGCCAAATGGAAGCTCTCGAGATCGCTCATCGAGAGGACGAAGCCAATCTTTTGTAGCCATTCGGCGACATCATCGCCGTGTCCATCGAACTGGACGCTCGACTGGAACTGCGGCTCTTCAAGTCGGGCGAGCAACTTGTCGTAATACGCTCTTTCATCTTCCCGTTTATTGATCCAATAAATCTCGTTTGGATGATGTCCTTTAATGAAGAGTTTATAGCGACGATCTTGTTGCAACAGCTGCTCGAGCAAATCGAGCGCCAAATCGAGTCGCTTTAGTTTCGGGTTGACGCCGATCATACCGAGGTGGAACGTCAAATCTTGTTTCACTTTCGGCTGAGCCAAACGTTTCCCGTCGACGGCGTTATAAATCATCGTCATCTTGTGGCGCGGAATGCGGAACAGACGGTACATCTCTTCGAGCATATACGGCGAGACGAGGATGATTTTGTCGATGTTATGCAAGTTGTACTGACGTGGGAACGGTGTCTCTTTCTCTTGACGGTGAATCCGCACGATCAGCTTCTGATGCGGCAACTTGTGTTCCGAGTACCAGACGGCGTTGCCGAGTCCCCATTCACAGAAAATGATATCGGCCTGCTCGAGGCACGCCTTACTGTGATTGACGTTGTGAATCTTATGGCCGTCCCATTGGTCGACGAGCACGTTGAAGCGCGGGTTCTCCGAGAACTTCTGCATGAACAGCTTCAAGAACTTCAAGTCGTGGCCCGCGAAGACGATCGTCAACTTCTTCATCGCCCACAGCTCGTCACGGAGGCGCGCATGCGTGTTCGTGAACGTATAATACTGGGCCATGTCATACAGACGCTTGGCGGCCTCACGGTAGATGGTGGCGTCCGTGAGCGCGAGACGCGCCTTGTCGATGAACTCTGACTCTGAATTGACGAACAACGGATAGTCCGCCCCGAGGATGAGCTCATGCATCGGATTACGGTTGAGCAGCACCGGCTTTCCGAGCGCACCATACTCGAGCAGCTTCGTCGACAGTTCGAGCGAGGCGTCGAGTTCCGGATGGCGCCAAGATACTCCGACCGCACTCGACTCGATTAACGTCTCGACGTCGCGACGCGGGATTCCTTTCAGCCATGTCACGCCTGGATCGTGACCGAGTCGATGTGTCACGTCTTTGCGGAAGTTCGGGTTGTTCGGGTCTTGATTGAACTTGTCACCGGCGACATGAAGCTCGGCCGTCGGATGTGCTGCGCGCAGTTTTGCGAACGCCGTCAAAATCTCGCTCGAATACCAGAGCGGCGCAAACTTGCCTGTATAGACGAGACGGTCGTTCGGTTTCGTGAACGATGGCGTCGCCTCTTTCACGTTCGGAATCATCGGGTTCAAGATGAGGAACGGTCGCTCCGTCGGGAGGAACGTCTCAAAATAATCTTTCATCGCCGACGTCTGGCAGAGCATGCGGGCCGAGCGTGAGGCGATTTGCTTCAAGCGGGCCAATTCTTCGTCCGACGCCTGCGTATGGTCGTGGGTGAAGTCGGTGATATACGTCCACGTCTTCGCCATCGTGTCCTTATACGCCGACAAGTTATAGGCGAGTTGGAAGCCACGGATGAAGGCCAAGTCGTACGAGCCGCTCATCATGAGCTCATGGATGAGTTGGGCCGCTTCAGACGGCTCGAGTACTTTCTTCTCATAGTACGGTTCGTCTTTCTTCGGTGACGTCTCGCCAAATACGTCGAGGAAGCGGACGTTCGGCAACTCACGAATCGACGCCGTCACTTCCGGTTTGACGATCGAGCGTTTCAATAAGACGTCGACGTGAATCGACGGGTCTTGTTTCAACATATGGACGACGGACGTCAGCCAGATGGCCGACCCGTCAATCAAGTTCAAGTTCACGTCCCCATAGACGAGGACGCGAAGCGGTGCTTTCGTCATAACGTTACCTCCTGGGCCATCTCGTCGGAGAGATTGGCTCCGCCTTTGACGTATTGATACGGGTCGATGCTAAAGATCCGCTCGCCGGACTGGGCCAACTCTTGGAGCGACGCATCGTTCGTCAGCACGTCGAGTGCCTCTTGGATGCTGTAGAAACGGAGCGCCGCCGGTTTGACGAGCGAACGCGTCGGCACGGCGTCGAACACGTAGCGATAGCTCGCATCCACATCTTGTTTCTCGAGCGCTCCATCAAACGTATAGTGGTCGCCTTTCGTCAAGATGTTGGCGTCGGCATAACGCGCCGCCAAAATATAGTCGGACACGTACGACGGGCCGTAATAGTCGTCCCGGTTCACGAACGCCATCCATTCGAAGCCGTCCAAAATCTCAGATAAGGCGTTATATTGCGTCAAATAACTGAGCATGAACGTCGAGATCGTCTCGGTGTTGTACTCGTTATAGACGTCGATATAGCCGTCGAACTTATCGAGGAACACGACGAGGTGCGTATGCTTGTAGTCTTGCGTTTCATAAATCGATACGACCCGCTCCATCTCCTCTTTCGAGCGGACGATGGCGACCATGGCCACACGGGCGTGGTCGACACGATACGGGATACCGATTGCCCCGACGACTTGGGCGAGACGTTGCGTGTACGTATGATACGTCAACACGTGACGCATCCCGCGCATGGCGACGTCCTCATAGAACGCGTCATCGGTCAACAGTTTCTTGAACGTCTCGTCGAGCATGGCGTCACCCTCATCGAGGAAGACATAATCGCCGAGCATCTGTTTGACACCGATGGAGCGCGTGCTGACGACCGGCGTCGCACAAGCGAGGCCTTCGAACACACGACGCGAGAACATCGTCGGTGAGTCGTTGACCGAGTTGACGTTCAGCATGACTTTGAAGCCTTTATACGCTTTCGCGATTTGGTTATATTTCAAACTGCCGCGAATCGAGTCACGGAACTGTTCCGGGAATTGGAGCTGATCCGTCTCGCCGCGTTGGTTCATCTCATAGTTGCGGTCATAGATGACGAGGCCGTAGCGGTCCGCCGCGGCGAACAAACGGTCCATGTCTTGACGACGTGACTCGTGTCGGTTCGCGTAATACGAGCCCGCGAACGAGGCGTACGGTTCACGTGTCCCCGGTAAACGAATCGGGTTGTGTTCTTTCGGTTGTGCGGCGAACGGGAGTGCGCCGACACGGTCGTGTCCGCAGTCGCGGATGTAATCCTCGACCCGGTTCTCGTCCGTCGTATAGACGTAGTCGAACCGTTTCGCCGTCTCGATGAAACGGTCGTAGTGAATCGGGTCTTCCTTGTTCCAGAATACGGTCGGGATGTTGTTGTGACGGCACCATTCGAGCAGGCCGTCGAGCTCTTCCCACGTGTTCGTACCGTATTTGACGACCTTCTTCTCCCACGCCCCGGCGTTCCCTTTCCACGCCGACTCGACCATCAAGAAGTCCGGTTGCTCATCGGCGAGGACGGCCGGCCAGTTATCCGGTGTGAACGTGATCAAGTCACATTCCGGACGGTACGAAGCCGTCGTGAACTCATCAAAGATGGCCGCGACTTTCAATTCGTGTAGCTCACGCGGTACGGCACGGAAGAGACGGGCCTCGCGCACATCGAGCCATTCCGGGCTCCGTGTGCGGTCGCTGATGATCTCTTCAGTGACGCGAATCCGGTCGATGACCGCTTCCCCGTCGCCGTCGACACGGAGCGCGAAGCGGAGACGACGCGCCTCTTTCTCGAACTCGAAAATCTTCTCCGAGCCGAGTTGGACTTGCTGCATGTTCAAGCGGCCTTCCGTCGAGTACGTGATGATATAGAGGACGACGTTCGTCCCTTCGCCCATCTCGCCGTCGAGCGTGACCCGGTAACGGCTGTTCGATTTGACGTCGAACAAGAAGTCGACCGGTAACAGCTTGAAGCTGTTATTCGTCTCGGCATACGAGATGTAACGGCGATTGCCTTCCCCGGTCTTCAACTTGACGACGAGCTGGTCGTGCTTATGTTTCAATTTGATCGTGTCCGGTGTCGGCACCGTCCACATCGACGGTTTGAGCGATAAAATCTCTTCACGGCGGACGCTCTTCTCGCGGACCATGCCGAGTTTCAAACCATGTAGTTCACCGTGGCCAGACAAGCGGACGAAATAACGGACCGTCGTATGACTCGGTGTCAGACGGATGATGCCACTCAGTCCGAGCGGGACCTCGATCATTTGATCTTGTCCATCGGCCGTATACGTGACGACGAACAGTGAGGCGTTCGCCGTGCCCGTCACCGTCCCTTTTAAATAGAAACGATAGACGTCATCATCCATATCCCCGAGCGGGAAGTCGATGGCGCGTTTCGTATTCACGTGCGGGAGGGCCGATTCGCCGACACCGAAGTGGACGTATTGGCCACCGACGCCGTGCAACAACAGTTTGTCATCTTCAAAATCGACGACACGGTTGATGGCCGAAATCAATTCGAGCTGTTTCGGCGTCAAATCGATGCGATAGTCGAAATCGCTATCCTGCATGTGATAAGCCATTCCTTCGACGTCCCAGAGCGAGACACCGTTGACGTTCAGTTCGATGACACTATACGAGCCTTTTCCTTCCGTCTCGACCGTGAAGCGGACTTTTGTCTCGTTCGCGAGCAAGGCGATATCGGTCGGTGTCTGATTGTAGACGAACACGTCACGCGAATGTTTGTTCCGTTGATAGAGCGACACTTTGATGGCAGGTGTGACATCACCGGCCGCCTTCGCGCGGAACTGGACGTGCATCGTCCGATTCGATTTTGAGAACACTTTTTTGATGTCGATCGTGTCTTCTTTCTCGTCCGGACGATACGTCAAGACGACCGCTTCCGGGCGTGAGATGACGACGTCGGCCCCTTCTAGATGGACCGCATCCGAGGCGGTGTACCAATTCGGGACGATTGGTCCCGCTTGACGAGATGTCACGCGGTTGAGCGCCTTGTTGATGATACGTTTCCCGACGCGACGCGAGCGTTGGACACCGAGATGTGCCGCCCGACGTGCTTTCGTTTGCCAACCCATATGTCTTTCCTCCAAACTACGGGGTATTCCCCTCGATTTCACTAATAAGGAAGCGACACATCACATGTCGCTCCCGGCTGGTCATTTCCGTTTGACGATTTTGCCGACACGGCTTCGGACGGCACGCGCTGCGAGCAATCCTTTTCCGACTTTCGACTGGGTCAAACTTTGATATTTACGATTAAGTTGGCGATAGCGTTTATCGGCCTTATCGACTTCTTTTGAAATCCATTCCACCGTATAGAGCAGTTCGGCGTACCGATGCAACAGACGTTGATATTGTTGGCTCGTGATGCGGTATTCACGTTGAAGTCGTTTATTTTCCTCGATTTGTTCAGCGAGCTGCATCTCGAGAAGGTTCTTTTCTTGTTTCAATTGTTCACTCATGTTGTCACCTCAACGGAATACGTCGAAATACAGACGTTTCAATTCATTTTTTTGACCGCTCTCATACAGATCGATGAACTGTTTAAAGCGGGGGCTCTTCGGTTCGAGCGGCTTGAACTGCTCGTAGATGGCATATAACAAATCGGCGTTGCCGAAGAAGTCCTCGTCCCGCGACCGGCGGATGAACTGGAGATACCATAGCTCAAAGAACCGTTCGAAGCGGGTCTCACGATAGACATCGAGTACACCTTCACGCTCGAACGCCTTCGCCCGGGCCGTCTCGCGCAACACACATTTCTCGAAGTAACGACGGGTAATCGTATTGACGGTCGATCCCGCCACGGCCGCGTAATAATCGTGAATCGTCAAGTCGACGAGTGCGACACGTTCGGCCGATAAGAACATCTCTTGGAAGAAGAGCGAATCTTGACCGACCGCCCCGATGACTTGTTTCAAGCCGTTGTCGACGATGAAGTCGCGACGGATGACCATCGCCTGGATGCTTTGCACTTTGAAGTTGTGCTCGAGCAGGTAGGCACGCGGGTCTTCAATCATGCGGATGCCGCCTTTCTCGAGCCCTTCAAGTTCGATCATCGCTTCGCGGTTCGACAGCTTCAACATGCTGCCGACGGCGAGATCGAGTCCCGGTTCGCGCGTCATCAACTGATACAGCTCATGATAACCATCGTTGACCGCCTCGTTGTCCGGGTCAAGGAAAGCGATATATGGAGTCGTCGCCAGCTCGACACCTTTGTTACGAGGGCGTGAGGCACTGCCGCTGCCGCCGTCTGCGAACGAGTACGTGTAGACGTTCGCATGTTCGCGCGCCAAGCGCTCGACGTAACGGCTCGTCTCGTTGTCGGTCGAACCGTCATCCACGAGCCAAATCTCCATATCGTCAAACATCGTGCTCCGCTTCAAGCTGAAGAAGCACTTGTTGTACAAGTAACGACCATTGTTATAGACCGGCACGACGACAGACAATTTGTAGTCGCGCGGTGCGTTCGGTTGGAAGACGACCTCGCCTTTGACGAGTTCGAACCGGTCGACGGCATAACCCGGCAACGTCCGGCTCTTGAGCGTCCGTGTTGCGACTTCTTTGAGCGACAGTTGCTCCGCGACGAACACGGAACGATGGACATCGGTCACGTCCGTCACGAAATCGTGTTCCGGACCCGAGACGAGCGTCTCGCCGTCGAAGTAGGCCGCTTTCGTCACGAATGATACGTCCGTATATTTGAAAGCGTTAATCAAGTCTTCTAAATAATAGGCTTCATACGTATAAGCCGAGTCAAAGAACGCGACGAACGCCGCTTCCTGCAAATCGGTCTCCGTCACGGCATCTGCCATCCGGAAACGGACGTTGGCGTACGTCTGGTCGTCGACCATAGCTTGAAGACGCGACTCGACACCTGAGCCGACGACGAGAACCGGACGGGCCCCGAGTGCTTCCGTCTCAAGTCCGAGCGCGAACAACATCTCTTCGAACCGGTCATGCATCGTATGTCCGGCCATGATCGTACGGACGCCCGCTAATTGCTGGCGGTACTTCTCGTCCTCGGTCTTGAACATGTTCAAAATCTGTTTGGCGTCGAGACGGCCCGTCGCGATGAACACGTTCGGGAAATCGTTGTTGACGGCGATATTATAGTTCGTCAAGACGAGGTTACCGCGTGCTTGCGCATCGTAAATCGCTTGTGCGCTATACGTCGGGCTGTTCTTCACTTCGTTGACGTGAAGGACCCAATCGACGGACTTTTTCAAACGGTCCATGTCCGTCTCGCTCGCGACGAGATATTGACGGTACGCTTCGCCGACTTCCTCGTTTTTGTCACGGTCTGATTTAATCACGTGGAGACGGTGGTCCGTCTCTAAGACGCCATCCATCAATTTGTCGACGTCTTCCATGAACGCTTTTCGCATTGGGAACTCATTCGTGACGAGCACGTCGTTCAAACGGGCGCGTGTCATGCCGATCGGATTGTGACGCAATTGGTTGACGAACGGCTTGATGACGAAGACACGGTCATGTTTGCACAGTTCGGTGTAATCTTGGACCCGCTCTTCATTGGCCGTAAAGACGATGTCACACTTCGCTGCGAGTGATGCGTAACGCGCGTAATGATTCGTGTCGGCCTCGGTATGGAACACGACCGGGATGTCGCGATAGTTGGCTTGCTTAATCAATTTTTCGAGCCATTGGCGCGAGTGTGAGCGCGGTGTCGCCATGTGTTCAAAACTTGTCGCCTCATCACCTGGAAGGATTGGGCTAATCATGAGGAACTCGATGTTCACACCTGCATTGACGAGCTCTAAAAACTCGGTGACCGTCTTGAACGTATGGACGTTACAGACGTGATTCCACATGTCGGCCCGTTCGACCGGTCCGACGAACGCCACATCGATGAGTTTCTTCTTATAATAAGCACTCCCGTTCGATGCTGGATATTCCGGTAAGTCGTTCGGGAAACGCGCGGTCGCCGCATCCCATTCTTGTTTGAGACCGGTGTTATACGTCTCAAGCTTTTGGTCATCCCAATATGGGAGTTGTGCTTTTTTCGTCAACGACGGCAAGTCATTGATGAGAATGACATCGCCTTCATCTAGCGGTTCTTTTTGTGAAATCCGTTCCCGTTCTGCACGTACCCATTTCGCGTGCTCTTGAACGTCGGACAATAATCGTCTTACATCCATTCAATTCGCCTCATTCTTTCATCATGTCGTATCGTAGGTTTCACACCTACACCCTCTGTCATAGTATCAAATATCAGATAGGCAAGCAATTTCAGTCAGATGACAATCGGACGACTTGCCATTCCCCTCTTTTGTAATACCCGACTTTCCTTCCCTGTAACAAAAAAACTCCCCTGAATCATCAGGAGAGTTTGACTGCTTATTCGGCTGCTACGTCGACGATGCGACCTTCCACTTTCGGCTCGACCGTGACAAGGCTTGCCACGTGGTCGCGCAAGTTTTCCCAGTCCGAGAGACCGAGGTCTTGGACTCGGCCTTCAGTGTAAGCAACACCGAGCTCCGCGAAACCGTCGCCGCCTTTCGCTGTGAAGGCGTTCGTTGCAACTTTATATTTCGTTGGTCCGTTTTCCACAAGTACCGGTGCTCCGTCTTTCATGTACTCGATTTTCGTCACGCGTTCGCCTGACGGTTTCGAGCTATCGTACGTCACTTTCAAACCAGCGACGTGAAGGAAACCACCGTTCTCGTTCGGAAGCGGTCCGACACTGCGTTCGAACGTTTGATAAATCTCTGTCCCTGTGAGGTCAGCGATCGCAAGCGTGTTCCCGAACGGAAGCGTCGTGAGCACTTCACCGATTGTGATCTCACCTTCGTTGATGGCTGCACGGATGCCGCCACCATTTTGAATCGCACCGATGACGTCAGGGCTGAATGTCTTCGCTTTCGCGAGCATGCCGTCCGTGATCAAGTTCCCGAGTGCCGTTTCATTCTTACGGACGCTCTCGCCAGTCGTGTTGCCTGGGTCGCTCGTACGTGGGTTTGTAAGGGCAGCTGTTGCCGTGGCGCCAGTCGGTTGGTTTTTCAACTCATCGACTTCTTCTTTGAACGGTGCGAGGAGTTGAGTCGCTTTCGCGTCCGCTTCAAGTTTCGTCACATCGATTAAAGCACCCTCATGGGCGACGACTTTTCCGTCTTGGTCGAACGTGACGTCAAGTGTGCCAAGGTATTGGCTATATTGATACGCTTGGACGATCAACGTCGGGTTGTCCGTATCCGCATTCTTCACGACCGGTGCTGCGAGAAGCGAGTGCGAGTGTCCGCCGATGATGACGTCGATGCCTTCGACTTCTTCCGCGAGGATTTGGTCGTTATCGACTGTTGGGTTGTCATCGTAACCTAAGTGCGTGACAGCGACGATTTGGTTGACGCCAGCTGCTTCGAACGCTGCGACAGCCGCTTTCGCTTCCGCGATGTAGTCTTGGAACTGGGCGTTGCCCGGGCTTGCGATTTCAGACGTCTCTTCTGTCGTGAGACCGAAGAATCCTACTTTGACGCCGTCTACTTCTTTAATGACACCTTCATACAGACGACCGTTATATGGCTTGTCTGTCACCGCGTCACGGAAGAGCGGGTTCAAGTCTGTGTCTGCTGAGAAGTCGAGGTTCGAGCTGACGAACGGGAAGTTCGCGTAGCGAATGAACTTGGCAAGTTCGGCGTTGCCGTCTTCGTCGCCACCGAGATCGAACTCGTGGTTCCCGAGTGTCATCAAGTCGTACTTCATGTAGTTCATGAGTTTCAAGTCAGCCATTCCTTCAAACTTGTTGAAGTAAAGTGAACCTGAGAATACGTCCCCAGCGTCAATCAAGAGTGCGTTCGGCTTCTCGGCGCGGACTTGTTTAACCGCTGTTGCGCGTTTTGGCGCCAAGTCGAGTGAAGCGTGCGTGTCGTTCGTGTGCATGAACGATACCGTGTTCCCACCGACCGAATATGGAAGTTCAGCTTCGATTGTGCGGCCATTGCTCGTAAATTTCGCATGAGCCGTGAACGAACCAATTTTTGATGTATCGATGTCGTGAACACGGACGAGACGCTCGACCGTTCCGTTCGCGAAGCGAACATCGAGACGAAGTGCGCTCGGTACGTTCTCCCCTTGTTTGAACGAGAGTGCTTCCGCCGGCTCGATAGCAACCGGATAGTTCAAGACGCGGACACGCTTCTCGACTTTAATCCCCTTGCCGACCACGATCCCTTTCGCCGTTTGGTATGTACCGAGTTTGTTCAACTTCACCGATGACTTGTACCAATGGATGTTGGCACCTTGATATGTCTTATCGAGTGACGCTTCGAGGTCACCTCCGCGGACGAAGTCGGCTTTCAGTTTGACCGTCTTAACTTTTGGTGCCGCGTCAGCTGTCGCTGCCGGAACGATCGATGAAGCGGTGATGGCCGCCACAGCGAGTGAAGCGTACAACTTGTTCGTTTTACTTGTGAGCATTTGATTTTCCCCTTTCAAATGTGGTGAAGCAGAACTAAAACGAATGTTAGCGCTTACAATGTCTGACGGATCATAATCGGCCTTGCTCCCTATTCCGTCTTCAGACCTATCGTTTCAGAGACCACTTTCCTCTCTAAACATATCCAATTCCACTAGTAAATACAATTAATTTTTCGTTAATTCCGT
This sequence comes from Exiguobacterium sp. s70, assembly GCF_018618315.1. Classification (NCBI taxonomy): domain Bacteria; kingdom Bacillati; phylum Bacillota; class Bacilli; order Caryophanales; genus Exiguobacterium; species Exiguobacterium sp. s70. Next base: position 586,595 of record NZ_JACSLV010000001.1, read on the forward strand.
GTATCTTTTCCAAAAAATCCCCCGATTGCAACATCGAGGGATTCCATGGAAATTTAAATACGTTAGGCAAAAAGACCTTATTCGGTTTCAATCAGTTCATGAAGCTGGGTGAACGGACTCGACGCCCCTGCCTTCAAATGCCCGTGCTCGATTTCTTGGAGACGGAGCGCCTCGAGCTGCATCTTCGAGGCCGCGCCCCATTTGTTCGGCCCACAATCACGAAGGGCGACCGTCCGGACCATGAGTTCCGTCGCGTCAGCCGTCGCAGCGAACTCGACCCAAACTTGGTTCGGTCCGCCCCAAGCGGCGATATCTTCGGATAAATAGAGCACACCGTCGACCCAAATCTCATAGCGCATCCGTCCCAAGCCGAGCGACGACCGCTTCTCGAACGGGTTGAGCACGTTCAAATTCAAACGATACGTCTGTCCCGGTTTCGTCGTCAGGATTTGTGAGTACGCCATATGGTCGCCTTTTTGCATCGTGTTCGCCTCGAGGTGGTATGACACGTTCGTCGTCAAGCGCCGGACGGTCAACGGGATCGTCGTCTCGTCCAAACGGCCGCTCGTGATGACCCCATCGAGCGCCATCCACCCTTGGTCGAGCGTCGGATGCATATAGTCACGCATCGTGTCCCGCTTGTTCACACCCCAGAACGCGAGCACCGGCCATTCGTGCCCGATCACTTCATAAAATAGTTTGGCGTATAACCGGTCCCCATAATCAGGTGTCAAGAACAGTTCCAAGATGGCGCGGGCGTTGAATGGGATATACGTCTCAAACGCGACATCGCTCTCGGCGAGCACTTGCTGGTGCCAGACGCCCATCCGATACTCCCAATACAACAAGTCGTACGGGTCGTAACCGTGCAGCGTCTCAGTCGTCAAATTGACCGCGGCCACGTAGGACGTCCAAAGCGAGACAACACGCTCGTCTTCCCGCGACTTCCATGAATAGCAACGAATCGCCCCTTCGACTGTCAACTCGGCCGGCAGCGTCCGGTTCTTCCGATAAAACGCTCGCCCGATTTCAAGGATGTTCGAGCGCAAGTGGCGCGTCGGACGGTCTTTGTACAGTTTCATATATTCGTACGCGTGGGCATGGCCGTGACGTGATGTCACGCTTTGCCGCAACATCGAACGGAATGCCCGCGTCTCCTCGGCTTGTTCGAACGCTCGGTCATCGACTGGGATGACGCGATGGCGAAACTGAAGGTCACGCGCCATCATCGCTGCGACTTCGACATCGATATCGAGCGATTCGACGTGATGACCTGCCGCCACGTTCTGATACGTGAACGTCTCGATGTTCGAGAGGAACGGTTTGAGAAGCGCCAACGATAGACGACTGTCAATCCCTGCCGTGAGCGAGAAAATCATGCGTTCGTCCGACTCGAGTAGTTGATGGAGCTGATTGTCGAACCATGTCCGTAGCGGTTCGATGGCCGCCTCGACCGGCAACGCATCGAGCGGACGCCGTGGATAATAGCGTGTCATCCGGTTCGTCTCGTCCACGAAATGGTTCGGGACGAGAATGCGAATCGACGCATAAATCGTGAAATGACCTGGCAAGTGATAATGGTTATGTTGTCGCAATTCGTCCGAACAGAGCGGGTGCGCCTCAGACTGGACGTCTTCTTGTAACAGTTCGAGATGCGACGCCGCTCGGAGCGGTGCGTCCGTCGTGAAGTAGACACCTCGCATCCCGGTCGCGTCATGATAGAGGCGCACTGACGTGTCGTCACCCCGAATCAACATGTAGCGGCCACCCATGAAATCGAGCGCCTCATGAAATGCGTCCACGTCTTGCTCGTTCAATCGTTCGAGCACTCCCTGTCGGTCACGCTGTTGCGCTCGGATGTCGAGGATGTCCCCGAAAGCGAGGAGCCAGCGGGCACCGTCTTGAATCAAGTCGACCGGACTGAGCGGGTCATAATAAAAGAAATCGCCGTTCGGCAAAGTGATTGTTTCCCATCCTTCACGTTGTAGCCGGGTAGCGGTCATTAAAAATCCACGTTGATAAGCTTGCATGCTGTCCCCTCATTCTATAGAAAATTCGTTCTTTGACTCTAAAAAAGACGAGCACCGGTCGTGCCGGCGACTCATCGACTCTGACTGATAATGGTCATCCAAATATTGGAGAAGACGCCAGCCGTCTTGGCATAATCCACAGGATCAGCCATGTTCAGTTGGACGCCGTTCTGATAGACAAACAAATGCGTCACCGTCCCACCCCCGGACGCCCCGATTGTGATGCCCCGCTTCGTGAGCGTCTCATCCGGTTCGGCGATAATGGAGACGACCGAATCGGCCCGATCGCGTCGGACAACGATGTAGCCCCGCGTTGGTTCAATATAGGCTTGGGTAAAGCCAAGCGGTTTATGGCTCCCGTTCGCGTGTATGTATAACCCTTGCGGATCAAGCCGCAACGCCATGCCGCTGAATCTTAATTCACTTCCCGTTACGGACGGAAGCAACACCTCATCGGCCTCGGCTTCTTGTTTTTGTTCGTAAATGATGCCCGCCATGACCAGAAAAACCAGGACAAACGTCCTGATGAAAACTTGAAACTTTTGCCTCTGTTTCCGTTGTGATCGACTCATAATCCCCCTCCAAATTATAAAGTGTTCACCCAAAACTAGTACAATATAATCATACCGCACTTGTTTTAAATTTCCATAATAAATTGGGATTAATATGTATTTATTGCAGTTTCATACATAGTAAAACCGGTAGCGTCAAACGCTACCGGTTTCAAGATGGCGCAGCCCGAAGGCCTTGCTCTATTTAACCCTAAGGGAGGGTCAATGAAGGTCAACGCTAATTACTTAGCGATGTTCACCGAAGTGAACAATGGGTGTTTGTTGTTCTCGAGGTCGAGGACTTCGAACGCAGCGCCTGGTTTGAGCGTGAGCGTTTGAGCTGTCTCGGCCGGAGTCAACACACGGTCAATCGTGATTTGGACTTGGTTCGACTGCGATCCCATGATTTCTGTGACTGTCGCAGATTTCGAGAGATCTTTGTCGCCAACGAGGACTTTGAAGTCTTCGTAGCCATCTTCGATTGAGTACTTCGCGATTGACTCATCGAACGTGAGCGTGATGACCGCGTAGTCGCCCGATACGTTGTTCGACGTGAGGACCGCAGACGTCAAGCCTGGAAGGTCGTTCTCCGCGAACTTCTCGTTCAACGAGACTGTATCCATGACGTTGCCCACTACATCCTTGATGTTTTGGATCACGAACGCATATTTACCAGTCGTTTGAATCGCGCCTTCTTTGAGTGTCAACTTGATGACGTCGCGATCTTCATCCGTGAAGACAGCTTTCTCGGCGATTGCCTTGCCTTCAATCAAGAAGTTGCCCAAGTTGAGTGACGATGGGTCGAGCTTCTCGCTGAACTTGAGGTAAAGCGTGCTGTTGTCCTTCTCTTGGAAGTAGTAGCCATCGAACGTTGGCTTCTCTTTCTCGATTGGACTTGAGACGATTGAGAACTTGATTGATTGCTCAAGGCTCTCGTTGCCGACGACATCCTTCACGAGGTTAGCCGGAAGTTTGACCGAGTAGTTTCCAAGCTCAAGATCCGAGATTGGCGTCTTGATTTGGTTCTTCGAGTAGTACGAAGCGTCAGTCCATGCCGCCACTTTCTTCTCGACACCGTTCGGCGTGATGTACGAACCGTACATCTTACCGTCGCTGTAAGCACCATGCTTGAGTTCTTCAGAGAACGTGAGGACGAGGTGATTCTTGCCGTCGATGACTTCCACTTTCGCGTCTGTCACAGTCGGAGCCATTTCATCGTTCGTGAAGTTAACCAATTTCGTTGACGCAGCGCCGTAGTTGCCAGCGAGGTCGCGGAAGTGAGAAACTTTCACGTCGATTTGACCGATGAACGAGTGGTCGCGGACAGTAAGGACTTTGCCTGACTCATCGAGCCATGCGTTGTCATCAAGGTCAGCTTCGATTTCGCCGTTTGTGAGCGTGATTTTCGCGACGTGGTTGTAACGGTCCACGTAGACAGCCTCAGAGAATGTGACTGTGAGGTAGCCTGGTTTCGACGAAGACATGCCGACGACTGAAGGGTTGACCGCGTCGATGACTTTCTTCTGAACGATCTTCGTCACTGGGTTTGGCGAGATGAAGTTGCCAGCGAAGTCACGGAGACCGACGAGCGTCAACTTGTAGTCTTTGCCTGCGACGAATTGCGCATCTGACAAGTCAAGGATGAACGATTTGCCGTCCCATGAGAGTTTGTCGACGTCTACTTTGTAGCCAGCGCCAGAAGCATCTTTCAATTCGAGTTTCTTCTCGAGCTCATCTTCCGAGTCAACGTTTACCGGCTCGGAGAACGTGAACTTCACGCGGTTGTTTTCAAGGTACTCAGGGTCGTTAAGGACCGGGCGTACGTTGTCTTCGAACGTGTAGATTTCTTTGAACGGTACGAGCGCTTTACCGTCGAGTCCTTCAATCTTCGAGCTAGCAAGCACAGCGTAGCGGCCATCGAATGTCTTCTCGGCGCGAACGACGAGCGTTTTGCCGTCTTTCGAGAGTGTGCCGCGAAGTCCTTTGAGGCGTTGCGCGTCTGGAATGTGATCGATTTCGACCGTTCCATCTTTGAGCATGCCGTTATAAAGGAGTGTGCTCGCGTCTACCGGTTTCGAGAAGTTAATTTCAAGTTCCTTCGCATTGAGCAACTTGACGCTCGACACCATCGGAGCTGATTCAACAACTTTATACTTGAACGATTTTGAGACCGTTCCGTACGCTTTGTTCGTGTACGTGAAAGTCGCCATGAACTCGCCGACTTTCGATGTGTCGATACCAGACCATGAACCTGGTTTCATATAGACGCGATCTGCGAACTTGACCGGCTGTGTGCGGATTCCTGAAACGGCTTCCCCTTTTTCGAAGACGAGCATTTCTTTCGGTCCGACCACTTCTTGGGCATAGTTCAAGACGCGAATGCGTTTCTCGACTTTGATGCCTTTCCCTTTGACGAAACCAACCGCCGTTTGGAAGACTCCCAATTTGTTCATGTTGACTGAAGACTTGTACCAGTGGATCTCTGATCCATGATACTTCTTGTCAAGCGCTGCATCCAAATTGCCTTGGCGTACATAATCTGAACCTAGCTTGACGACGGGCATTGCTGCTGAAGCCGACATTGCTGGTGCGACTGCTGCCGCTGTCACTGCAAACGCTGCCGCAGCTGTGACAAATTGTTTTTTGTTTGCCATCTTGTTTAAATCCTCCCTTTGGTAAAATGCGATTTCTGCGTCTTCGACTTTCTCGGTCTTCTCGATCACTCCTCAGACACCCTTACTGCCCGAGTTATGTATAGCATCGATAGGACTCGAGTCATACAAAAACAGGTATCTAAAACCATACATTGACTTTTAGCCTATGCATCGTCCCAGATTGCTTACATCCATAATATACATAACGTTTCCAGTTGAAACAAGCGACTTTTTAGCGAAAAAGGGAAATGATAATGCATTTTCATGATTTTATTTAGAATAAATATTCTGCGTTCGATTAATTACCAGCGTAATAAAATCGCATCAAATCAACAAAGTAAGCGCTACCAGCATTCGAACTTATGATCAGACTTCTGTCATCAGGTTAGATTTTTATGAATCGGATGATTAAAATATAATTACCAATTATTTTATTGGTTTTTACAACATAAGATAAATAATAACCATTTATAACCAAATAATTATGCAAGTAACGTTTTCTAATAAACCATTTCGTTACCAGTTATCTCTTTATTGGATTCTTAAATAAATGATTACGCTTTTCGAATAGGACTTTTGAAGGTGAGTCCAATGGACGATACACAAAAAAATGACGGGCTTTTCGCAGAAATGTTTGATTTTATCCAGTAAATGGATATTGAATTACGGGGATTGTTGTTGCACACAACACCGACGCTCCTTATTTTTGAGAACAAAAAAAATCGCCCTTCTCCTATGAAGGGCGATTAAAACTGATGGGGATTAATAACCGACGAAACTGAGTGATTCCATGAATGCACGTTTCTCCGCAGCATAGAGTGGCCATTCGATGACGTCCTCACTGCCTTCCACCGTCACGACGATTCGGTTCTCGGGACGAACATTCGCTTTCACGAATTGGACGAGCTTCGCATCCGGTTTGAACTCAACGTATTCCGCGACCGTTCCATCCTCGTATTCAATGTACTCGATCTCGTCTTGATCAAGGTTCACTTTATACGACTTGCTGCCGACTTTCAGGCGGAGCGTGTCCATTTCAAGGAAACCACCTTCCGATTCGATGTTGAGGAAGAACTGCATGCTCGCTTTCGACGGTGAACCGTAGAAGACCGGCGCGAACGTCTCCGCATAACGGAACTCCCCATAGCTATCGAGCACTTCACGATGGACCGTCACCGGACCTGGGAAACGATAGAACTTGTTATAGAGCGCATGTTGGACGCCGAGTTTGAGCGTGCCGCCTTTATTGCCAGCGCCGTCAATCGCATACAACGAGATCGCTTGCCCTCGTTTTTGTTTTGGGATTTTAATCGCGAATTTCCCAGTCGACATGACCGGTGCTTTATAAAGTTTCGTCCCGATTTGAGCATACACCGTCGCGTACGCCTCGGCCGTCCCTGTGATCGATGTCGATGTCGTCGTCACGCTCTGTGCGACACGCGGGCGCGCTGGAGCCACACCGTCTTTAATGACTTTTGTCGAGCGCGTGACGCTTGTCGCGCCTTTCGCATCGACCGTCGTCGCACGGATGACCGTTCCGATTGGAAGGGCGACCGTCGCGCGGCGATAGACGCCTTTCGCATCATAGCGCGCCGTGTACGAAGCTGCACCGACTTGGAGTGTCACTTTCGCGCCAGGCGTTCCTGTCACGACGATTTGACGAGCCGAGTTATTGACCGTTCCGATTTTCGGCGTCGCCGGACGGGCGGCCGGATCGACGGCGACAACGACTTCCGTCGTCTCACTGACGTTGCCCGCGGCATCACGCAAGCTGACCGAGATCCGTTTGCCGACCGATTGCGGGCTCATGTTGAATTGAGCCGTCCCCGCTTCCGTGACGACACGCGTGTACACTTTGCTGTTGATGCCGATCAATGCTGTCGTGCCAGCCTCTCCTTCAATTACAAGTGACTTCGACGTATGGAGTGGCGTCGAGACGACAGGTGCGAGCGGTGCTGTGACGTCGACCGTCTCGACGACTGGTGGTTCTTCTGTTGATCCTTCTGCTTGCGCTTGGAGCGGCAAGAGTGGCGAGACGATGAGTGAACCGGCTAAGAACAATTTCAAATACGATGAATGATTCATGACTTTCCTCCATTATGTAGGTTTTACAGTTAATTGGTCGAATACCAAATTCTATTGTAATAATTCGACTTCATACAATGACGGATTTTTAATAAATCAGGTAAATGATTTCACAAAAAAACTGCTTTGGTTTCCCAAAGCAGTTCACGGTTCTCACACCTCATGAATCATTGTTGACTGGCCGCCTTGCCAGAGCCACGTGTCTTCTTGTTTCACATAGACATGCAACACCCAGAACCGGCCTTCGTAAGCGTTCGTCCCGAGAATGAAACGCTCCTCGAGCAACAGTTGCACGAGCGCGATCTCACCAGCCACCGTCTCGTCGAACGTGACGGTCTCCTGCGTAATCCACTGGACAGACGCCGGGTCAACGAACTGGTCTAAAAATGTTTCTTTATCGAACTGACGTCCGCTCGAGTCGACGTAACGAAACTCGTCATGCATGATGCCGCGCATCGCGTCCAGGTCGCCCTTGACTTGAAGTTCGGCCCGTTCGTCAGAAAGTTGTTTTAAGTTGATGGTTTCCATTGATGTACCTACCTTTCGCGTCCATCATAACATACTCGTATGCTCGAGTCGTCTCACTTGTAATGGTCATCTTCATTGTTCGATTGAATGTAACCACATCGGTAGTATTCTTTTTCTTATCCTCTATTCCCTGTATACTTATCAATATACAGTTAATCCCATTTCGAGAGGACTATGCTTATGGATTTGATCGACCCGTTCATCTGGCAACTCGTCATCGTCCCTATCCTCACCATCGGGACCGGTGTCCTTATTGCATTACGATTCGAAAAGTCTTATATCGCCCCGCTCATCACGTTGGTGCTCAATCTCGCAATTGAAATGACGATGGGCCTCGCGTACTACGGGACGCTCACTTCTCCATCGTCTTGGAATTGGCTTTTCCCGATTCCCTCGTTTCTCGTAGCCTATACGTTTCTCAGTAAACGGAAAACTGAGCGCCAGACAGAAAAACATTCCTGAGCCCTAATCATTCTGACAGTTTCAATATTGACATTCTGACTTCAGCCCGTTAAAGTAACGATAACATTCATACGAACTCGCGATGAGAAAGAAGAGTAGCGTGAAGATTCGTCTCCAGAAAGCCGGTGGTCGATGCGAACCGGTGACGTGTCTCACGTGAATGGGCTTTTGAGCGTTCAGACCGATACGTAGGCTCTGACGGGTCCTCCCGTTACCGAGGATAGCGAATGATTGTTCGCGATGAGTGGGGGGAGCTCCCCCAACGAAGGTGGCACCACGGGTCCCCCGTCCTTCATGTCTTTTTTAGACATGTCGGGCGGGGGACTTTTTTTATTTCAAGGAGGAGATCACATGAAACAACTCATCATCAACGGCGACGAACTGACACCGGTGGCCATCTTTCATCGATTAGAAGGCGAACGGAAAGTGTTACTTGAGAGCCGCGCCGAAGGCAAGCATGGCCGTTACTCGATTATCGCCTCCAATCCGGTCGAGACGATTCGCGCCAATGGCAACGAAGTGACCGACGCATCCGGCACGATGCACACGGACGACCCGCTCGCCTTGTTATCAGAACTGGTTTCGCGAGACACGCCGGATGCCCCCTATCCGTTCATCGGTGGTGCCGTCGGTTATATCGGCTATGACATGCAACGCGTCTATGAACCGATTCCGAACACACCTAGCGAGACTCGCGGTTTGCCGGACGCCTTGTTCCAACGATATGAGACGGTCGTTCTCTATGATCACGTCGAGGAGCAGGTCATCGTGATCGACACCGGGGATGCTGATGCTGAGAAGCGACTCCACCACGTCAAACGGTCGCTCGAGACGGCGAAGACACACGAGCTCGCCCCTGTCGTCCGCACGAGTGAACGCGTATTGACTGGCAAGGATGAGTTCGTCGAACGCGTTTTGCAGGCGAAAGAAGCCATCCTCGCCGGTGAGGTGTTCCAGCTCGTCTTGTCCCAACGGATCGATGCGACGTTCACCGGCGACCCGTTCCACTTCTATCGGACGCTCCGGAAACAGAACCCGAGTCCGTACTTGTTCTATATCGATCTGGGCGAGGCAATCGTCCTCGGGGCGTCCCCGGAGAGTCTCGTTCGCGTCGAGGGCAATCGCGTCTCGACGAATCCGATTGCGGGCACGCGCCCCCGCGGCAAGACAATCGAAGAAGACGTGCGTCACGCCGCTGATCTCATTCAAGACGAGAAAGAACTCGCCGAGCACCGCATGCTGCTCGACCTCGGTCGCAACGACATCGGCCGGGTCGCCAAAGTCGGCTCGGTCACGATTCCGAAACAGATGGAAGTCGAGCGCTTCAAAAACGTCATGCATCTCGTCTCCGAGGTCGAGGGCGAACTGCGTGACAACTTGAATCCGATTGATGCGTTACGTGCCTGTCTCCCGGCCGGTACCGTCTCCGGCGCCCCGAAGATTCGGGCGATGCAGCTGATTGACGAATTGGAGACGGTGAAACGCGAAGTATATGCCGGGGCCGTCGGGTATCTCGACGTCCGGGGCGGCTATGATTTCGCTCTCGCCATCCGGACGATGGTCGTTCAAGGAGATACGGCCTACGTCCAAGCGGGCGCCGGTATCGTCTACGACTCGGACCCGGTGTCAGAATATGAAGAGACGTTGCATAAAGCCAAATCCCTTTTGGAGGTGTTCGCATGATTCTACTTATCGATAACTACGACTCGTTCACGTACAACGTGTATCAAGATGTCGCCCGGTTCAGCGACGTGACGGTCATCCGTAATGATGAACTGACAATCGACGCGATCCGCGACCTCAATCCGGCTGGCATCATCATCTCTCCGGGTCCAGGTGGCCCACTGGATGCCGGTGTGTCGCTCGACGTCGTCCGCTCTTTGTCTGGCACCATCCCCATCCTCGGCGTCTGTCTCGGTCATCAAGTCATCGCCGAAGCGTTCGGGGGGACGGTCGGACGGGCCGAGCAGGTCATGCATGGGAAGACGTCCGTGATCGAGACAATACCGAGCGTCTTGTTCGATGGGAATCCGAGCGAGGTCATGCGCTATCATTCGCTCGTCGTCCAAGAGACGGACCTCATCGTAACCGCTCGCACGACGGACGGTGTCATCATGGCACTCGAGCATCCCGAACACCCGACGTATGGCGTCCAGTACCATCCCGAGTCGATTGGCACACCGGACGGACGCGACCTGTTCGAGCGCTTCGTTGAGATTTGCCATACAAAAAGACCGAGGAACGTGTCCTCGGTCTGAGCGTCAGGCTTTCAAGAAATCTTCAAATTGAAAGTCATGCTTGTCGAGCATGATTTGATCTGGCGTAACACCACTTTGACGCAACGCAGCAATTGTCGCATGCAAGAAATCATCGCTGCCGACCACATAAAACAGCCCATTCCGGTCTGCCGCTAGTGCCTCGACCTTCTGGTAATAGTCTGGACGACTGTCGACAAACTCGGCCGTAAAGGCGTCTGTTGACGCGAATACATCGTTAAACAGATATTCTTTCGACGAGTCGACGTTCAACGAGTGGAGGTGCGGCACGCCTTCCCCATTCGCCAAATACGCGAGCACGAGCGGACGGAACGTCGCAATGCCGACACCCGACGACAACAGATAGACGTTCTTCCCCTCCCGTTTCAACGGAACGTTCGAATGCGTCTTGAAGATGGCGACCTTGTCCCCGATGTTCATGTCACGCAAGATTGATTTAAACGTCGAGCATTCCGGTTTGACCCGGGTCGTGATACCGATTGCGCCTTCATGCGGCAACGTCGAGATCGACATATGGCGAATCAACGTCCGGTTCGGTCGATCTTCCTTGTTAAATCCCTCGAGCGCGAAGTGTGTGTGCGCCCCTTCTTCCCATGTGAAGCCAGCCGGCAGTTCAAGTTTGAACGTGTAGGTGTCTTTTGATTCCTCCACGACTTGTTGAATTGGTGTCCAGTAAATCTGCATCGAATCCCACCCTTTCTTTAATAGACTGCGATTGGCCCATATGGCCCTTGAATAATCTCCAGTTTCGTCTCGAATATGTCAGATAGGATGTCTGCATCCATAATCTCCTCGACCGTACCGAAGGCGGCGATGTTCCCGTCTTTCATCGCACAGATGCGGTCCGAATATTTCGCTGCGAAGTTGATGTCATGGAGCACCGTGACGATTGTCCGTCCGAACTCGTCAGCGACGTGGCGCAAGTACTCCATCATCTGGACCGATCGAGCGATATCGAGGTTATTGAGTGGCTCATCGAGGAGCACGTATTCCGTCTCCTGACAGAGCACCATCGCGACGTACGCCCGTTGGCGCTGTCCACCCGACAATTCATCGAGATAGCGATGCTCGAGCGACGTCAAGTCGAGGAAGTCGATATATTTCGAGATAATCCGTTCATCCTCTTGCGTCAACCGCCCTTTTGAGTACGGGAAGCGTCCGAAGCCCGCGAGCTGACGGACGGTGAGACGCGTCACGAAATGGTTCTCTTGCCGTAAGATCGTGACGATTTTCGCCAAGTCTTTCGATTTCGCGCTCGACACGTCCAGGCCGGCGACATGGATTTGACCCGCGTCCAAGTCGAGCAACCGGCCGATCATCATGAGCGTCGTCGATTTCCCTGCCCCGTTCGGTCCGATCAACGACGTGAATCCAGCTTTCGGGATGTCGAGATTGATCGGTCCGATTTGGACGTCATCCGTATATGTTTTTTGTACTTGTTCAAGTTGAATCATAATGACCTCTTCCGTAAAATCACCGCTAAGAAAATCACGCCGCCGAACAGTTCAATAATGACGGACACGACACTCGGTGTATTGAGAATGTGATACATAAAGAAGTACGCGCTCGTCAGAACGAAGAACCCAAGCGCGAACGCCAGCGGAAACACGTACTTATGATCGTACGTCGCTGCCACTTGATAGCTGAGCGTCGCCACCAAGAATCCGAAGAACGTCAACGGTCCAATCAGCGCCGTCGATACCGACATAAGGAGCGAGATTAAGACGAGCGTAAAGATGACGCTCCGGCGATGGTTCACCCCGAACGATGTCGCCACGTCTTTCCCGAGTGCGACGACGTTCAAGCGATTGGAGAAGCTATACAACAACGTCCCGACGACAATCACAATCGGGATAACAATCGGGAAGTAGGCGGCATCGGCATGCATCACCGAACCGAACAGGCGAGCCTGCAGGACGTCGAACTCGGACGGCGCGAGCATGCGGCGCATGAACGAGGACACCGAGTTCAAGCCGGTCCCGATGATAATGCCGATGAGAAGCATGAGTTGCAGATTGCCATATTTCCCTGACAAGAGCCAGCCATACAAGAGCAGACTCATGAGCACCATGAGGCCCACCTGGGTCAAAAAGGCACCGGTTCCCGAAAAACCGATTAACGCCCCTGCCCCGAAGAAGAAAATCATGCTTGTCTGAATCGTCGAGTAGAGTGCGTCGAACCCGAGTAATGATGGCGTGATGATCCGGTTGTTCGTCACCGAATGAAACGCGACCGTCGCCATGCTTTGACAGAGCGCGGCAATCGCCATCGTGATGACGGCGACAATCCGACGCTCGACGACCGGGACGAACGACGGCGAGTCGAACGGGACCGGATTGTTATAGACGAGTAATCCGAACGCACAGAGCAATCCGCCGATGATGAAGAAGGCAAGGAATAGCCAGTAGCGGCGCTGTTCTCGTTTCGAACGGAACGCCGTCGCACACCGTTCTTCTGTATGCACGGATCGACCATCGACATCATACGCTTCCCGTGGCTTCGTCTTATTTTCAATAAGTGTGCTCATCGTACCCCTCCCGTCTTCCGTTGTCTCATGAGAATCGCGATGAACACGATTGATCCGACCGTCCCGAGAATGAGTGATACCGGCAATTCGAACGGCATGATGATCGTCCGCGAAATCAAATCGCTGACGAGGACCGTTCCCATCCCGATGACGCATACCCACGGCAAGTTGCTGCGCAGGTCATCCCCGCGAAACATCGAAACGATGTTCGGAACGATGAGCCCGAGAAACGGCAGATTGCCGATGACCGTCGCCACGACCCCGACCGCGAGTGCAATCAGTCCCGTCGCAATCAAGATGAGGCGGTTGTAGTTGACGCCGAGGCTCGTCGCGATGTCTTCTCCGAGTCCAGCGAGCGTCAAGCGATTCGCAAGGATGAAAATGAAGAACGTGACGAGGATGATGAGCCACAAGTATTCATAACGTCCGATCTGCACCGATGCGAACGACCCGACGAACCAACCTTCAATCGTCTGGCTTGCTTGAAAGAATAGACCGAGAAACGTTGACACGGCCGAGACGACCGCCCCGAGCATGAGTCCAATAATCGGGACAATCAACGACGAGCGGAGTTTGACCGAGCGCAGAAACCAGAAGAAGACCATCGTTCCGATGAATGAAAAGACGATCGCCCCCGTCATCCGCATCATGAGCGTCGGAGCCGGGACGAGCAGATACACAGCGAGCAGGCCGAGCCCCGCCCATTCGAGTGTACCGGTCGTCGTCGGTTCGACGAGACGGTTTTGCGTGATCAGTTGCATGACCAGTCCCGACATCGCCATGGCGGCACCGGTCAACATGATTGCAATCGTACGCGGGACGCGAGTGATCCAAAACATGTCCGACCCACCTTCTTGACGAATGTCATAGACGCCGGTCACGAGCGAAAGGCCCGCCAATATGAACACCACTAGCATTGCTACGATAAAGGACTTCGTCCATATGTTAGAAAAGGAGGGCTGAGACAATGTCTCAACCCTTGCTGTCATTGGTTTTTGCACAACGTGACTCCCTTATTTCGAAAGCGCGGCTGCGATGTCGTTGAAGAGTTCAGAATAAGTTTGAATCGACTCGTTGATGTACGTATCGTTCGGCGCATACACGATTTTTTCGTCTGTCACGGCTTTCGTTTTTTGGAGTGCCGGTGCGTTATCAATCACGTCCGCTGCAGGTACAGCATCTTCCATGCTTGAAATGGCCGCATCACGGTCGAGGACGAGCAACCAGTCCGGGTCACTCTCAGCAATCGCTTCGACCGAAACCTCATCCCCTTGGTGGTCACCTGTCGTTTTCGCTACTTCGAGGGCAGGTGTCCAGTCAAAGATGTCATACATCGGTCCGAAGACACGACCTGTGTTCGGCGCCGAGAAGCCGATATCGCCACCTGAAACAATGACTGACATCACTTTATCTTCACCGTTGTATGCTGTTTTCACACTGTCGATCGATGCTTCGAAGCTCGCGATGAGTTCATCTGCTTCCGATTCTTTTTCAAAGATTTGGCCGAGTGAACGTGTCGTCGTCTTAAAGCCTTCGACCAAGATTTCTCCTGGCGTGCCCGCATCTTCGGGAAGTTCGATGTCCAAGTTGATGACGGCCGCTTCTGGGACCAATTTTTTAATGTCTTCGTAGTAGTCGGCGAATCGTTGTCCGACGATGACGACATCCGGATCCACACCGGCGATCGCTTCTAAGTTCGGCTCATTGTGCATCCCAACGTCTACGATGTCTTTATCGTTTTTATAAGGCAAGTCCGCTGGAATCAATCCAACTGGCGCCGCGACTAAGTCGATTTCCCAATCCGAGAGCGTCTCGAACGTTCGGTTGTCGAGCGCGACGACCTTCTCCGGATTGACCGGTACGTCGATTGTTCCATGTGCGTCTGTGATTTCAACTGTCTTCGGTGCCGTCTCGGCTTCCGCACTTCCTTCGTCTTTCGTTTCGTCCGTGCTACCGCATGCGGCTAGCGTGAAGACGAGTGATGTGAGTATAACTGCTGCTTTCCATTTCCCCATTCTTTCCATCTCCCTATGTATCTGTTTTTGAATGACGACCTTCTCAGTGAGTCCGCGACTAGTCCACGTTTCTGCTCTATGTAAGGAATACTGATGCTTTCTCACTGATAATGATTATCATTGTCGTTTTCATTGAGAAGCATAACAAACAAAAATAGGTTGTGCAATGCCAAATTTTCAAATTGGAAATGGAAATATTATTCTTTCTATCTAATGCCAATAAAAAAGAAAGCGGACCGTTCGTCCACTTTCTAAGTAAATAGAGTTCATTCGGTAACTCTCATTTGTCCGATTACGCTTCCGAAATCCCGTTAGCGAGCACCAACAAAAAAATCCAAATCGATAGCGGCACAATCAATCCAAGATTCCCGACGAGACTGAACACACGCACCGTCTTGTCTTTTGAGAACAGGCCCCAAATCAATGTGGCAATCAGGGCGACATCTAGAACAATGTAGACCCATATGGCCGTCATCAAGTTCAAATCCGGGAAAAAGCGGCCGTTCACAGTGAACAGCGCCACGATTGTCAAAATAGAAAGTCCAAACGTCACGTAAAGCGGTGCATAACGTCGTTGAATCATATAATCACCCCACTCTTCTGTTGGACCATCTGTCGACATCGAAGGATGCACGTTTCGACGTAGCCATCGAACTGGTGTGGCAAAAACATCGTGTACGTCCCTTCCTCTTTCGCCTTCGCATCTTGCTTGATTTTGAGGATGAGTGCCAGCAGCTCGCCTTGTGCGGCATTGGTTAACACGTCGAAATCGAAGGCGTCCAATCGCTGCACTAAACGAGCGTTATATGAATCAAAATCGGTATAATACATCGCCTGCTTTTCTGGGTCTTTCGTAATGACTTGCTTGAGCCAGGCTTTATAAAACCCCTGCAACCAAATCTCGTCCGCGACGAGATGGCAATAATAGCCGAGGCGGAACGATTGATTCTCGTCCACACTGTCCACCCAATATTGATCAAGGTCGAGCCGTCTTGTCATATCCTCATGCCGTCCCGCGTAATAGTGGGTGTTTTGTTTAGACGTCGTCGCATCGGGCGCAAGATTTCCCAACAAAAAAGCCGTGCGATCGACATCTGTCAAATGCGCCAACACCTCATTCCCGATGACGAAATGCATCAAATGTGAACCCATCATCTCTCCCCCCTTTTCCTAATTATCCCATTCATGTATTCATCTCGACAACCCAACTCTATTCTGATACGCTCACTATACTGACCGTTCAGTATAGTGAGGAGGACACACATGAGTAAAAAACAATTGTTACTGCGGACCGCCGCACAAATCATTCAAACCGAGGGCATTCAACAACTGTCGATGGACCACTTAGCCAAACGCGCCGGTATCACGAAAGGTGGCGTCTTATACCACTTTGAAAGCAAGGCCAACCTGTTGCAGCAGATGAATAGAATGGCGCTCGATGAATTTGAAAATCGGATCGTCCATCATCAAACCGGGTTAGATGGTCCTTATCCGTTCACACGCGCCTACGCCCTCGCGACGCTCGATTATAGCGATGGTGATGCCGACTTGATTGCCGTCTTCATCTCATCACAAGAAGATGCGAGCGGAAAGCTTTGGAACGACGCCGCCAAACGTTGGGATAAACAGTTCGCCGCGGATGGTCCTGACGCTAATCGCGTGCTCGAGCTTCGACTGCTCTGTGACGGGTTTTGGTTCGCGTTGACATATGGCTATAGCGCTGCGTTCAAAAATCGGGCTGCCCGCATCATCCGACAAAAGTGCGACGCGCTGTCAAAAGGAGAATCGTAATATGGGCTTCGTCTATCTCGTCGGTGCCATCGTCTCTGAACTGTTCGGTTCGAGCATGTTGAAGCTGAACGCGACGACTACGAGCCGCCTGCCCGTCCTTGGTGTCGCCTTCGGTTACGTGACGGCATTTTACTTGTTGTCGCTCGCCCTTCTTTCCATCCCACTCAGTTTCGCCTATGCGTTTTGGAGCGGGGTCGGCACGGCAGCGACGGCGCTGATCGGCTTCCTCGTCTTCAAGGAACAAGTCCGGATTCAGACCGTCATGGGCATCGGGCTTGTCATCATCGGGCTCGTCTTGATGAAACTATGAGGAGGGAAATCATGAAATCCTATGGAATCTTACTAGTATCGATTGCATTCGAAGTGCTCGGGACGTCGATGTTGAAGCTGTCGGACGGATTTACCAATCTGTTCCCGAGTCTTGTTCTCTTAATCAGCTTCGCCATCTCGTTCACGTTGATGGGCATCGTCTTGAAGACCATCCCGCTCAGCATTGCCTATAGCGTCTGGGCCGGGCTCGGTACGGTCGCGACCGGGCTGATTGGGGTGTTCGTGTACGGGGAAGTGCTGTCGACCTTGAACAGCATCGGCCTGATTGTCATCGTGCTCGGCGTCATCGTCATGAATCTTGGAAAACGGGAGGAGCAACCACATGCTGGCTGACTTAATCGAACAACAGGAACGGGCATTACTGACGACCGACGTGCGCACATCGTCTGAGCATTTGCGCCGTCTACTCACGGATGTTTTTTTGAAATCGGCAGTTCCGGACGCATGTTATATCGGACGGCATCTGCCGCCACGATGGACCTCGGCGAGATTCACATCACCTTATCCGACTTCTCACTGGAGACCGTTCAAGACGACGTCGTCCTGGCCACGTATCGGACCGAAGACCACTCCACCGGACGCATCGCCTTGCGCAGTTCGATTTGGGTGAACGTTGATGGCCAATGGAAGATGCGTTTCCATCAAGGGACAATCGTTCCGCCTTCTTGAAACTAAATCGTCACCTCAAAAGGGAGTGTCCCAATCGACACTCCCTTTCGTCGTACCTGATTCATTTTTGTACATACCCCTCATGTTCATTTTGCTTATAATCAACCCATCCGATGAGATGAAAGGATGATGAACATGGATCAACAAACAAAAAAGCAATGGCTTCAATCCGTACGTCCGAGGCGTTCCGTAGACGAACAGCTGGCCATCAAGGCATCCCGGGAAGCGAAATTGACGTTCGAGCCGACCATCCCGCTCGATGCCATCCGTAAAAAACGACCAACCATCACCGTCACGTTCACGGTCGGCGGCTTCGGCGTCCATAACGAGTCCACCATCACGTTTTTTGAAGATGGCGCGGTCAAACGAGAAGTCATCTGGCGTGAAGAGTTCGACTTAAGCACGGCGATTCCCCATTCCGGTTGGTACAACGAAACAGATGCTTTCCGCGTCCATGAGCGATTCGTGTCGCTCGTCTCACATCGCTGGCCTGAAGTATTCGAGGAAAAAGGGTACTTCACGATGGACGGGACACAATGGAACTTCACTGTGAACCGTCACGGCAAACTGTTGCATCAGCATGGGGGTAGCAACGCCTATCCTTCCAATTGGAAAGCTGTCATCGAACTGTTCGGCATCTCTTGAACGAAAAAAGAGCACCCACAGCGGGCACTCTCCATTCAGAGGGCTTGAATCATCTCGACTCGATTGCCGAACGGGTCGCGGAACTCGAACCGGTCGAATCCAGGAATCGGGATACCCGTGAGCCGCTCAATCCCTTCCGCCTCGAGCTTCTGTCCCCATTCCGCCAAATCGGTCACGGCGTAGGCGACGTGTCCTTTCGTCGACAGTCGGTCAACCCCGTCCTCGGTCCCGACGTGGACGCTACGGTCGCCGACCTCGAGCCAAAACCCGCCCCGTCCTTGAAGTGACACCGGCTTCTCGATTTCTGGAAGACCGAGCACGCCGCAATAAAATGCACGGGCACGGGCTTCCTCCCCTTTCGGAATCGTGATTTGCACGTGATGGATGCCTTGAATCATGTCGTTTTCCCCTTTCGATACGTCAACCCGACGAACTGAAGTTTTTGGTTGAACAGGCGCGGATACGCGAGATAGCCGACCATGACCGCCGAGATGGATGCGGTCGTCAAGATGAGGAACAAGATGAGCAATTGATAGAGCACCGCCTCCATCGGGTCGGCCCCGCCGATGATGAGACCGCTCATCATACCCGGGAGTTGGACGAGCCCCATCGTCTTCTGCGCCTCGACCGTCGGAATCATGCTCGTGCGGATAGCGCTCTTCAAACTGCGCTCGATCGCTGCTTTCGGTGTGCCGCCGAACGACAAGATGAGCTCAATCACTTCATCGCTCCGCTCGACCTCGTCTTTGAACTTGTTCAAGAACAGGAGCGACAACACCATACAGTTCCCGATGACCATGCCGCTGATCGGGATGACTTTCTCCGGCTCGAACGGGATGATGCCGAGCCCGAGCATGAGGCCCATCGTCAGCGTCTCGACCGTGACGAGCGTGAGCAGAATCATCCATGTGATGCCGGGGATGCCGTCCCCTTTCTTGATAATGTTCTGCGTCGCCGCCCCAATCATCAACAGAATCATGAGCAGCATGAACACCGGGCTGTCGCTCTCGAAGACGAAAGTCAAAATGTAGCCGATGATGAGCAACTGAACAATCGACCGCACCGTCGCAATCAAGATGTCGCGTTCGAGCCCGAGTTTTAAGAACAGTGCCAAACCGAGCGGGATGGCGACGAAAATCAATGAGGTCATCAGTTCGATGAACGTCATAGCTCTTCCCCCCTCACGAAACGACCGATCATCGGATTGTCGGACTCGTCGATGAACGTCGCGTCGCCGAATTCAATCAATTCCCCGTTTCGCAAAAACCACATGTCATCACTGACACGCCGGGCCTGATCCAAGTCGTGCGTGATCCAGACGACGGTGACCCCGAAGTCTTTTTGCAGTCTCACAATCAACCTCTCAATCTCTTTCACAGTCCGATAGTCGAGGCTCGCCGTAATCTCGTCCAACAACAGCACGTCCGGCTTGTTGACGAGCGTCCGGGCAATGGCGACACGACTCCGTTCCCCGCCCGACAACGTCTTGATCGGTTGGTCGAGCGAGATGCCGCCCAAGTCGACTTTCTGTAACAGGTCCGCCGCCCGCTCCCGTTCGAGCGTCTCACCGAAGATGGCTTTCGGCAAGTTCATGTTGTCGTACACCGTCCCGTCAATCATCGGCGCGCTTTGAAACGCCATGCCGATTCGCTGGCGCAGTTCGATAACGTCGATCGAATCGATGTTCTCCCCTTTGAAGTAAATCGCGCCGGCGTCCGGTGATAACAGACCATTGATGTGCTTCAGGCACGTCGTCTTGCCGGCACCGCTCGGGCCGACGAACGTCGTGATGCGTCCTTCCCGGAAATAACCGGACACGTTATGTAAAATGTCTCCATGACTCACGTTTTTGAATTCAATAATCTGCATCGGTGTCGTCCCCCATCATGTCATGCTGTCTGTCTCAAGCAATGAATACATATACAAATCGTCATATTTCCCTTGCGTTAACTCATACCCCCGTAGCAACCCTTCTCGCGTAAATCCGACCCGTTCGAGGAGCTGTTGTGACGCGGTATTCGCCGGCTCGACGAGCGCCTCGATACGATGGAACCCGAGTTGTGTGAACCCATGACGAACGACCGCTCGGAGCGCCTCACCAGCAATACCTCTTCCCCAATGATCCGAGCTGAGCTCAAACCCGATTTCTGCCCTCTGGTGCTTCGCTGAAACGTTCAAAAATCCGCAACTGCCGATGACCTCGTCTTGCCCGGTCAACGTGATGCCCCAGCGGACACCTGTCCCTTCCTCGAGAATCGAATCGTACCAGGCAATCTCTTCTAACGCATCCTCTAACGACGTGAACGGGTCGAGTCCCATATGGCGGACGACCTCAGGTTTCGATAAATACGCCAACAGGTGCGGCGCATCGTCCGCTATCACCCGCCGTAACGTCAGCCGATTGGTGCTGAGTGACATCACGATCGGTACCCTTCCTCGACGACAACATCACCATTCGCATCGAGTAGCGGTGTGATGCCACCACCTGTCCCGACCCATGTCTGGATATAGTTCACGCCGGTGGCCGTATCGACGAGGATGGTGATTTGCCCGAGTTCCGGCAGTTGTTCCGTCAACTTGACGTGAAACCGTTTCGTTCCTGCCGCTTCTTCTGCTGTTTTCTTTTTGAATAACATCCTACCCCCACCTTTCTACTTCTAACTGTACGCAACATAGCTTCTCGTTTCAATGAATGAGAGACATCCATGGCTGCCGGATGCGAAACCCCTTTAATCCATACAAAAAAACACGCCAGACTGTGGCGTGTTCAAGAATAGCTCCGCTCGATGACGAAGCTCGTCTTATCCCCTCTAAAGTAGGAACGTGAATATTCAATCGTACGTCCAGAGGCGTCCTCGGTCACCGTCTCGATATAGAAACACGGCGTACCGAGTGGACAGTCGAGCAGCCCACTCACTTTCTCATCAGCGAGGGCAATCTCGAGCGCCTCCGTCGTCTTGGCGACATGGACGTCATGGACTTGTGACAACGTCTGAAAGAGCGAGTGCTCGGCCTGGTTTTTCGTGATGCCCGGTGCGACCTGCCATGGGATGAACGATACTCGACCGCGCTTCCCTTGTACGGCGATGAACGGTGCCAGCCGGCTTGGTAAAAGCGTTCCGTACGATTCTGGTCTTGATTGAGCTCGCCAATGAGATGGCCGTAATTTGCCCGGACGCTTGGCTCGTTAACTTCACGAATCTTGCCCGTATCGTCATCAAAATTCACCTGACGACGCCATCATCACGAAGTCAGGTCCGCTTCCAATCACCATCGGGTCACTCCCGCTGCCAATCAAAGGATTCATCACAAATTTGAAGACGTTTGAACAACTCGCGATTCAAGAGATTATCTCAGGTTCGCACCACGACGCCTATCCCGCCGGCTTGATGAATCCACTCATCCAAGATGAGTAAAGATTGATTCAGCTATTCGATGCGTATGAAGCGCGTTTACCACAATTCAACTTATTTAGGCGATGTTTTTCGCATCTCTAAGCGTCTCAGGACGCGTTCTACGGTGACGGCGTCACACGAGAGACGCTCGATGCGATTCAACCTGGAGACTCGATTGAGGTCATGGTCCACCCGGCCGATCTCGATCCCATACTCCCGAGCGTCACGTCTTACCTCGATGCACATCTCGTCGAGAAAGACCTGCTCACCTCCTATCACCGCCCCGATTGGTGGGCATAACAAAAGCGAGTCCTTATGCGGGACTCGCTTTTGTCATAGCTGGAAATGTTGTTTGATTCGTTCAGCGACCGTCGCCGCATCGAGATGCGTGTTGTTGATGCGCAAATAGTTGTCGACGTCGAGTTCCCCGTGCTGTGAGTTCAATCGATAGAGCGTCGCCGTCTGCTTCAACTCACCTTCCGACCAGGCGATATCCCGCTTCGTCGGCTTATGTGTCAGCCGGTTCTCCGTTTGGTTGCGGATCAGCCGCTCTTCGATGTCCGCCTCGAGCTCGACGTAGTAGATATCGGCCCCGTTCGACTCGAACAGGTCGGTCACTTGTTTGATATACGCCCAGTCCTCTACTAAATCAAACGCCCAGACGTACGTGAAAATCATTCCGTCCAAGTCACTTTTCGCGACCGCTTCGAACAGCTCATGGCGGAACAGCTGGACGAGGCGGCGGCCTTCGTCCGTCCCATAACTGAAGAACGGACTGACGAGATCAATCGTCATATGGTTATGGAACAGCTTTAAATCCGTGATGCTGGCGAGCTCTTGTCCGACCGTCATCTTACCGACGGCTTGTGGACCGAATAATACGACGAACTTCATATCTAATCCCATCCCTACTGTCATTTTCAACAGCATATCATATTGCTCGACTCATCGAATAGGAACGGAAGGCACGGGTCGTCCAAAAGGGCTGCATGTCGGTTTCCCCTTTCTGAAACGTTACTCTAACCCATTCCCGTTTTAAAAAAAGTCAGTCCAAATCCAGATAAATGTGTGTGCCCCCAACAAATATTTGTTTACCCCTGCTTCATATGAGGAATAGGCATATCATCTATGTGTATGAAGGAAGGTGTCATCCCGTGACTTGTCCACGCTGCGGAGCGAAGACCCGCTCGAAAACCACTGTTTGTCCGACGTGTGGCCATCGCCCACGTCGCTTGAAATGGATTGCTGTCCCCATCGTCATTGCACTCATCGCATTCGTCTCGTTTTTAACGAACGCCTATCTTACCGACAGCCCGCGCTCGAGTGATTCACTCGCCGACAAAGTCGATTTGAACATCACGAAAGACACGGTCTCAGCCGATGGTGCCACCACCGTCGACCTCGAGACGTTGCAAGATAGCCTGTATACGGTCGGCACGGGTACCGGGTTTTTGATTAGCCCGCAAGATATATTGACGGCGGCCCATAACGTCGCCGGCATCACCCGCGTCACGATGAAACATGGTGACAAGACGGTGAATGGAACGGTCATCGGCCGGACTGACGCCATCGCCGTCATCCGCATCGAAAAAGTAAAAGCGACCCCGTTCTCGTTCAGTCACGCGATTGTCGGACCAGACGAATCGGTGTTGACACTCGCACCGGACGAACAGATTGAAGGAACGCTCACGTTCGAAGAAGACAGCTATCGCCGCGAATTCGATTTACCGAACCGCGCCATCGGCAGCCCGATCGTCACGGCCAATGGACGAGTGCTCGGCCTTCACTTGGTGACGAAGACGCTCCCGGTCGCCTTGTTCGAACAAGACGTACTGTCGTTCCTCGAGTCGGATACACCGGCCCCGCCACCGACGACAAAACGCAGTGCCCCGGCCGCTGAACTCGCACCGGTCGCACCGATTACACCGGTACCGAAACGTGAGGACCCGGTCGAAACAGCTCCAGCTCCTGAACCGGAACCCGCGCCCGAACCGACACCAGCACCGGAAGCCGAGGCAGCACCAGACACACCGGAACCGACCGAGCCTTCAGTTGAAGAACCGGCACCGGTCGAGGAAGAGCCTACGGCCGAACCGGAACAACCTGCTGAAGAATCGGAGGCCCCTCCCGTCACGGAGCAACCGACCGAGCCTGACGTCCCCGTGACCGAACCGGCCGAACCGGTCGAGCCGGAACAGCCGGCAGTTCAAGAAAAAGAAGCGGAGGCGGCACCGGTCAAGAAACAAGACAAGCCGAAAGCCACCGCTAAACCTGACAAGAAAGAGACGCCGCCCGTCGTCAAGGAGAAACCGGTCGCCGATGACGCGACCGAAGAAGCCACAGACGAGCCGCCTGCAGTTGAAACTGAAGATGAAGAAAGCACGCCATCGGAATGATGACGTGCTTTTTTTACGTGTCGTTTCGAGAGCGTCGCTGCAAGTTGCCGACCGCGGCCCCGAATAGGAGCAGGATAATCGACAACATCCAAAATGGCATCACGTCCTGCAACAACCAGACAATCAGCGCACTGATGGCGATGACGACACCCATCCATAAGAAATTCGACTGTCCCATTTCGTTCACCTCGGTCTCATCATAGCACATCGACCCGATACGCCGTCGCCTGAGGCGGCAGCGAGCGGGTCATCTTCTCATCGTGCTCGACGCGCACCTGTTGCCCGACGGCGAGCGGTGTCTCATCCTCTCGAAGCGGCTCTTCCCAGTGAAACACGATACCATCGAACGGCTCGGCATCTAGATTCGTCGCGACCCGCATCCGCGTCGGTTCGAGCTCGACAATATAACCCGTGAACGTGACCATCTCCATCCCTCCATTTCCTCGGAAATCCTTCCCTATTCTTTTCCCATTTTTTGAAATAACTCTACTCGTCCGTCCGAATGCTCGGTATAATGAAGCAACACTCATTTACGCCGGGAGGGACCTTCATGAAACACACCATCGATTTACACCATCCAGACTTTCAACGCACCTTCCTCGAGATGATGCTCCTTGAAGAAATGATTGACGACTATAACGCCGAAGCAATCGAATCGCTCGTCGTCCGCGGCGAGACGAACTTTCCGGACGACCCGTTCTTTCCGGCGATGCGGGCGTATCCGCTCATCCGTGAAGGTGAGTTCGGCCGGGCCCGCGACGTGCTCGAAGCCGCGAGCGCAAAAGGCGACCATTACATGATCCACTGTCTCCATGGCATCTTGAGCGACGATACGAATTTCTTGTTCGAGGCCGAGCAGCATTTCCTTCGGGCCGTCGAACGCTATCCGAACGTGCCGATCGTCCAACGCACCATCGCCGTCCATTACTTCAATCGTAAGTTTTATGGGGAGGCCGGTCTCCACTTGATGCATTACGTCCGGCTCGCCGGATTCAACGAAGAGACGGTGCCGATGTTACTCGAATTCTTCCAAGTATATGATGAGATTCCACTCGAGATGAACGATGAGCTCCTCAAGGTGGCCATCGGATACTTGAACGCCAACCCGCGCAACCCGCGCGCCCACTCGCTTTATGCATCCATCTGCAGCCATCGGGTCGAGATGCTCGTCAAACGGTTGCCGGAAGACAACCATCAGCTCGATGACGAGACAATCGCGATGTTGCTCGAGGTCGAAGAGCACGGCATGTGGAGTGCGACGTATGACGACAGTGAGGACCACATGTTCCGCGCCATGTTCGCCGATTATATCGACAACGTCGTCTTGCCGAACACGTCCAAACTGTATGTATACCGTTTGCGTCTCCGCTATTGGTATCACCGGCTCACGCACCGGTTGACCGGAGGCTACGGGGATTCGATGCGCTCGTCTTGATTAAATCTGAACAGGGGTCCTGCCACCACATGTCGGTGACGGGACCCCTGTTTGTTTTTTTGTTTGACTTGATCACATATACGGATGAATCGGTCCACGCAACTCGAACGAGTAGTCCTCGTGGTTGACGATGCCGACGACTTGATCGCTTTCGAGCAGTTGCACTAAGAACCCGGCCATCTCTTCGGCCGTATGATACTTCTCGACGTTTTGGCTATAGTCGAAGTCGTCCTCTTCGCGGGCGCGGTTCGCAAAGCCCGTCTCCGTCGCAGCCGGTGCGAGCACTTTCGCCCGCAGTTTGTCCCCATCGTTCATGAGCTCGCGGGCAAGCCCTTCCGTATACGTGCTGACGAAGAATTTGGTCGCGCTATACGTGACGCCTTTTTTGGCGATGTGATAGCCAACGACCGATGCGACGTTCAACAGCGTCGCCCCTTCGACGTTATGATAGTCGCGGACGTATAGGCTCGACAGCACCGTCAACGCCTCCACATTCAAGCGGATCATGTTCTCGATTTTCCCGACCTCGACGTCCTTCACGAAATTCGAGTCCCCGAACCCTGCGTTGTTGATCCACGTCTCGATGTCGAGATCGGCGAGCGATTCATACAGCCCGTATACGTTCTCGCTGTATGACAAGTCTTTGGCCTTGATGATGACATCGCTCTTCGGTGCAATCGCCTTGATTTCGCTCCGCAACTTCTCAAGCTCGTCGTGGCGGCGTGCCACGAGTACGAGTGACTTCCCTTGCTTGGCGAGCAATTTCGCTGCTTCATAGCCAATACCTGAACTTGCTCCTGTGATGACGGTATATTTCATAATGTGTCCCCTTTTCATGTTAGTCGAGATGTTGTCTCTCTCCCGCAATTCCCGTAACACCCTCTCGTCAATCCTGACAACACGCAAAAACCGTCCTTTCCCTAGAACAGGAAAGGACGGTCCGTCTTATGTTTGGAAACGTCCGATGAGCGTCTGCAAGTCACCGGTCATATTGCCGAGCGACTCGGCGACGCCGTTCAACTCTTGAATCATCGCGAGCTGGGCGTCGGCCGTCTCTCCGACGCTGCGCATCGTCTCGGCCGTGCCTTCACTGTCACTCGCCATATGAATCGCCGCTGTCGCGACTTGTTTCGTCGTCATCGCAATCTCGCTCGAGGCGACCCGGATTTGTTCCGTGTTCTCGACCGAGGCGTGCAATTGCCCGACAATTTGTTGGAACGACGCTGTCGCTTCTTCGAGCAGCGCCGTGTTCGTCTCAACGCGGCGGGCGCTGATGGCGTGACGCTCGAGCACCGCGTTCGACTGGACTTGAATCGATTCGATTAAGCCGGCGATTTGAGACGCAGATTGTTTCGACTGTTCCGCTAGCTTCCGCACTTCTTCAGCGACGACGGCGAAACCTTTTCCTTGCTCCCCGGCCCGGGCCGCTTCAATGGCCGCGTTCAAGGCGAGCAGGTTCGTCTGGTCGGTGATTGATTGGATGACCTCGGTGATGAGGGCGATCTCGTCCGACTGCTGTTTTAATGCTGTAATCGACTGTCCGGTCGTGACCGTCTCCGATTCGAGCGCGAGCACTTCTTGCTTCGCTTGTTGAATCGTCTGTTCGCCGCGTTCGGCGAGCTTCAGACTCGTCTGGACGTCTTGACTAATCGTTCCAATCGATGTGGCAATCCGTTCGACACCTTCATCAGCCACTGCGACCGCTTGCCCACTCTTCGAGGCAGCCGCTGCCTGGTTGACCGTCTCCCCGACGACTTGTTCGATCATCCGCGTCGTCTCTTCTGTCTGCGAAGACATCTCTTCCGTGCTCGCGTACAGTTCTTCCGACTGGGCCGTAATCTCTTGGGCGTTCCGGCTCACTTCGTCGATGAGTTCGCGAAGGTTGCCTTTCATCTGGTTGAAACCAATCATGAGCTCACCGATTTCATCGCGCGTGAGCGCTTGAAGGTCGGCGCGCGTCAAATCGCCGTCGGCGACGATGCCGACCTCGTCCGATAATTGACGGAGCGGTACCGTCACCATGCGCTGGAGCATATAGCCGGCCCCGAGCGTGAGCAGCAAGATGAGGAGGGCAATCCCTGTCGAGTAAAGGAACGCCTGTCCGCCAAGCCGCTCGAGCTCCTGTTGTTTCTCGACGATCGTCGCTTCGGTCTCGGCTTGCAACCGTTCGCCCGTCTCCGAGATCGATGCCGTCACGTCAGGCATGAGCCGGAGCGTCAATCGGTCGATGTTGTCCTGATCGTTATTATCGGCCGCGACGATGACTTCTTGCGCCAAATCATCATAGCCGGTCGCATAGGAGAGCATGCTCTCGAGTTCTTTCGTCTCGGCATCCGTGTTCGACAGCGCGAGCAATTGTTCGATCGCCTCTTTCTTTTCTTTGGCGCCGCGTTCGATTTGGGCGCGCCGTTCGTCATCTTGGACGAGAATATATCCGCGTACGCCGTACGCTTGGCGTGTCATCCCGAGCGACAAGTCGTCGGCCGCTTTCATCTTCATGACGTCGTCACGAATCATGTCTTCGTATTGGCTCGTCATATTTTGCAGCGTCCATAGGTTATAGCCCATGCCGAGCGTGACGAACAGCAAAATCAATCCGATGCCGCTAAACAGTTTTTGTGTCAATGACAGTTGATTGAATCGTTTCATAATCTTTCGAGGAACGTGTCCTCTCCCACCTCTATCTCTCTTTTTTTGGAACTACATGGGTTTTATCGGATGTCGGAACCGGTTTTCCAATCTTCTCGCACATTTATTTCAACATTGACCTCATTTCCTAGTTTCCACTCCACATTTTTGCCACAAGAAAGACCGTAGCTGTGGGCTACGGTCTAGCATCATAGTTTAAACTGTGACACGCGATTCGATAGTTCGACCGCACGTTGTTCGGTCTCCTGCATCCGTGCCTGCACGTCGTTGAACCGCTCGACGGACAGTTGGACTTTCTCCGAAATCGATTGGGTCCCGTCCGCCCCTTCGGTCACGGTCGTCGCGACTTCTTGGATGACGTGGAGGATACTATCGGTCATATGACGGAGTTGGAGCGCGTTCGTCTCGAACGTCTCTGCCGTTTGTCCGAACACGGTCGCATCTGCCTCATATTGAGTGGCCGACTCCTCGAGCCGGTCGTAATCGGTGAGCACTTTCGTGTCGAGGAACGTCAGCATATCGGCCGAACTCGTATTGAGCCGGGCGACCGAATCGATGACCGTGTGCGATACCGCTTGAATCTCGTTCACCGTCTGGCGCGAGTTCTCGGCAAGCTTTCGAATCTCCGAAGCGACAACCGCGAAACCACGGCCGGCATCTCCGGCCCGAGCCGCCTCAATCGATGCGTTCAAGGCAAGCAAGTTCGTCTGGTCGGCGATGGTGAGAATCGCGCTCGTCAAGACCCGGATCTGTTCGACCGACTGCGCCCCTTTGATTGCCTCGTCGAGCTCGATGCGTTTCTGCTCGATGATGGCGTTCGCTTCCGTCTTCGATGCAACGGCTTGTTCACGCATGGCGTGGGCGCGACGTTCGACGTCGCCCGCTGTCGCCGCGCTGTCGTTCGACAAGTCGACGATGGAATCGATGGAACTGCCCATCTCGGTCGTAGACGCGCTCATCTCTTGCGAAGATGCGGCCGTCTCTTCCATACCGGCTGTCAATTCCTCGACCGTGCCTGACGTCTCTTCCATGTAACGGCTCAGTTCAATGACTTCCGCTGCCACTTCTTTTGAGGAGACGAGGACGACTTTTGCCGTCTTGTCAACGTCGATCATGATGTCGCGTAGCGTCGCGAGGAACGTGTTGAACGAGCGGCTCACTTGCGCGATCTCGTCGTTCGATGTGACCGGGATCGCCATCGTCAAGTCACCGCCTTGTGAGGCCAACTCGTCGAACTTCTCTTGGAGCACCCGCATCGGTTTGATGATGGAGCGCAATAGACTCAGTCCGAGGAACAACAGAAGTACGACCGCACCGATCGTCACCGCAAGTAGCGCGATGAGCGACTGTTGAAACTCACGTTCCATGTCGGCGCCGACACGTTGTGAACCTTCCGAGTTGTAGTCGACGAGCTCGGTCAGGCGTTGCGTGAAATTATCGTATGTCGATTGTGACTGGGCATCGTAATACGAGCGGGCCATGCCGTTGTTGCCAGACGTACTGAAGATCAGCATATTGTCCGACACGCGTTGATACATCTCCCACTGCTTGCTGAAGTTGGCGAACAGTTCTTTGTCCGTCTCACCCGTCGCCGTCTGTTCATATTTCGGGGCGATTTCATTGATGCGTGTCCGAATCTCTTTCATCGCGGTCATCAATTCTTCTTTCGCGGCCGCGTCGTCCGTCACGATGTGTTCAAGCTCGAGCGCGCGATAGTTCGCCGCGAGCGTGTTCAACTCGTGGGCGTAGTCGAGCCCTTTGTTCCAGTTGT
Organism: Exiguobacterium sp. s70; assembly: GCF_018618315.1. Lineage (NCBI taxonomy): Bacteria > Bacillati > Bacillota > Bacilli > Caryophanales > Exiguobacterium > Exiguobacterium sp. s70. The sequence continues at coordinate 616,804 of NZ_JACSLV010000001.1, forward strand.
TGACAATGTCATCGCCTTGACGGTTCGCATCGGCGAGCGACAAGAGCGAGTAGCCACCGACACCTGCGACCATGAGGAGCGCGAGAATGACGAGTCCCCACAGCTTTTGACGGATGGTCAGGTTCTTGCCGGTCACTCGTTTTCCTTCACGCGTGCTTGGCTTTCGTCGTTTCGGTTTCCATTGAAAGCGCCGGACGTTTAACCGGTTCCGTAACGCTATCCACTTCTGTTTCACTGACATATGTATATTCCCCTCTCGCATGCAACGTTTCTTCCTATATCGTCTTGACGTCGAGGAATCTAAAGGGGATTGACCAAAATAAAAAAAGATGACTGAAAAATCAGTCACCTTTTCTCTACATTATAATACGGACTTTACAGTCTGGCCGCTTCGGTTGGCCGGCGTCACGACTTTAATCGTCAACTTCGAGCCACGTTTTTGCGGTTTAATGGACACGTTCGTCGAAGTCGATGTGATCGTCTTCTTCGCGACGAGCGTCTTTCCGTTATAAATCGTCACCGTGCCGTACGGGACGTTCGTGCGAACAGCAATCGACTTCGTCGTCGAGCGGATTGTGCCGGTGCTCACCGTCGGACGAACGCCTGCTTTGACGGTCGCACTCTTCGCGTCACGGGCCACACCGACTTTCGCCTCGAACACGAGTTTCGTGCCGGCACGCTGACGGGCAAACTTCACTTGATAGCTACCGGTCGAGTTCGCCTTCGTCCGTCCAATCACTTTCGTCCCCGCCTTCACGGTGACTGTGGCGTTCGGGAGTGTCTTCCCTTTCCACGTGCTCACTTCGTCAGACGGCGCGAACGACGTCAACGAAGCCGTCGGGACTTTGTACGTCGTCCGCTTCTTCTTCGACCCAATCGTCGACTCGACGACGACCGAAGTGCCTGGTTTCACCGAGATCCGGTAGCGGTCTTTTCCAACCTCAGTGTATGAGATTGGCTTCCCATTCACGATGAAGTTCAAGTATGCCGGTGTATCTTTCAACACTGTAAACGTTGAAGTAGACGATGTGACGAGCACATCTTTGATGCTGAGTGTCTTCGGTGCGTCACTCGTCACTTTTTGTTCGAACGTTTTACTGAGTTCAGGGCGGAAACTCGCGATGAGTCGAATCGTCTGTCCTTCCCAGAGTGGTCCTTTCAACGCGATGACGTTCGTTCCAGGAACGAGACGTTTTGCTGATTCATCTCGGCCATTTCGCGCCACCGCGAGCAGTGGAGAGAGTGTCCCGTTATAATGAACAGTCACAGTCGTATCACCTGTCTTCGGTGGTTTTGTCCACGTGACGTCAGGCACCGGATAATCTGTTGATACGTAAAGATTCGCATACTGACTGTTCGTGTCGAGAATGCGATAAATGACACGGTAGTACATCGGCTTGTCTCGATTGTACTCCGTTAACTTCGCGACTCCCGATGCGTCTGCTTGGACTTCACGAACTTCATAGTTTGTCGGTGAGAACAATTGACGCACCTCGACTCGGGCATGTGGTTTTGTCCGAATCGTCACACCTTCCATCGCCGTCTCGGTCAACACTTCGGCGATGTTCGTGTCGGTCGGTTCATTCATCTGGAACGTCTGTTTGACCGATGCTTTTGTGGCTTGGTCATACGTCGCGTGATCTGCTGCCCAAACCGTAATGGTTTGATTTCCCCAGAGAATGCCGCGTGAGAATGTGAAACGTCCTGCCTCATCGGCCGTGACCGACCCGTCACAGCTCGCGTATTTGTTGTTTTCACATGTCACATACACCGTCATGTTCGGCGCAGTCATACCTGTAATCTCACCGACCGCCCCGTTGGCAAACGACGTCTCGACTTGAAGCGGCACTTTCGTTACCGGATTCAAGGTGACCCTGCTGCTTGTGAGGTTTCCGAATCGAACGGCATAACTGAACGACTCGTCGAACGATGGGATCGTGTATCCTTCGTCGAATGAGCGCGTCGCGTTGATGACTTCTACATCCGCTCCCAAATCCGCAACCGGGATCTTATGATAGATGCGATCGATTGTCACGACAGTCGCCATCAATTGATACGACTCGCCTAACCAGTAGTTGTCGTCTCCAGTCGGTTTCGTGGCTTTCAGCGATGTGTATAGCTGACCTGGAATCAGATGTGCACGCTCTGCCGCCAATAAGCGTTGGTCGTTTCGAAGCAAGTAGCCCCCGTGCAACAACTCATAGTCAAGCCGTGAATTGAACGAATCCAGTCGTAGTTTGGTCAATGTCCTTGTGGCTAAATCAATGGTGACCAAATAATCGAACTCAGTCATCGCGTAGTACGTGCCATTCTGATAGGTAAACGACTCGATTTCATAGAGCGACTGATTTTTCAAATCAAGCGTCGTGATGGTACGTTGCTTCCAATCGTACACGTGTAAGTCACTAAACCCTTCTAACAGAATGTGATCTGTCGTAGGTTCAGCAAATACCGCTGTCACCGTATTCGGCATCTTGATTGTCTCGATTATCTCGCCTGTATCTGGATTCAGATGGAGCAGGACGTCCGAGTACGTGTCCGCAACGACGAGTTCGTTCGTGTTTGTCGCCAATATCACTTGTTCACGATCGGAGAGAGTACGCTCCCACTTCGTGACGCCATCCGAATCAGTCGTCACGAGTTGCTTCGAGCCTTTGTTCTCCCACAACATGATGTCGCGACTCGCATCGTACGTGATAAGTCGAATCGACTCTGTGTCGAACGGCGGGCTGAATGTACGCGTCGACCCATCCCGGTTAACATGAATCATATCCCCCGTCCGATGATGCGTCGCCATGAATGATTCACCGTCTAAGCTCGGCTTGAACGTATAGAAATCTCCATACGCCCCATCTTCATCATGCGACCGATCCGCCGTCAGATTGCCGTTGTAATCGATGGGTACGACGGTCTGTCGTTCTACATCATGAAGCCGCGTGGCTCCGTCTTGATAGTCCAAATAGAAGGGAGACCCTTCAATTGTCTTCACTTCTTGCTCGAGCAGCGTGCCCAGCTCGAACTTCGGAGTCGCGTTCGCTTGATCCATCGGGAACATCACGAACAACAGCGCGACGAATAAAATTGCATAGTGCCATTTCTTCATTTACAATACCTTCCTTTTATTCAATATATTAAAAATATACCTTCAATTTGTGATTTTTAGAAGCAAAACAGGAAAAAAGCACCGTCTCTTTTTTTGAGAGACGATGCCTTTGGATTATTGGACGTTCAACACGGTCTGTGTACCTTCGATCATCTTGATTTCTGTCCATTTGACGACACTCTTGCCGAGCGGGTCGTTGGCGACCATGAAGTCGGCGAGCGCTTGCACTTTCAACGCGTCGACCGGCTGTTTCACGTTATTCAAACGGAAGCGCGATACTTTATTGAACATGTCCAAAAATGCGATTTCTACTTTAGTCTCAGTCATGGGTTAGTCCTCCTTGGATGTGGGTGTGATTAGACGACGTCGTATTCGCGAACGACCGACACGGTGAAATCTTCTTGCTCGGTCAAGTCGAGCATGAGGTGACCGAACGCCTCGGCATTGTCAGCCGTGAGCGCCGCCCGGATTGGACCGAAGCGCTGCGTTTTCTTCGTCGGTTTCAAGCTGTTCAAATCGTGGTGCGTCGTCAAGACGAGCGTGGCTTTCTTTTCAGTCAATACGGCCATGGGGGATGGCTCCTTTCGGGGATGGATTACAATTCAGATGGATAGGTCGAGTCGAGACGTTCGAGCAGTTGAATCATGCGCTCAAGGCGCGTCTCGATCCGGTGGAGCAGATAGAGCGAGACGACGATCGGGAAGCCGAGGTTCGAGATAAGTTCGGGCCAGCTCATGGGCCCACCCGCTCATCGGACAAGGCTCCGGCGGGACGCTTCGGTACACGCATCAGGGGTTCCTCCAATTAGAACGTCACGTGGAATTCACGCGACACGACGTATGCGGCGGATTCGACCGCGAGAAGCGGAATCAACAGATCACCGAACTGCTTGATCTCCTCGGTCTCCATCCGCGCACCGAGTGGACCGAACCGGACGAGCTGACGCTTTTCCTTGTCGTCAACGAGCCGCTTCGTGTCGAGATAAAAGACGCTTGCGTATTCTCGATACACTGCCATATGTCTCACCTCCTTCGCCCCTATTAACCGAAGTTGGTGAATGTTTGCTCATATTGCCTTGTAACCTTTTCGTAACGACTATAGACCTATTCTGAATGAAGACGCATTCATCGGTCGAAATCGGCTTTATTCCTTGAATTCTCATACCAATTAGGGTATCTTAATAGACGTCAATCGAATTTCGAAAACACGCCTAAAGTCCCATGAATTCATTTCCCCACTTTGAAAAAACTGGCAGTTAATTGCTTAGAAATGGGTTACTATACGTAGGAGGGCATTTTCGAAATGACCAGTTTGACTTGAAGAAGGAGATACTCTAGATGAACAGCTTAGACTTCGCACTCAACACTTCTATTCCTTCCGCTCAACTCGACTTCGACCACACCGACCTGACGTTTTATGCGACTGACTGGGATGCTTATCGCCCGGAAAACGCGAAGCCGTTCCTGTACAACGAACGCCCATTGACCGTCTATCCACTCAAAGAACTGAGCCGTGCGTTTCATGTCGCCGGGATTCCCCGTAGCCAGCAACAGCTGATCAAATGGGAAACCGACGGCGTCTTGCCACCGACCCCGTTCACGATGGGACGCAAGCGCTTCTATACGGAAAATCAGATTCGGACAATCGTCGACATCGCATTGGAATGCGGACTACGGCCCCGGACACACGTCAAAAAGACGAACTTCTCCGAGCTAGCCCATAAAGAATTGGCGTACATACTCCAACTGGAATTGAAAACCGAACTCCCGCTTGGATAAGCGGACATGAGACAGCCCTTCCTGAATCGTCAGGAAGGGCTGTTCTTGGATGGATGAGGGGCAATCGCGCTCAAGTATAAATCCAGTGATGTTTCGACCTCGGTCGCGACAAGGGCGATAAAGTCGTCGTACATTCCTGTCGTATGCGCTCGATCTAACGCATTGTAATAACTCAGGCGATTTTCGACTTTGATGACAATCGGCGGATAACCGGACTTCATCAACTCTAAATTGAGCAACAACCGAGATGTACGACCATTTCCATCAATGAACGGGTGAATTCCCACAAACTTAGCATGCAATAAAGAACCCCGTTCAACTGGATGCATCGTATCCGTCTCAGTTTCATACCACCGCATCAGCTGCCCCATTTGATCTTGAATGAGATACGGGGGCGGCGGTGTATGGACCGCCCCCGCAATAAACACTTGCTGATCCCGATAGACGCCTGCATACGAATCGTCAATGCCTTTCAAGACGAGACGGTGCAAATTTTTAATTTGCCACTCCGTCAGCGGCTCTTCACGTCGGACAATCTCTTCGACGTAGGAAATAGCATCTTGATGGTTAATCACTTCTAGATGTTCTCGCATCGTCTTCCCGCCAACCGTTATACCTTCCAGCACCACTTTGGTCTCGTTGATTGTCAACGTATTTCCTTCAATGGCATTCGAGTTGTATGTCCATTCTAAAAAGAGTTTTGCTCTCAAACTTTGAAGCGTATACGTCGGCAGCGGTCGGTTTTGATCCAGTTGCTCTTTTTTCATCGTCAGTTGCTCAAACATATAACCCGCTTCCTTTCTCTCAAGTGTTCGTGATTTCATTATACGCTTGTTTCCCTGAGCAAGTCGATTTCGATGGAGCGCCTTACTTCGTGACATATGCGAAAAAGCACGATACATCATTCCCACACATGTGTGATACATCGTGCTTTATTTTCATAACTTCTCCCGTGCCGCCTCGGGGACGTCCGCGACCGACACTTCGTCGTATGACGTGACCTCATCCTTATTTTTGACGTACAGTTTCAAGTACGCCCTGCTCCGAAGCTCTTTCGCCGCCGTGAACGTGACCGTTTGCGGATCGCCGTCCTTCGTCAGCCCCTCGGTCGAGTAGACGTAGCGGCGGACGACGTCACCCGAATCGAGCGTCGTCTCTTCCACTTCCGTGACCTCCCCGACTTGCACGTAGACATGATCTTTCCCGAGCCGTTGCCAATCGAGATTGATGAGACCGATGACAACAATGATGAGCGCGATGCTCGCAATGATTCCTTTTTTCATCATTCTCTCTCCTTCATAAAATTTGTTTCGTGAACCGACGTACGGTCAGCACGTAGTAGAGCGCATAGATCGCGCTGTACAAAGCCATCCAGACGAGCACCGGCACCGTGAAATTCATTCCGAGCAACCTCGAGAATGCGACGAGCGCGACCGAGGCGTGCACGATGCCGAGCGAGAATGGCGCTAGGAACACGACAGCGATCTGTTGGCGAATCGTTCGTTTCACGTCACGTTTCGAGATGCCGACTTTTCGGAGTACCGCGTATTTGGCCCGGTCCTCTTCCGCTTCGGTCATCGTCTTGAAGTAGATGATACTGCCGGTGGCGACGAGGAAGACGAGTCCGAGGAAGCTGCCGACGAACAACAGTGCGCCGTGCACGGCCATCGCTTCGCTATATAAGGCCGTCGCGCTCGAGAAATTCGTTTCGTTCGACAACGACTCCGACAAGGCGGTTTGTTCTTTATAATCGGCGACGGAGACGGCTTGATACGTCGTTGCCGGTTCCGACAGTGCCGTGAACACGTCATCCGGTGTCACGAGAAGCAAGCCGCCGAACGTCATGACGTTGAGCGGTGTCTCGTCGTAGCGAGAAGCGACTTCATGTGTCACACCATCGAGCCCGACCTCGGTCACATTTTCTGAGAATCGCTCGTCATAGAACGGATCAATCAAATAGACCTGATTTTGTGTCAGTGCCGGTGGTGTATCCCAGCCCAGATCGGTCGCGACGGCTCGGAACGTCGACTCATCGATGACGCCATATTCGCGTTCCCCCATCTCCCCAGCGACCCGAACCGTCTTCTCGAGAACGGTCGTCTGACGAAGCACATCGGCATCGATATCACGCGCCTCACCTTGCCAGGCGAACGTGTACGGTGCGTACGATGTGACTTGTTGCTCGGCGTAATAATAGACGCTGAAGATGGCGCCGCCGGCCGTGATTGCCGTCGCACTGATGATGCTGATGAGCGTGAGCGTCTTGGCGTTACCACGGATTCGGTATAACAACTGTGACGTCGTCAACAAGTTGAGCCGGCGCCATGACCAGCGCTCATTCGCTTTCAGGCGGCCGAGGATGAAGATGAGGACACTATGGAACAACAGACCCGACCCGACGATCGTGAGCCCGATGATGAGGAGCGGCATCGCCGCCGTGAGATATCCCCAGAGCGGTGATGTCGCCAAGTCTTGCAAGGCGAGCCAATAGGCCGCGCCGAGGACGAACACTCCAAGGAGCGCCATGAACGGGCTCGCTTCCGGGACGTCCTCACCTTTCTTATCAGCATGGAACAGTTCAATCAGCTTGAAGCGATAGATGACCCGATAGCCTTGGAACGACGTGAACAAGAAGATGGCCACGAACACGAGCGTCGTCTCGATGAGGGCCGATGTCGCGACCGTGAAGCCAATCGACAAGTCGCTGTTCATCAAGCGGAGCAACAGCTGTAACAGCGCATTCGAGCCGAGCAAACCGAGCCCGATTCCGACGATGAGCGACACCGCGCCGATGACGAGGTTCTCGAACAACAAAAGTGTCCCGATTTGTTTCTTGCGTACCCCGAGGAGCGAATAGAGCCCGACCTCTCGTTTACGCCCTTTCAAAAAGAAGGCGTTCGAGTAGGCGATGAACAGAGCGACGAAGACGAGCAGAATGAACGTCGAGGCGCTCATTAAACTTCGAATCTGCCCTGACGTCTCGGCCATGCCGCTAATCTCATCGCTATGCTTGAGCGTCGCGAACGTGAAATAGATGATGATGGAGAAGATGGTCGTCCCGACGTAGAGCGCATAGCGTGACAAGTTGCGGGCGACGTTCTTCTTCGCGAGATCAAACAGCGTCATCGGACGCACCGCCTTTCAGCTCGTCGAGAATCGTCTGATAGAAGGCGTCGCGCGATGTCGTGCCGCGAATCAGTTCTTTCGACAACCGTCCGTCCTGGATGTAGAGCACCCGTCGACAAAAACTCGCGGCGTAGGCATCGTGCGTCACCATCATGATCGTCGTCTCGGCCTCGTTCAACCCGGCGAGCGTCTGGAGCAGATCCGTCGCCGACTTCGAGTCGAGCGCCCCCGTCGGTTCGTCGGCAAAGATGAGCTTCGGATTGGAGATGAGCGCGCGGCACACCGCCGTCCGCTGCTTCTGTCCACCCGAAATTTGGTACGGGTATTGGTCGAGGATCGCCGTGATCCCGAACCGATGCGCGAGCGCGTCGACGCGTGACCGTGTCTCGTCGATCGGCGTCTTCGTGACGGCGAGCGGGAGCAGGATATTTTCTCGGACCGTGAGCGAGTCGAGCAGGTTATAGTCTTGGAAGATGAAACCGAGATGGTCGCGTCGGAAGTCCGAAAGCGCCTCTTCTTCGAGCTTGGCGATATTCTCTCCGTCGACGAAGATGTCCCCGTCCGTCGGTGTGTCGATCGTCGCGAGCACGTTCAACAGCGTCGACTTCCCGGCTCCCGACGGCCCCATGATTCCGACGAACTCGCCGTGGTCAATCGTGAACGACACGCCATCGAGCGCGTTAAAGGCATGGCCTCCGGTCGTGTATGTCTTTTGGATAGCATCAACTTGTAGTAATGGATTCATTATGAGCACCTCTTTCTATCCATTACGATACAGGCCATACCTTAACTGAAAATCACGCGTACCTTACAAAAAGCTTAAGTGTTATGCTTGAACGAGAGGTGATGATCATGGAACAACCACGTATCTTAATCGTCGACGACGAGAGAGACTTATGTACGCTCATCCAAAAAGCGTTAGAGAAAGAAGGCTTCCGCGAGATTCGGACGGCCCACACGATTCGAGACGGACTCGCAACGTTCACGGCGTTCGCGCCCCATCTCGCCATCCTCGACGTCATGTTGCCGGACGGCGAAGGCTACGAGCTGTGCCGGCAAATCCGGAACACGTCGAACATCCCGATTTTGTTTCTGTCGGCCAAGTCCGACGAGGTCGACAAGATTCTCGGCCTCGCCATCGGCGGCGACGACTATATCACGAAGCCGTTCAGCCCGAAAGAAGTCGCCTTCCGCGTCAAGGCGCAACTTCGCCGCGTGTCGCTCTATGACGCACCCGAGCTCCCGATTGACACGGTCGTCGGTCCGTTCCGGTTGAACGCGGACGGTACCGAGGTGGATCGTGACGGCGTCCGCCTCGAGCTGACGGCCAAAGAAGTCGGCCTGCTCGCCTGCTTCATGCGCAACCCGAACCGGATTCTCAGCAAAGAGACGCTGTTCACGCAAGTGTGGGGCGAAGATTTCTATGGGGCCGACAACACCGTCATGGTGCACATGCGCCGGCTCCGCGAAAAAATCGAACCGAATCCGTCCCAACCGACCTATATCAAGACGGTCAAAGGGCTCGGCTACAAGTTCGAGGCATAGGGGGCGGTCACACGTGAAATGGAAACTGACCGGTAACTATTTGGTGTCGATTCTGGCCATCGTGGCCATCGTCGTCATCTTGAACGTCGTTATTCTCGTAGCTCTCCTCGTCAATCAACGGACCGGCATCGATGACGTCGAAAGCAACTCCGGCGAGACGTTCACGCGTACGTTCAATCAATATATGACGCTCGAGGACGGCGAACCGGTCATCAGTCCGGACGGGGTTCGAGCACTCGAGGCGAACAACGCCTTCCTGCAAGTGCTCGATGCGTCCGGCCGTGTCGTCAGTGACATCGATGCGCCGGCGACGGCACCGGACGCGTACTCACCGATCGAGTTGATTCAGATCTACAAATACAAGGACGACGACCTCGTCCTCTACTTCATCGGGGAGTTCGAGGACTATAGCTATCTCGTCGGCTTCCCCGAGGCGACCGAGGGCCGCATCGTCACGATGTTCGACCCGCAGTCCGTGCTCGCCTACGTCTCAAAGGCCGGTCTCATCCTGCTCATCGTCGACCTCGCCGTCGCGGCGCTGATCGGCCTTGCGTTCAGCTCGATTTTGACGAAGCCGGTCTATCGACTGACCGAACGGATCGCCCAGTTGAAGGCGCGTGACTTCTCGACCGTCGAACCGAAACGGCCCGGCATGTATCGGCCCGTCTTCGCCAACTTGAACGACGTGTCCGAGACGCTGACGACGTACGAGTCGGAACGCGAAGAGCTCGAACTGCGCCGGAAAGAATGGATGAGCAACGTCTCGCACGACTTGAAGACGCCGCTCGCCTCGATTCAAGGCTACGCCGAGCTGCTCGACGACCAGGAGCTGAATGATTCCGAACGGCGCCAATACGCCGAGGTCATCGAGCGACAGGCGTTGTATATGAGGGAATTGATCGACGACTTCAATTTGACGATGCGGCTCCAGCACGGCGATTTCCCGCTCGAGACGGTCGAGACCGGGCTCGAAGGGTTCGTCCGCGAGCTCGTCATCGACGTGTTGAACGACGCCCGGTTCTCCGAGCGGGACATCACGTTCACGAGCACGAACGCCGAGACGCGCCCCATCGACCGGCACTTCATGAAGCGGGCCCTCCTCAACTTCTTGTATAACGCCCTGCTCCATAACGATGAGACGGTCGCCGTCCATGTGTCCGTCGCACATGATGTGATCACGATTCAAGACGACGGTATCGGCATCGACGCGAACGAACTGCCATACATTTTCGAACGCTACTACCGGGGCACGAACACGACCGACGCGCTCGGCAGCGGGCTCGGCATGGCCATTTCCCGGGACATCATCAAAGCGCACGGCGGCACCGTTTCCGTGACGAGCGAGCGTGGGTCCGGGACGACGATTCGCATCGAGTTACCGGCATAACAAAAAGGATTCGCTCAGCGGAGCGAATCCTTTTTCGTCGTGTCATAGTCCTCAATCCACGTCTCGAGCTCATCAATCGGGAGCGGACGCGAGAACAAGTAGCCTTGCATCTCATCACAGCCGAGCGACCGGAGCGTGTCGCGCTGGTCCGTCGTCTCGATCCCTTCGCACACCGTCTTCAACCCGAGCCCCCGGGCGAGCTCAATAATCGACTGGACGATGACGTTGCCGGTCGGATCGTTGTCCGTCACTTGGATGAACTGCCGGTCGATTTTAATCTCATGAATCGGATAGTGCTTCAAATAGACGAACGCCGAGAAGCCGGTCCCGAAGTCGTCGATTGAAATCGAGAAGCCTTGTTCCCGGAACGCGACGAACCGCTCGATGACGTGCTGCTGATTCTCCATCCCGACGCTCTCGGTGATCTCGAACGTCAAGTAGTTCGGGCAGACGCCCATCTCCTTGACGATATGGCCCAACTTTTCGACGACCCCGTCCGATAGGAAATGACGGGCCGACAAGTTCAAGGCGAGCTGATACATCCGGCCCTCGTCGTGCCACGTCTTCAACTGGCGGCACGCGGCCTCGAGCGCCCATTCTTCGAGCGCGATGATGACGCCGGTCGATTCGGCGAGCGGGATGAAGTCGAGCGGTGGAATCAATCCTTGTTTCGGATGGATCCAGCGCATCAGCCCTTCGAATCCTTTTAACTTGCCAGTCGCCGCTTCAATCTTCGGTTGGTAATAGAGCGTGAACTCGTTCAAGGCGAGCCCTTTTCGCAAATTCATCTCGAGTGTCAGACGGGCCGTCGCCTTCTCACCCATCTCTTCCTCGTAGAAGGCGATCCCCCCGCGCTGCACGTGGCGATCATTGGCCGTGATTCGGGTCGTGTCCATCATCTCGAGCGTCGAGCGTGACTTGTCCTCGATCGAGATGAAGGCGCTCATCGTCAAGACGACGTCGAGCTCTCCGACCGCGAACGGCTCGCTCGTCACCGTCTCACAAATCAAATCGGCGAGCGCCTTCACTTTGATGCGGTCGCCGTAAGGCGTCCACAGTAGAAAGCCAGATTGAGAGACGCGCGCCAAGAGCGACGCATCGACGACTTGTTGGAGGCGTTCCGACAGTTCGATGACGATGTCGTCCGCGCGCTGGATGCCGATTGCCGTCTCGACGGAACGGAACTCGTCCGCCCGGAGATAAATCAATGAGCCGAGCTGGTGCGGTGCCTGTTCGCGGAGCGCGTCCACCCGCTCGATGAACCCGTTCAAGTTCATGAGCCCGGTCTGTTCATCCGTATAGGCGAGCTTCGTGATGTGTTCATCGATCTCGCGGCGGTCGAGCCGGAGATAGAGGATGGCGATAAAGTCGGACAGCGTGCTGACGATCAGCTCCTCGATGAACGTCCATTGCCGTGGGGCGAACGTCTCGCAACAGATGACCCCTTTTGCCCGATTGTTCGCATAGATCGGGGCATCGAGCATCGAATAAATCCGTTGTCCTTCTACAAAGTGCTGCTGGTATAAATCCTTCACCCACTCGTGGGTCCGGACGTCTTCGAACGGGAGCACCCGGTTCGTCCGCAACGCGTCGAAATAGACAGGTGCGTCCCCACGCATGACCGTCAACACCGGTTCGCTCGGTCCCGTCTCTTTCGAATAGGCGACTTGGCAACTGATCGAGGCATACGTCTCGTCGAAATGCCAAATCGAGACCGTGTCGACGTCGAGCATATCGGAGACGACCTCGCACATATATAAGAGCGCTTGCCGTACCGCAGCCTCCGTCACCTCTGGCATTCGGACGAGTTCGAACAGTTTCTCTTGATGTTTGCGATATGATTGTGTTGAAAAGTTCCCCTCGTTCATAAGTCCCCTACTCTCATTCAAACGTTTTGCATTCATGATAGCACGAAAAGAACTATGGATAGGTTTCCAAAATTCAACAGAAAGTCAATTTTCGATTCCCCTGTTTCTTTAGTACTCCCGCCTCATCCGTGTCCGAAAATATTGACCTCATTTTTAACGGAATCCACTGATTGAGCCATTTCCACCATTGCTTGCCGTTTGTGTAAACCCTACAATAAACATGTATTGCTTTACCTGTCGATAATTGTCAAAAGCACTCATTAGAGAAGGAAGTGACCCAATGTCCCCTAAGTCCGGCCTCATGTACTCATTCGCAGCCATCGCCGCCGTAAGCATCATCGCCCAGGCCGACGAAGTCGCAGCAGCCAGCTCACACGTCGTCCGTGCCGGTGACACGCTCTGGTCGATCAGCCAACAGCACAACGTGTCACTCGCCAATTTAAAAGCTTTCAACAACTTGAATTCAGACCGTCTCGCCATCGGGCAGACGCTTAAATTGAACGGGAGCGCCCCGACCACAGTGAAACCTACTGCCACATCAGGCACGGGCACTGTCACGACGGCCGCGTTGAACATGCGTCTCGCCGCAGGCACGTGGCACGACGTACTCGTCACGATCCCGAAAGGCCAAGCACTCACACCGATTCAAACGAGCGGTGCCTGGACGAAAGTCAGCTATGGCGGGAAGACGGGTTGGGTACATAACGGGTATTTGACGGCCTCATCTGTCAAACCAGCTACACCGAGCACACCGACTCCAATCAAACCTGCTGCCCCAGCACCATCAAGCGACGCCACCGTCACGACGGCAGACTTGAATATGCGCGTCGCCGCAGGTACGTGGCACGACGTACTCGTCACGATTCCGAAAGGCCAAGCGCTCAAACCGATTCAAACGAGCGGCGCCTGGACGAAAGTCAGCTACGGCGGGAAGACGGGTTGGGTACATAACGGGTACTTGACGAACTCATCCGTCAAACCGACTACACCGAGCACGCCGACAAAACCGGCCGCTCCACAAGAGCAGAGCATCAACCAGTCGTACACCACGACCGCCAACTTGAACGTCCGTCAAGGCCCGGGCATCGGCTACGCCCTCGTCACGAGCATCCCGAACGGCACGACCGTCAAAGCGACGAAGCAGAGCGGCACGTGGGTATACGTCACGTATAACGGCAAGAGCGGTTACGTCAGCACCGGTTACTTGAAACAGACGACGACAGCACCGAGTGCGCCGGTCACACCGAACGCCGGAGACGGCGGTGCAGGCAACGCTTCGTTCGACTATGTCGTGAATACACCATCGCTCAACGTCCGCACGTCGGCCTCGACGAACTCGGCCATCATCGGTCGCGTCACGGCCGGACAGACGCTCCGAATCGTCCAGACGTCGAACGGTTGGCATCAAATCTATATCGGGAACACGACCGGTTTCGTTTCGGCGTCTTACGTCAAAGCGGTGCCGAAAGGCTCTGCAGTAAGTCCTGCTCCAGGCACGTCAGAGGCAGGGATCGCCGCCATCGCCGTCGCCAAGAAATACGTCGGCACCCCATACATCTGGGCATCCTCGAACCCGGCCAACGGTGGGTTTGACTGCTCTGGACTCATCTATTATGCCTTCAACCAGGCAGGCTACAGCGTCCCACGCACGAACGTCGCCACGTACTGGTCCGGGTCTTATTTCGGAACACAGCTCAGCAAGACGTTCGTCCCAAAAGCGGGCGACCTCGTCTTCTTCGAGAACACGTACACGGCCGGCCCGTCACACATGGGGATCATGATTAACGCGGACACGTTCATCCACGCCGGGACGTACGGACTCGGTTATAACACGATCAGTAAAGAGCCATACTGGAAATCACGCGTCATCGGTTACAAGCGACCGTGACCTTCGGCGCATTGAAAGACCCGACCTTTGTCGGGTTTTTTTTCGTGGGGCAGGATTTCCCTCGAAAGACTCGAACACGAGAGATAGAATGGGAAGAGAAAGAAGGAGGTGTCCGATGGGAAGCAATCGATTCGCTAAAATTCCGTACCGGATTTACACGATGGCCCTCGCCGTCGCTTGTCTCATCGGCGTATTGTTGTTCGGGCTCGGCCTGAGCTATTACTGGAAAGAAAAACACGTCGCCGTCGACGAGACGGTGCGCGACTTGAACCACGCCTCCGACTTGGCCGGCGTCGAGTCGTATCTCGTCTTGCATCACGCGGCCAAGCTCTACGAGACGAACTCAGAGCAACCGACGGCGTTACTGTCGGCCCCGTACCGTGAACGGGCGCTCCAATACAATCTTCAACTGCTCGACGACTTCGAGACCGGGGTCGACGAGCGCGAACGGGAGGCGTTGCTTCGCTTCTCGGAAGAACTTGAAGATACATTGAACGAGGATGGCTCGAGCCGCTTCCAAGCCGTGCCGTTCGACGTCATCGAGTCGATCAACCGGCGCTGGCTTTATCAAGGGCTCGAACGGACCGCCCAAGAGAACACGGCCTATGAATTGACCGATGCCATCATGCGCATGCAGATGGCGTTCGTCGAAGGTGTCACGAACCTGCTCGCCGAGACACCGGATCAAGACCAGCTCGAGTTCGAGGTCTCGACAATTGCGAACGAGGCCCGTCTGATTGAGGACATCGTCGCGACCGACCCGTCTCTCGGGACGAAATCGGTCGACGACTTGATTGAGAGCGCGCTCGCCCTCGGTCGGGTGACGGCTGCCAATTCGACGCTCGAGGCCCGTTACGTCAACGGGACGAGCTTCTATGAGGATTCGCACACCGCGCTACAAGCGGTACGCTCGGCGGCTGACGACACGCTCATGACCGAGCGTGACCGTTACGGCACACTCGCCATCGCCGTCCTGCTCATCACGCTCCTCTTGTCAGGTGCGCTCTTGTTCGCCCTATGCTCCACACGCAAGATGTACGCCCACGACTTGAGCCATTTGAAGGCACGCGCCCTCGCCATCGACCCGAGCACGGAACCGGTCGAAGATTCGTTCCCGCCGAGCCACGACTTCCGTGGCATCGAGGACGAACTCCGCGAGATTGCCGCCAGTGTCCATTCGACGGTACACACGCTCGAGACGAAATCGAACGACCTGCTCCGGTATCACGAGCGCTGGTCGTCCTTGTTCTCCGAGACAGGACTCGCCATCGCCTTGATCGACGACACGTACAACTTCATCGAACGAAACGATGTGTTCCGCCAGTTCTTCGGTGAACGGAACCTGTATGAGATCAACCAGTTGTTCACCGACACGGGCCGCCGCCTGTTGCGCGAGGCGCTCGCCGGGGTGACGGAGAACGGTACGAGCGCGCAGTTCATCCTGCATTTGAAAGGTGAACACGTCCGCTTCTTGAACGTCAAAATCATCCCGCTCAAGCGCGGCGAGACGCTCACGTATTACCTCATCCTCGAAGATGAGACCGAGCGCGTCGAACGCGAGCGTAAAGTCGACCGGCTCGTACGATTCGACCTCGCCACCGAGCTCTACAACGAGTACGGCTTCCTGCGGGCGTGGGAGAAACAGGATATCGACGGGACGTTCCTCTTGATTAAACTGAACGACTTCCATCACCTCGTTGACTGGTATGATCCGACGTACGCCGACCTACTCATGACCGAGTTCGCCCGTCACGTCGAGGACCGGCTCGAGAAGTACGCGCACCACTTGTTCGGCCGTTACCGGGACGACACGCTCATGCTGTATGTGAAAGGGCTTCGCAACGTCGACGAGACCGAATTGTTGGAGCTGTTCCCGACCGAGCTATTGATCAACCAGAAACGCCAGACCGTCCACCTTCAAATCGGGGCGACGCATACGACGCCGAGCTTTAACGATTGTCTGTTCGAGGCGACGAAGGCGTTACAACACGCCAAAGAGACGCGGACCCCGTTCGTCTGGTACGACGCGAGCATCCTCGCCCAGCTTCAATGGGCCGCCTTGATTGAACAGGCGCTCCCAGAGGCGATCGAGCAAGGACATATCACCGTCGCCTATCAGCCGCAAGTCGAGCTGAAGACGGGACGTGTCGTCGGGGCCGAGGCGCTCGCCCGCTGGCAGCACCCGGACATCGGCAACGTGCCACCGAACGAGTTCATCCGTATCGCCGAACGCTCGGACCAGATTCTCTGGCTGTCGCACTCGATTCTCGATTTGGTCGTCGAGCAGCTCGTCGCCTGGCGCGACACATCGTTCGCCGATATCTCGTTGTCGTATAACTTGTCGGCCCATTCGGTCGACCCGTCCATCGTCACCAAGCTGCGCGACTTGATCGCGACGTATCCCTGGCTGCCCGACCGGTTGAAAATCGAACTGACCGAGTCGGCGGACATCATGTCGCACACGAACGAGCTCGAACGGCTCGAAGACATCTCGGACCTCGGCTATTGCCTCTCGATTGACGACTTCGGGACCGGCTACGCCTCGTTCGAAGCGATTTGGCACTTGCCGATTCAAGAAGTGAAGATCGACCGCATGTACGTCAGCGGCAAAGCGAAGGACAGCACGTCATTCCTCCGCGCCGTCTCTCGCTTCGCGAGTGAACAGAAATTGACCTCGCTCGCCGAGGGCATCGAGACGAAACAGGACCTCGAGCGGATTATCGCGGAAGGTGTCGAACTCGGACAAGGTTATTATTACGCCCCGGCCCTTGACGCGACCACGTTCGAGGCCTGGGTGAACGAAAAAAGAGGGCACCTCGCCTGAGCGAGCGCCCCCTCCGACCGGTTGACACATGTCAGCCGGTTTTTCGTTTGATGATATTAAAGACGAGCTTCAGTGCGATCAACAGTCCGATGACCGGCAAGATGATCGGCAGCGACCCGCGCGGCAACAGCCCGAACACGATGAACGCCGTCATCCCGATGGCGAAGAACAGTTTGATCCCCCGCTCGTGGCCGTCGAACTGATCCCAGCGCCAGACGAGGAGTAGCAAGGTCAGCGGTGCGAACAAGAACGTCAAGAAAAAGAACGGCATGTGCCGTGTATACCAAGGTTGCGTCATTTCTGTCGTACCTCCTCATATAACGCTTCTGTCGCCTCGTGCGACTCGACGTTCAGATAAATCGGTTTGCCGCTCCAGTCGATCCGGACGACCACGTCGATGTCCCGATCGATGAAGACGAGCACGTCCTCCCCGTTCGTCGTCCGGAAGTGTCCGGTCAGGCGTGAGCCGACGGCGGCACCGTTCGTGCGACGGGCGAGGCTCGGCTCATACGTCAACGTCACGGCTTCCATCTCGTCATATGGCACCGTCTCGCCGTAACCGCCCTCGATGATGAGCGCCGAATCGGTGAGCGTCACCTCGGTCGGCTGACTGAACCAGAACAAGAGGCCCCCGACAAAGCCCAAGATGAGCGTCAAGACGAGGATGAGCGGGATGAGTTTCTTCTTGCCTCCAGGACGAAGCTTACCGTTCTCATCAAAAATATTCCCGTCATACTTTTGGGCGCGCCAAAGCGTCACGACAACGAGAGCGACGATGAGCAGAAACAACGGCTCGAGCGGAATGTCGAGACCCGACACGTCAATGGCGACGATGACGAGAAAGATGGTTGCGATGCCGTAACACATGAAACCGATTAACCGCGCCACCGCCTTGATATTGACGCGCGCCTTGTCTTCGCGCTTCATCGTGTTATATCCCGAGATGAGGAAATGCCATCCCAAGCGATGGACGGCGAATCCGAGCAAGAATAGAATGAGTGCTGCAATCACGAGTCCCCACATAGAGGTGTCCCCCTTTCTTCTATAGTCTACGTGAAAACGAGACCGAACGTTTCAAAATCGTGAATCTGCGTCGTATACTCAGGGTAGAACGTTCCAAGGAGGAATTCGATGTATCGTACGAAAGCAGATTTTCTACAAGATTGGACCAAATCATCGACCGGCACGCTCGACGTGCTCCGCGCCGTCACGGACGAGGCGCTCGGACAGGAAATCGTCCCGGGCCACAACTCGCTCGGCTGGATCGGTTGGCACGTGACGACCGCGCTCGGCTATTTCACGAACTTACTCGGCTTCCGTTTGTCGGCGCTGAAGAGTTTGACGCAACCGGCTGACGCGTCAGCCATCGCCGACCAGTATGCGCGCTATGCCGACGAGATTAGCCAGGCGGCCGAACAGTTCTCGGACGAATACCTACTCGAAGAAGTCGACGTCCACGGTGCGAAACAGCCGCGTGGCGCCGTCTTGCGCATGATGATCGACCATCAGACGCATCACCGCGGCCAGATGACGGTGCTCCTCCGTCAGGCGGGACTCACGGTCCCGGGCGTCATGGGACCGACGAAAGAACAGATGAAGGCGTGAAAAAAAGCGAGGCCCCGTGGGGTCTCGCTTTTCGTCACATCGATGACGGTGTATTCTCCTTGTTTTGCATCCGACCGACCCCTTCGTACTGGACGGTACCCGGGTCGCGTGCATACTTCCAAGCGTTGCGCGCATCGATCAAGCGCTTCGTCCGCATCCCGTCGAACGCTTCCGGTTTCAACGCGACGAGCTCGTCCCATTCCGTGACGAGGATGGCGATGTCCGCTCCCTCGAGCGCAGCTTCGACCGTCTCCACTTGGGGGAAGTCCCACTTGGCGAGCGGGTCGTAACCGATGACTTCGACTCCACGTATCTCCAACAGTTGAGCGAGCGTCATTGAAGGCGCGTCGCGCATGTCGTCCGTCCCCGGTTTGAAGGCGAGGCCAAGCAAGGCGACTTTGAGATCGCTCTTCGGTTCAACTTTCGAGGCGACGTACTCCATCTGGGCGTCGTTCGCGTGCATGGCCGCTCGGATGACCGGTAAATCGACCTCGTTCTCGTTCGCCACGTTCAAGAGCGCGTGCATGTCTTTCGGGAAGCACGAGCCCCCGTAGCCGAGTCCGGCGTTCAAGAATGAACGTCCGATGCGCGGGTCGAGCCCCATCCCGTCGGCGATCGTCGTGATGTCCGCTCCCGCCTTGTCAGCGAGACGCGCCAAGTCGTTGATGAAACTGATTTTTGTGGCGAGGAACGCGTTCGAGGCGTATTTGATGAACTCGGCGTCAATCGGTGATGTACAGACGATCGGCACCCCGAGGCGTCCGTAGATACCGGCAAGTTCCTCACACATCTCGAGGTTGTCACTGCCGATGACGACGCGGTGCGGTTTCAACACGTCGGCGAGAGCGCGCCCCTCTTGAAGAAATTCCGGCACGACGGCGAACGTATGAGCTGGGTACATGACCGACAGCATGTCGGTCGTCCCCGGCGGCACCGTGCTGCGGATGATGATTTTATGTTTCGACTCGACCTCGGACAAGGCTGCGTCGACGAACGTCAAGTCACAGCTGCCGTCTTGCTTGCTCGGCGTCCCGACAGCGAGGACGAGGTAGTCGACCGTTTCTGTATCGGCAATCGAGTCCGTGAATGTGATTGAACCGTGATGATCGCGTAACACGTCTGCCATGCCCGGTTCGTGGAACGGGACGTCCCCGTTCATGAGACGGAGCAGTCTCGGTTGGTCTTTCTCGACACCGATGACCTCATGCCCCGCTTTTGCTAGCCCACACAGGGTGGCCAGCCCGACATAGCCAAGGCCGATGATTCCAAATTTCACGATAGTTCCTCCTTCAATAGTCTTCTATTAACAGTACCGAAAAGCGGCGTGCAAGGGAAGGCTCTAACACTCTCTGAATATTCTCTGCTATAATGAGTCAAAATGAGGCTAGAAAGGAATAACCGCATGGGATTACTCGCTTTCTTTTTGATTACGCTCTTCGTGTTCTACTGGTTTCCTATTCGAGGTGGACTCAAGACTTTCCTGCTGATTCTCATCATGATCAGCGGATGGCTCTCGATTTTCGAACTCGTCTCCATCATCGAAGCCCGCCCTTGGGTTGCGGCCCCTGTCCTCGCGCTGATCGGTTTGTTCGTTTGGAAATGGCGCAAAGACAGACGGACGAACTTGAACAAGCAACAAGACATTTGACACACGTCGAATGTCTTTTTTTATTAAATGTATATTTTCCCCAATTAATATGAAATAATAATTTTATATCAACTAGTATCTTACATACCATATCTTATTGAAAAATAAGGGGAGACAATTATGAATTTTTACGGGCTCGACATCGCACCTTGGATTGAACCACTGGCCCAATTTGTGTTTTGGTATCCGTTCTTCATGGCGCTGTTTTGGATTGCTGGCGCTCTCTTATTCAGCTTGACGCGTGAGAAAGAGGAAGAACTCGATTTGAACGAGCGGGAATGGCCGCTCATCAGTATCTTGATTCCTTGTTATAACGAAGAAGAGACGATTAACGAGACGATTGAGTATTTGGACCGTCTCACCTATCCGAACTTTGAGATTATCGCCGTCAACGATGGCAGCCGTGACAAGACCGGCGACATTCTCGTCGGACTCGCCGACGAGTACGAACGCTTGCGTGTCATCGACTGTCATGAGAACCGAGGCAAGGCGAACGCGCTACATATGGCCGCCCACGCCGCCCGCTCGGAATATTTGCTTTGCGTCGACTCGGACGCGTTTTTGAGTGAGGAGGCCCCGTATTACCTCGTCCGTCACTTCTTGAACCGCGGTGAGCGCGTCGGTGCCGTCACCGGCAATCCGCGTATCCGTAACCGCGACACGCTCCTCAGCCGGATGCAACTCGTCGAATACTCGTCCATTATCGGCTCCATCAAACGGACGCAGCGCGTCATGGGTAAAATCATGACCGTCTCCGGCGTCATCGTCATGTTCCGCAAGAAAGCGTTACTGTCGGTCGGTCTCTGGGACCGCGACATGATCACCGAGGACATCGCTGTCTCGTGGAAACTCCAGAAGAATTTCTGGGACATACGTTATGAGCCACGCGCCCTCTGCTGGATGCTCGTCCCCGAGTCGATCTCTGGCATTTGGAAACAGCGCGTGCGCTGGTCGCAAGGCGGACAGGAAGTCGTCTTGCGTCACTTCGACATCTTCAAAGACTGGCGCCAGCGCCGGATTTGGCCCGTCTATATCGAACAGGTCGTCAGCGTCCTCTGGGCGTATGCCTGGCTCATCGTCACGGTGTATCTGTTCGCGACGGCCGACACATGGCAGGACATGTTGATTTGGTTCACGTACAACTCGTTCGCGCTCGTCCTCGTCAGTCACGTCCAGCTGATCATCTCTCTCTGGAACGACGCCCGCTACGATAAAGTGTTCAAGTATTACGTCTGGGCCGCTTGGTATCCGGTCATCTACTGGATGCTCAATACGTTTGTCGTCATTGCGGCGACGCCGAAAGCGATTAGAGCCCGTGTGAAAGGAGGCTATGCGACATGGAGTTCACCAGACCGGGGGGCACGGAGAAGCAACCTGTAAGTGAGTTATACGATTACGAACAAGAGATTCTCGTCAAGACGAAACAGAACGTGTTCCGCAAAGGGATCGAGCTGTTGCTCACGGTCGTGTTCTGGCTCTACACGTTCATCGTCACATGGTTCTTTTTGAGCGCCGTCGTCGACGTGAACGACAGCTATATCGCTATCCTCAAGACCGCCTTGAACGTGACGAACGCCGATATCCGCGAGCTGCTCTATTTCGGGCTCGTCTCGTCGTTCATCGCCGCCCTACTGCTCTTCCTTTGGCGGACGTACAACAAGCGAAAGTACGGCCCGCTCAACCGCCGGCAGATGCCGACAGACACGACGCTCGACGATTGGCTCAAACTCGACTTGATGGAACCGGAAGATATCGAGCGACTTCAGCGTGACAAAGTCATCGTGTTCACAGAAAATCCGGTGAAAGAGTTGAAATGATGCGCTACATGAAACAGTTGGTCGTTCTATTGATTATTAGTGGCATCGTCTGGAAAGTGTACGACGTGTCCTCGACGACACATGAGGACGTGGCTCCAAGAGGAAGGCGTCCACTTCGCGACGCAGGACGACTTGCTCGGCTATCGCGCCGGGGAGCCGATTCCGAACAAATGTGTGTGGATCTCGTTCGATGACGTCGATCATACCGTCTATGAGAACGCGTTCCCGGTGCTGAAAGACAAGCAAATCCCGTCCACGCTGTTCATCATCACCAGTCACGTCGGCGAGGCGTTCCAAAACTTGGATCTCGCCCCATGGACTGAACTGAAGGATATGCAGACGAGCGGACTCGCTGATTTCGGGACGCATACGCATGACATGCACTACGTCAAAGACGGGGGCGCCGTGTTCTTGCCGGAAGACATGCAAGATGAGCTCCGACAAGATTTGGAGACAAGTGTCGCCGCCATCGAAAAGAATCTCGGGACGCGCGTCACGACGATCGCCTATCCGTTCGGCAACACGAGCGACGCCGTGATCGAGACGGTGCAAGACCTCGGCTTCGAACAGACTTTCATCTTGAGCCCGAATCCGATCACGCCGGACAACGACCCGTTCTATTCGAACCGGTACTTGCTCAACGCCGAACTGTTCGAGTTGTTCGTCAAACCGTATTTCGAGAATAGATAAAATAACCCCTCGTCGGTGACGAGGGGTTATTTTAGTCTTCTGGCAATTCGACTTCGTCGCCCGCTTCGATGGTGCCATCCATGATGTGTTCCATTTCCACCAGACTGAACGCGTCCACGAGCTGGATGCCGTCTACGTACACCGTCGGCACGTACTTGACACCAAAGTCGCGCGTGAACAGCCGTGAGTTCTGGATGCCGATATCGACGTGGTTCTCAAGCAGTTCGTCCACATTCAGGTTGAACTCAGAGGCGATTTTTTGGACATGGGCTTCCGTCCCGAAGCCGTCCGACCCCGAATCGTGTCCGATGGTGCGCTGCACTTCATAGTAGCGGTCCGGGATGAGCCGTTCTACGTTATAATCTACGTTCGCGAGCAATTGTGACTGTTCGTTCAACAAGACGAGCGGCTGTCCTTTGAAAGTCGCCTCGCCCGAGTCAAGCCAGTGCTCCTCGATTTCCGGCAGTACTTCTTCCATCCACTTCTTACACCACGGACAACTGTAGTCGAAGACGAACACGATCTCATGCTCTCCTTCCCCGAGCGCGACTTTGTCATCGAGCGGGAGTTCGTACTTCTTGTATGTATGTACCTTCGTCGAGTCGACCGCCTCGCTTTGGCTGCAGGCCGTGAGAATCAAGATGAGTCCAACGAATAAGAACAGAAACCGTTTCATGTATAAACCTCCATTTGTTCGATTATTCACAAATTTAGTTATAGCACGTCTGCTCAACAGACTCGAGTGACGTTCTAGTGAATTTCGTCAAAAGAAATGACACACAAGAAAACGAGCGGACGCATGCCCGCTCGCTTCATTTGACGACACACTTCATCTTTCATTCCCCATAAACGCCTCCATCGTCGCCGCCGTATCCGACGAGATTCCCTCCTTCTTCACGACTTTCCAGACCGTCTGCAGGATGATCTTCCAGTCGTTGAGGAACGTGACGTTGTCAACGTACTTCACGTCGAGCGCGAAGCGGTCGGGCCAGGACAACCGGTTCCGTCCGTTCACTTGGGCGAGTCCCGTCAGTCCGGGACGGACATCGTGACGTCGGCGTTGCTCCTCGTTATAACGCGGTAAATATTCGACGAGCAACGGGCGCGGTCCGACAATCGCAATGTCGCCTTTGACGATATTGAGCAGGCTCGGCAGTTCATCGAGACTGAGTGACCGGAGCGTCTCGCCGAACGGGGTCAAACGTACCTCGTCAGGTAACAACTTTCCATGCTCATCCCGCTTGTCTGTCATCGTTCGAAACTTGAGCATCTCGAAGATAACGCCGTCCTTTCCGGGACGTTTCTGTTTGAACAACACTGGTCCCCCGAGTTTCCACTTGATGAGACCCGCAATCGTCAGAAGAACAGGGCTTAAAACGAGTAACGAAACCGTCGCAAGGATTGCATCTTGTGGGCGTTTCACCAAACGTTCGTACATGATGACCCCTCCTATCTGAACGAAGAATACATCGAGTCGTAATAGGTTTGATACGCACCAGACACGATTCGCTCAATCCATTCAGGATGCCCCACATACCACTGAATCGTTTCCGCGATTCCGTCTTCAAATCGATATCGTGGGGTCCATCCCAATTCATTGGCCATCTTGGTCGCGTCGATCGCATAGCGGCGATCGTGCCCTGGACGATCTTTGACGAATTGAATCAGTTCTTCTGACTGGCCGAAAGCTTTGATGATGATTTGCACGAGCTCCAAGTTCGTCTTTTCATTATGACCGCCGATATTGTAAACTTCTCCGAAGCGTCCATGTTCTCGAACGACATCGATGGCTTCACAATGATCGCTCACATGGAGCCAGTCCCGAATCTGCTGGCCGTCTCCGTAGACCGGCAATGGCAGATTCGTCATACAGTTATGAATCATGAGCGGGATGAGTTTTTCTGGGAACTGATACGGCCCATAGTTGTTGCTGCATCGCGTCGTCTTGACCGGCAACCCATACGTCTCGTAATAGGCTCGAACGAGCAGGTCAGAACTTGCTTTCGAGGCGGAATATGGACTGTTCGGGGCAATGGGAGAGTCTTCAGTGAAATAACCGATCGCTCCGAGTGAACCGTATACTTCGTCGGTCGACACATGGACGAAACAGACGCCCGCTTTATAATCGCGACCATATTTATTGTCAGGTTCACGTTTCCAATGTCGCATCGCCGTGTCGAGCAACACTTGCGTCCCGAGAATGTTTGTCGTCAAAAACAACTCGGGCTCGGTGATACTCCGATCGACATGTGATTCTGCAGCGAAGTGAACGACTTCATCCACGTCATATGCTTGAAACAACTGTTCAATTGCTTGACGGTCACGAATATCAACCTTTTCGAAATGATAAAGCGGATCTGCTTCGAACTCGCGCAAGTTCTCCAAGTTCCCTGCATAGGTGAGCACATCGACGTTAAGAATGCGGTACGTCGGATGTTTTACCCGTAAGTGTTTTATGAAATTTGAACCGATGAACCCGGCTCCGCCAGTCACTAGAATCGTTCGCATCCGTTCTCTCCCCTTCCTCGACGAGTGATAAGAGATATTGTCCATAATCCGTCATCTTGAGCGTCAAACCGATATCTTTCAACTCATCTCTTGTGATGAACCCGCGACGCCAAGCGATTTCCTCGAGACAGGCGATGTAATA
The DNA here is from genome assembly GCF_018618315.1 of Exiguobacterium sp. s70. Taxonomy (NCBI): domain Bacteria; kingdom Bacillati; phylum Bacillota; class Bacilli; order Caryophanales; genus Exiguobacterium; species Exiguobacterium sp. s70. Next base: position 642,733 of record NZ_JACSLV010000001.1, read on the forward strand.
GCCTTGCCGTTCTTGTACCGTTTGAACGAACACAGCTGCTTTGATCATGCCTTCTGGTGTGCCGGTATCGAGCCAGGCCATTCCGCGGCCGAACAAAACGACGTTCAACTCGCCGCGTTCCAGATACATATTATTGATTGACGTGATTTCGAGTTCTCCTCGTGCAGAAGGCTCAACACGTTTGGCGAACTCCACGACTTGATTGTCGTAAAAGTAAAGTCCTGGGACCGCATAGTTCGATTTTGGTTCAGCCGGTTTTTCTTCAATCGAGACAACTCGATTTTGTGAATCAAATTCAACGACTCCAAACGCCCGTGGATCTTTTACCGGATAGCCAAAGACGGTCGCTCCTTGTTTTTTCGATTGTGCGTGTTTCAAGAATCGAGTTAAATCCGGTCCGTAGAAAACGTTATCCCCCAAGATGAGACAGACCGAGTCGTCACCGATGAAGTCAGCTCCTAAAATAAACGCATCTGCTAGTCCGACCGGCTTGGTCTGCACTTTATACGAGATGTCGATACCGAGTTGATGCCCGTCCCCGAACAATCGCTCGTATCCACCAATGTCTTGCGGAGTCGAAATGAGCAGAATCTCCCGAATACCTGCGAGCATCAACACGGACATTGGATAATAAATCAACGGCTTGTCGTAGATTGGTAACAGTTGTTTCGAGACGGCCTTCGTCATCGGATAGAGGCGCGTTCCATTCCCACCCGCTAATATAATCCCTTTCATCACTTCATCACCCTTTCTTGAATCGTGGCACAAATCCGGGTTACATCTTCTGTAGTAAGGTCTGGGTAAAGTGGAAGTGTCAGTACACGTTCGGCAATCGTGCGGGCAACGGGTGTGCGACGGCTCGCGAAACGATTATGATTCCACGCATAATCCGTTACGAGCGGATAGAAGTACTTTCGAGTGAAGATTCCTTCTTTCGCCAGGGCGTCATGCAGTTCATCCCGTCGATTTTCTTCTGCTGTGAAAATGATGGGATAGTACGAATGGTTCGTCTCGACACCTTCTTGAGGTGTCAGAATCCGAATTCCTGGAATGTTCTTGAGTAATTCGTCATATAGCTCGCGCACTTGCTTCCGCCGCGCGATCGTCTCATCAATACGACGCAAGTTGCATAGCCCCATCGCTGCTTGGAACTCGTTCATCTTGGCGTTCCCGCCCGTCACTTCCACCGTTTCTGGTCCGGTGATGCCAAAGTTTTTCAATTGGTCGAAACGATGTTTCAGTGCCGGATCATTGTATGTCAGAGCCCCGCCTTCGATGGTATGGAATACTTTCGTGGCGTGGAAACTGAACATCGAGACGTCTCCGAACGTTCCGATTCCTCGTCCGTTCACTTTGACGCCGAACGTATGGGCCGCGTCATAAATCACTTTCAAGTTGTGTCGTTTGGCAATCGCTTCGATGGCCTCAACATCACATACATTTCCGTATACATGGACAGGAAGGATGGCTGAAGTTTTGGGTGTAATCAGATGTTCTAGTTTTGTAGCATCGAGCGTAAAGTCATCTGATCGGATATCTCCATAAACGGGTGTTAGCCCTTTACGAATCAGTGCATGACTTGTCGAAGCAAAAGTAAAAGGCGTCGTAATGACCTCACCTGTCAATCCGAGTGCTTCAATCGCCGTCTCGAGCGCCAAGTGCCCGTTCGTGAACAGTGACACGTGTTCTACATCCAAATACTCAATCAGCTCCTGTTCAAGTTGCTGATGTTTGGTGCCGTTGTTCGTCAACCATCCTGACTCCCATATGTCACGAATCTCATCCGTATATTCTTCAAAGGAGGGAAGTACGGATTTGGTGATCGGAATAGCTGTCGGTTTGCGGTCAGGCTTGTTCACTACTGGACGAACCGGGAATGCGGCGGATTGGATATCGATGATGTGTAGCATAAGGCACCTCCTAGGTCACTTGGCGATTCGAGACGAGTGCGTAACGTTCAAGGATGAGCTGGATTTCCTGTTTGGGACAATGCATCATCACGTCGATGATGGACAGATTCGCTTGAAACGGACATGATCCTTGATGGTAAATGATTGGCTCGGTCTCGATGAATGATAAATCGATTCCCGCCTGTTCGAACACCTCGGTATCGTACAAGTCCATTCCGTTGATGGCATTCACGTAATGCGTCGCCCTCAAATGCTCACATATATTGAGGATTCTCGCTTGGCCCTTCAATCCAACCCCAGCGTTCAATTCTGACGAGAGAATGAATGTCGTTGAAATGCCGAGGTACCGAGCGACTTCCTCGATGCTGTATGCCAAATATTTCCCGACGTTTCGCTCGGGATGACGAATCACGCGTTCGAGTAACGGGAAGACGTGTTCAAATTGAGGGGCTTTGTGATAGGCGTGTCGCAACAACTTCAACTGTTGTTCAACGATTTCGTCTGGTTGCGAACGCTCATGGTCGCAAATCAAACGATTCTGGCTCATCTTCTGAATGGGTAAGGTGATCGGATGAGGATTTCCGTCAATCAGAATCCGATTGCGATGAATCCAACCCTTTTTGATGAAATGAACGTCGTCATACACAACGAACGTATCAACCGCATGAATCAATTGGAAGTACCCGATATATGGGAAGAAGTAAGGCTGCATAATGGCCACGTTCATGACATTTCTCCTTTACGAAATAATCTGTTTCGCACGCAACGTGTCATAGTACCCTTTTGCTGTGACATCGTTACGGTGGAACTTGACGAGTTCCCGCGATAACATGCCATGTTCGATGAGACGCTGCGGATGTTCGAGGTATTGTTCAATCCCTCGTTCAATCGATTCGACCGTGACGCCACACATATAGCAATTCTTACCGTCTACGGAATGATGGGAGACGTTGTTGATTTGATCGCTGATGACGACCCCCATGCCCGAGGCTCTCGCTTCGATGATAGTCCCATTCCCGTTCGAATACGTTGCCGGCAGTACCAAAATGTCCGCTTGTTCATACACTTTCGGCATCTCATCCCACGCCCGAATCTCATCTAAGAAGTGGACGTTCTTCAAATCGTGTTCTGCGATGTAGGCTTTACACGCCTCGAGCTGTTGCCCCGAATTGTTCAAATAGAGTTCGAGGGAATAGCGTTTTGATAAGTTCCGATACGCTTCTAGCACGAGTAGTGGTTGATAGCGTTCGACGAGTCGATTCGCAAACAATAGTTTGAATGTATCGCCCTGCTGTTTCCGTCTCAATCCGTGATCGAAGTACGCATCAATGTCTTGGGCATACGTCGCATGTACGACTTTATTAGGGTCAAACCCGAGTTGGTGTTTGAATTGCTCCACTGCTACCGTCCCCATCCCGAAGTAGAGGTCAGCGTCCTTGAACATCCAGTGCAACAGCTTCGTTTTGTATGGATTATCCTGCGGATTCGTCAGCCGGTCAGACGGATCGTCGTCATTTTGTAGCGGTCGAAGCGGCTCACTCATAATGACGGTTTTGATGCCGAACAGTTTCGCGATTCTCACGATGGCAGCATGTCCCGCCATGAACCCGCCGAGTAGGATGACGTCTGGTTTGAAACGAATCAACTCTGGGATCAAGCCGAGTGAGAGATAGCCAATCTTCGGAAACCACTTCGAATATTTCAACACCTGACATTTATCACCGAGTGGGATTTTCCACCAGTCTGGCCGATTTTGATCTAGATATTCGTAAAACCAAAATTCAGAGTTAAAGTACTCTTCCAAGGCGTAGCACAGCTTCACCTGATAAGGAGAAGCGATGTTTCCGATAAAAACGAGTTTTTGTTTCATCGTTCACCCTCCTTTACAGTTTGGCGTGGATCCGTTGTACCTTTCCATACTTCGCGTCGGACGTAGTCCGTATACGAAATCAAAATCCGCACCACTTTGTCAGAGACGTTTGGCATGCTGTAATCACTGACGATGCGAGGCCGCTCTTGTTGCATGACGACTGATAACCCTTGTAAGATTCGCTCTGTTTCGAGACCAACCATCAGCACGGCCCCTTCTTCCATCGCTTCCGGCCGTTCGTGTGTCTCACGGATATTCAACCCTCGCAACCCAAGAATCGAAGACTCCTCGCTAATCGTCCCACTGTCACTGAGCACCGCCTTGGCGTGCAGTTGAAGGTGATTGTAATCGACAAACCCCAACGGCTTGAGAAGTCGAACCAACGGATGGAACGAGACGTTCAGTTCATGGATTCGCTTCATCGTCCGAGGATGAGTGCTGACGATGACAGGCAGTCCATATTGCGCTGCAATGGCATTTAAACTGTCGACGAGTGCGAGAAAGTGTTGATCAGAGTTAACATTTTCTTCGCGATGCGCCGAAACGATGAAGTAGTTGTCAGGGCTCAATTCGAGTCGATCGAGTACATCGGAGTTTTCAATCGCCTCTCGTTTAGACATCAATACCTCGAACATCGGGCTCCCCGTCTTGATGATTCGTTCTGCCGGAAGCCCTTCGCGGAGAAGATATTCACGAGCGATATCGCTGTACGTTAAATTCACGTCCGCCGTATGATCGACAATCTTCCGATTGATTTCTTCCGGGACGCGTTGATCGAAGCAACGGTTCCCTGCCTCCATATGGAAAATCGGGATTTTCCGTCGTTTGGCTGCGATTGCCGCGAGACAAGAGTTCGTATCTCCGAGAATCAACACCGCGTCCGGACGTTCAAGCTCGAGGACTGGATCGACTTGGATGAGAATGTTGCCGATCGTCTCGATTGGACTGCCCGTTGCCGAATTGAGGAAGTAATCTGGTTTTCGCAAGGAGAAATCTTGGAAAAACACTTCATTCAATTCATAATCATAATTCTGTCCCGTATGCACAAGGACATGCTCGATGGCCTCAGAGTGTTCCAGTTTATGAATAACGGCCGACAGGCGTATGATTTCGGGACGCGTCCCGACGATGGTCATCACTTTGAGTCGTTTCATCTTGCACCTCCATAAAGTATGTGTCCGGGTTGTTCGAATCATAGGCCTCATTCACCCACATGACGGTCACCAAGTCGGTCGTTCCGATGTTTTCAATGTTGTGCGTATAGCCGGTCGGGATATCGAGCACACGCATCATCTCTCCCGTGACGTGATACGTATGGACCTCGCTCTCTCCGACCTTGCGGAAACGAATCAACGCCTCGCCGCTGACCACGAGGAACTTCTCATTTTTCGTGTGGTGCCAGTGGTTCCCTTTCGTGATTCCGGGCTTGGCCACGTTAATGGACACTTGCCCTCGGTCGGGCGTCCGTATGAATTCAGTGAACGATCCGCGTGCATCTTCATTCAATTTCAAGTCATAAGCGAAGCGGTCGACAGGTAAGTAACTGAGGTACGTACTGTACAGCTGCTTGGTAAACGCATCATCGAGTTGCGGGACGGTCAAGCTCCGTCGACTCTCTTTGAACACCTGTAACAGGTCGGCAATCCGGCCGAGCTCGATTGGCGGATGGACCGCAACGTCTTCCTCAAACACAGCATGCGTTTTTACATTGGCATCTAGTAAGTGGACTAACGCATCGAGCACGTCATCGATGTACGCCAGTTGCACGGTCCGTGTCGGGTCATGGATTTCTAACGGTAAGTCGCGAGCGGCCCGATAACAGAACGTCGCGACGACACTGTTATAGTTCGGTCGTCCCCACTTGCCGAATAAATTTGGGAAACGGAACAGATAGATAGTGCGTCCCGTTTTCTCATGTTCCTGTTTTAAGATGTTCTCTGCAGCGAGTTTACTGCGACCGTATGGATTATCTTGCGTCGCTTGAATCGAGGAAGCGAACATGATTGATGCATCATTCTCATAAGACGCCAACGATGCAATCAATCGTTCCGTGAACCCGATGTTCCCTTCCTCAAAGTCGGTTTCCACTTCAGATCGGTTCACTCCGGCCAAGTGATAGACGAACTCGGCATGTTGGCAATATCGTTGAAATTCGGCTTCTGACGTATTGCGCGTGGATGAGAATACCTCGTAACCTCGTGCGGTTAGCTCAGCGACTAGATTTTTACCGATGAATCCAGTTGCTCCGGTGACAAGAATCTTCATGATACTTTCACCCAGCTCGCGAGTTCTTGTTGAATGTAGGGTAGCGTCAATAACAGCTGTTTCACTTGCTCGACGTTCAACTGTTCCGTGTTGGCCGAGTTGTATTCGCCCTCGACCGTCAAACGCTTGCTACCTTCGTTGAAATATTTATCGTAGTTTAAGTCGCGCGTATCAGCTGGAACGCGGTAGAAACCGCCCATGTCTTCTGCGACGACATTCTCTTCTCGTGTCAACAGCGTCTCGTATGACTTCTCACCATGCCGTGTGCCGATGACTTTAATTGGATTGTTCGCATGGAACAGTTCAAGTAGCGCCTGGGCCAACACTCCAATTGTAGACGCAGGTGATTTTTGGACCATGATGTCTCCCGCATGTGCATGCTTGAAGGCGAAGACGACGAGTTCGACCGCGTCTTCGAGACTCATTAAGAAACGTGTCATGAACGGGTCTGTCACGGTCAACGGCTCTCCCCGTTTGATTTGATCCACGAATAGCGGGATGACAGAACCCCTTGATGCCATGACGTTTCCGTAGCGCGTACCGCAAATCAATGTCTGGTCCGGTCCAACAGCTTTCGCTTTGGCGACGAACACCTTTTCCATCATCGCTTTGGAAATACCCATCGCATTGATTGGATAGGCCGCCTTATCGGTCGACAGGCAGATGACTTTTTGAACTTGTTGCTCGATGGCTGCGTTCAAGACGTTGTCTGTTCCAAGCACGTTCGTTTTCACTGCCTCTAGAGGGAAAAACTCACAGGAAGGAACTTGTTTCAACGCCGCCGCGTGGAACACATAATCGACACCGTACATCGCGTTGCGCACACTATTCACATCGCGCACATCACCGATATAAAACTTGAGTTTGTCGTCATGATATAGTTTGCGCATGTCGTCCTGTTTCTTCTCATCTCGTGAAAAGATACGGATCTCTTTAATATCAGTTTTCAGGAAACGCTGCATGACGGCGTTTCCGAATGAACCTGTTCCTCCAGTGATCAATAACGTCTTGTCTTTAAACATTGCAAATCCTCTCCTTTGTCATGATGTCGGTTGCTTCTAAAGGTGATGGGAAAGTTGAGTTGGAAACCATTGCAATGATGTTGATACTAACGTGTTACCCGACTCTTTGTGAGAATAGGAAAGAAATGTTTATCATTTTTTTGAAAGATGACATGTCTAATGTTTGTATCTCATGAAAAAAGACACCCTTGCTCAGGATGCCTTCGTTGCATGGCGGACAAATCCACGCAATAATTCTTTTTCGTTATCCCGAAACGTGAAGACCCACAGAAAGATAAAGTAGACGAGACCGAGCACAACAGCTTTAAAGAGGAAGTACATGAGCGAATCGACAGGTAGATATCGTTGGAGCAAGAAGCCGGAAATCCCTAGAAAAATCAAGGCCGGCGCAAGCTTCACATGACATTCGTAGAAGAATCTCCACATGCTCAATTTTAATATGCGAATATACACCATGTTCATGAAAATCACAGTGCCGACCAAGTTACCGACTAAAATGGCGCTTGCAGCACCGATTGCACCATACTGCGGTGACAAGATCAGCGATAGGATCACACTGACCGTCGCGACAATGAGCGACGCGAACGCCCGGTACTTGATTTGATTGAGCGCAATCAATGTCGTATAGGCAATTTCTTGCGTCAACGTGATGATGCCAGGAAGAATGAGTAATAATGCCACTACATAAGAGGGAAAGAAGTCTGGCCCGACCCAAAGTCCGATGAACTCCCGGCCCATCGTCGCAAAGCTGATGATAATCAAGCCGACGATGTATAATTGAATCCGCCCTACGCGGATTAATAGATTATCGAGTTCGGCCTGACGATTAAACGTAGTCATACGCGTGACTTTCGGCAGGAACAGTGACCCGATCGCCGAGGAAATGGTCCAGACATAACCTTCAATCACCATCCCAATCGAGAACAAGGCGATGGAGGCACTGCTCGCCAAAGCTCCGAGGATGGTCGGTGTGATATTTAAAATGAAGCGCTGCGCGATGGCAATCACGGTCGTCCACGAGGAGAACGTGAAGATGTCTCGGTACATCGAACGGCTGTTATGCAAAAAATCAATCGCCGTCTCTGTTTTACGCATGAGATAGATTCCTTTGCCGATAATAATTGACAGACCGACAAGCGCATTAACGAAGACAAGCGCATACAAGCCAAATCCGAATAGGAGCGCACCGACCATCAAGACGACCGTCGATACTTTCTCAATCAAGTTGAACCAGTTGAGGACAACGAATCGTTCATTCGCGATAAAAATCCCGTTGAACGGTTTGGTCGGAAACAAGACGACGATGTAAAAGCCAACCATGATATATAGCACTTGAAGCGTCTCAATCTCACCAGGAGATAAACTCGCATAAATCGTGTCGATCATCATATACACACCAATGAGTACGATCCCAATCAACAGCGCGATGCCTATGAAAAGTTTGAACGCGACCCCGAGAAAGCGAGACGCCCCTTCCGTATCCCCGAGGGCGTGGTATTTTGACAGGAACCGCGACACCGCCGCCTCTAACCCGAAATCCATCGCAAAGATGCTGACGAGCGACAGCGACAACATGTAGAGCCCGTAGTTCGCCTTCCCAATCTCCGCAATCATCCACGGGGTGTAAAACAGACCCGCCAGGATATTGAATCCGATGGCGACGTAAGACATAAGCACGCCAATCTTGATTTGCCGAGAGCTTTTTTGTTCATCAAATTCCACTTTCGTCGTCACCAGATTCCCCTCCTCTTATTTTTGTTGCCAAAAGAACATATAAAGCGGTTCATTGCGGACAAATAAGAGCAGCAGCATCGTGATGGCAACGTAATAGACGAGCAAACGTTCTCGCCGCTCGAATGAACGGAGAAGCTCAGGAATCAGTAGCATGACGAAGATTGAAAAGTACTGGACAATTCGCATCATCGAAGGGTTGATGAACGTTAATGGTAGGAAGCAAAGCGCCAACAGTAACGCATTTAAGTAGTGAGTTACGTTCGGATTGACCGCAATCATTTGTTCACGACGCCAAAGCGAGACAATCGTGATTAAAATCAAAATCATGGAGAAATTGAACGTACCTGCGCCCGTATAGTAGTCATACTCGTCATAACCGCTAATGGTACGGAAGAATTCGAAGAGTGGAACCCTAAAAACGAACAGGAATGGAATCAGCGCACCCATGAACAACAGATAGCGTGATGTAATCGTCTTCGTAGCCAAGAAATAAAACGGAAGGAAGACGAGTGCGGATTGATGAATCGTCGCTGCCAGCAACACGACACCGAGAAATGGCCAAAATCGTCTCGTTTGAATAAAGTAATAGCCGATCAACACGGCAATCGCCGTCGCAATTGTTTGGCGGATACCAGTAATGGCAAAGAACGCGTAAAACAGTGTTGAAAAAATTAGAAAACTGAGTAACGGTTCGCTAGAGTTTCGATAAATCCAAATCCCAAACGGAATCAAGAACAAGAGCGCAACCGTTAACAGGTACCACTGATAATTTTCTGTCGCCAGTTGAATTGTTTTTTGCAATAAGTAATAACCTGGATCTCTTCCGTCAGCGGCGCCAAAGAGAATGCTGACAAAATTGTCACCTAGACGTTCCCACGATATGCCTTTCGTCTCATCAAACATCCATTTGTATTGCATCGTATCGGCACCTACACTGAAATGTCGAAATCCTGATAAAAGTATCCACTGGCACGTCGCAATCGTCACAAACAGCAACTTTCCGTGCTTGATGCCATCATCACGCAGGAGGAGCGCCGCCCATGCAATCAGAAGCAACATATTAATCAAATAGATCCACATATGACCTCCTCCTTTTCCGCTTAACGATAACGAAGGTTCATCATTCCTCTATAGAGCATCAACACGCGATGATAGATGAACGAAGACGTCTGCAATTTCTTTTGTTCGAATTCACTTATATGACGGTTCCCAGCGAAACGTTTTAATAAATCCTCTCTTACTTCAGGTTCAGCCGAGCGATACACCGCCTTAAATACCGTTTTAATCTGAGGCGTGGTAACACTATTTTGGGCATCAAGTCGTACTAACAACTGTTCGAAAAAGCGAGCCGTCTCGATTGGCGCGAGGTCAGCTATTTTCTTCGTCTGTTGTTTTTCATGAATGCGTGTCTTCGAGTGTGGAGTCGTTGTCAATTTAAATTGATATCCTGCCAAAGCCATATCAACCCAGCACACCCAGTCCTGAATATATCGATACGTTGTTGGGAATCCTCCCACTTGTTCGAATGCTTGTTTGGGAATAAGTAACGCGCAGCCGCTCAAACAAGCTTTGAGTAAAAGGTAATCAAACATGGCCTCATCCGTGTACAACCCTTTCAACTGTCTTCTTGGACGATGGATGGGAGCCCCTGTTTCATTAATCAGTTTCGTACCACAAGACAATATATAGTTCTGAGCTTGATCACCAAGCTTCTGTAGTTCTTGGACTTGATTGTTCACCTTGTCCGGTTCATAAAGATCATCATGACTTAACCAAGAGAACCATTCACCGCGCATGTTCTCGATCCCAAGATTTAGTGCGGTCGATACTCCGCCATTTGATTTTTCATAATATCGAATTTGGTTTCCAAAGCTACGGGCAATAGCCGCTGTCGCCCCGCTGTCTGTCGATCCGTCGTTGACTACAATCACTTCCACACGCTCATACGTTTGAGCGAGGGCACTTTCAATCGTTTCCTTCAAATAGTCCGCTCCATTGTAGACGGGGATGACAATCGAGACGAGTGGGCGTTCCATTGTGGATTCCTCCTTTTTTCGTGGACCAAGCTTTCATACACTCCCAGATAATCCGTCACTCGCTCTTCCATTGAAAAGGAGGTGCGTGCGTGCTCGACACAGGAATCCGTGTAGTGTTCCTTTCCGAGTCTTTTCATTTTTTCGATGGCAGCTATAACGGCCTCTAACCGTTGGGGCTGTATGACTTCCCCACATGTAGGTGGAACTAGCTCTGGATTAGCTGTCGCATCGAGCACAACGACCGGCGTTCCTGAGGCCATCGCTTCCGCGGTCACTTTCCCGAATGATTCTTCGACCGATAAGTTGAGGAACACATCTGCGAGCGCATAGTAGTCAGCCAACTCCTCGATACGATTCGTTGAAGGAATATGGATCACATTCACGGGTAACGTAATGTCGGGAAGGTCTCCGACGAGCAACAATCGTGCTTCCGGCAACGCCTGTGCCACCTGTAAAAAGTCAGACAGTCCTTTCGAGTCGTCCCATGAGCTAGCGACGCCTAGTAGAACGAAACGGTTCTCTAACCCAAGCACCTCACGTAACCCTGATGTGTCCCGGGGGTAGAAAATATCGAGGTCGACCCAGTTATAAATCCGCCGAATCATCTTTGCATTACCGAGAAATGAAAATCGTGCTTCAATCGTGATCCAATCTGAGACGCCGATGACGGCTAATCGCGAGATGTTTTCGAACCATCGTTTTTTGTCCTGCCACATTTCAGCAGTCCGATCAAGACCCCAACTTGGATTATCAAGCGCAAGTCTAGGGCAGCTTCCGCATCCATCTCGCCAACGCTCACAACCGGTTCGCGTATAATGCGTGCACTTCCCGGTGTAAAACCAACAATCATGTAGCGTCAGTACCGTCGGCGTGTCAGTATGGCTGAGCCAATTAAACAATGTCTCGAAATGTATATAATTGCCGTGGAGGTTGTGCAAATGCACGACGTCAGGCTTGTACGATTCGATATAATCGATGAGTTCTGCCGTCGCCCCTTTTGAGAAATAACCTTGTTTCCCACTCAAGCGAGACAAGAGCGCATGTCGTTTTTGATCGAAGGATGAACCGATGCGGAACCCACTTCCCGTATCTGGACCTGTCGCATAAGCGACGACACTCTCATGGCCATGGGCAACCGCAACAGACGAAATCTCTTTACAAATCCGTCCCGTGCTTTTTTCTTCATGAATGGCATTGATGTGTAGAATCCGCATGGTTCTCCCTCCCTCCTTACTCGTACGTATAGGCGTAGTAGGCGTCCTTGCCGCCTCGTTCCCGCTTGTTCATAACGATTCCAAGCATGTGAGCACCAGACAAGACGAGCTGTTCTTTCGCCTTTAAGACGAGGTCGCGGTTTGAATTGTCACAACCTACGACGAGAATGGTTCCATCGGTCTCACTTGCCAACAGTCGACTGTCCGCCACGTGCATGAGTGGAGGAGCGTCCAAGATAACTAAGTCGTACTTTTCTTTCACCTCATCCAATAGTTGCTTCATCATTGGAGAAGCCAATAACTCAGATGGGTTCGGCGGAATCGGTCCCGCTGCCAGTAAATGAAGTTTTGGCACTTTCGTCATTTGAACCGCACGCTCAAACGATGTCCGTTTAGCGAGGACGGTAGACATACCGGTTTGCCCCGCTAGTTGGAATGTGAAATGCACCGTCGGCTTCCGCATATCACAGTCCATGAGCAACACCCGTTTTCCGAGCTGCGCATAGACGATGGCCAAGTTCGAAGCCGTCGTTGATTTCCCTTCACCTGGCGACGCTGACGTGACAACAATCGTCTGTAACGTCGCACCAAGTGCCGTGAACTGTAGGTTGGTCCGAATCGTTCGATACTGTTCGGCGATCGGGGATTTAGGATTTGCCAATGTGATGAGGCTACGCCCAGAATCACGATGTTTGTCTTGTCTCTTTGACAGGTGGAACATGTGGGTCATCTCCTTTCGGTTCTTTGGCAGCTTCAGCTTTTGCCTTCACCGCTTTGGGATTCATATCCCGTTTTTCAATGACCGGAATTGAACCAATCACTGGCATGGACAAAATCAGTTCTGCCTCACGTTCATCGTGAATCCGTTTATCAAACGTATGGCGGATGAGAGCAAGCGCTCCTCCGACCATGAAACCTGCAAGTAGACCAATCGCGGTGTTCATAACGAGGTTAGGAGCAATTGGATCACCGGGTACGACAGCTTCTGATAAAATGCGAACATTGTCGATGTTCATTAAATCAGGAATCTCACTCGCGAATACGCGCGTGATGACATTTGCAATTTCAGTCGCCACGACTGGATCAACGTATTGAACGACGATATTGATGACTTGCGAGTCCTCTTCACTTTCTACTAAAAGAATCTCACTGATGTCTGTCGGTGCTTCAGGCACTCTTTCTTGTACTTCGTTCAAGATGGCTGGACTGCGCATGATGACGCGGTACGTATTTACGAGCGATAGTGAAGAAGATACTTGGGCACTGTCAATCACGTTCGTACCGGCTTCTTCTTTAGGTACAATCAATACTTGTGTCGAAGCCTCATAAGTCGGTGCAATCACATACTGACTTAAATAATAGGCTGCCCCTCCTCCAATGAGCATCATCAACACGAGAAGTAAAAAGTTTTTCTTTAGGACTCCAAATATTTCTGAGAGTAACATCGTTTGACTTTTCACACGTAAGCCCTCCTTCAGACAAAGTTGCCTATACCATAATCCAATCGAGATGATGAGATCGTTCTATGTCTTTACTTCTTACCCGACGTTCTCTGCAAATCGAAAAGAAATGTCTACCATCTTTTCATGAACTATCACGTCGGCTTATCTTGAAGGAATTGAGAATAGATACGTCGCATCTCCGTCTTCGAGCGGTCGACGTCGAACGCCTTGACCGACTCACTGTTGTGGAGCCCCATCTGGTGGGACAAATCAAAATCGAGTTGCATCGTCCGGATTGCTCGAGCGAACCCTGAAGCGTCTTCCGGCGAACACTTATACCCGGTCACCCCGTCAATCGAATAGTCATTGATGCCGTGGACGTTCGACGTGATGAGCGGGAGTCCAGCAGCCATCGCCTCGAGCGCGGCCATGCCGAGCCCTTCGCGTTTCGATGGGAAAACGAAGCAATCCGACGCCTTCATCACTTCGATGACGTCGTCCCGAAAACCGAGTAAAGCGACTTGCCGCTCGAGCCCTAGCTCCCGGATAAGCCGTTCGAGGTGGTCGTTGTTGTCACCCGTCCCGGCAATCAAATAGCGGAGCGTGGGTTCTTTTAGCGAGGCGATGGCACGGATGATCGTCTCGTGATTCTTGTTCTCGTTCAACTCGCCGACCGATAACAAGACAAAGTCGGTGTCACTGTCGATGCCGAGGCTTTTACGCTTCAACGTTCGGTCGATTGTGATCGCCTCAATCCGTTTCGTGTCGACGCCGATGCCGGGGATACGGAACGTATGTGACGTCTTGAACGTCTGTGCCCGCGAGAAGTCCTCCTCATTGATGGTGACGATTGTGTCGGTCAGACGGGCGAGCGTTCGTTCAACTGGATAATACAGCATCCAGTTGAGTGACGGGCTGCCCTTGAAAAAATGGAATCCGTGCGCCGTATACATGCATGGCGTATGCGTCTGGCGGGCGACGAGCCGACCGACGACCCCGCCGATTGGCGAGTGGCAATGGACGAAGTGATAGCGGTTCGCCGTCATGACGGCCTTCAATTGTTGATAGGCACGGACGTGACTGTTCATCCGCTTGATGTCACGCTCGAAATCGATTTGGAACAAACCGACGTTACTATCTTGTAAGTCCTGTTTAATGCGGGCAATTTTCTCAGGCGAATACATGCTGCCCCACTCGAAGTTCGTGGCGACGTCGACCTGATAGCCCATCTCTTGGAGCATACGGATATTGTCGCGGTTGAAGCTCTCGATCATCGAGACGACCGAGGCGACCATGAGCACTCGTTTCATCGTTCTCCCCTCCTCATACACGTTTCCGAAGATAATCGACACCACGCAACATCAAGACGAGCGGCACGGTCTGTTCGTGCTTACAAAGCTGGAAGAACGTCCGCCACTTCACATCGAAATGATGCATGTCCATCTGTGAATAGGCACGCTTATATTCCTCTTGCCGGAGCACTTGTTTTAGCGACTCGGCCTGGGCGAGAAGTGACTTCGGTGCAGCGAGTTCGTTCAAGCCGATGCCAATCATACTGAGGGCGATTCGATTATAGAGGGCGTGATTGTACTCCTCCCCAAGTTGATGCGTCTCAATATAGCGCATCAATATATGAAAGAACTGCAGGCGAGAGGAGATGAGGTCTTTGTGATACACACTCGTTTCCGATGTGGCATTCGTTTTTCGGTAATGATAGACCGGATAGTCAATGTAAATAAATCGCTGGCAATGCTCCAACGCTTGGATTTGAAAATACAAGTCGATGAACGTCCCGTATGGACCGCCAAACGACAAATGTTTGATGAGGTCCCGGTGATAGAGCGTGATGCAATTTGAATTGAGCGCATCCACCGTTTCCGGATGAGCGAGCTCGTCACCGACGAGTCCGAATAAACGGCGGTGAACATAGCGTCTCGTCTGCGCTGCGTCATACGACAAAAAATCCGCCTCAAAGATTCGTTTAGGGAGGGAACGGTCGGTGTATTCACGGACGTACGTGCCCATGACGGCATCGGCACGTCCTGCCTCTGCGTGCTCGACCATTAATCGAATCGCATCTAAATCGAGCCAGTCGTCACTGTCGATGAACATGATGTACTCACCTGATGCCAATTGTAGGCCACGATTTCGGCAAGAGGAGCATCCTCGATTCGTCTGACTGATGACACGCATCCGTGGATCTTTGTCGTAACTCAAGGCGATGTCGAGACTATCATCCGTACTACCATCATCGATACAAATAATTTCGAGGTGTGGATAAGTTTGATGGACAAGGCTATCAAGACATTGTCTCAAGTAGGCACTTGTGTTGTGGATGGGCACGACTAAACTGACGAGCGGGGTAAGACTTGGCATGTGGGTCACTCCTTCTAGGTTGTCATTTCATGATGTGAGTGAAAGGCGATGATTCTATCCTCGTTGTTCCCGTAAGCCCTTCCCGGTAACTCACAAACAGAATGAGTGGTGGATAATCTTTTCGTGAAGTATAAAAAATGAAAAAAGCCGACCCTTGGGTCAGCTTCGTGTGTCAGTTAGGTTGTTCATGTAACAAGTTATGAAAGATATTATCAAACAGCCGCTCGTTCACCCGGTCCGACACGTATGAATTGTGCGGGGTGAGCGTCACCCATTCGAAGTTATAGAGCGCGTGGTCCGATGGGAGCGGCTCGGTCTCAAAGACGTCCAAGGCGACCCCGAAGAACTTCCCTTCCTCGAGTGCGGCGATGAGCGCCGTCTCGTCGATAATCGAGCCGCGCGCGACGTTCAACAAGACAGCGTCTTCTTTCATGGCCGCAAGCGCCTCCGCATCGATCATGTGATACGTCTCGTCGGTGAGCGGTAAAGCGATGACGATGACGTCACTCTCCGCCAAGACGTCGTGTAGCTCATCCATCAACACGTAACGGTCGACGAACGACACTTGTTTCTCGCGATGCCCGACGCCGATGATGGTCATATCGAACGCCCGGAGCCGCGTCGCAATCGCCTCTCCAACGTGGCCGAGGCCAAGCAAGGCGACGGTCTTTCCGGTCAGTTCGCGCAATCGACGCTCCTTCTCCCAATGCCGATTCGCCTGCTTCTCACGAAACGCCGCCCCATGCTTCATGAAGTCCAGCAATTGCCAGACGACCCATTCGGCCATCGGCACGGCATACGTGTCGCCGGCATTATAGATGCGGACGTCTCGTTCCTCGAGTTCGTCGAGCGGCAGACGGTCGAGTCCGGCGCTGATGGCTTGGACGAACCGCAGCCGTTCGAAATCCTCACATTGGCGATATTGAAACACATTGTTACAAATCAAGCCCTCGACCTCTGAGACATCGATGTCTGTTACGTCCGCTTCTTCGCGGAGCGTCGTCACCGTATAGCCGAGTTGTTCGAGTTTTGTGAGTTGTTCAGGAGCCAAACGCACTCCTGTTGACAGCAAATTCATGACAAAATCCCTTTCCGGTTCTGGATTTCCGTCGCGATGGCATCGACGGTCGAGACGAGGCTCAACCGGTTCAATTCCAACCACTCCGGTGTCGCGTATTCGAGCTGTTGCTCGTACACCCTAATTTTCCATACCCCTTCTTGGAACATTTGTGCCTGTCTGGCGTCAAATTTTCCGGTCACCCCGATATTGCAGAAGCTGCGCGACAAGATGGCGAGCGACGAGCCGAGTCGGACATGCTCCCCGAGCACCTTCTCGGCTGGGAGCTTCCCTTCCCCGATCCGGGCGATGCCACCGAAGCCGTACGGGATGCCCGATGCTTGAATTTGATGAACGACCGCCTCGATGGTCCCGTCGGCGAGCGGTTCAAACAGAAAGCTCTGCCCGTAACTGAGATGCAAGTCGTTCAATCCGATATGGACGTAGTCGATACCCGGTAGTTTGAGCACGTCCGGCATACAAGCGACGGCTTCTTTCGTCTCGCACAACAGACAGACCTTGGCTCGCTTGTCGACGAGTTCGATGAATGTCGCGACTTCGTCGCTTGTCTTATAGTATGGCAACATGACGACGTCGGCCCCGCGATTGATGACTTCATTGATCTCATAGCGTGATCCTTGGAAAATCGGATTGACACGAGCAAGCAGCTCGGCATGCTTCAACACCGCACGTAACCGACTCACGTCGCGGATTGCGTGGCGTGAAATGACCGTGTCGAGATGACCTTGTCGTTCTTCTTTTCCGTTCAGTTCTAAATCGACGAATACCCAATCGACTCCGTTCTGTTCAGCGAGCAGCGCAATCTCCGGCTGGTTCGTAATGTACATCAATTTTAAAGGCATGGCGAGCACTCCTTCCGTAAGTAGATTACTTTAGGAAAATAGCCCGTCCGAAAAACAACAAAACGGAAATGCGAATAATGCTTTTGCAATCCAAACCTTTCGTATCATGTTGTTTATTTATCGTCTGCCTCGTTATTTCGGGATGAGACCCTCATGTGGAATATGCTTTGATATCAAACCATTCTCGTAACTTCTTTTTGATTTTGTTTTAAATATGGTGAATCGGAAATAACTAACGTACAGTATAAAATTCGACAGTTTTCGGCAAAAGGGGTGACCAATTATGGAATGGATTGTGATATTTGGTGCAGGCGGTCACGCACAAGTTCTCATCGATATACTTGAACTAATGGGTGTTTATCGGATTGCGGGAATTTACGATGACAGTCCCAGTCTAGTAGGAAAGTTCATTGCTGGGTATCCGGTACTAGGACTGATTGATTCTAAGCTTGTGGCTCAGAAAGGGATTATCGGGGTCGGAGTGAATCACCATCGTGAGAACATTGCCAAAAAAGTTATGAAATACAATCCAGACTTTGAATTCGTCAACGCCGTGCACCCGAGTGCTATTATCGGCAAGAACGTCACCCTCGGCGCAGGAACGGCCGTCATGGCCGGTAGCGTCATCAACCCGAATGCCGTCATCGGTCCTCATAGCATCATCAATACGATGGCGTCGGTCGATCACGACTGTGTGCTCGAACCGTTCGCTTCAATCGCCCCGGGCGCGCATCTCGGCGGCAACGTCCGTGTCGGTGCCCGCACGTTCGTCGGTATGAGCGCGACGGTCATCCACAACGTCCACATCGGGCACGACACGGTCATCGGTGCCGGCGCCACAGTCGTGAAAGACATCCCGAACCACGTCGTCGCTTATGGCTCACCGGCCAAACCGATTCGGGGGCGGGTCATGAACGAACGATATTTGTAAGCAAAAACGAGGTCATCCCGCGCCGGGTGACCTCGTTTTTTCATTTCAGCTCGCGATGCAGTTCGCGGTCGGTGATATAGTCTGGCTCAAGTTTCAGGATGACCCGGTCGAAGGCACGCTGGAGACCAAACATCCCTATGCAGAGCGCAGCGAACAAGATAAAGAAGGACGGACCCAGCGAGCCGGAATCATACCATCCGAGAAGGGCGTACAGCATGACCAACCCGCATAACGTCAGCCAAAACGGCAACCGGACGAGCCGCTGATACGTCGCATTGTCGTTGAACGAGGCTCGGATCGTGCCAAGTTTCCATTCGCGAATGGCCAACGGAATGACGCCGAGAAACCCGATGCCGAGAACGACGAGTTCGAATTCAGTCACGTACTGGACGAGCGTTCCCGTGATGATGGCCGAAGTGGCCCCAATGATGAATGTCTTCGTCTTCCCTTGCCGTGCGTAATCGACAAGGCGACGGACATGTTGTTCACGTCTCATAGTCCTCCTCCTTCTTATTAATCAGGTTATTAAATCTATACGGATAAAAGGTAACGTATGTTTCAAACTAATATTGGAGAAAATATGTAGAATCAGCATTTAAATTCTACATTATTCGACTAATTATAAGGAGCACATTGTCCTTTCTTCGATTTTAGGTAAATGCAACATCCGTCGATTATAATATTCCTTACGCATTCTTACTTTCAAATCATGAAGGGGCTAGACGATGAACATATTAATTACAGGCGGCTATGGATTTATTGGCAGCACTCTCGCTGAACGATTCTTTAAAGAGGGTCATCACGTACATATACTTGATAATCTCTCATCTGGCACGAAATCAAATATTGATTTCAAACATCGCTTCTTAATCTCAGACATATCCGATCCGAATTGTGAAGCTTTTTTTAGAACATACTCCTTCGATGTCGTGATCCATTGTGCCGCATCGAATCAACATTCCCATCTATCTCACCCAGTTCAATCGAACGTGAACGGTCTCCTTAATCTATTGACACTTTCAAAAAAATATCAGGTGAAACAATTTATTTATTGTTCGACCTCAGAGGTATATGGAAATCAGAGTGAAGGACTCATTACAGAGACAACAGCCCTTGCTCCAGCCACACCGTTCGCACTTGATCAACTCCATGGCGAAGCGTACTGCGAACAATGGTCTGAATTGTATGGACTTCCAACGCTCATACTCCGATTGGGTCATGTTTATGGACCGAAGCAACATACGAGTTCAGAGAGTTCACTCATCACCACTGTGACCTCTGCCGCTTCAAAAGGGACGAATATTCTCCTAAATGGTAGCCCTGACTGGACATACGACTTCATTTTTGTAGGGGATGTAGCCGATGCCGTATATCGCAGTGTCATGAGTCAATTAACCGGCATATACAATCTATCATCTAGCACTCAAACTTCTCTGCGCCGTTTATCTGAACTTGTCGGTTTGAATGACGTGACATACAGTCATACTGCCAAGACACACGCAGCTCCATTTGAAAATCGCAAATTAAAAACCGACTTAGATTGGGTACCAAAGTATACGATTGAAGAAGGACTGCACGCAACTCGGTTGTACTATGACAAACATGAAGTTGCAACGTCTGTCTCCGACGAGAAGAAATCGACGAAGTTCACCGCGCTCTTCTCGCACCCGTTTGTTCGAATTGCTGAGAATTTAACGTTATTTCTCATCTTTTTTGCTCTCTCACTCATCATGACACCTGTTGTAGATGCACCCGATTATTGGTTTATCTATGTGTTATTAGCTGCCTTACTGTTCGGGAAAACCCAATCCCTCGTAGCCTCGATTTTGGCTGTTGGTGTTCAATTCTATGATCATGCTGCGACCGGTCGAAACATTCTCTCTTTGTTCGTCGATAACTCAATTCTCGCGGTATTTACAATTTACCTATTGATTGGACTAATCGTGAGTTATGTCATGGACCGTCGCAAAATTGAGATTCAGTTTTTAAAAGATGAGTTAGCCGCAACGAGTGAACGTCACCACTTCTTAAATGAGATTTATGAAGAAACACTCGATATCAAAAATCAGTTACATCAACAAATCATTCGTTCGGAAGACAGTATCGGAAGTGTTTATGAGGCGACGCGTGCGCTTGACAGCTTAGAGCCGGAAGGACTGTTTGTCGGATCAATTTCTGTACTCGAAAAAACATTGAAGGCTAACCATTTCGCCATCTATTTAGTAAATCAATCTGCTTTTGCACGATTAGCAGCCAAATCAGCCAATCCCGAGTTTCACCCTAAAAATTCACTAGACCTCGAGCAACATTCGCTAGTGAACGAAGTGGTTCAATCTAAAGAAATTGTGTTTAATACAGCGCTCACTCCAGAGGAAGCCATGTTCGGCGCGCCGTTGCTCCGCCAAGGCGAAATATTTGCTGTGATTTTATGTTATCAAGTCCCGTTCCAAAACTTGACGCTGTCCTACCGAAACCTAATCGATGTTATGACGCGCTTGATCAACTCATCGCTCGATCGTTCATTTGGTTATATTGACGCCGTCCAACTTGATCGATACGTCGGAAATACAAACGCTCTGAAACAAGACTATTTCGAACGGATTGTCATGCAAAAAGAACAGGCCAAAGTAGAGTTAAATATCCCTTACACGTTATTACACATTCGCGACTCCCTAACTGATACTGTCCTACACTCGGTAGATGCCACATTACGAACGACAGATTATTTAGGTTATCGTGACGACAATGAACTGTATGCCCTATTATCAAACGCGACGGTAGATGAATCGCAAATCGTTATTGAACGGTTAGCCCAAAAATCCATTCATGCCGAGGTCGTGGAGGACGTATCCTATGTTGAGTAACGCCTTAATCCTCCACTATGTTTTGACAGTGATTACTCTTGTCATCGTCTTCCTCAAACAACGGAAAGATTTTATTCCAATGGCCTTCACGCTGATCGCTTTACCATTTTTCAGCTGGGGAATCATCTACTATTTGCAACGTTCGAAACACGATGCAACAGAACTCCCTGATTGGCTTTTACGAAAAGAGGCCTATGAAGACGTAAGTCTAAGCCTCCCGGATAAATCAAGTGAGACAAATATGATTTCTCTACAAGATGCATTGATTTTAAATACGAATCAAATTAAACGTAAAACACTCATGAACATCTTAAAAAATGATTTCCTCCAACAGGCACCGATGCTTGCAGCTGCTTTGAAGAGTGAAGACAATGAGACGTCTCATTACGCGGCAACCGCACTTCAACAAGCTAAGACGCACCTCTCTAAACAACTGCGTCATCTAGAACGCGAACTCGAAGAACGGCCTGAGGACCCACAAGTTATTAAATCGTATTTACAAATTTTAAAACAGATCATGGATATGGAGTTTCTAGACAGACGGACCCAAATGAAGTATGCCTACACCTATCTCCATGCGCTAGCCAATTTGATTGATGTGGATGACCGTGCCGAAACCATCTATCATGTGGAGCGTATCCAGATGGCACTTTCGCTCGGTGAATATGAGCATGCGCTTCAAGCGAGTGATTTGTTTTTACATCAACATCCTACGAACGAAACGGCCTATTTTGAAGCAATGGCCGTTCATTATGCAATGAAAAATGTAAAGCGAGTCCACGAAATGATTCATCTGCTTCGCTCCTCTGAAGTACGTTTATCGCCGGATGGACTCAATCAACTACGATTTTGGATATAGGTGAAAACAGTGAAACATGCGTTCAAACTTGAAAAAGGATTATATATTATCGGAGTATTTATCGCCGTATTAGGTGTTCTATTTGTTTTGATTCGATCAGACTATGTGCTGAAGCTACCTTTGTTTAACGAGTCATCCGTTAGTGCAATTCGCACCCAATCGATTGACCCTAATAAAGACGGGACAATCGATTCGTTTTTGATTATCAACAGTCAAAAAGAAACGCGCCTTAGTTCATCTCTACAAACACGGCTTGAAGGTATCGGTAAACGTGTGACCGTGTCCTCGATTGAAAAGCTAACGAGTCTACCCGAAGCCACAACCGTCATCATCGCGACAGAACGGCTCGACTTGTTACGTGACCGAGACATTCTCTTAAATTATGTAGGCAAAGGGGGAACTGTCTTTTTTGCGACGAGACCTTCTCCAAGTCCCCGTTTCATGGAGATATACCGTCACGTCGGTTTGATTGAGGTGGGTAACTTTGTCGAGACGACCGGAATTCAATTAACGAATCCGTTTTTCGGTGCCTCTGACTATCAAACGTTCGAGACCGAAGAGCTGATTAATTCGTCCCTATCCGTTCGTCTTGATCCGAACGCGACATTACTCGCACGTTCGAGCCAAGATGTCCCGCTGCTTTGGCAAACCGACTATCAAGCCGGTCGTTTCATTTTCTTCAACGGAACGATGATGGAGGATCCTTTAGAACACGCCTTGTTCTTTGTTGGTCTGTCACACACAGACCCAATGCTACGCCCTATTTTGAATACGAAAATCACAGCGTTACATGGCTTCCCGTTTCATAGCTCGGACGAAAGAAACATCTCATCCTCGATGACAGATCGAGACTATTATCGAAATATCTTTTGGGCAGAACTCCAGCGGGTGGAAGCTAAGTATGACTTGAACTACGTGATGGCTACGGCAAGCCCGTCTTTGAATCCCCAACTAGAGACGTCTGCTTACTCCGAAGATTTGGCACTCTATGGACGCGAGACGTTACGGTCGGGTGGTGAGGTCGCCATTATATCGGCCCCTGAAAAGCAGCAAGAAGGTTGGTATAAGGCCAATAGTCAACAACTCCAATATGCGCTTCCAGGTCTCACCGTCAAAACCGTTCTTGCTACTTCACCGCTCGACGAGACGCGGCTCAACAAATCCTTTTCAGATGTGACTGTAGCCCTTGGCGGTACCCAATTCCCTACCATGCAAGAGGACCAATTGCGACTCCCTTCTGCTCCTAGCGACTTCACCAACACAGACTTGACGAAGTGGTATACGTTTAATGAGCTCGTCTCGAGCGGACTCATCTCCACACAAATCATGCCTCAAGCCGTCACGTCAGAAGAAGGTGGCGAACAATTTCTGGCTTCTTTTAAAGACAGTCATGAGATGCAACAACGAGAAGTACCATGGCTCCGCTCCACAAAAGCGTCAGACGTAGCAGACAACCATCACTTCTTTAACGGCTCGATTTATACGAAAAAAACAGATAACACCTACACGTTCACGCTTGACGAAGGATCGGATGAAACATTCTTTTATTTCACGACACCCATCCCGGTAGCGGACTACACCGATTGTCAGCTTGAATCAATCGGTCCAGGTTTATACCTCGTGAAGTCGGAGTCGTTATCGTTCACGATTCAATTGGAGGAAACGATATGAAAATTTGTCTAATTTCAGAAGGGGCCTATCCTCACGTCACAGGTGGTGTCTCGAGCTGGATTCAATCCATCATTACGCAAATGCCTGAACATGACTTCATCGTTTATTCGATTTCCGCTAAAGAATTAAAAGGCGCGAAGCCCAAATATACGCTCCCTCCGAATTTGATTGAATTGCGAGAAATTCATCTCGGGGATTACTTGGATCAAGCCATCGTGACCGGAAAACGTTACAAATTGACTGAAGCCGAACGGTTGGCCTTCCTCTCCCTTATGTCTAACCGTCAGACCGATTGGGATGTCCTATTCAACTTCTTTACGAGTGGCCGAATCGATTCGGTTATGAACTTTTTAGGAAGCAAAGATTTTTATGACATCGTCACCATCCTGTGTGAAAAACGTTTCATGCAAGTTCCGTTCACGGACATGTTTTGGGCGCTACGTTCGATGTTACTTCCGCTCTTCGTCTGCATCGATCAAAAAGTGCCCGTTGCCGACGTCTATCATAGCGTGTCGACGGGATACGCCGGCGTCTTAGGGGCACTTGCGAAGTATCAGTACGGAAAACCATTGCTTATCACAGAACATGGGATTTATACACGTGAACGTGAAGAAGAAATCATTAAGTCCTCATGGATCAAAGGCTACTTCAAGGATGTATGGATTGATTACTTCTACAGTTTATCCAACTGCGCCTATCAATACGCCGACGACGTCAGTACTTTGTTCGAAGGGAATCGTGAAATCCAATTGGAGCTCGGTTGCCCCCCAAACAAGACGTTTCTCATTCCGAACGGTATCGATGTCGCTCGATTTTCGCCCGAACTCCGGGCGACACGACCTGGGATTCATATCGGGGCCATCGTACGTGTTGTCCCAATCAAAGACATCAAGACGATGTTACAGGCGTTCGCGCTTGTTCAGGAGACCTTCCCTGACTCCAATTTTTATATCATCGGTCCCTTGGACGAAGATGAAGATTACTACGACGAGTGCCTCGACTTAATCGACACACTTGATTTACAGAACGTACATTTTACTGGACCTGTCAACGTCACGGACTACTTGACGTTCATGGACATTCTTGTCCTCTCAAGCATTAGCGAAGGACAACCTTTGGTAATTTTAGAGGCGCTTGCGATGGAGATTCCCTTTGTCTCGACCGACGTCGGAGGGTGCCGTGAACTATTAGAAGGACCAGAAGATCACTACGGTCCAGCCGGCGCAACTGTCCCTGTCATGCATTTTCACCTACTGGCGTTAGAGATCATAAAATTAATCGAGCGCCCGGAATCGAGAATGACATATGGACAAAATGGGCGGGAACGCGTCCTCAACCGTTACACGCTCCACATGATGATTGACCGTTATAAATCTTATTACGAGAAAGGAGAACGTCATGGCCGGAATCGGATTTCAACTGAAGCGTCTGTATGACCAATCTAGCTTTTTCGGACAACTCCGCGCCTATGGATATTCCTCGATTACTGCGGTCGGTCCTATGTTTTTATCCATACTGTTAATCACAGCATCACGCGAATGGCTTCTCTTTTTGGACGTCGCCGCAACAGAGATTAACATCTATATGGCAGCGGTCCAATACACATTTATCTTCTCTCAATTGCTGACTGGTGGCTTTTTGTTCACGATTTCTCGGTTCGTAGCCGATCAGACGTTTTTAGAGAAAGAAGAGCACGTCTTGTCGTCTTTATACGGACTCATCAGTCTCGTCGTCTTAATCGGGTTTGTGATGACGGTCGTCTTCTACGCCGGGTCTCCGCTACCTTTCAGTTATAAGCTCGTGACGTATTTATACTTCACCCAGCTCTCTGTCATTTGGATTTTATCGATGTATGTGTCCGCTCTGAAAGACTACAAAAAAATCGTCAAGAACTATTTACTCGGAACGATTGTCGCGGCATTTTTCATTTGGCTGTTGACGGGACCACTCGATTCAGCGACACCGACCTCGGTCTTCATCGGACTAAACATCGGCTTTTTTATCATCTTGATTCGGTTATTCCGAGACATCCACAATTACTTTCAAGTGAACGATCGTAATTACTTTTATTTTCTCGTCTATCTCGAGAAGTACCCGCTCCTGTTTTTAATTGGTGTTGCCTATTATTTTGGTTTATACGGACATAATTTGGCGACTTGGTTTGGAGACCGGGCCATCGTTGTCGGGGAGACCTTCTTAATGGCGCCTTATTATGACACTCCGGTGTTCTACGCCTATTTGAGCGTCTTGCCTTCTCTCGTGTTGTTTATGGTCACGCTCGAGACGACTTTTTATACGACGTATAAAAAATATTACGGTCGGATTTTGAACGGATACCCGTACAAAGATATTCAGAACGCAAAACAAGAGATGTATCGAACACTTGGTTCCGAGCTCTTGTTCATGGCTCAAGTTCAAATGTTAATCACGTTCATCTTCTTATTTTTAGGTGTGCGTCTGCTTCCCTTCCTAGGGATGACGCAAAACCAAATCGATATTTACATTATCGTGGTACTCGGTAGTTGGTTCCTCAGTTTGATCATCACGTTCTTCTTGATTTTGCTTTATTTTGACGAACGTCGCGCTGCCATCAGTTTGACTGGATTTTATGCGGTGGCGAGCTTCACGACTACCCTGTTGTTTGTACTCGGTTTCGATATGTACGGCGTCGGCATGTTCCTCTCCTCCGTCCTCGGGTTTCTATGGGGAGCTCGTCTGCTCATCCGGAGCTTAAATGACATCGACTATACCACGTTCTGTTCACAGCCGATTGTCTACCAAGAAATCACGACGAAAACCGAACGATTCTTGCGACGAATCGGCAGCTTGTCATGAAAGAAGGAGTTAATTAATGAAACGGTTGCCTTATCCGAAAACGACAATCAGTATCATCTGCTTATTTTTTGTTTTGCTTGGCCTTCAAGCCATTCTAAAGTCTCCATCGACATCGACGTCGACATCAGCCTCATCGACTGTCACATCGCCAGAGGCAAAATCGTCCGAAACGTCGTTCGCTGAAGACAAACGGGTGTATGCCAGCCATGATGGCAACCGGCTTGAGCACGTATACGTCACTGTGTTCGACCAAAAGTCGGTACCGGAAAACGACATCACTCTGTATGATTTAAATGAATCGTATAAACAGTATAGCAACCTTGAGAGCGGTCCGAAGCTGTTCGTCCATTTTGAGTCAGGCGATGCTGAAGGTCCTGATTCCATCAACTTGTTTGATGACGCCACCGTCAATGCCACCATCGAACTACGGGGGCGATCGAGCCGTTTAGAACCACAAAAGTCGTATAAAATCCGACTCCAAGACAGCGCCGGGCTGTGGTACGGCCAAAGTGTACTGAATTTAAATAAACATGCGGACGACCGGACACGAGTTCGCAATCGTTTGGCCTTCGCCTATTACGAACAACTCGATGATATCTCAAGTTTGCGTACCAACTTCGTTCAATTGCATGTCCGCGATATGACGGATCCGAGCCAGGCTGACGAATTTGTCAGTTACGGCCTCTATACGCATGTCGAACAACTGAATGAGGAGGCGCTCTCTGCGCGCGGATTGAACCCAGATGGTCATTTATACAAAGCAGAAAACTTTGAGTTTCACCGCTACCCGGATGCCTTAAAAGCGAAAGACGATCCGACTTATGACAAAAAAGCATTCGAGTCGGTGCTCAAAATCAATGGTTCGGATAATCATGAAGAGTTGTTAACCATGCTCGATGATTTGAATGATTTATCCAAACCGTTCGACGAAGTATTCGACACCTATTTCGATGAGGACAATTACTTAACGTGGCTTGGGACGAATATTTTGTTTGGAAACTATGACACGATGTCGACGAACTATTATTTATATAGTCCGCTCAACTCGGAAAAATGGTATTTCATGCCTTGGGACTTCGACAAAGCACTCGGGCGAGATACTGAACGGACGGACGTCATGCCAAGTTGGCAACAAGGTGTCCAACGTTACTGGGGAACTGTCCTCCATCGCCGTTATTTAAAAGACCCGGATCACGTCGAGGCACTGAAGAAAAAAATGGAGGAATTGACGCGCGTCATCAATGCGGACAATACGAAACGATTGATTGATGGATTCTATCCGGTTGTCGCCCCACTCGTCACGAGTGAACCAGATATTCGCTTCTTAAGCGTCGAAGCAAAAGATTATGCGACGAGTTATCGTACACTCGAAAATATCACTTCGAAATATCATAAAGATTTTATTCGTTCTCTCGAAAATCCAATGCCGATTTTCCTTAACTACGCTCGTGAAGGGAAGCAAGATGTCTTCCGATGGGATGCTTCATACGACATCCAAAACGATGAGTTACGATATCACTTTGAATTGAGTAAATCTCCTGATTTTTCAACGCTCGTCACCGAAAAGCAAAACATGACGACGTTTTCTCAGTCGATTCCAAGCCTTGACCCCGGTCGTTACTATTGGCGTGTCACGGTCACAGATGCGGAAGGAAATACACAAATCCCATTTGACTATTACCGTGATAACGACCGTACGATGCATTGGGGAGTCCAACAAATTGTCATACCAGGAGCAAAACCATGAAGCGATTCCGGCACGAACTCAAATACTTTATTAATGAAAAAGATTACGCGACCCTTCGCGACAAAATCAGTCTCGTCCTGACTCAAGACCGGCACTCCGTCAGTCGGGACGGCTACTTGATTCGCAGTCTTTATTTCGACAACGTGTATGATCACGATTTGATTCAAAAAAACAGTGGAATCTTCCGCCGTAAAAAGTTTCGGATCCGAACGTACAACTACTCAGAAGACGTCATCAAGCTCGAGAAAAAAAGTCGGCAAGGTGAATACATTTTAAAATCCTCTGTCCCGATTACGCGTGAAGAATATGAACAAATCTTAGACTGGGACTATGACTTCTTGTTGAAGAAAACAGGGCAGCTATACCAAGAGTTTTACTACTATCTGACGAGCTCCCAAATGCGTCCCCGTGTCATCGTCGACTATGTTCGTGAGGCATACGTCGGGACCCTCGGCAATGTCCGAGTCACGTTCGATAAAGAGCTCAGCTTCGTCACGAACAGTGTCGATTTGTTCGAGAAGCACCCTGTATCGGAAGAAGTACTCGACTATCCAAAGACGATTTTGGAAGTGAAGTACGATGAATTCTTGCCGGAGTATGTACGCCAATTATTGCAGTTAGAGTCACACCAACGATCTGCCATTTCGAAGTATGTTCACTGTCGGATGGCCAGCATTCGTTATCATGGATTATGAAAGAGTGGAATCAATGGATACAACAATAAACTTTAACGATGTCATTAAAAATAGCTTCTTAAACGAATTTACCTTCGGAAATTTATCAATTATCGATGTGATGTTAGGGTTGTTGACTGCTTTTATTGCCGGCGGCTTCATCTACTTCATCTATAAAATGACATACCGAGGTGTCCTGTACAGTCCGAGTTTCAATGCCACGTTGCTCGTCATGACGATGATTACGTGCCTCGTCATTATGACCATTTCGACGAACGTCGTCTTATCACTCGGGATGGTCGGTGCACTCAGTATCGTCCGTTTCCGGACAGCCATCAAAGACCCGTTCGACGTCGTCTTTATGTTTTGGGCAATCGCGGCCGGCATCTCGAGTGGCGCGGGACTCTACTTTTTGACGTTGTTCGGCGCGGTTGTCGTCGGAGCTGTCATCTTCATGTTGTCCCGGAAAAAGCATACCGATACGCTTTATCTTCTCGTAATCCATTACTATGAAGATGGGAACGATGAAGTACGACGTGAACTGCAGCAACTCGATTACACGCTCAAATCAAAAATCGTTCGGAAAGATGTCGTCGAATTGACGGCGGAGTTACGCTTGAAAATCGACAATACAGCTTTCATGAACCGACTGAACGATATTGAAGAAGTCCGCGACGTCTCACTCGTCCAATACAACGGAGACTACGCCGTATAATCCAATCCAATGGACTCACCTCATGGTGAGTCCATTTTTGTCTAAATAAAGAAATCTGAAAATTCCTAAATGTAAGCGTTGACATTTTGTTTTGGCACGTGCTACATTTCAAGTATCAAATAACAACTGAACGGTCTCCTGCGCAGGAATGTTACCTTTAGTGGGCATAACCTGACTCGAGTCAGATGGTAGACGTGATTTCACGTATCTCATCTGACACGGGTCAGGTTTTTTATTTGACGCAAACCAAAAATCCAATGAAAAAGGAAGGTATGGACATGAAGTATGAACAGCTCGCACGCGACATTATCCAGCAAGTCGGCGGCAAAGAGAACGTCAACAGCGTCGTCCACTGTATCACCCGTTTGCGCTTCAAATTAAAAGACGAGAGCAAGGCCAACACGGAAGCACTCAAAAACATGGACGGTGTCGTCACCGTCATGAAGAGCGGCGGCCAATACCAGGTCGTCATCGGCAACCACGTCCCGGACGTGTATAAAGCGGTCGTCGAAGTCGGCGGTTTCCAGAACCAGTCACCGATCGAAGAAGAGGAAGGCCCGAAAGGATCATTATTCAGCCGGTTCATCGATATCATCTCTAGCATCTTCACCCCTGTCCTGGGCGTCTTGGCCGCGACCGGGATGATTAAAGGGTTCAACGCCCTCTTCGTCGCCCTCGGTTGGCTCGACGCCACATCGGGCACGTATCAGCTATTGAACGCCATCGGCGACTCGTTGTTCTACTTCTTCCCAATCTTCCTCGGCTATACAGCCATTAAGAAGTTCGGCGGCAGTCCGTTCATCGGGATGGCCATCGGGGCGGCGCTCGTCTATCCGACGCTGTCGACGCTCACGGCCGGTGACCCGCTTTACACCGTTTTCGCCGGCACCATGTTCGAGTCACCGATCCATATCACGTTCCTCGGTGTGCCGGTCATCTTGATGACGTATTCGACATCGGTCATCCCGATCATCATCGCGGCGTTCTTCGCAGCGAAGCTTGAGAACTTCTTGAAGACGGTCATTCCAGACGTCGTCAAAATGTTCATCGTCCCGTTACTTACATTGCTCATCATCGTCCCGCTCACGTTCATCTTGATCGGACCAATCGCGACATGGGCTGGTATGTTGCTCGGTAGCGCTACGGTCGCCGTCTACAACTTGAGCCCGCTCATCGCCGGGATCTTCCTCGGTGGTCTCTGGCAAGTATTCGTCATCTTCGGCCTTCACTGGGGACTCGTCCCAGTCGCCATCAACAACTTGACGTCACTCGGGGCCGACCCTGTACTCGCACTCGTCTTCGCAGCCTCATTCGCACAGATCGGTGCCGTACTCGCAGTCTTCCTTCGTATTAAAAATCAAAAAATCAAAACGCTCTCTATCCCGGCCTTCATCTCAGGCATCTTCGGGGTCACCGAGCCGGCCATTTACGGTGTCACGCTCCCGCTCAAGAAACCGTTCATCATGAGCTGTATCGGTGGTGCCGTCGGTGGTGGGATCATGGGCATCATGGGTACACAAGTGTATATCATCGGTGGACTCGGCGTCTTCGGGTACCCGTCGAACATCTCACCGGAAGGCATCACGACCGGCTTCTACGGTTCACTCATCGGAACGGCCGCCGCCTTCGTCGTCGGTTTCGTCTTGACGTATCTCTTCGGTGGCGTCAATAAAGCGGTCGCCGCAACACCACAACCAGAAGTCACACCGGTCTCACAAGAAGTATCAGCGACAAAAGTCGGCCAAGAGCAAATCCTCAGTCCACTTGCCGGCAACGTCGTCAACTTGAAAGATATCTCGGACGTCGCCTTCTCATCGGGCTCACTCGGCCAAGGTGTCGCCATCGAACCGACGGAAGGCAAGCTCGTCGCCCCGGTATCTGGGACGGTGTCCGCCCTCTTCCCAACGCATCACGCCATCGGTATCACGACCGAGACCGGGGCTGAGGTGCTCATCCATATCGGTATGGACACGGTTCAACTCGAAGGCAAACACTTTAAAGCACACGTCACGCAAGGCGAATTTGTCGAGAAAGGACAGCTGTTGATCGAGTTCGACCTCGACGCAATCAAACGCTCTGGCCGTGCCCTCACGACACCGGTCATCGTCACGAACCGGAAAGTGATTTCACCGAGCCGCGCCACAAACGTTCGCTCAGGCGAAGCCTTGTTTGTCATCAACGAATAAAATGTGGGAGGGCTCGTCCCTCCCCTATCTGAGAAAGGATGGATTTAATGAGTTTTCCAAACGGATTTTTATGGGGCGGCGCCATCGCCGCGAACCAAGCTGAAGGTGCGTACTTAGAAGGTGGCAAAGGCTTGACGACGGTCGACTTGTTGCCGACCGGGAAGAAGCGGTTCGACGTCATGTTCGGCGACTTACCGTCACTCGAGCCGGTGCCAGGCGAGTTTTATCCGTCACACGAAGCGATCGACTTCTATCACCGTTATAAAGAAGATATCGCGCTGTTCGCCGAGATGGGCTTCAAGGCACTCCGCCTGTCGATCTCATGGGCCCGCATCTTCCCGAACGGCGACGACGCCGAGCCGAACGAGGCCGGGCTACAGTTTTATGACGACATCTTCGACGAACTGTTGAAGCATGGGATCGAACCGGTCGTCACGATCGCCCACTTCGACGTTCCGGTCAGCCTCATCCAAAACTACGGTAGTTGGCGCGACCGTCGTGTCGTCGACTTCTTCGAGACGTACGCGACGACGCTGTTCACCCGCTATAACGGCAAAGTGAAATATTGGATGACGTTCAACGAGATTAATATGTTGCTCCATTTGCCGTTCATCGGCGCCGGTCTCGTCTTTGAGGACGGTGAAGACAAGCAGCAAGTGAAATATCAGGCGGCGCATCATCAACTCGTCGCGAGCGCGAAAGCGGTCAAGGCAGCGCACGCCATCAATCCCGACATGCAAGTCGGTTGCATGCTCGCGGCCGGTCAGACGTATGCCTACTCGTGCAACCCGGACGACGTCTTGGACGCGATGGACAAGGACCGTGAATCGTTCTTCTTCATCGATGTCCAGTCGCGCGGCGAGTACCCGGGCTATGCCAAACGTTTCCTCGACGAAAACGGCATCACGCTCCAAATGGAAGACGGCGACCTCGAGTTGTTGAAACAGCATACGGTCGACTATATCGGCTTCAGCTATTATGCGAGCCGGACGACGAGCACGGACCCGGAAATCAACGCATCGACCGAAGGTAACATCTTCAGCTCGCTCGAGAACCCGTTCCTCGAGAAGTCGGAATGGGGCTGGACGATCGACCCGACCGGCTTCCGCATCACGGCGAACCAACTGTACGACCGCTACCAAAAACCGTTGTTCGTTGTCGAGAACGGACTCGGTGCCGTCGATACGCCAGACGCGAACGGCTACGTCGAGGACGATTACCGCATCGACTATATGGCGAAGCATATCGAACAGATGCATGAGGCCATCAAGGACGGCGTCGAGATTCTCGGCTATACGAGTTGGGGTCCGATTGACTTGGTCAGCGCCTCGACTGGCGAGATGAAGAAACGCTACGGCTTCATCTACGTCGACAAAGACAATGAAGGTAACGGGTCCCTCACCCGCTCGAAGAAGAAGAGCTTTGATTGGTACAAGCAAGTCATCGCGACGAACGGTGAAGAAGTGACTCTGAAGGCGTCTGTAGAGAAATGAAGAAAGCAGCTTCGGCCAGGTTGGCTGGAGCTGCTTTGTTTGCGTTAACCATAGATTAAATAAAATGCAAAATTATTTGCAGAGCACTTAAAACAATCAGCCCACTCATGAAGAGACGGTTCTGCTTCGCTAAAGTCTCCTGCCGAACATTCAATTGATTATTTTCTGTTTGAAGTTCTTGCAAATTCTGTAATGCCAACAATTCATTTGCGCTTTTTAATTCCTCTAATAGTTTGGTTCGATTAAGAGAATCTATTTCAGCTCGTTCGATCAATTCATTCTTCCAAATTGTCTTTTGGTGATTGATGACTGTTTCCCAACCTCCACGTTCGTTCGTAAGCAGATTAATCGCGTTTTCCATACTATTAATACGCTCTATTAATTGAACTTCAACTTTTTGAAACAAGTTCTTTTGCTCGTCAAGAGATGAATACCACTTCTCCTCATACGTTTCTGCCGAAAGTCGCTGTTCATTGGTCACTTGAGTTATCATTCCTTCAATTTGATTGATTTGGTTCAATAATCTTTCTTCAGTCTCCCCGATTAGTTTTCTCTGTCTCTCGATATTATGTTCAATTGTCGTGAATCTATCGGCCATGCCCGCCTTGAATTCAAATAACGTCTCTAGCCAACGAGTGTGTAGCCCTTCCAACTTAGAGATATAATCATTAAGGTTGTCTGATACCTTTTTCAGGCGGTCATATGCTTCCTTTTGTCTTTCGTGTGATTGCTGTAGTTGCAGTTCGTACTTGCCGACATATGAACCAATCAAATCTTTTGAATATTCGTTAGACCGGTTGATTGAATCTTTTATGTGTTCAATTCCATTGCTGTATTCGACAGAGAAGTTTTGAAAAGACGCATGAATGCTTTGTTTTACCTCCTGACTGTTAGAGATTGATTCATTGTTAACCTTTTTAACTGAATGACCCATACCTTCAACAGCGCTCTGAATAAACGATTTTTCTTTTTTTATCGCATCAGACAAGTCATTAATTTCAGCTTGGATGGATACGAGAAGTTCCTGTATTTCTTCTCGAAAACGATTCAAAAAAACCTCATCATTTAATTCTTTTAACGAGGTAATAGCTTGTTCATAGAGTACTTGTTCATTTTTACTTTCTCTTGGTTTCCTTAGGTTCATTTTTTCACCCCAACGTCTCGATAATGTGATTGAAATCTCTCTCAAGAAGGAGTAGATATATTCCAGCCATATAGCGTTCTTTTGTGTTCCCATTTACCGCTTGCCTGTAAAGATCCTCTTTTCTGATATTAAAATGTTTTACAAAATAATTCATATACGTTCGAGCGTGGTCTCGTTCTTCTTGCCAAGAAGATTGTATTTTCGATAGCCTTATTTCGTCTTCAAAGATTTCGCGTTCAATTCTTTTGATTCTCTGATTGCTTGTTCTTTTTTGTCTCTCTAGAAATCGTCGTTTCAAATCTTGCTCTTCTTTTAGTTTTTTATAATGAGCATGAAGACTTGAATAAATCTTATCTGCTTCTTTGTATAGTGATTCGCAAGAATCAATTGTGAGATTTAAAAGTCGTTCTTTCATTACCTCGATTTGTTTTCTGTAATTTTTTTTAGAAATATATCTATCAACTTTCGATTCATCCCACATATCGAAGTCAATAGACACGGGCGCACTTATTTTTAAATTTTTATCTAAACTAGCGACCTCTCGATTCAATTTTTCTAGTGACTTATTCATCTTTAAAATCCGATTATTTATCTGTTCCTCAAATGAATCTTTCAATTCAAGAAAACCATTGTTCAATGATTTTTTTGACATATGTGACTGTAGCTGTCTAACCGATTTATCAATTTGGTGTTCCCATGTTCCGTGTCTCCACAAATCCGTAAAAAATGGGCTGAAATTCTTATTAACTTCTTCTAATACCTCAAGAAGCTCTTTATCAGCATGATTTTTCTCTTCATTTGCACAATCAAGCGTATTCTGTCTCTTTTTATGTTCACTTATTTTTGTTCTTTTGAGGTTTAGCTCTTGCTCTAAGAATGCAATCTCCTCCTCACTTTCTCGTATCACTTTCTCGTAATATCTTGTCAAGTAGTTGAAGGATATAGACTGACGATTTATACAGTTAATGTTCTCTTTAAGTTCGTCCATCACTTTACCTGCCAGTTTTTGTTCAAATGGTTGTAAACATTCGAGACTGTGACCAATTTCGATTGGATAAATCATCTCAGTGGTAAACCCAAGAATATCCGTAATTTCTCTGTCATAATAGTTTTTAAGTTCTATCGCGTCGAGAATTTCTTTTGTTTGAAGTCTCTTTCTGACTGAGTCAGGAGAAAAAGCTCTCGTTAACACCACATAAAAACTATCAGGATATTCATACCAGTATTTCAAATGACTCAGCTCAATGTCTCTTAAAAAAGTTAAATCAGACGCACTATTAACGATTAAACAAACGTGCGAGCGTGGTATCCAATATTTAATACATCTTTCAACGTGCCCTACTTCTCTTTCGTCGGCAGATTCAATACCAGGCAAATCTAATAGTTCGAGCGTAACATTAGATTGCGCAAATTTTGATTTAGGCAATCCAAGTAGAACAGGAGCAATTTCATTGTGTTGCCCCTGTTCTACTTTCTCCCTAAGTTCAGCCAATGACTCTTCCAACATATCTGATGTATGGATTACAGTCGCTGATTCACCTGGCAACGTCAACACATATTCTTCCGTATCTGAGATTTGATATCGCATAACTGTGACTGTTGCCGACTTTCCTAAATCGCGCTTTCCCCTTAGAAACATTGACAGCTCATTGATTGCCTCTTCTTTGACACCGAGTAGATTTAAAATCAATGTTGTTTTACCGACTTGTGTTGGGCCATACACCGATATGACGACAGCCTCGGAATCCGGGATCCCTTCTTCAATATCGTACATTTGGAATCGTTTTAAGAAATCATTCCTTGCCTCATCGGCCCACTTATATCGATTCTTTTGGAGTTCAATTAAGGAGTCCCGCATTTCGAAACGCCTCTTCTCTTAATTTTCCGCATTGATTTTCTAGTCTTTGTATCCGAACTTCAACCTCTTCATACAACCCAATGTCTAATCCGTCTTGACGACGTACTTGATAGGCATACGCTAATTTCTCCTGTATTTCATCCATAATTCTATTGACGCCTCCGAGCATCGCCTCACGCTGATGATTCGCTGTCGCTTCTAGTACTTTGCGCGAGTATTCATGACGTTCATATTTGAATTTTTCGATTTTTGCTGATCCTTTTTGAACTGCAATTAATCCTGTAATAGTACTAAGTCCAACAACTGATAGTGTTGTACCTAACGTCGCTGAAATTCCAAGGGTACCTAGTAATCCCCCGATTGCTTCAAAACCATTTAGCGTACCATCAAGTGCATCCACACCAAAAAAGATTGCTGCTCCTGTCGCAACACGATTCGCATCCAAAAAGAGATTTGAATATTCCTGATGAACCGTCTCCATATCTAATGATTTGTCTTGAAATAGTTTGTATTGTTCGACTCCTTCAGTAAAAAATTCTTGATTCCCAATCTCTCCTCTTGTCAAAATTAAGTGCTGCATAATCATTCCTGCGATAATAGGAAGCTGTTTAATTTCTTGTTCCGTTAGTGTCACCTCGAGATTAGTTGTATTCAAATACTGATTCACAGAATTTAAGACTTTACTAAAATCAGACGTTTCAGCGTCACTTACAGACACTTCTTTGTTAGCTTGTTGCATAATATTATTATCGTTACTTGTCTCTATAAATTTCATTGTGCTTGACGATGGCGAGGTTCTGATTTTTTTAGTTGAGACTACGTTAGGCTGGCTCTTATTCAGATTTCGTTGATTCACCGCCTCAATAGAATTCACAATCATGTAATCTAGTTCTCGCTCACCTTTTGGTGCATAAGTTTCTTTAATGAGCTCTTGAATCTCTATACGTTCATTAAAATTTAAATCATTCTTAAATAACGCTTTTACTTTTTCTATACTGTTATATCTTTCATTTTTTATGCTTTCTGTAATTTCCTCTATACAGCCTTGAATGTGTTGATCAAATTGTTCTTTTAATCTCTCGTCTAGTCTTTCAATATAATTCTCGCGCGCCGCCTCAAAAGAACGTTGAATTGTCCGAAGTTCTCGTTGCGTTCTCAGTGAATGATTCTCTTTAACCTCAAGTTGCTCTCTAAGAACTGTTAACTCTTCCGATAAGGACACACTAAGTTCCATTAATTTTTCGTGGTGAAGATTTAACGATGCCTGCGTATAGTGACTATTGTTTTTAATCAATCTTTCCATTTTTTGAGGGACATCCTTAATATCTGTATCTGATAAAACAATTTGTTTTTCATCATCAATCTGAAATTTTTCAAATAAGTTTTGACGAATTTTCTCCATCTTTTCTGACGTTAACTCGTTGGCGTACGTGATAACGAAACCAGGCGACTTCTCTTTATAGTTGTTGGCAACTCTTCGAAGCAAATCTTCTTGAATCTTTTGCGCAAGACGCATATGGTTCAGTACAAGAATAATTCCTGTAGAACTATTCAAAAATATTTTAAGGAATTTTTGAGAATCTGAGCGGTCAGTCCTTTCAAAACCTGGCAACAACGCAAGAGTGAGATGTCCAATAACATCATTTTTAGGGAGTATAATTTCAAACCATAGCATTTCTTCGGTTGGATTTTGAACACTCTCATTTAAAAATTGTTTTGTGATGAGATCACTTTGGGTTTCAAAACTTCCTGAACTCGTTTTAACCGCTCTCTTCACCATGTACTTGATTTCTGATGCTGTATCATCAGACGAAATCAGTACAGGTCGCTTTTCTCCGACCCCAACTTCCGATACCAAAAGATCTTCTGGCAAATTTAGCGTTCGTTTCACAATCAACGTTTTCCCTGCGCTTTGTAGTCCGGCCACACTAATTACATGACGCGTTGAAATCAAATTCATAACCTGTAAGTCCTGATAAATATTTACGAGTTCTTTTGTATCGAGATTAAGCCGATTCGCTTTCGCAATGAGTTCATGCAGTTCATGCAACATCGCTTGGACTGTAAATTCTGTTTTAAATTCAAGTTGTCGTTCCATTGTTGACACACTCCTTTTTATGTTTTCAAGCGCTTACATTCCGATTTGTGTGTGTAGTAATTAGTAAAAAAACAGACATCTCTTTATGCAATTGAGAAGTCCGTTCTTATTCACACTGGTCATGACTTTAAAAGCATCCAGAGCTCGGTTAAATTCATTTACGTTCTGATTCTTTTCTAATCGTCCCGATTTTCTTATCACTCCTTGTATCTCTACCATTTGTATTTCGAATCGTTCCTGGCGGTAAGCCATTCTTCTTTTCGAATGTGCCTACTGTACAATCACTCCGTACCTTACGAGCCATTATAGTTGCTCCTTCATAAATTATTTGTAACTATATGTAATCAATTATACAATAAATCCAAGTAAACCATCGGTTAATTACCAAAATATTATAGTTCATTACTTGTGATTTCGAACAAAGCTCAAAAAAATTGAACACTCAACGTTAAATGATAAGTCCTTTTCTGTCTTTAACCTTTCTTTTATACAAATCCATAGAAATTTTATGACCACGTCCAATATTTTTACAACCTATCTATTTCTTTTATAGTTTACTAACCTCATTAACTCTTCTTTAGGAGGCCCATATGTCCTATTCGCTCGATACCATCTTACAACTCGAAAATTCAACGAAATTCCACGAACTTCATCAACACTTTGATCAATTCAATCCACTTAAAGTACTGCGTGTTGACCAGTACGAGATTCGTCACTCGAACGTGTTAGCTTGGCTATTCGATCCTAACGAAAATCACCGGCTCGGTAGTTTCTTCTTACGAAAAGTACTAATGAATCTCGTTACCAAACCTGATAATGAAGAAAAAATCGATAATTTTGATTATTTGTCATTTCTCCATACATCACTCTCTGATGTCGTTGTCCATCGAGAATGGTTGACAAATGGAAATGGTGCGATTGATTTGCTGATTGAGATTCCCTCACTAAATATCATTTTACTTATCGAAAACAAATTTCACTCAGCTGAATCTCCCGGTCAACTTGATCGTTATTTAACGAGTGTTTCAGAAAAGTATGCAAACGATGAATGGCGCGTTTTACCTGTTTTTTTGACACTGTCCGGTGAGCCGCCGTCTCATGATGCTTATTGGATGTTGGCATATGAAGATGTACTCCAAATCATCACGCAAGAACTCGATTTGAATAAAGAAACGATTGCTGACAGCATCTATGATTTCTTAAGTTTTTATATAGCGTTGCTCGAAGAACAGTTGGTTGAGGATGATAAAACGATGCAAATGGCGATGAATCTGTATCAAAACTATGCTTCGGCTATTCATTTAATCTGTGCAAACGCCTATCAAGACACAAATCGCCAAAAGCAAATTGAGTTGCGTGAAGCCGTCACAGCGCTCAAACATTTATCCTCATCTCAACGTGATCATTTGAAAAGATTCTATGCAAAGAAAAGTAAAACAATCGATTACATATTTAAAATGGGAAGCAATATTCTCTACCAATCTTTCTTGAAGTTTGCGGATAAACAAAAATTGCCAGAAACTCTGCACCGTCCGCATGCAAAAGTCCGAACTTTGTCTCTTTAAAATGGGCGCCTTACTTAGAACGCATGGAACAACTCGGTAATAGCTATTGGCTTGGTTATGGATTGATTATTTGGTTTTCGCGGGAGTGGAATCAAGATTTAAAAATTCACGTAGAAGTCGGTCCCCTTGATTATCCGAACCGATTGACATTGTTAGAAGCATTATGTGAACAAGGGATTTCGTTTCGACCGTCCGGTATGCTTCAAGGGAAGAAGTATACGAAGATTTATACCGCAAGTACTTCTGTATCCGATTGGACAGATTC
Source organism: Exiguobacterium sp. s70 (assembly GCF_018618315.1). Lineage (NCBI taxonomy): Bacteria > Bacillati > Bacillota > Bacilli > Caryophanales > Exiguobacterium > Exiguobacterium sp. s70. The sequence continues at coordinate 683,427 of NZ_JACSLV010000001.1, forward strand.
AACTTGCGTAGAACGTGCGATGACTTCACTGGTCATGTCCTCTACATTTAAAGAATTCGAGACAACAGTATTGAATGTATTGGCCGTATTATATCCTCAACCAGATTCCCTGCCATCCAACAACTAAAGTGCGAACGGCATACAATTAAAGGGATTTACAAACTCTAACTTATTTAAAAAATTTTTTCAATTATTAGGTAAACATAATATCAAATGTAATATAATTACATTAATGATTTTGTTTTTAGTTTTTAAAGGGGATTTCTTTATAAAAACGGTTAATTAGGAGAATTTATGCTAAAACAGAGTAGTTATTTACGAATCTCAGTAGTCAACACATGCAATCTTTCTTGTTTCTTTTGTCATAACGAAGGGGCTCCTATAACAGGGGAAAAGTTATCTTTAGACGAACTAGAATATGCTTGTAAAATTGCCAAAACACAAGGCTTTTCAAAGTTTAAACTCACAGGTGGAGAACCGACCATTCGTAAAGATATTATTCAGCTCGTCGAACGTTTATCTGCCCTCGAGCTTGATGATTTCTCTATGATTACTAACGGTACTAAATTAACTGAACTAGCCAAGCCCTTAAAAGATGCCGGCCTTCAACGCATAAACGTCAGCTTGCACACTCTCGATGTCGATAAATACAACAAGATGATGGTTAAACAGAAGGTCAGCTTAGAGAAAATCATCGATGGGATTGATCATGCGATTGAGGTCGGTTTTACAAACATGAAAATCAATTTTGTCTACACGGGTTTATCATCTGATAAAGACCTAGAAGATTTAATTGACTTTGTTACTCAACGATCTTTGACTTTAGTAGTGCTTCCGGTGATTGAAAAATCAAGTAATCATCGAACTACTCTGAACGAACTTTATGAAAAAATCACTCAAAACGGTGTAGAGAGCGAGAAAGTTGTAATAGACAACGAAGGAATCATGAAGAGGCTCATTACATTAAAAACAGGTGGCGTAATTCTACTGCGCGACGACGAACTTTCAGAACAAAAACCCTATCATTTTTGCGATACTTGTAAAGTCAAAGATCAGTGTCGTGAAGGGATTTTCCCATTGCGCTTGTCTGCTTCAGGCAGCTTAATTCCTTGCTTAGCAAGTCACGAGAACAGAATTTCAATTAAGCAAACTTTGACAAATCAAAACGAATCAGAGTTGACTGATGCGTTCAATCAAGTCAGGAATTGGCAGCGTGATCCTATTGAAAACTAAGGCGTCTACTTATATTTGTCTGGAAGGTTTGAAGGGATCTGGAAAAACAACCTTATTTAATTACCTGATTGAAAAGTTAGAGGAAAACCAAGTTGAATTTTCGACAGTTTCACCAACTAGAGCCGCACCTCCCGACTTTTTCTTCGAACGCCTCATCAGGCAACACCCTTCATTGCGTGACAATCGTCTAGTTCGTATTTTTTTATATGCTGCTCGCTCAAATCATGCCGCTGAAATTGCCGATTGGTCAAAACCTCTAGTACTTGGAGAACGTAGTCTAATCACGAGCTATGCCACTAAATGGAGTTCTAACAAATGGTTACGACGCTTCCATCTTCAAATCATCAATTTATTTGAGAACAAAATTAAGAGCCCTGATATCGTTGTCTATATCGATGTCCCGCATTCTATTCTTCGAACGCGAATCGACACTCGCGATAAGGAACGTGATATCGATGATACTGCTATCCGTTTACGTGAAATGGAATTAGCTTATAAAGCAATGATGAGTGAAGCGTCTCCCCATCGGATACGGAAAACAAATTGGATTTTGTTACCCGGGGACAAAGAATTGGCAACTTTGGGGGATGAGTTATATGAGTTAATCGTCTCCCATGTGCGATAAATAATTAACGAATGACAGGAGAACTATGTATGACAGTTAAAATCACAACCACGGGCAAGATTGTTATTGATGAAAATATTAACAAACTCAAGCAAGAGTTAAAAACGTTGCGTGAAGAAAAAAACATTGCTTACACACTTTGTGGCGATACATGGCATGACAATCCACACTTTAACAAGCTTGAACAAGATGAACGGATTTTAGACAAGCGTATCCAAGAAATCGAAAAGATAGTGGGACTGGCGGACCTCATTGAAATTAATGAAAGAAATGTTTCTGCAATTGACATTGGATCTATTGCGCTCTGCAATTGTGTATACCCAGACTTCACAGAAAGAGAAATTTACGAAATTGTAGGATATGGAGAATCAAACATTGAAGAAAACAAACTTTACTATGATTCTCCAGTGGCCAAAAGTTTGATGGGGTTATCTGTTGGAGAGGAAACCACTTTTGATACTCCCGCTGGCCCTGCCACGTACCGAATCGAAAAACTGTTCAGCAGCTGGGAAGAAGCGTCATCTACAAAAATTTGAAAACGAGGTGAGCAGATGGCAACGGTTGTATTTGTGATTGGACCTCATTGCAGTGGGAAAACCTCCTTACTACAAAGGCTACAAAAGGATTTAAGTATGGTAAGATGCTCTGAAATCGGAAAAGATTTGTACTATGAACGAAAGTTTTTGACTGACCTTCAAGGTGAAGAGTTTGAATTTGAAGTGACTGATTTGGAGTTGCAAAGGGACAATACATTCGCCGGTACACCAAAAATTTATGGAGTAGAAACTTGGCATCCTGGTAATATCGCATATGCCGCTGTACGCAATCCAGAATCTGTCGATAGATTAATTCGTCTTGCCCAACAGTCGCCATTTATTGAACAAGCAATTGGAATCTGGCTACGAATACCCAAAGAGACAATCATGTCTAGAACGATTACGTTTAAAGACAATAAGGAATGGGCTGCTGATTTCTACAGTAAACTCGATACGAAATTTGAATCGATATTAGACACACTTGGCCTCACAAACCGAACCCATGTCATCAACGGTGATCGTCCGTTTGAAGAGATTGTAGAAGAAGCAAAGAGTATAGTAAAGAATGCTACTCGTTATCCAATTGGCTAACCATGCCTAAAGTCATGCTCTTTGTATGACTTTAGGCATTTCCTATATACATATAAATAAGGGGGATTAACATGGGAGAACGTTTAACTGTAGCTGTAACTATTAATGATGAAGTAATCGCAAATGCTTATTATAGTTGGGGCGGTGTCCCTTCCGACATGATTCAAATTGCTCAAAATGTGCTTGAAACGCTCAAAGTAAGAAATAGTGAACAGTCGATTATTTCCTGTGTATATGATGCGCTCGCAAGTACTGGTGCTTCACTATCTCCTGAAGAAGTCGTCATGTTAAGAGCCAAAGGTTACGATTTACAAGAGATTGTTCCAATCAACAAGTATGATGGGTACATTGCTTTTTCAGAAGAAGGAAGACAAATGTTAGATCGTGGTGCTGACTACCACGCTACTATTAGCGTTGAGAATCTAACGGCTAATCTATTTCAAGCATTAAAAAGTTGGCAACGTTCCACAAAAAATGAGGATTTGACTGATTTATTGACATATCAAGATTTACTACCTACAACTGACTTTGAAATGAATCTTTCTTGTCTAAGCGAGCAAGATTTAATCGAGTTATATAAAGTCAGTGTCAATGCTAGAAACCACCCTGAGTCCGTGTTTCAGGTTAAAGGAAGAGAAGAATTATTTTACTCTCCTTTCTAACTCTAAAAACCTACTATGTAAGATGGATTAATCGGTGAATCAAATTTGGTTGACTACAAGCGAACAAAGGAAGCAATGACGTGTCTAATGCCTCATTGCTTCCTTTGTTCGCTTTGTACTAATCTAAATTCTGACCAATATTGATGTTAAGAAATAACATAATTTAATAGAGAATAATGCCCAGTATTCAATTATCAATTTGATAAATACTGGTATAATATTCTTATATCAAGTTCTTTTACATTTGATTCTGTGTTTTCTAAATCTTTTTTTGTAAAGAAAGGAATTTTAATAATGACAATTCAAAATACAAGCAATAATCCAAAAAAATTCGAAGAGTGGTTAAACATCAATAAAGGCTTAATTGAAGATCTTAAAAACCGTGATCTTACAACTGACGACACTCGTACGTTTTATGAAAGATTGCAGGCCTCTAATGTTTTTGGGGATAGCATTATTATAAAAATCGACAAAACTGTAAAGCTTAAAAATAGTCGCCAGTTGATTGTCGCGACGGTCATGGAACCTACCATTGAGGGGTACCAACATTGTACTTCTCCTATCAGCGCATACTCCTCTTGGACAATTTCTGCAAATGTTTCAAGCTCAGTGGAGGTCAAATCTGACGTATTGTACCAAACAACGTTTATTCCTGAAATACACCCCTCTAAACGTGAACAATTGATTACATTCGATCCTGATACACTAGTGCCGATTGATCTCTCCTTTAATGAGTCTTTGAAATTAATCGGCGGAAATGCTTTAGCAGACGTGGCATCACAAATTTACGAAGGTGACTTAGAGTCAGTCCTCTTCTCAAAATTCGTGTCGCATAACACAGAATTAATTCAAAATTCCTACAAGGAAATCCAGGAAAAACAAGAACAAATAAACACTTTACAACAAGAAGTGTCTAGTAAGGAAAAGCAACTTAACACTCAAATTCAAGAATTTAATACAACCGAAAAAGAATTACAAAAATCTCATAAAAAAGAAATCTTAATAATAAATCGTGATTATCAGAAAAAGGTGGACAAATTGACTAAACGGGAACGTCGATTATACGAAATTCTTTCTGATATTCGCGATGAGTCACCTAGTCAAGAAATCAATGAAGATCAGGACGTGACAATCCATCCATGGAATGTAGAGACAAACGTCTCGATGCTACAACGCCTTTTTTACCATAATAGCAATCAAACGCTATACTATGGCACACAAGTAATTGAGACGTTTTTGAGAGCTCTCCAAACGAACACTCTTGTAATCCTTAGTGGTCCTTCTGGTACAGGGAAATCTAGCTTAATCAATGCATTCGCAGACGCTTTTCAATCATCAACTGCGAAAGTCATTCCAGTACAATCAAGTTGGACAGATAAACAAGATTTATTAGGCTATTTTAATACAATCGAAAAGCGTTACGTGCCTACACCTTTCTTAGAAGCTATATTAAATGCCCGTGAATCGAAGGGACTTCATCTAATTTGTTTAGATGAGATGAACCTCTCACATGTCGAGTATTACTTTGCTGAGTTACTAAGCGCCCGCGAATTGAACATCCCCATAAATCTTTATCCGAAGCGCTATAGAAAAGAAGCACAAGAAATAATTGAAGAGTTTAGCGAAATTGAATCTCCGTCACGCGAAGATAAGGAACGTTATCGCAATGCTATCGAGTTAGACCACTACCCATTTGAATTGAGTATTCCTAAAAACGTACGATTTGTTGGGACTGTCAACATGGACCATACTGTTAAGCCACTGAGTCCTAAAGTCATCGATCGTAGCTTTATTCTCGAATTGACTTATCAAGCTGCAGATTTAGAACTGAAAGCTGAGTTAAATAATAACCCGGTATCCGGAAAAATCGAATTTGATTTAGATGTCTTCTCGAGCGACTATCTCTCTGTCGAAGAAGTCCTAGATGACACACATTGGATTGTCTCTCTATCTGACAAGCTAAACGTCATCCCTGATGCAAAAATTAACTCACGTAGCGAAAAACAAATATCTAAGTTTTTACAAATGGGACCATTATCATCTGAAGGCCTAATGAACCAATTAGTCTTATCCAAATTATTACCGCGTATTCATTTCTCAAGTGGAAATGAAGAAGCAATGGCAGTCTGTGAGGGACTTGTATCCGATTTGCGATTGAAACAACTTACACCTAGTATCAATCGATTTGAGAAAATGAAAAAAGGAGGACGATATATTAATTTCTTTAAATAATTTTTTTGGAGGCACAGTGATTATGAAGCTTTATAAGATTCAATTTATGAAAAGTGTAACAAACCAATTGCACTTGCATGAAAAGAAACAAGTACCGTTAAAAATATTAAAAGAAATGGATAAACAAAACGGCAGTTATTACTTCGAAGAATATTCTCAAATGAGTCGCCGTTTCGTTCGAATTGGAGTAGAAATCGAAAATGCTTTTAGAGTTTCAATAAAAAATCGTCCTCACATATCGTTTATTCATTCTGATTATCAGCCTGGATTATGGTTTATGGACCCTAATTCCGATGCGGAAATCGGTTTAAATGTATGTGGTCGTTTTGCAATCGAAGCGTTCGATAATTATGGGACTCTAATTGCTCAGGAAACAATTATTGTTTTCCCCAAAACGCTAACACTAGAACAATACGAACTTATGCAGGCTGAAATTAGAGATCTAATGATTGCTTTTAATACTAACCCTGCCTCTGAAGAATCCAATAACACTCGTTGGACACGCCAAAGTGTTTTTCCGCTCCATGAATTTCAAACACTTCTACAAAAATTCATAAAGAGTGTAGAAGATGTTTTAACTGCTCCAGCGGAAATTCTAGAAAAACGCCAAATAACCATGAGACCTGAATCTATAAAACGCTGGACTCCTCGCACTTTGATTAATAGACAACATGCCATAGGGCAACAAAAAATTAAAACAGAAGTAATCGAGCGATCACACAACATCCCTGAACATGAAGTGATAAGAACCATGTTGGACAACCTTCATTCTAAGATTCAACAAGCTTACCATGTTGAGTTAGCCCGCTCTCAAATGTTAGAGAATGAGATCCTGTCCCGTGCACAAGTTTCGTCTGCCTCAAAAAAAATAAATGAAAATGGTCTTGCAAGAGCCATGTTTAATAAACAAAACGAGGTGGAGCAACGGCTTTTTGATGCACATAAGAAAATTGAAACATTGACTCAGATGGCTGCTTTACTACACCCATATCGCTACGAGGAACCGTTATTTGATGTCTCTCCTGCAGAAATCGAAGAGTCTCACTTGTTTATACACGAACCTCGATACAATGCAGTTTTCGAGTATTATGAACAAATTGCTGACTTAACCCCCAAAATCAAGTTGGAAAAAGCAGAGTTTATAGAGTTGATGGTTAAGTCTCCTTATTTATTTGAAGTGTGGACGCTATTGCAACTATATTCCGAGTGTATGCGTCTAAATTTTATACCGAAGTCTCCTATTACAGATCAGATGTTCTTTAATTTTCAAAAACATAAACAGTTAAAAAGACTCACAGTTCGCTTTCAACATGCCACGACAGGAGACCAAATCGTTATTACTTATGAACCGGAAATTACAATTGCAAATGGTTCATTGCGAAAACCAGATTACTATATTTCCTTTATTAACGTTCGAAATAGATCTTGTGTGAATCATACATTAGATGCTAAATATAAGCCATATAGTGACCCGGGTTTTGACCGTTTGCTCCGTCAGGATATATCACACTCGTGCAATCGATATCTTCAAGATTTTTCGGATTCTGTATATCAAATACGTAGTGCATCCCTTATTCACAATGATGCCATTTCAGACAGCTGTAATTGGAATGTAAGGTTAAATAACGAATTGCCTTACACATTTGCTCACTTTAACATCGCCCCAGGCAAAACGAATCACTTAAATACGTATATGAAACGAATTATCCATCAATATAACGGTGATTATGGTTACTGCCCATCCTGCGGAAAAATGAACAGCGGTGAACCTTTTCCTCTAGATTCTCCATATCCATTTAAATGGACCTATGTCTGTGACTGCCAAGAAGTTTGGGTAGATAATACATGTAAGTCAAACTATAAACGAGAATACCATCCTGACCACCTTCGTGGAAACGATGTTCGTCTTCTCAAATATGCCCACGGAAATTACAACAAACAAGTTAGAGATACATGGGATGTCCACTGTCAAGTTTGTCAACGCAGCCACCAAGGATCTCTTTATTCCTCAGATATATTAGGTAGAGAAATCGAAGCGTCCCTAGAAATATAATATTTTTTGATATGTCATGACCGTTGAGACGATATCTTCTCAACGGTCTAACTTTTTCACTATTCTACTAATATTATAGGAGTGACGTACTTGAAGCTATTCGAAGTTATCCTAACTTATCCAAAACGTAGAAGCGCATTTTTCCCTAGTGCGAACCAAGTTACGCCTCAAATCCTTAACGAGTTACGCAAATATAAAGGAACTTACGTCTTTCAAGAACACGAAAAAAGAGACGCTCACCAAATTCATCTGGGCGTCCACGTAAAGGGTGCATCTATAGTAGTACTATCCGGCCATTTCAAATTACGTTTGACACGTTCTTTAAAGCATGAAGAGCTCTGGTATCTAACTCCTCCTCCACATGAAGAAGCACTATTTTATAGTTGTGGAAAGTTTACAATCGAAGCATACGACAGTCACGGACAACTGATCGCAAAGGAGAAAATGATTGCTCTACCTTTAACAATTCCCATCGAACAATATGAATTATTGCGAACTGAAATTAGAGATATGATGACAATGTTCGAGGTGAATCCCAGCTATTTCACTGGGCAAGATGTCTCAGCTGAACGTTTTGATTTTCCCAAATTAAAATTGTTCTTTGATCAGTTTATGAATGACGTGCACATTGTCTTAACGGATTTTGTTTTCCTGGAGAGAAATGCCTTTAATCCTTATTCAACTGTTAATGTCTTGTCACGAAACATACAGCACGTATTGAATCACGAATATCAAATCTTATCATTACATCACAAGCAATTACGGGATGAACTTCAGACTCGGCAAAACACCGCCACTCTTCCACGCCCTGGCGCTGACCACGGTATGACAGCCGCTATCAATAAAAAACAGGCTGTGCTCAAAGAGAGTATTAGCCGTTTAACAACTAATATGAATATGCTGCAGCATATGTTGAATAACCTTCACTCTATCCCTTATGCAACCTCTTTACTCAACGACTACGGCAGTGATTTAGAAGAATTTCAACTTTCGTTGGATCCTAGTGAGCAAGAGAAAAAATTGATGAAGTCGTATCAACAAATTATGAACCTATTTCCTCAATTATCCTTAAACGCAAAAACGCTAACTTATCAAATGTTTGAATCTCCAAGACTTTTTGATATATGGGCACTTTTGAAACTTTACGTAGAATGTATGAAACTACAGTTTGTGCCCCGTGCTTCAATTCTCGAACGTCTGCTTAAACATCAACATCAATATCAACACTTAAATGGTATGGTTATGCATTTCAGTCACGCAAAAACACAGGACCGGCTCATCGTTGTGTTATCGCCTAAAATTGTTCTAGATGACAAGAGTATTCGACAACCCGATATTGTTGTCTCTTTTAAAAACACACGGAAAGGATCATATAACCATCATGCTTTGGATGTAAGCCATCTACCTTATCAAAATCAACATTATAGTTATCTATTGCGTAATCACCTAATACATTCTAGGAAGCGTTACATTGATGACTTAACTGGAACACCTTTTCAAATGACTAGTACAACATTAGTCCATAGCTCCTTCATGCAAAACTGGAATGTACAACTGCTTGAGGGCGAAACAGCCTATACGCATTCCCATTATCATCTAACGCCCAATCAAACTAACAGTCTTAGAACTTATATAAAGCGCATTCTTCATCAGTACAATGGCAATACGAACTATTGTCCCGCTTGTGGTTCAACTCAACGAGGCATCCCTTACCCGTCTGAAAAACGCGCATATAAATGGACGTACGTCTGTGACTGCACAGAAACTTGGGTCAGTCACTTATGTAAAAAAGAAGGCGTAACAGACTACCATACAGCCGATGAACCAGAAAATGTGCGCCTGTTAAAATATAGTTCGGAAAACTATAATCCACTTTCAATTGAGACTTGGGACGTCCATTGCCCCGCTTGTAATCGAGATCAGTCAGGAAACATTCACATTCAAAATATTGATGGCGAGCGAATTGAACTCCAATTCTAAAACTAGCTACACTTCTATCATTGAGTAAAAAATATCTTAGATAACTTTAAAGTCATTCTGCTTGCTTCAGACAAAATATATAAATTGAGGTGATGGCATTGGGAGTCCGCTTTAAGACAACTCGTTTTCATGTACTTTATGGCCCTGTTCCCTTATTTGAGCGTGTAGAACATAAGCTTCAAAGTCCCAGAGTTTTGAAACTACATGGTAAGCATTTTAGTATGCGACAACTCGAGCGAGACATTCCAGCACACATCATTCAATCTCTGCTAAAGTTTAATACTGATGAATGGGACCTAGTTACGGTCGAAGTACGAAACGACACAGGAAAATTTGTGAATTCTACTTGGGAAAAAGTTATTGCGGATAAAAAATACTGGGTAACGATTGGATTCGGTGATGTTGTCCAAACCATCATCATTAAAGAGAGTAATGGGCTAGGACAGGAGATAGTTAAGCAAGGACTGTTTTTCGAGTTTGTTTCTGAAGTAAATAAGCAATTGATGATTCAAGAATTCCCGGAGTAAATCGACTAAAAAGTTGTATGCAATTCATCTTTGAGAATGCATACAACTTTTTTATTCATTTATCCATGTAATATTCTAGAGCGGACTATCAAAAAGTTCTTTTCTCCCCTTTATTGTGAAGAGAGAATTAGTTGAAACAGCACTTTGAGATACTTTATGAAGCTCTACAAGATCTTTTTCATTCAAATTGGCGAGATTCATTTCCCATGAAGTCGAAGGCATTTCATTTCGTTGCGAATCCATATATCTCCATGCCTCAGAAGATTCATCAACCTTCCAATGATAAAGCACATTTTCTAAATCGGCAGTTGAATTTTCAAGGCAAATTTTCAGCTCGTAGTCTGTTCCCAAGAGATTATTTGTTTTCTTTGAAAACCAAATCACCCCACCAGATTCCATCATTGGTTCAACATCTTCAAACTCATAACCTAATGTATTCAGGTAATCTTGATCTGACGGTTCTACAACCGCGCCTGTAAAAGAAAGCGCATAGTAAACCATAGGAATCAATTCCTTCTCTTCGTTCTTTCGAAGCGACTCTAAAATAACGCCTGCTAGCTGGATAGCCATGCTAGGGAGACCGCCCCATCTGTAATAGGCAGTTGCTACATGCTCACCATGATACTCTACATCAAGTCTTAACCGTTCACCCATCTTTTTCCCTCCTAATTATAGTAATTATTTCTGATTATAACTTGGCGATACAATTTTTCTGACGCTTAACATTTGCTGAATTATTGTAAGTACAAACGGCTTGGACTCTTCGGAAATCAGAGTTCAAGCCGTTTAATCATTATAGTGTAAGTTTCCTCCATACAGGAATACCTCACTTAGTACCATTCAATATTTGGTTAACAATCTGAATGACCAATTCACTTCTTCAAAGTATCAAGAAAATCCTCGAAAGATGAATGGAGCGGCACTAACTCACCTGCGTTATATTCAAAGATTTGCTCTGAATCATCCATTAGAATCAAGATTCCATCAAACCCCGGGTTCTCAATAACGACATATTGATCTAATTCTTTTGTTCGCGCTCTTTCTTGCAGAGTATTTTCAACAACACCGATGTGTGAAGAGGGAGCATAGCCAAAAATCTCATGGTGATTGATAGATAATGCACCATATCGATTTAAGAATGTGACATACCCTTTTGGAAGAGTGATCCCCAACTGCGTCTCCATGTTTCGAATCGTATCTTCATCAACACCACCTAATACAAAAGCTGTCTTGTCCGCAATCGCTTGATCAATCCATTGTTTGTCCATATTTGACTTCCTCCGCTCTTGTTTTCCAATGCTCGATTTTTTCCGAGTTAAACTCCACACGATCAATCACAGACTTGATGGTTTTATCATGCAAAATACCGTCATTCCCCGCGCCTCTATGTTCCTCCACTTTTAACTCTGCTAAAGGAGAATCCATACGTTGACCAATATGATGCAATTCTATTGGCTTTCCTTCACAAAGTGGGGCTAACCCTTGCTCCATTCTTTCTAGATTGGTTCTGCCGAAAATATCCTTTTCCTCATAATCGATATCGGTTCGTACAAGCACTTCTCGACCGTTCACTTCACCTAATTCCACATTCGAGTTTTCATAAATTTCAATTTCCTCAGGTGATGCGACCTCAAATGCTTGTAACACCGTGGTAAAAACCTTACTTTCGAGCATTTGAAATACTTTTTTGTCATCCACTTCAATCACATCTGGCATATTTAATTGTTCAAGTAGATGTTGGTCAGAAATAAATAAACCTTCATTTCGTACCATACTCTGTTCACTCATCGTTCCATCCCCCTCCAATGATGAAGAATCAATCGTTTGAGTTCATCAACGTTCTCGATATGGCTTCCTGAAAAGTGTTTCAAAGCCTCGTTAAATCGTTTCTGAAACTCGTTCGGATTGTTACTGAACGTACAATATTTCAGAATTAAAGCCCCATCAATAAGATGGAAAATGATTCGAGCCCGCAATTCTATGAAAAATCTTGAAAACAAGTTTGGTACTCGACCTTCATGCAATTGTTCTACCATATTAATCAGATGTGCACGCTCACCTTCACCTAGAGCAATTTGGTGGATGTACTCAAGCAATCGAGTCATTTCCATCGATGGAAATTCTTTTGGTTGGTCAACGATAAGATGACACAGAACGTCACGGGGATTCATTTCTTCAGCCTGATGAGTCAGCAGTCGTTGCCCGTCAGATTCCTGATAATTAACCTTGACGACCACTGGATTCAGCCATGTACTCTGATGCACGATCGCACTTCCAGGACGTAACTTAGATATCTCATCAATTTGTTCTTCATTCAATCCAATCGATTTCCCGAGACGTTGCCGATCCTCTACATCCGGGAGTCGCATAATGATTTTCGTGTTCGTATTCTTTATCGTTGCTGGATCAACCGCACTTGGTGATTGATCGACGATAATGAACCCTTGTCCATACGAGCGCATTTCTGCTATTGCATTCGTCATCATCTCAACAGATTTTTGTTGAATCGTGCTCTCTCCAGTGTGCGAAACATTTTTTAGAAGATGATGGGCTTCCTCTAAAATCGTGACATGATGGAGAGGTGTATTCATGTTGTTCGCTTGAACCATGCGATACTCATGCAACTTTAAGAAAACAATGCCCATAATCAATGATTTCGTCTCAAGTGAACCAATACGACTTAAATCAATGATTGCATGATGGTCAAACAATTCTTCATCTGGAATTGGAGATTGGTTAAATAACGGACCAACAATCCCATTTGTCATTGATTCAACTCGTGCCACTAAAGACCCTTTATAATTGTCTTCTACTTCTTTCGAAAATCCGTAGCTCGCAATTACGGAAGGTAACGTCTGCAGTAAATCTTGGAAGGTAGGGAACCGAGGCGTACTTCCGATAAATGTTGACGTATTTAAAATCCAACCGATTCGCTCGTAACTCTCACTAACAGATTTTTTTAAAATGTTTGGCATCGCTGCGTAAAGAGGCCAACAAGCACTCATGATTTCAATCAAGCGGTCTATATGTTCTTGAATATGAATTCCTGCTTGAAATGCAAACGGATTGATTTGTAATAGTTGTCCTTGTGTACGATTTGTTCCAAACACCTTAACGTCCGACAGATGCCCGTAGATATGCCGATACTCCCCTTTTGCCGGTTCTATGACAAGAGTTTTAATATGATGTTGCCGTAATCCGTTGATGATTTGATACATTGTATTTGATTTTCCAGAACCTGTAGAGCCACTAATAAAAGTATGACTCGCTAATTGATCCACATTTAAATGGACTTCCTGCGTTTCTACTTTACCGAAATGTTGCAATTTCCCTAATTCGATTTTTCTTCCTGTACCATCACCAAAAATGTATTGGACACTTCTTCCAAATTCCGCCATACGCAAAATTGGTACCGTATTCAATGACTTTTGAGGGAGATGGAGCGCTAGCGTAATCTCCTCTCCGTGAATCAATGAAGTTGGTTTTACGATGAGTTGTTGCTGATTTGTTGCTTCGAAGTGAAACATCGGGTGGCAAAGAGTCGATAAATAGCGAGTCATCTCTGGAATCTGTTCTTCGTTCCATTGTAATAACGCTCCTTGTTCAATCGAAGAGTTTTCTCCGCGAATGACCGAACGATATGTTTGTCCTGCAATTTGTGCCACCTTTGGATTCTCAGCGATGAAGTACGCAGCAAACTCCCACATACCATAGTCTTCCGCATCACTGACTCGTTCTAATTGAGCATCTAACTTCTTCATCATTTCGCTGACAGTCTTATTCTCAAAAGTGAGTTGCATCGTTTCACTAGAAGACGCTGTAGCAGCAACTGACACAGAGCTACTAATTGATTGTCCTACGGAATCGCCTGTCGAACTAGACATTCCAGATGTCTTTGATTCACTCGTTCCTTTACTTTCGCTTGTAGAACTACTTTTCGAGTAACCAGCGCCCAGACCCACGTGCACGTTCTCTTTTATTTTCACCCCAAGATTGACACTAGCTGAACCCGAATGTGTGACACCTTCTGTAGTGGTAATAGAAGAAGATGTGCTCTGACTCGTAGAATGACTGATTGTAGATGTGGCGCTTTTCGTGACACCTTTTGTCATTCCTTCTGTGACCGCCTGACTTTCAGCAGTTCCATATGTTCGAGTCGACTGGCGTAAAGGAGACAATTCCGTGTAAAGCGAAGCATAATTCTGCCGCAACAATGCAACTTCTGATGATGACAGTGCGGTGCCGATAATGATTGCACTGAAACGCTCACCTTGCATTGATTCAATCAGACGATCAATTCCTTGTGCTTGTTGAAGTGATTTCTTAGAAGGAATACCGCAGACTGAAACAATAGATGGCAAATCACTGTTTCGATGGAGAATTGTATCAAATAGTTCATGAGTTTTCGAGTTCGAAACTACCTTTAGCATGCTACCTTGAAATTGACTTTCAAAACTTTTTTGGAATAAATCATGTAGTGGATAAACTTCCTGTTGCGCCTGGTTCGTTCGAACGGCCATATATAAATCAACTTGATGACCATCGCTATTGATTAACAAGGAAAGTGATCCGTTCATATGACTAATCCCATTGAAAAGCGTGGTCAGTTTATCTGTGATATCTTCTTCCTGTTCGTAGACGAGTGTCATGATTTTCATGATTCGAATGTTTTTGTGAACCATGAACACCTCAGGCATTTGATCAAACGGTTGGATGTCTTGCTCAGGTAAGCGCATCAAGTAATTACGATCAACAATATCGTTTGCCAGTAAAATGGCTTCATTAAGTGCTTGAAGATGAGTTTCTGTCTTGACTAAAGTATTCACGCTACTCATCTTCCTCTCGATGCACTCAAGATTTGTCTTACAATTTTATATAGTTCTGCTAGCATCTCTACGAGCGGTGAACGTCTTGAAGCTTCTGTGCTACGATGATTTGCATGGATACGATCCAATTCTTTACGAATCTCTTCAAATCGTTTCTTCTCATGTGCATTGAAGCCTTTTTTTCGATTGATTTCTTCCAAATCTCTTAATTCCTGTTTAAGCTCTTTTACGCGATGTCCAATTGAATGTTGTCTTGTATATTGCGTTCTTTGTTCCCCTGACTGCTTCGGCTCTTGGATAGGTGACAAGTGTTTTCCCACTTCAATAATGTGAAGGAACAGGGCCCGGGAGTAATGTTCCGTTTTCAACGATGCATATGCTTCCGTCAAATATTCTTGATTCCAGTGTTTTTTATCTTGACGTTCAAAAGTATCCTCCTTGTCCCAAAGTGGGATATTTTCTTGTTCAATCATCGTCAACGCCTGTGAAATCACAGCATTTTTATCATTTGGATTGGCCATGATATATGTTGATAAACGACGACGAATCAACGAAATATCTTTTTCTTTAATCGCTTCGAATAAATCCATATCCTTCCACTCTCCTTAATTAGTTTGTTAACAAGACATCTAATTTCTTAATAATTCCATGTAACCATTCTTTATTGGCCTTGCGACGCTCCACTTCTTCCATTACCATTTCTTGATCCGTTGTCAAAAGCTGAACACGATCCAGATTTTTTCGGATTGCTTTTTCCAACAACTCAAGTTGACCAAGGAACATTTTTTTAAACATATCCGTTTGTTCTTGTGCTTGTACTTCTGCAGTCTTTAGCAAGTTTTCCATATAGTCGTCGACTGGATTAATGTACTCTTTAATAACATTGTCCATATCGACAAAATCGTGCGTTTCATAAACATCCTTTTCATATGTTGAAGATTCTCCCCATGTCCAAGGCTTATACCATTTCTTACTAGTGTTGCGCCGTGTTACGGTCCCAACATAGACTTCTCGTTCTTCCGTATACATAGCAATCAACGAATCTGCGTCTGGTAAATTGACGGTTAGGACACTTTCGGTGAGACTTGTCGCAATATTTAATTCAATCGATGCACTCAAAAGATTTTCAATCGATTTTTGATACTCTTTGGCATACACATTAGCCTGATGACGCAAACCTTTGTCAATTCCTTTTTCCAGATCAATCAACATGCTCGAACACAACATTTCAACTTCCTTTTGGAAATGCTTGATCATCAAGTTTGCTTCACGTTGTTTAACTTGATTTTCTTGGCGTAACGGCTCAGAAACTTCCAATAATTTTTTACCAAATGTCTTACGGGTTTTTAACAGATATTCTTTTGCTGTGTCATCACTCAATGATTGAATATCCTGGATTAAAGCTCTACCATGGTCACCCTTTTCTAGCAGTGCGTTCACTTGCTTGATTTCTTGAGCAAGTTCTTCACGTTTTGCCTCATTTTCTTCAAGTTCGTCTTCTATTTTCATCAACATTTTTTCCTGCTCAATCACTTTACGGAATGATTCCACTCCATTTTTGATTTTCGAAGTCACCGCATATTTTTCTAAGTATTCATTGATGACTTCCTCAATAACAGGGACACCAGAGTAGACAATCGCCTCTTCTTGTTCGTCCGTGGCGTGTTCTATACGATTTTGAACTGCTGTTTGTACAGAAGGAGTCAAGGCCGGGTAACGATGCATTTGCATTTCCGGCTGTTCGATAAAACGCTCATAATCATACGCGTCTCGTCTTTGTTTTCCTGTCAGTGGCTGCCCTGCCTTTTGCATTCGTAATAACTTTGCCAACTGTGCAGAAATAGGATAAATATTTGGTTGCTCAATCCCATGCCCCTCGAGATATTTCTTTGCATTATCAATTGCTACTTGAAGGGATTCCCCTGCTTCGACATCATATTTATCTGCTTGATTGAGTACGAAAATAAAACGATCTTTTGACTGTTTACCAGATACCTTCATTGCTTCTGAGACGTCTGCAAGCAATCGGTTGTCGTCCGAGATACCAAGCTGAGAACCGTTCAGTACATACATGACAATAGGTTGATCTTCATTTTGAATGATTCGGAAGGTTGCGTTTCGATGCTCCATGTCCCGTGAATTGTTTGGACCCGGAGTATCAATCATGACAAGGTTCATTCCTTTAGAAGAGATGTTTGGAATTGCGCCTTTTAAATGAATCGTTTGAATTTGATGATTCTCATTGAAACTTACTAAATCCGCAGGGCTAATTTCGCGAATGGATTGAATAGGTTGCTCATCCGCATCATAAGTCTCTGCCGAAAATGATTCTTGCCCTTCACGATTGTAAATGCGCGTAATTTTTGCCGTACACGCCTCATTTTTTGAAGGGATGAGTTCCTGACCTAGAAATGCGTTGATTAATGTAGACTTCCCAGAACTCATCGTAGCGATAATCGCAATCTCAAATTCATCGTTCATCGATTTCTCAAAATTCTTTTGAACCCGATCCGTTTTCAACTCATCAAAAGGACCTTTTTGGATTTCAGTCATTAATTCTTTCAATTGATGAATTTTGTCACTTGGATCCATGACATGAACATGCTGGCAAAAGAACTGAGTCCCTGTATTCTTTTTATTATGTTGCTGGCAAGATAAAGATAAATCTTCAAAATCCGGTGCTGTTCCAGAAAAATTAATTAAAATTTCTTCTTCGTTTACATCCTTTTCTAACGCTCCACAAAGCCGTTCCATCCAAAGTTGAAGACGCAGTTTTTTACAGTCATGAAGCGAACTATTTTTATTCTCTAAGTATTCTTGTCCATCAAAATGAATCTCAGTTTCCATCAGGTACGGGTTATAAATCATTTCTACGTTCTTCATTTAAGAAATCACTCACTTTTCATGAAATTTATGATGCTTGCAAATCCTGTACGTTCATTAATTTCAGATGATTCTGTCTGACCATCTACTTTGAAATAAGAATGAAAGTAATCTTTTAATCGCTGTTCTCGCTTTGTCAGCGTAGCAACCTCTTGACTTAAAAGTCGTGTGGCAATCGCAGATGTCGTCACGACATTTGGTTTGTTAAATCCATTTTCCTCAATGAAGGATGTTGCTACTCCCATATAATGCTCTAACGTTTCCCCTAATTCCGAATCAAGTTCGTCAATCTTATTTAAGACGAATAGAATGCGATGACTTTTAGAATAGGACTTCACCAAATGTAATAATTCTTTTTCGTCATCCGTACCTAATTGCGTTGCGTTTAATACCACAATGACTTTATCGTAAGAGTGCTCAAGTAGTGTTTGCTGGGCAAGATCAAAATGATTTTCTCTCCAAGAACTGTTCATTCCTGGTGTGTCCACTACTGTATAGCCATACTCAGCTAATCCGTTTGTTGATTGTCCGCTCCAAAACGTTAAGTGATTCAAATCATGTAAGTCTGAATCATTAAGTTGTTCAATCCAGTTTGGTGTCGAACATGCAGAAGAAAAAATCCGATGATTTGTGTCTGATAAAAAAACTTGATCCAAAGTCGGGCAATGCTTATATCGAAGAGAGAAGTTCGTAGAAACTTGATTTTGCGTTTTGGCCCAATTCGCGCCTAATAGATTATTCAGAATCGTTGATTTACCAGCACTCATCGTCCCAAGAATTAAAGTCGTACCTAATTGTCGTTCTCTTTTTTCATGAGGGGCCAGCCAAAAACCGAGTGTTTTTTGATAGCGAATATGTTTAAACGACTTCTTCGTTTTAATCTCGCTGTAAATCGAATCATTCATCAAAAATTGAACTCGATCAGGATTCATCTCGAGTGATTCCAGAATAGTACGTAATTGTTCTTTCTTATTTGGAAACATCGATAGGATATGTAAAACAAGCTCGTCTGCAAGACAATAGCTATATGACTTTATACCTTTCCACTTAAAACGAAGTTTTTCTAAATAGTTCATAATTTCTTTAAGGTCATGTGTTTCTTCATAAGATTTTACATTTAATAATTCTCCATAAAATGTATCTAGTTGTTTTTCGCTATCTTCTAATTGATTTACAATAAGTTGCAAACCGCTTATGTATTTTCTTTTATGACGATCTTTTAGTCCTCTTATGTGCCAGTCCTGATGCGACTTAGTAAGTGCGTCGTAGTTAAACATCTCAAACCACCTCTCCTTTTTATTCCGCTATAGGCTCATATAGTTCTTATTTACATTCATCACCATATGTTTTAATGTCCGTCATTTCATAAAAGACAGATTCGATGCACTAGAAATTTTTACTGTTCGCTCTTTCAATAAACTCATAAAAATTATTCAAGGGATTTAACACCCGTTTCTTGTTAAAGTAATAACCTCGTTGATAAGGTGAAACGAAACAATGTGTATCTTCAACAATTTTGTTAATACTAAAGTGATTTCGAATATGTCTGATGCGGTTAAACATACACGTATCATTTGCGTTGCGAACCGCCTACTTGCCAATCCTATGTATGAGTTATTCTTTGCTTCATTGAAAGCAATTTCTTATCCCCTTTCTTTCCCTTTGTTATTATAAGGAATTGAAAAGACATATGCTTTACTTTTTTTGTTAATGGTGGGCATAATTTATGGTTTCAGAAAAAATATTTGTTCTGGTTTCTAATTTGTATCACTTCTCAAAAGCATACCGACTTTCGGTAATCCCTTCTAAAATGTTTACATTAGAAAACCACCACGCAATAATGCGTAGTGGTTACATAAATACTTCACTTCGACTCCACCCCAAATCGATAAACCGTCCTCGAGTGATACAACTCCTCTGGTTTCAGTTCAATCGATGTGGCGATGTCGGGATGATTCGGTGCGTCCGGAAACGCTTGCGCTTCTAAACAAATCGCACTATGCTTCTGCCGTCCCTTAAGCGTGACCGGTGTCTCTTCACTGAGGAAGTTCGCCGTATAGACGACCATGACCGGTTGATTCGTCTCGACGTCCATGACGCGTCCGCTGACCGAATCGTGCAACCGGGTCACCCCGTCCTTCAAGATGAATGGGTGATCCAGTCCCCCAGCCTTCACAATCGCCTCGTCCTCCGACGAAATTGCCTCACCAACTTGCTTCCCGTCACGGAAGTCGAACGGTGTCGTTTCTACTTCAAGCAACTCACCCGTCGGCAGCGACTCGTCATCGAGCTTCGCGACGCGGTCGGCCGGTAGCGTCAATACGTGATCGTGAATCGTCGGTCGTCCGCCGAGATTGAAATAGTTGTGATGATTCAAGTTGACCCACGTCCGTTCGTCCGTCTGGGCCGTCATCGTGACGACGAGTTCGTTGTCGTCCGTCAACTCATAGACGACTTTGAACGTGACGTTGCCGGGATACCCTTCTTCCCCGTCCGGACTGAGATAAGTGAACGTGATCGCCTGCCCCTCGGCGTCCATGTCCCAATGCCGGAACGTAATGCCGTCGTCACCGCCATGGATATGATGCGGAGCCTCGCTTGGGGTCAAGGCCATGCCATCAATCTCCGCATTGCGGATCCGTCCGGCGATTCGTCCGACGACGGAACCGAGATATACCGGGTTCTCGAGGTATTGCTCGGGATTGCCATATTTCAAAATGACGGAGTCCATATTCCCGTCACGGTCCGGTGCCGTCAACTCGGTCATGGCACATCCGTATGAAATGGCAGACAAGCGCATGCCGTTCTTGTTTTCAATCGTTGCTTCTCTCAACTGGCTCACCTACTTCGATTCGTTTACCTGTTCATTCCCGTAGTCGTCGTCCCGTACTCCACTTTATCGACGTGACTCAAAAACGCGTTCATGAATGCGGTGAAACGTTCCTGTCCTTCCACCGTCTGTTTGAACACGCCCGCGTCCTCGAGCCCTTTGACGAACTTGTCGACGACGGCCTGGTCGACGATTGTCTTCGCGTCGCCCGGCTTCGCCTTCAGTTCTTCCGCCCAAGCGCGGTGCATGTCTGCCACTTCGACGTCTTCACCGGCCACATAGCGGACGACTTGTTCGAGTTCGGTCTTCAGTCGGGCCGGCAACACGGCGAGTCCCATCACTTCGATCAAGCCGATATTCTCGCGCTTGATGTGGTGGACGTCGGCGTGCGGATGGAAGATGCCGTCCGGATGCTCATCGCTCGTCCGGTTGTTGCGAAGGACGAGGTCGAGCTCATAACGTCCGTCGCGCCGGCGCGCAATCGGCGTCACCGTATTGTGACGGGTCTCACCCGAATACGGGACGATGTCACCGTCGGCATACTCGCGCCAATGTCCGAGCAACTGATTCGCCAACATGACGAGCTGCTCTTTCTGACGTGAGCGGAGCCGCACGACCGAGAGCGGCCAATAGAGCGTCTCGATCTCGACTTGGTCGTAACGGTCCGAGCGATACGTCGAGACGACTTTGGCATCGTCCATCGCAAACCGGTAGCGGCCGGCCTGGTAATGGTCGTGCGTCAAAATCGATCCACCAACGATCGGCAAGTCCGCATTCGACCCAGCGAAGTAATGCGGGAACTGTGACACGAAGTCGAGCAGACGCTCGAACGCGCCCCGGTCGATGACCATGTCCCGCACTTCATTCGATAACAAAATCGAGTGCTCATTGTAGTAGAGATAGGGCGAGTATTGGAACGACCATGCCTGTCCGCCGAGTGTGAGCGGGATGATACGATGGTTGGCCCGGGCTGGATGTTTCAAGTGGCCGCCGTAGCCCTCGTTTTCAATCGCGAGCAACCCTTTCGGATAGTTCGTCTCCGGCGTCGGTTGTAGGCGGGCCCGTGCAATCTCGCGCGGGTCCTTCTCCGGCTTCGACAGGTTGATCGTGATATCGAGCGTGCCGTAGCGGGTCGGTGCCTTGTACGTGATGTTGTTGGCAATCCGTTTCGTCTGGATATAGTTCGACGCCTGACTCATCTTATAGAAGAAATCCGTCGCCGCTTCAACATCGGCAGCTCGAAGCGCGTTGAACGTGCGCGTCACCTCGGACGGTTTCGAGACGAACACGTCCATGACCTCGGCCATGAACCGGTCCTTCTCTTCGAGCAAATCGTCGACGAGCCCGCGTTCGACCGCGTGTTCTGTCAATGTCTCGAGCAGATTCGGGATCGAGTCGTGCGGGACGAACGTCGGTTTCGTGAAATCAAGCTGATTGATTCGGGCGAGGACACGGTTCCGTGAATAAATGCGGTCCTGTTCCGTAATCAGTTCCTCCCGAATCGCCGCCTCGACGAGCGCTTCAATCGTTGATTCGATCATCGTCTCACCCCTTCGACATGTTTATAGCCTTCCGGATGATGCTCGTGCCAATTCCAGGCGTCGGCGAGAATGACATCGACCGTCGACCGTTCCGGCACCCAGCCGAGTACTTGTTTCGCCTTGTCCGGTGACGCGATCAGCATCGCCGGGTCGCCGGCACGGCGTACACCCATCTGCACCGGGATGGCATGTCCCGTCACGCGGCGGGCCGCCTCGATGATTTCGAGCACCGATAGCCCCGTCTCCGTTCCGAGATTGAACACGTCGCTCGCACCGCCCTGTTTCAAATAATCGAGCGCGCGTACGTGGGCGTCGACGAGGTCTTGCACGTGGATGTAATCGCGGATACATGTCCCGTCCGGCGTCTCATAATCGTCGCCGAACACGGTGATCGCGTCACGCTTCCCGTTCGCCACTTCGAGCACGAGCGGGATCAGGTGCGTCTCCGGCATATGGTCCTCACCGATTTCACCGGTCGGGTCGGCACCGGCGACGTTGAAGTAACGGAGCGCGACGAACCGGATACCGAAGGCGCGGTCGCACCATTTCATCATCGTCTCCATCGCGAGCTTCGTCGCCCCGTACGTGTTCGTCGGGTTCGTCGCGGCCGTCTCGCAGATCGGCATCTCGTCCTGGTCGCCATATGTCGCGGCCGTAGAGGAGAAGACGATTCGGGTCACGCCGTTTTTGCGCATCGTCTCGAGCAACACTTGTGTCCCGAAGACATTGTTGTCGTAATACTTCAACGGCTCATCCATCGACTCGCCGACGAGCGAGTTGGCCGCGAAATGGAGTACCTCGGTGATCGATTCGTTCGCGAACGTCCGATCCATGAAGGCACGGTCGCGAATATCCCCGTCATAGAAACGGACCTGTTTCGGCACCGACTCGATATGGCCGGTCTGAAGGTTGTCGATCACGATGACGTCTTCCCCGCGCGCAAGCAAGGCGCGGACTGCATGGGAGCCGATATAACCGGCCCCTCCGACGACGAGTACACTCATTTCACTTCCTCCTCTACGAGTTCGCGCGCGCCGTCCCCGACGGACGCGATATAAAATGTCGGCGCGTAGCCAATCTCTGCTTCATATACGGTCGACACGGTCTGCATGACTGCTTCCGTAGCCGTCTTTTCGACGATGGCGATAGCGCAGCCACCGAAGCCGGCGCCGGTCATCCGGCTGCCGATGACGCCGTCACAACTTTGCGTCGCGGCGACGAGCGTGTCGAGCTCGTGGCCCGTCACTTCGTAATCATCTTTCAGTGACGCGTGTGAGTCGTTCATCAGTTGACCGAACGCATCGAGCCGTCCGTCTTCTAGGGCGATGAAGGCGAGCTTCGTCCGCTCGTTCTCCGAAATGGCATGACGTGCCCGCTTGCGGAGCGTCTCCGGGAGCTCGTCCGCCACCGTCTCGAACGTCTCGACCGATAATTGCCCGAGCGAGGCGACGTCGAAATGTTGCTGCAACAGGCCGAGCGCCGTGTCGCACTCGGTGCGACGTTCGTTATATTTCGAGTCGGCCAGTTCACGGCGTTTGTTCGTGTTCATAATCAAGATGTCATAACCGTCGAGCTTGATCGGCGCGTAGTCGTGATGGAGCGTGTCGCAATCGAGCAGGATGGCGTGGTCCGCTTTCCCCATGCCGATCGCGAACTGGTCCATGATGCCACTGTTGACGCCGATGAAGTCGTTCTCGACGCGTTGTCCGAGATGGACGAGGTCAATCCGATCGAGACCGAGTCCGTATACCTCATTAATCATAAGCGCCGTCACGAGTTCGAGCGAGGCCGACGATGACAAGCCGGCACCGTTCGGGATATTGCCGGCGAGGAGGAAATCGAATCCTCCGACCGTGTGCCCGTCCGCGCGTAGGAGCGCGACGACACCTTTGACGTAGTTCGCCCAGTCATGCTGCGCGTCATACGTCCCATCCGTCACCGGGAACGAGATGATGCCGACGTCCTCGAAGTTGAGCGAGTAGACGCGAATCAGTTCATCTTCACGCTTCCGGACGAGCCCGTACGTGCCGAACGTGATGGCACATGGGAAGACGTGGCCTCCGTTGTAATCGGTGTGTTCGCCGATCAAGTTGATGCGGCCCGGTGCGAAGAAGCTTCGCTCGGGGTTTGCCGAGAACACGGTCTCGAACTGTTCGTTCAGGTGTGCTGAATCAATTGAAAGCATACGACTCCATCCCTTTCTTTGCTCATGCCGGGCGGATGACCAGGCAATACGCGTCATAGTCCTGTTGTTGTGTGAGTGTGAGGCCTTGTTCCATCAAATAGCGTCCGCTCACGCGTCGGTCGTCGTAGACGTAGACGCGCTCCGGGTCGAGCCCGGCGAGTTTGATACGCAATCGATTCTTGCCGTAATGACGGCGGTCGGCGTTGACGAGGACGACATAGTCCTCCCCGTCTGTGTAACCCATCGCATGCACCCCGTCCATCTTGAGCGAGGCAAGGCGATAGCTCGTACCGTGCTGAACGAGCGGGCGGATCGACTTGTACGTCTCGATCCATTGTGCCGCCTCAACAAGCTCGTCCTGGCTCCATTCGAGCAGGTTGCCGCCGATGCCGAGCGTGCCTTGCATCGCGCTGACGAACCTAAACTTGAGCGGGAGCGAGCGGCCGTTCAGCCAGTTCGGTGCGTCCGTCACCCAGCAGCTCATCATCTTGGAATTATAGGCGTACGAGAAGCCTTCCTGAATCTCGAGCCGGTCGAGCGCATCGGTATTGTCGCTCGTCCAGACTTGTTCGACGCGCATGAGCACACCGAGGTCGATCCGTCCCCCACCGCCGGCGCATGACTCGAAAGCGACGTCCGGATGTTTGGCCCGGAGCGTATCGAGAATGCGATAGACGGCTTCCGTGTGGCGGAGCCACAGCTCTTTCGCGTCGCGTAATTGCGGGCTGTCCGGCTCCGAGAAGGCGCGGTTCATGTCCCACTTGATATAGCGGATCGCATGCTTCGACAGCAGCTCGTCCAATAGACCGGTCACGTGCGCCTCGACTTCTGGGAGCGCCAAGTTCAACACGAACTGGTTGCGCGACGTCGTCGATGGGCGTCCGCCCGTCTGGTAAATCCAATCGGGATGCGCCCGGTACAAATCCGAATCCGGGTTAACCATCTCCGGTTCGACCCAGAGGCCGAACTGGAGGCCTTTGCCCTCGACGTAACGGATGAGCGGTTCGAGCCCGTTCGGGAACTTCGTCGTGTTGACGTGCCAATCCCCGAGACCGGCCGCGTCCGAGTTCCGTTCGCCGAACCAGCCGTCGTCGACGACGAACAGCTCGCAGCCGATCGCGGCTGCCTCATCGACGAGCCGTTTCTGACCGTCCTCGCTGACGTCGAAATACGTCGCCTCCCATGAGTTATACAGCACAGGTCGGAGCGTCTCGCGCGTCCGTTCCGGCATGATGACGTCGCGCTCGAAATCATGCGCGTTCCGGCTCATGCCGCCGAATCCCTGTTGCGTGTAGCCGATATAGCCGGTCGGTGTCGTGAACGACTCACCCGCTTCGAGTCTCTTCGCGAAGTCGAACGGGTTGAGTCCGCCTGTCACTTGCGTGAAGCCGAACTGGTCGCGTTCGAAGTGGATCGCCCAGTTGCCGGAGTGACCGAGGAAGCCGTAAATAACCTCACCGTTTTCTTCCGTCGCCGACTGGTCGAGCGCGAACCACGGATTGCTTTGGTGGCTCGTCAAACCGCGGCGGCTCTCGATCGTTTTTTTACCTGGGAGCAAGTCGCCTTGCTGGAGCTGGAACTCGCTCGTCCACGCCCCACTGAAATGACTGAGGCGAAGCTTGCGTTCCGTCAAGCCGAGGCTGAACGACTGTGCGCTCTCGAGCGTCACCGTCTCGCCTGTCTGAATCGTCATCTTGCGTTCGATGATGTCGTACGCTGCATACACCTTGAAGTGGAGCGTCACCGTCAACTGTTGGATCGAATCGACCAAGTCGATTTCGAGCGTGTCGCCATCGATGCGGGCATCCTGGAACGTGAAGGCATGTAGCCGTTCACTTTCGGTGCGGCTCTTCAACGTCGGTTCCGTATAGACGAGGTCACCGAACGAGGCGAATTCGTACGCGGCGACGCCTTCTGGTGTCTCAAATGACGAATGCAAAATGCGTGCGTCCGGCAGCTCGGCATAATCGGCTTCAAGGAGCCGGCCACCGAGATATTGATGGACGAGTCGTCCGCGGGCGTCGACGTCGAACACGTAGGCGAGGTTTGTCCCTTCAATCACGAAGCGGTTTTCAAAGCGGTAAATCATGCCTCCACCTCCTGCTTCAAGATGACGACATCGAGCGGCTTGAGCTCGAGCTTGCCTGATACTGCTTCCCCCTCGAGCGTTTGCCAGTCGCCTAACACGTCGACCGTCGACGTCACGTCCGTCGAATGGTTCATGTAGAAGCGAATGACGTATCCATCGCCGTGGCGGTCGACTTTCTCGACATCGTCCGGGAGGCGGTTGGCATCGATACCGGCGCGTGTGAGCGCCTCGTTGTAAATCACATCGAGCATCGCATCGTCGACCGATGAGCCGATATACGTCACGTCGCCCTTGTACGTGTGGCGTGTGACGGCGGCCGTCCCTTTGTAGAACGCCTGCTCATACGTCGCGAGCACGTCGGCATCCTTCGGCGTGATCAAATCGCACCAGATGTTCGCCTCGGACACATAGTCACCGAGTCTGACTTGGTTCGACTGGACCGCTTGTAAGCTCTCGTACTCATCGATCTCGATGCCGGCGTATTTCGCGAACTTGCCTGGGAGCGTATCGAAGTGACAGCGGTTGATTGGGTCTTTGACGCCCGTCCGGTACGTGAAGATGACGTGGCCGCCGTTCTCGATATAGTCGATGAGTGACGCATCGAACGTGTCATTTCCGAGGAAATAGAGCGGCACGACGACGAGTTTATAGCGGTCGAGTGCGTCGCCTGGGAAGACGATATCCGTGTTGACACCTTGGCGGACGGCCGCCCCGTAAAAGCGGACGAACTCTTGCTTGAAGTTGAACGCGTCCGAGTGCGGCTGATGCGTCCACGCCCATAGGTTCTCTTGGTCGAAGTAGACGGCGACGTCGGCCTTATATTCAGCCGCGTTGATTATATCGCCATGCGTCGAGAGCTCTTTCATGACGCCTTGCACTTCATCGAACTTCCGTTTCGGCTTGCCGTCGTGATCGATGATGCCGTGGCAGAACTCCTCGGTCCCGAAATGAGCGGCCCGGAAGCGGAAATAAACGATGGCTTCGGCGCCGCGGGCGACGGCCTGATGCGTCCACAGACGGATGTGGCCCGGTCGCGGCAAGTAGCCGATCCGGCTCCAGCCTTGCGCACCACTGAGCTGCTCCATCACCCAGAAGCCTTTGCCTTGTTTCGATGAGCGGCACAAGTCATGGTCGTGTGCCGTCTTCTCGAAACGGTTCGGCTCCGGCAGACCGCCCCAGACCGGATAATTGTCGAACGAGACGTAATCGAGGTCTTGGGCCATCTGTTGCTGGTTGATCGCCATGTCGCTATAGACGAGGTTGTGCGTGATGAACGCGTCGTCATGGATGAGCGGCCGGAGCGTGTCGACTTGGAGCTTGTTGAACAAACGGTATGCGTCCGAGCAGAAGCGGTCGAAGTCGACGAGGAGCGACGGGTTGTGCTCTTGGAACACGGTACGAGGGACCGGAATCTGACTCCATGCCGAGTATGTATGGCTCCAGAAGACGGTCCCCCAGGCCGCGTTCAACGCGTCGAGCGTCTCATAGCGGTCTTGTAGCCAGGCTTGGAACGCGACTTGGTCGACGTCGCCGTACGAGCGGTCCGATTTCTCGTGGCCGTACTCGTTGTCGGTCTGCCAGCCGATGACGGCCGGATGCTTCCCGTAACGTTCCGCCATCTTGCGCGTGATACGCTCGCAATACTCGCGGTATACTGGACTGTTGACCGTATAGTGGCGGCGGGCGCCGAAACTGATGCGGACCCCGTCCGCCGTCACCGGCAAGATGTCCGGATATTTCTCGATCAACCAGGCCGGTGGCGTCGCCGTCGGCGTGCCGAGGATGACGTCGAAGTCTTTGCCGAACGTGTCGACGACCTCGTCCCAAAACGAGAAATCGAACTCGCCGTCGGCCGGCTCCATCATCGTCCACGCGAACTCCGCCATGCGGATCACATTGACACCAAGCTCTTTCATCAAGCGGACGTCCTCATCCCATAGGGCGCGGTCCGTCTGTTCTGGATAATAATCTACACCTACATACATTTGATTCACCTCAATCGATTATTTGACCGCTCCCGAAGTCATGCCTTTCTGTAAGAAGCGTTGGAAGAAGATATAGAACACCATCGTCGGCAAGCTGATCAACACGAGCGAGGCGTATAGTTTACCTGGGTCACCACCGAGCGCTTCCGTGAAGAACGTCGGGGCCATCGTCACCGTCTGATAGGTAGGGTCCGTCATGAACGTGAGGACCATCAAATACTCGTTCCACGAGTTGAGGAACGCATAAATCGTCGCCGTCGCGAGCGCCGGCTTGGCGAGCGGCATCATGATCTTATAGAAGATTTGGAACGTCGTCGCCCCGTCGATATGGGCTGCTTCCATCAGTTCGTTCGGCAGCTCGTCGAAGTAGCTCTTGATGAGCATGAGCCCGAACGGGAGGAAGAACGCCACCTCGGCTCCGATCAATCCCCAGTAGCTGTTCAAGCCGTCAAGGTTGCGCAACGTGAAGAAGAGCGGGACGATGAGCGACGCGACCGGCAACATGAGCCCGGCCAAGACGAGGTTGAACAACAATCGCTTCCCTGCGAACTCGAGCTTCGAGAAGCCGAACGCCGCGAAGGCGAGAAACGAGATTGAGATGATGATCATGAAGAACGCGACGATGAAACTGTTGAAGACGAACTGAGGGAAGTTCGGGTTCTGTAACGTCGCGATATAGTTACTGAAGCCGTTGACCCGTAAACTCTCTTTGAACATGACGAAGATCGGGAACAACCAAATGACCGCCATGAGCGACAAGCCGAGATTGGTGAGCCATCTTCCTTTTTTCGTTTGGATTTCCATGGGTATCCCTCCTCAGTCCATTTTCTTCTGTACGCGTGTCTGGAAGTACGTGATGCTGAGCGCGATGATGAGCAAAATGATGGCGACGGCACTGGCGTAGCCGACTTCTTGGTGCAACATCGATTTACGGAACAGGTACGTCGAGATGACCTCGGTCGAGTTACCTGGTCCGCCTTGCGTCGAGATCCAGACGATATCGAACGTCTTCAGTCCGCCGATGACCCCGAGGATCGTCAGCGTGAACGTCGTCCCTTTCAAGTTCGGGAACACGACGCTCCAGAGCGTGCGCCAGAAGCCGGCGCCATCGATATTGGCTGCCTCGAACACTTCACGCTCGATGGCGAGCATCGCCATGTAGTACATGATCATCGACGAGCCCGTCCATTGGAAGATGTTGATCAAGATGATGGCGTACAAGGCGACATCCTGGTCGCCGAGCCAGTTCTGTTCGAACGCACCGAGACCGACCATCCGGAGAAATTCGTTGATGTAGCCGAACTGGAAGTCGAAGATTTGCGAGAACGCGGCACCGAGGACGACCGGGCTCAACACGACCGGGAAGAAGAACACCGACTTGAAGAACGTGCGGCCGACGCCTTTCGTGTGGAGTAGATACGCCAAGACGAGCCCAAGACCGGCTTGAATCGTCACGGTCAAGACGGTGAAAATGCCCGTGTTTTTGAGCGCGTTATAAAATTCCGGGTCGCTGAACATGCGGCCGAAGTTCTCAAAGCCGATGTACGTCTTCTCGAACGAGATGCCGTCCCACGAGAACAGCGAGTGATAGGCGTTATAGAAGATGCCGTAATAGATGAAGGCGATGACGAACAGGACGGTCGGAGCGACGAACGCCCAGCCGATCAAGTTCTTCTTCAGCTGCGCTTTCTTCTTCGTCGAATCCGGTTGTTTCGGCGGGACCGCCGACAGCTTCGGCTGTTCTTCCGGTAACTCGGTTGCGTGTTGCATAAGGTTCCCTCACTTTCCTATCAAAAAATCGAGCGCCAGTCAGGCTGGCCACTGGCGCTCGTTCGATTATTTACCTTGATCGGCGATGGCTTGAATGCGTGCGAGCGCTTCTTTCGCGTCTTGACCGCCGGCGATGTTTTGAAGCTCTTTGCCGAGCGTGTCGTATACTTTCGGGTCACGGATGCCGCGGCCCGCGACGGCGTTCTTCACCGTCTCGTTCAAGATCTTGTACGACTCGCGTTCCACGTCAGACGTGAACTTGTCCTCGTACGCGACTTCGATGTCCTTGACGGCCGGAGCCATCTCGAACTTCTCCATGTAGAGCGCTTGGCCTTCGCCTTGCGTCATGTAGGCGATGAAGGCGGCAGCGCCGTCTTGTTGTTTCGACTCTTTGTTGACGCCGAGCGCCATGTCGATCGAGGCGATGACCGGTTGTTCGGTGCCGCCCGCGAGGTTCGGGAGCGGGACGAAACCGATCTCGTCTTCGAAGTTGTTCCACTTGTCACGCTTCTCGACCGTCGTCATCGAGTGGGCTTCCCATGAGCCGATGACCCACATCGCCGCTTTCTTGTCGAAGAAGTTGTTCATGCCGTCCATGTATGTCGCGAGACCCAAAGCGCCTTCTTGGAACACTTTGTCTTCGAACAGTTGTTGCCAAAGTTCAGCCGTCTCGACCATCTCTTTGTCCGTCCACTTCGCTTCACCCTCAAGTACTTTTTGGATGTACCCTGGTGCGACTTGGTGGCTCAAGACGTTGAAGACGTCCGTGCCGACCCAGGCGTCTTTCGCGCCGAGCTGCATCGGGATGACCTTGTCGCCCGAGGCGTTGATCTTGTCGATCGCCGCGATCGTCTCGTCATACGTCTTCGGCGGCGTCACGCCGTATTTGTCGAGCATCGTCTTGTTGTACATGAGGTACGCCTGGCCTGTGAACCCGACCGGTACCGCCATCTGTTCGCCGTCGACCGTCGTCTGTTCGACGCCGAGCTCGATCAACTTCTCTTTCCAACCCGCGCCGGCCGCTTTGTCCATGTAGTCTTTCGCCGGGACAAGGCGGTCCTTGTATTGCGGAATCATCGGTTCCTTGAGGCCGATGACATCTGGGCCGTCGCCGCCAAGCATGGCGACTTGGAGTTGTTGTTCATAGTCCTCGAGACGTTTGAACTTGACGACGTAGTCGTCTTGCGACTCGTTGAACGCCTTGGCCATGGCTTCCCCGACTTCTGGTTGTGGCGCCCAGCCCCACCAGTTGATGACCGGCTTGCCGTCTTCCGTCGTCGCGGCCGCCTCTTCCTTGCCGCCGCAAGCGGCGAGTAGTGATGACAAGACGAGTACCGATGATGCGAGTGCGATTGTCGTTTTCTTCATGTTCATTCTCCTTTAAATGTTATGCGACCAGCTTGAGGCAAAGCTCCCGAATCAAGTGGTCTGGCATCGGTTGATCCCCGAGCCGGGTGAGTGTGTACGCGATCAGTTCCAAATCAAACTGCCAATGGTCGTCTATGTACGATCCGACGACGTACAGGTCGGCCCCGAACGGCAGCGCGTCCTGTTGCTTCAACCGCCAGAGAAGCATCTCGAACAGTCCGTCGAAGTCGTTCGTGCGGGCCTCGTTCAAGTCTGAGACGCGGAATAGCCGAATGTCGCGGGCCTCTTCGTCGTAGAGCCGGAAGATGCCATCCCGCCGTGAGCGGGTGACGACGACACCGTCCGCTTTTGAGAACGCTTCCAATTCATTGAAAGAAGAACCGTCCCGTGTGAACAGCCGTGTCGCCCCGTAGCGGCCGAATATATCGTGAAACTTGTCTTTCAGCAATGGTGTCTCTATGTCCATGTCTACCCCTCCACTTTCCCGTTTGAGAGTGTCACCCCTTACTTAGTAAATTAAATTTATTATCTAACTACAAACAGACTATAGCATATCTTTTTTAGACTTGTAAACGGTTTCATATAAAATATTTTTCGACACAAAAAAATCGCCCTCGAGGTGAGAGCGATTGAATCATTGGATCTCGCCGAACAGTTGGTTCGTGATCAAGGCGGCCGCACCGAGCGCACCGTGGTTCGCATTCCACGGGACGACGCGGATGTCCGTCTGGCGGGCATCCATCGTCAGCGCCGTCTGGGCGACCCGCTCCTGGATGTTGGCGACGACGTTCGGCGCGTAGTTGAACAGCGGTCCCCCGAGCAGAATCCGGTTTGGATTGAGTAGGTGGATCATATTGAGCGTCGCGATGCCGATATACTCCCCGGCCCGCTCGTACAGCTGCTGGATGTCGGCGTTCGTCCCGACGGAATCACGCAAGTCGCTCAAGTCGAGCTCGTGGTTCAGCTGTCGCGCCTCGTTCAAGATGGCCCGTTCCCCGGCGACCGCCTCCAAGCAGCCGCGGTTGCCGCACGAGCAGATCGGCCCGTCGAGCATGATCCGCATATGCCCAATCTCACCGGCGATATGGTGTTCCCCGTCGATTAGTTCGCCGCCGTGGACGTAGGCGCCCCCGATGCCGTAGCCGGCGTAGACGTAAAAGAACTCATCGATACCGATTGCCTCACCGAAATAGAGTTCGCCTAAGGCGAGCGTCCGCACGTCGTTCTCGACGAAGACGTTCTGGTTCAGACGCTGTTCGAGTTCTTGTTTGAGTGGGATGTCATGCAAGTGGAAGCGCGGCGCGAACAGGACGATCCCGTTCCCCGCCTCGACCATCCCGTGGACGGACACGCCGAGCCCGATGACGTCGCCTTGGGCCTTGCCGGCCAGTTCTATGTAGAGCGTCACGATGGCCTCGATGAACTCCTCGTTCGTATCGAACCGCTCGTCATGCCATGCCTCGCCTAACATCTCCCCATGGATGTTCGTGACGACGCCGTGCAGACGCCGCTGCGTCGCGTCGATACCGATGACGAAACGGTTACTCGCCGCGAGTTCGAGCATGATCGGCCGCCGCCCCCCGCTCGAGACGCCGAGTTCGCGCTCGTTGATCAACCCTTCTTCTTTCAGTTCATTGACGATGTTCGAGATCGTCGGCTTCGTCAAACTCGTCGCCTTGGCGAGCTCGACCCGGGACACCGGCTGAAGGAGCCGGATGAGCCGGAGGATGAGCGAGCGGTTATACGTCCGCATCCATTTCGAGTTCCGTGGTGTCGTCTTCCCCATAACTGTTCCACCCATTTCTTTGCTTTTTTCTTAGTATAGCATGTCGGGGAAACCGGTCATGGGTTGGCTGAAAAAATCTGATTAATTGATCCTTTAGCGTTGTCCAAAAAGAATGGAATGATCAACCTTGTCCGGCTGATCATTCCACGAACTTCTCCGGTTAATACTACACGGACCCTATCACGCTTTATGCCTACCCTCACAAAGAAGGAAACGCTAATTCCCCCCGTCTAACCATTGGCCTTATCACACATAAGCCCGGGGATATCTCCGATAACATAGGGCGTAAGGTGACAGAGGCGTGAGACAACGGCGGAACAACGACTGAAAAGGGGGAATAGCGTTTATACTCGGTCTAACCTAGGAACTACACAGAGCGCTCGGAAGAGAATCGACGATGAAAACAATTGACGAACAAATCCATGAGTGGGAGCCGATGATCCATTACGTCGTCCGACACTTGAACATCCACCCGAACGAGCAAGAAGACTGCGCCCAAATCGCACGCATTGCTTTGTGGGAAGCGTTGAATCGGGGGTGCACGTTATCAAAGACGTACTGCTTCCAACGAGTCCGCGGGGCCATCTTGAATCATCAACAAAAGAATGCTCGCCACTTGAAACATGAAGTCGCAGCCGAACGGATTCCAGAACAATGTATGACGTCCGAGCGCCATCTGTTCGACTGGCTTGACGAACAACGAGTGAAACTGTCACCACGCCACTTCGAACTTCTCTGTCACCTGATTGATGGGACCGAACAGACGCTGACCTATTCCGCGAGCCGATTGCGGGCTTACAAGGCAGACGTTCAACGTGAACTGAGAGAAGACATCTATTCGAAGGAGTGAAGAACATGGAGTGCATGACAATCGAAGAGGCCATCTCCATTTATTTAGAGGATGTGGAGTTCAGACAACGTAAATCGCAAGACACCGTGAAAACATATCGGAATACCTTACGTCGATTTGAGAACATGATGGACGAGGCGAACGTGACCTTATTAAAAGACGTGGACGAAACCGCCCACGCCTATGCGTATCGAGATGAACTCGTTGACTGTGAGCGAGCGTTCAATACGATTAAGAAATATGTAAGTGTGCTCAAAACATTCATGGCTTATTCGGTCGAGAAAGGATGGATTACACGCAATCCGTTCGCACAGGTCAACGTGTCTGGCGCAGAGGCAAGACGACAGTCCATTATCCTGAGCCGTGAACAGCTGCATCAAATCTTATATCATGCCGACAACGCGACCCTATATAACATTTATATGATTGGTTGCGATGCAGGTTTTCGAATCAGCGAGACGCTAAATTTAACGATTGAAGATGTCGCGTTTGATACGAATGAGCTTGTCATCCGGCATGGGAAGGGCAACAAGATGCGGGAAGTACCGATGAGTGATCGTTTGCGTGACGCATTGCTTCGTTACATTCAATGCGAGCGGCCAAAGACTGATGCAGAGTCTCCTTATTTGTTTATCATGCCGCGTGGTACGAAAGTCCGTGCGAACTACGTGAACGAGTATTTGCAGAAAGTGTCGAACGAACAGCTCGGCTTTGGCATCACGAGCCATATCCTTCGACATAGCTTTGCGACGGAGCTGCATAACGCAGGCGTCAACATCACCAAAATCAGTCGCTTGCTCGGTCACACCTCGACGGAGACTACCGAATTATATCTGCACATTTCGAAAGAACAAAAGCATGAGACGATTGAAGTGCTGAACAAGATGAACAGACAGATTTATCAAAGTAATAAGAAGCATAAGTAGTATTGAAAAAGAGAAGGCGACGTCCGGAAACAATCCGGACGTCGCCTTCTCTTTATTCAATGAGCAATTGATGAACGCTAACTGATCACGACAGAACATGTACTAATAAATTCTATTTTTGTTCCAATCAATTGTTGACCTAACCTCCGATTTATTCCATTCTACGATACAGAGCAGACGTGTACAAACAAATTCATCAGATTGATTCAACAAGGCAGGACGACTGTATGGATGTATCTGACGTTGAAACGGCAAGGATATACCCGTAGAATCAGTACATTTCGACAGTATGTCACAAGGCTGAAAAGAACCGTTCCACACGAAATAAGCATCAATCGACGAATAATCCAAAAAGTTCATTGCGAGAACGCGCTTTCCAACAAACCACTTCTCCAGAAGATATTGGACATCCATCCTTTATTGAAGGAATTGAACGAGCTAGTCCGTTCATTTAATATTTACTCGGTTTCTATATTAAATCTACAAATGAACTTTTGGACTATAAACAATGTACTCACTTCACATAAAAATTATACAATCATTTTTCCTTTACTGGCATTTTTTAATGATCTCTTAAAGTATTTATTATTAAGAAATTTTAGTAACGGTTTCTCAATAAAATACGTAATAAATGTGGCTAAAAAAATTGAGATAATTAATGGTATGACAAGAAAAAATTCATTACTCATATTATTGGAATTTAGAAAGTTCAAAATTACATAACCTATGTTTTGATGAATTACGTATAAACTGTAAGAAATTGTCCCTAAATAAACTAAGGGCTTAAATCGCAAAAATGTTAACTTGTTATTTATTAACAGCACAAAAATGAGTACAAATGAAATTGTAAACAAGTTATTGACTGTAGAGAAAAAAATTATTTCATAAAAAATACAAATTAAAAAAATCACATAATGATTAAAATCAGTTTTTAACGAGCTACGAAATGCATAAAATATAATTCCGAGGATAAACAAATGGCTATAGTTGGAAATTAAAAGATGTTCAAGAATCTTCACAACTATGCCATCCGAATAAAATGATAATACTTTTGTGAATATCGAGGCCGTTAACCAAATATATGAAAGCATCAAATATTTGTTTGACAATCCTAAAAATATTACAAATCCTACTAATAAATAGAATGTTAATTCAATTTGTAGACTCCAATACGCTCCATCTACGTGAGGTATTCCAATAAAGCCTTGAAACATAGTTAAGTTCGCTAACGCTTCAATATTTGATACCTCTCTGCCTGGTAATCCGAATATTTTAATAATCAGAAAAGTTATCACGACAGCTATTACATAAGCAGGATATAACCGAAAAGCCCTTTTTAGTATAAAATCTTTCAAAGTAGGAATATATTGCACTGTCATGAATATAACAAAACCACTAATAATAAAAAACAATTGAACTCCGTAGTGACCATAGGCTAGTTCAAATGAAAGTTTATTTTCATAACCATAAAGTTCATTATATCTAGTGGTATAGTGAAAAATTACTACAGCTAAAGCAGCTAAGCCCCTTAATGCATCTAACTCTAGTAATCTATCCTCTGAATTCATTAATTTATCCCCTTACTAACCTAATTTATTAAAAATAGTTATTTCAAAATTTGTTTATAAAATAGTATTTTTTTATAATCATGAATTCCTTCAGTAATGAATAAAAAGGTTAAATATTTCGATCGTATTTATTGTTTCTATTCTTAACAAATAAAGTGCCTGCTATTACAGGTATTAATAAAAAGATAGTTGAGTAAGTAGAGAAAAATCTCGAAGATTGAACAATAAATAAAAGATTTAAATATGGTAAAAAATAAAATAAATTTATAAAATCTTTATTTATTGACAACTTAGGAATAGTATATATTTGATAGAAAAATATTAAAGAAACTACCAACCCTAAAAATCCCCAAGTGAAATAAATTTGTTGAATAGCATTGTGTATAGACATGTCAATTCCAGCTTTTGTACTGTAGTTTTGAAGACCGGATCCTAGAAAAATCCACGTTGGATGATCTGATAATACTTGGTTATAATCAGAAAAAATTTCAGATCTACCAGTAGTGAAATCGCCTTCTAAAAAGCGGTTACTTAAGTTATTTATTAGTTTTTTAGGTAGTTGATTTATTATCAAAAATAAGCCTATACCTATACCCAATAATCCAAAAATACTTTTAATTGTTTTATTCTTTTGATGTAAGTAATAAATAAGGGTAAATGAAAAAATTAAAATCAGTGAAAAATAATAAGTTTTAGATAGTGTTAAAAATCCAATACCTATAAACCAAAAACATAAAGCTACTTTTAAATTATTTTTTAGTTTCTCGTCATTTATAATTAATAAAATCAATAAAGTTATTGCTATAGAACATACCATTCCCAGAGTGTTAGGATTCATGTGAATAGTATTAATTGTCTCAAAGACAGCAAAATCTGTTGGACCTAACCTTTTTCTAAAATTAATAAATTCTTGAAAAGTATAAAAGTTAAAAGTTTGTATCAATATACTAAAAGTTCCTAGAAATGCTCCACATAAAAATGAAATAACAGTTAACTTTGGACGCTCCATAAACGAAGGGTTATTCAACAACACAACAACTAAAGTCAGTACAGCAAAAAAAGAAAAATATTCAATCAAATTAAAATATCCGTATTGAAAACTCAATCCTTCTATAAAAATCAAAATAATTGTTGGTATTATCCAAGTGCCTAACTGGATTTTTTGTTGAAATCTTATAATAATACTAATCCATATAACAAATGCTATAGTAGAAAATGCCATATTCATATTAGGAACAATTAAAAAGCTAACTAAAGCCGTAACTTGATTGATTGGAACCATTAGCGAGGCTCCAAATAGTAAAATGAGAAAAATCCCATTATTTATTTGAATACCAAACAAGTCTCTAACTAGGATAAAGAGAGCATATAAGATAAAAAAAGTAATTAGCAATTTTTTATCATTTAAGTTTGATTTCATGACTTCTCACTTTCTAAATTTATATTTTTTCATTTTTTTCATCCATAATATCAAGTCATCAAATTCATTAACTTTTAATAACAACATACATGTAAAATAAATTAACGACGATAAAATTACAGATAATATTAGTCCCACATCTGAATCTAAGAAGTTTGAAACAATTTTTGCAGTTAAACCGGTTATGATTGAAGCTATTATACTTTTTGAAAAGATTTTTATTATTTTTAAGTTATACAAATTTTGCATTTTGTTTTTATAATGAGTCAGTAAAAGAAAAAGAGTAATCCAAGAAGACAAAGATGTCGCTAAAGGAATTCCTATAAGACCTAAATAATTAAAAAGAATAATATTTAAAACTGCATTTAAAATTAATCCGTATATCCCATTTACAGCTGGTGTCTTAGTATCTTGCAAAGCATAATAACCACGTGAAATGATCAGACGGAGTGAGACTGCTAAAACACCGATGCTATAGAATTGTAGTGCTACAGATGTTACGGCCTGATCCTCAGTACTAAACTCCCCTCTACCGTATATAAAACTTATAATTTCATGGGATAAGAAAATTAATCCAAAAGTAGCGGGAGTAACTAAAAGAAGAACCCATATAAACGCATCGTTCATTTTAGATTTAAAAAGTTCGAAATTCTTACTGCTAGCTGCTTTAACAACAGCAGGATATAAAATAGTGATTAAAGAAAATACAAAAATACCGTATACTAATCCATTCAATTTGTTTGCATAATTTAATATAGAAACTCCACCATCTACACGAGAAGCTAATGTTCGATCTATCAACAAATTAATTTCATTAACACCAACTCCTAAAATAACAGGTAAGGAAAGAAGATATATACTTCTTATTTCTTGGCTTCTGAAATTTGTATCCAATGTTTTTTTTAATCCCATTTTTTTTGAGTTTATGTTTAAAAAGATGGTTTGCATCATCATACCGAAAAGAGTTCCTAAAGGCAGAATAAAAGGATTATTGTACAGGGCGCTTATAATAGTTGATCCAATTACAATAAAATTTAATAAGACCCCATTAAACGCAGGAAAAATATACTTATTGTTGTATTGCAAAAATACAGAATAAACATTTACTGTAACCATTGTAATAGTTCCAAATATCATTATTCTTGTAAAGTTTACAGCAAAATCATAAGATTCTCCTGAAAAGCCAGATGCTAAAATTTTTATTATTTGGGGAGTAAATACCCAAGTAAAAATAATGAAAAAAATACATACTACAATAGACACATTTATAACATTATTAGTTAGTTTAAACGCGCTTTCTTTGCCACTTTTCTTTTCTACATCTGAATATATTGGAATATAGCTTGTAGAAATAGCTTTTCCAATGAAAGCATAAAACATCATTGGAATGGTTAAAGCAATATAGTATGCATCACTTATACTTGACGCCCCGTAAAAAAAAGATATAACAACTTCTCTAATGAAACCGGTTAGTTGAGAAAAAAAAGAAATTAGTATTAATATTACACTTAATTTTTTCATTTTAAATTTGCCCTATTTCACTTTTATTAATATATGATTTTTTCTCTTATCAAGATTCTTTTCAATTGGAATCATTATACTTTTTTCAAGAGCCTTATCTGAATATGTTTCGATGTCACTTATAACTTTAGCAGGGTTTCCAGCAACTAATGATCCTGAAGGTATATTAGTTGTCACGACAGATCCGGCTCCTACAACACAATTGTCTCCTATTGTTACACCAGGTAAGATAATAGAGTTAACTCCAATCATACAGTTATCTCCAATTGTAATAGCTCCCATCTTTTCAATCTTAAAATTACCTTGCACTCTAGGAATTTTTCTAAAATTCAATGCTGTCTCGATCGAAGCGTCATGTGTAACAAACTTTACTCCTGAAGTAATTGTACAATTGTCTCCTATTTTCACCAAATATGGTTCTGAACCAAAGTTAGAGATACTGGTTAAGATACGAGTATTTTTACCTATTGCGATATTTTTTTTAATGAAAATATAATTTTTTATTTTTTTTACTATGAGCATTACCAAGCTAATTCCTCCTTAATTTAGTATTTCCACTTGTTTTTTCAACCAACTTTCATAAGAAAATTGATTTGCTCTTTTTAAAGATTGATTTCTATAGAATGAATTTATTTGCTGATCTGTTAATAATTTATTTATTACTTCAGCTGTACTTTTATGCTCATCATGTATTTCGTTAGCTCGATAATCTTCTTTTTCGCTAAATTTAGGCACTAAGCACCCAAATTCTCCATACAGTGGTTCTGTAACTTTTTTACCTAATGATAGCGAGGGTTCTAGAATTTCTCGTGGACCCGAAGGACAATCCGTAGCTACTATAGGAAGACTGCATGCCATTGCTTCAACCATCGCATTTGGGAAACCCTCAAACACGGAACTTAAAACATATGTATCGGCAACATTAAAATATTTATATGGATTTTTCTTATATCCTAAAAACATTACTGAATCTTCAAGTTTTAGTTC
Organism: Exiguobacterium sp. s70; assembly: GCF_018618315.1. NCBI lineage: Bacteria > Bacillati > Bacillota > Bacilli > Caryophanales > Exiguobacterium > Exiguobacterium sp. s70. Next base: position 724,401 of record NZ_JACSLV010000001.1, read on the forward strand.
TGTGGTTAACAAATCACTCTTGAGTTTTTCACCATTATAGTCTTCACCTAAAATTAATAACACTGCTTTATCATTGATTTTTTTTAGTTCATAGAATGATTTAAGTAAATGCCAGTAACCTTTTTCATGTCTAAAAGTTCCTGCACTAATAATTACTTTTTTATTTTGTATGAAGTCAGAAACCTCTTGTTCTATATTTTCTTCACTTTTCTTTAGAATGTTTGCAATATCATAGCCATTATAACTAGTAATAATCTTATCTTTGGAAATGTTATAATGGTAACTTATATTGTATGAAATCAGTTCCGAAACACTCACGATTTTATTTGATTTATTGGCAATAAATTTAGAAACGGGCTTAGTTATAAATTTTTCTGTGAAATTCTTTCCTGTTTTGACTCTCTTAAATCCTCGAATAGATGTGATTTTTTTGTCATTACCAAACGACAGAATATTAATTATATTGGCAGTATCGCCAAAACTATATGTTATATCAGTCTGATATGTCCTTTTAAATTTTGAATACCTATACACTCTAAGGACCACATTTATGATTTTTGAAAACCATGTGCTATTTATTTGCGGTGGCACGTTAAGAGAAATAATTTCGCAATCCAAATCATAGCTAATTCTTGAATCGTCAAAAACTACCACTTTGATATTATAGTCATTTTTTAAAAGACTAGATAATCTTGATACTACTCTTTCGGCTCCCCCCCTATACATTTGAGGAATTAGAAGTACTAGATTTTTTTTCATTCACAAATTCTCCTTATACCATTCAATAGCTTCCAAAATCCCCTGCTCAAAACTATACTCTGGTTCATAATCCATTTCTTTTTGTGCTTTAGAAATGTCTGCATTACTATGCTTAATATCCCCGGCTCTCTCCGGTAAATAGATTGGATCTATTTTTTTATCAAGCGATTCCGTTAACATGTGATAAACATCAATTAAATATTCTTGGCCACCAAACGCTATATTGTAGGCATTTCCTGCAAATTCACTTGACGTTTGGCAAGCTTTTAAATTGGCTTCGATGACATTCTCGATGTAAGTGAAGTCACGACTTTGCTTCCCATCTCCATTTATAGAAGGCGCTTCGTCATTCAACAATTGCTTTAAAAATTTCGGGATTACAGCCGCATAGGCACCTTCCGGATTTTGACGACGTCCAAACACATTGAAGTACCTCAACCCGTAAGTGTCTAAACCATATAGATTGCTGTAGAGGCGTGCATACTCCTCATCTACCTTTTTCGTTAAGGCATACGGAGAAAGAACTTTCCCTTCTCTTCCTTCGACTTTTGGTAGAGTTGGCTCATCACCATATACAGATGAACTTGACGCATAGACAAATTTCTTCACGTTATTTTGCCTCGCAGCCTCGAGCATATTTAACGTACCTTTAATATTAATATCTTCATACAATAAAGGCATTTCAATACTTCGAGGGACACTTCCCCAAGCAGCTTGATGAAGGACAAAGTCTACTCCTTCGCAAGCTTTAAGACATGTATCTAAGTCGCGAATGTCGCCTTCCATAAACTCATAGTTCTGATGATGTAAAAACATGTCGACATGTTCTCGATTTCCTGTAGATAGGTTATCGAGACATCTCACCCGGTACCCCTTATTCAAAATAGCTTCACAAAGGTTAGAGCCGATAAAACCGGCTCCACCTGTGACTAAAAACAATGAATTCTCTTCAAAAATAACGTTTTCGTATCCCATAAATAAACCCCTTACAGTCTCCAGTATTTGTATTGACCAGTTTCATAATCTTTTCGATTTAGCACACCTTTAATATCGAGAAGTACTTTCTTTTCGTTCATCGAATTGAACCAATTTGAAATTTCTTCATGTGACAAGTCCATAAATTCTTTATGGGCCACTGCTAAAATGACTGCATCCATATCTTTCACATCTTCCATTGAGTCGAAGATGATGCCATATTCATGATGAGCTTCTTCAGCGTCTGCTACTGGGTCTGCAATCACAGGAGTAATCCCATACTCTTTTAATTCTTCTACAATGTCGATCACACGTGTGTTACGTGTATCCGGACAATCTTCTTTAAATGTAAATCCTAAAATCGCTACTTTTGCTCCTGCTACAGGAATATTTGATTTAATTAAACTTTTCACGAGATTCTCGACCACATATTTACCCATATCGTCATTGATACGACGACCAGATAAAATAATTTGAGAACGGTATCCTAATTGCTCAGCCTTGTAAGTGAGATAGTAAGGATCTACGCCAATACAATGTCCTCCCACGAGACCTGGAGAAAAGTTTAGGAAGTTCCATTTTGTTCCCGCCGCTTTTAAAACTGCTTTTGTATCGATATCCATTTTGTTAAAAATAATAGACAATTCATTCATGAACGCGATATTAATATCACGTTGAGAATTCTCAATTACTTTAGCTGCTTCAGCCACTTTAATAGACTCGGCTTTATATACACCAGCATCGACTACTAACTCATAGACCTTAGCAATAATATCTAATGATTCTTCATCCATTCCTGAAACCACTTTAATAATCGTTTCAAGTCGGTGTACAGTGTCGCCAGGATTAATACGCTCAGGTGAATACCCTACCTTGAAATCAACCCCGCATTTCAAACCCGATTCTTCTTCTAAAATCGGAACGCAGATGTCTTCAGTCACACCCGGATATACGGTCGATTCATAGACAACGATTGATCCCTTAGTCAAATTTTTCCCAAGTGTACGGCTAGCTCCTTGAATCGGACGAAGGTCAGGAGTGTGGTCTGCATTGACTGGAGTAGGTACTGCGACAATATGGAATTTTGCTTTTTTTAAATCTTCTTCATTTGAAGTGAATTCAACAGTCGTTTGCTTGATTGCTTCATTCCCGACTTCTTTTGTTGGATCGATACCATTTTTGTATAGTTCTACTTTTTCACTGCTAATATCAAACCCGATAACGTTAATTTTTTTTGCAAATGCTACCGCAATTGGCATCCCTACATAGCCCAATCCAATCAATGAAATGTTGGCTTGTTTTGTCACGATTTCTTGATATAAGTTTTCATTCACTACTTGAGTATTCATTGAGTAACCTCCGTAATTTTGTTGAGATATGCCTTTACAATAATGCTTCGATCAAATTCTTCTTCTACTTTATTTCTTGATGCGGACCCCATGCGAACTTTCTCAGCATACGAAGTAGAAATGAATGCTTCCACTTTGTCTACAATGCTGTTTGCAGATTTTGCTTCGAATAAGAACCCGTTCTTATTGTCGTCAATGATTTCTCTGCATCCCGCTATATCGGAGGCTAGTAAGGGTCTACCTGAGGCAGCTGCCTCTAACAAGGCATTGGACATTCCCTCATGATAAGATGGCAAAATAATTGCATGAGCTTTCTCTATCAAAGAAGGAACATCATCCCTCGCACCTAATAATTCCACATTCTTATGTTCGCTCAAATTTGAAATATCAAATCCATCATCAAGAAAACCAGCTAACCGAAATTGTACAGGGACGGCTCGATTTTCAAGGATTTTCGCTGCCGAAAGAAGCTCATTGACTCCTTTTTCCTTCATGACCCTCCCAACGTATAGAATGTCGTATGTATTGGATTCAATAGGATAAGGAGCCGGAACATATTCATTCAAGTTAACTCCTGAGCCAGGCAATACTTCATAGTTCAACTTAAATCCATTATTTAAGAAGAAATCTCTATTTTCTTTATTTTGAAAAAAGACATGGCTCGATTTTTTGAAAGCCAATCTGTACAAAAATAAAACCAATTTGCTTATGAGTTTATTTGAAGAGGCAGCTGATCCGAGGCCAGTAACATTCGGGATAAAAGGAATCTTATGCACTCTCGAAACAATCCCGCCGTAAATATTAGGTTTAATCGTATAAGAGAGAATAACATCCGGTTTCATACGTCTCACAATTTTATGGTATCCATACATTAATTGGATGTCATTCTTCAAATTGATTCCTCTTCGATCTAGAGAAAGCTCTAAATATTCGCATCCCATCTCTTTAAGTAATTCTATCTTCTCTCCGTATGGAGCAACAATACATACTTTATGCCCTTCATTCAGTAGCGACTGGATCACTTCTTTTCTGAAGTTATAGGTGTATGCATGATGATTTGATAATATGAGTATTTGTTTCACCGTTTTCTTCCTCGCCTAAATCTCTATTCTGAAAATCACTATGAGGAGCATGTTGCGTCGACGTTTGTGTATTATTTAGTTACTGACAAAAAAATAGAATCTTTAAAAGTCACTTGGCTATACTGCTCATTTACTGATGACAGTTGTGGGTCTACTACTAAATCACCAAACACTTTATCTATAATCTTAATTTTCTTTTTTAACTTCCGAGGTAATTTGATTGGTAATACAAATGTTTTTTTGCCTGATATCGCTCTAGATTCAAGCAAAATTTCTGATGTACACACAGTATCTGCATTTTGAGGTATGAAAATTCCTTTGACTTCATTCTTTATCAGAACAAATAGGAAGTTTGAAAGATTATCAATAAAAATCATACTTTTTTTATTCTTAATAAAAGGCACTATAGGCGTGAACATCGAAAAATTCATGATTCTTGTAAAATTGCCCGGCGCCTGAGGTCCATATACCAACGGCGGTCTCACAATCGAAACAACAAATTCATCATTTTCAAGTCCAAGGATTTCATTTTCGGCTTCCCATTTAGATTTACCATAATGATTACTTGGTTTTGGCATAGTATATTGATCAATCATTTCGTTCACTTCATTTCCATAGACACTTAGCGTACTTATAAAAATAAAGTGTTTGATCCCTTCGTTTTTAGCTTTCTTCGCGAATTCAACTGCTAAGTCTCGATTTACTTTGTAGTATAAAGATGATTCTGCCTTTGGAGAGTGTACAATAGCTGCTAAATGAATGACTGAGTCATATTCATGCAAATCAACATTTCTCCACGTATCATCACGTAAACTCAAAGAATCAAGTGTCATCTCTGAAATTGAATTCTCTGTAACCCAGCTTCTAAATGACTTTCCGATGTAACTATTAGCCCCAACAATTAAAACACGCTTCATTTGTCTGTTTCCTTGGACGAGGCGACTTCTTTACTCATTATTCCTGTGCCGCCTTCAACAACTCCGTCGCCTTTTGCCACACTAAATAAAGTCCCTATAAAACATCTTGCATCCATCCATAACGATATCTTTTCAACGTAATAACCGTCTAGTTGTGCCTTATACTCAATTGGAAGTTCATCTCGACCATTGATTTGAGCCCATCCTGTTAAACCCGGAGTCACACTGTTCGCTCCGTATTTTTCACGTTCCTCAATCAAATCGTACTGATTCCAAAGTGCAGGACGCGGACCAATCACTGCCATATCACCTTTTAGAATATTAATGATTTGAGGAAGTTCATCGAGACTCGTTTTCCGAAGAAACTTCCCTACTTTTGTAATGTAGAGATTGGGGTCTAGCAATAAGTGAGTTGGTGTATCCTTAGGAGTATCGATTTTCATAGTTCTAAATTTTAAAATTTGGAAATGAGTTTGATTCACCCCGACACGCTTTTGTTTAAAAAAGATAGGACCTTTCGACTCCAATTTAATCGCAATCATAATCCCAACAAATAAAGGTGATAGCACAATTAATCCTACTAAAGAAAGAATGAAATCAATTTTTCTTTTCTGCTCAATGTATTTCATTATTCACACTCCAATGGTCAAACAGTTTCTCGAATATGGTTAAGAGAATCGTCATGCAACTCAATTCCATCATTCGCCCAATTAATAAGGTAAAGGCTAAGCGCTTCGCTCGTTTTAAGATGATGAATTTGATTTAGTTTTCCATCCAAATTCTTCTCTTCTGACACGATGCCTGTAAAGATCTTAGGATATACTGCTTCCGGATGGACTTCGCCTTCTTTCAACAACTCCTCAAACATTTTTTCGCCTGGACGAATCCCACTATACTCAATGGAAATTTGTTCCTCTGTAAATCCACTTAGTTTGATCATGTTTCTAGCAAGGTCCACAATCTTCACGGGCTCACCCATATCTAAAACGAAAACTTCTCCACCGTCCGCAAGCATTCCGGCTTGAATCACAAGTCGACTCGCTTCAGGAATAGTCATAAAATATCGAGTCATATCTGGGTGTGTAACTGTAAGTGGACCGCCTTTTTCAATCTGATTTTTGAAAAGTGGGATGACTGAACCACGGCTTCCTAGAACATTACCAAAACGAACTACAGCATATTTCGTACTACTTACTTTTCCTAAGCGTTGAACGACCATTTCAGCTATCCGTTTTGTAGATCCCATTACATTCGTTGGATTCACAGCTTTATCAGTAGATATCATAACGAATCGAGAAGCCCCAAACTCATCTGCCATTTCAGCAACGTTTTTAGTCCCATAAATATTATTCTTTACAGCTTCATGGGGATTGGCCTCCATCAATGGCACATGTTTATGAGCTGCAGCATGAAAGACAAGATGTGGCGTGTATGATTCAAAAACTTCTCTTAATCGATTTCGATCTTGTATGTCCGCAATAATCGGAATAAGTTCAATATCAAAGTTCAAATCACGAAGTTCACGTTCAATCAAATAGATACTATTTTCTCCGTGACCTAGCAATAGAAGGCGTGATGGTTGGAATTTTAAGATTTGCCGACAAATTTCAGAGCCGATTGATCCACCGGCACCCGTTACAAGGACCGTTTTGCTTTCCACTTCCGACTGTATCCCAGAGATATCAAGTTCTACAGGCTCACGCCCAAGTAAATCTTCAATTGACACTTGGCGCATCTGATTAACTGATACTTTACCGGCCGCTACTTCTTCAATCATTGGCAACGTATGTACATTTGTACAAATCGCTTTTGCCCGTTTAATGATTTCTAACCTTTCCTTATAATTCATTGACGGGATAGCGAAGACAATCTTATCAATTGCCTCACGTTCAACTACAGATTCTAAATCATTAACCTTACCTAACACTTTCACGCCGTTGACAGTTAGTGATTGTAGATGACTATTATCATCAATAAACCCAATCGGGTTCATCCGATGATTTTGTGAGTGCTGCATTTGACGGACGAGCATTCGTCCAGCTTGTCCAGCACCAATGATCAGCGTCCGTTTTTCATCTTTTCGTTTCTTTAATTTTTTATTAAATAAACCCGAAGCAGAATTAGAGTTCCAAGTGATTACTACACGCGACCCTAAGCGAATTGCTCCTAAAGCTAATAAGGAAAGACAGAAACTGAGAAATAACATACGCTCCATTGCTTCTCCATACATTCCAAACTGTATAAGATATAGGGAAACCGTACTCATTACTAATGTAAGCGTTAGGCGTACTGCTTCTTTAATGCTGGCGAATCGCCATGCTACATCATAGAGGCCGCTCAGTCCCGCTATTAAAATAAATAGCACACTATAAATAATCGCCGATTGAATAAAATGATTTTGATTCATCGAAAATAAAAATTCGACAGGATATAAAAAGAAATACGTAAATGTAATTGCAGAAATAATTGCAATAATATCTAGCGCAGCCAAAATACTAGTCCGAATCGACTTTCTTTTTAGCTCTGTAAATGACATTCATCGTTCCTCCTCGCTGGGATAATATATATTATCTGTCTGATTCATAGAAAAAAGGATGTAACTTACATCCTTTCAAAATTATAAATTAAGGGTATCACTTTCGACCTAATATAAAAACATGCGAGGAGTAAATTAAACCTAAAATCGTTCGACAGTTGTCGACAACGTTTAACATATTTAGATAATTTGTCAATAACTAGTCTTTAAAATAAGACAATCATTTTTTCCATTTCCCTCGCCAGTTTTTTGTCGGTAATGTCGGCGGATCGATGAATACAAATTCATCCTTCATAACAGCTTCTGCATTGACTACATAATTCTCCCATTTGTCTTGACCAAGCTCTTCACGAACAACTTTTTCAACTTCAGTCCAATAAAATGTTCGGCGCCCTGTGCTATGGGCATCTGATGCGATTAAATGACTCAACCCATTACGTAGGAAAGCAAATGCAAGTCCCTTCACGTTCTGACCGAACTCTCCGGTCAAACTACTCGTCGTAATCTGCGATAGCGCACCAGAAGAGATGAAGTCCATCAATCGTTTCGGATTTGTAGCGAATTCTTTATTACGCTCAGGGTGAGCGATGACGGGCGTGTAGCCTTCTGTTTGAAGTCCGAAGAATAATTGTTCGGCATAGGCAGGGACTGAGTCACTTGGGAACTCCACGAGGACATAACGTGATCCAGCAAGTGATAACGCTTTACCTTGCTCTAGTGACTCAACAAGGTCTCCAAAAATCCGGATTTCTTGACCTGTGTATAAATCGAGGTTGATTCCTTCTTGCCGCAAAACGTTTTGTAATCTCGTGACAGCATTCGATACATCCAGCTGACTTGTGTCAAACTGTGGGTGAAACGCGTGGGGGGTGACCACGATTGCGGTCACCCCTTCACTTACGGCGCGTTTCGCCATCTCGACCGCTTGTTCAACTGTTTCCGGACCGTCATCAACGGCCGGCAATAAGTGACAATGGATATCAATCATGGCACGCTCTCCTTTTATTCGTATGCGTAATAGTAATAGTAATCATCGCTGCCTTGTGGCTCACGTTTGTTCAAGACAACACCGAGAATATGAGCTTCAGCGAGCGTCAATTGTTCTTTTGCTTTGACGACCATCTGACGATCTGATTTATCGCAACCTACAACAAGAACGACACCGTCAACCTTGCGAGCCAAAAGGCGTGTATCCGCCACTTGCATCATTGGAGGTGCATCTAAAATGATGATGTCATAGTTTGTTTTTAGTTCTTCTAAAACGCGATCCATCATCTTCGAAGACAATAGTTCTGACGGGTTCGGTGGTATCGGACCTGCCGCAATCAAATCGAGGTTTTCAATTTGAGTCGAATGTGTCGCTTTTTCAACGGTTGTCTTTTTCGCTAACACGGTAGAAAGACCAATACCGTTCGAAAGGCGGAACGTAAAGTGGGCTGTCGGACGACGCATGTCGCAGTCAACGAGTAAAACACGTTTTCCTTGTTGGGCATAGACAACGGCGAGGTTCGACGAGGTCGTCGATTTCCCTTCGCCCGATGAAGCAGAAGTGATGACCATCGTTTGCAGGTCGTCATCGACTGCCGTGAACTCTAAGTTCGTCCGAATCGTTCGATACTGTTCGGAGATTGGCGACTTTGGTTTGTGGACCGTAATTAATTCCCGTCCAGTCTTATCGTATTTGATGTGTTTACTCTTCTTTTTTCCGAACTTAAACATGGACTTGTTCACCTTTCATGTTAGCTTGGCGTTGTTGACGCATTTCAACTTTATCGATGACAGGGATTGACCCGAGAACCGGGAGTTCCAAAATGTTTTCAACATCTTGTTCCGTCTTAATCCGACGATCCAACACAACTTTAAGGAACGCGATGGCGACACCAATCATTAAACCAAGTACTGTTGCGATTGCTGTATTCAATAAAATGTTTGGTTTGATTGGTGACATTGGAACTGACGCATTAGACAATACTTTGACGTTATCAACACCACTCATTAATTCGCTGACTTCGTCTGCGAACACAGTGCTGATTTCGTTAGCGATATCAGTAGCGAGAACTGGATTAGTATGTTGAACTTTAATATTGATGACCTGAGAGTTTTGTTCACTGTTGACTGTGATTAAGTTACTAATGTTCTCTGGAGCACCCACCACATTCTGTTGCACAGCTTCTAAAATTGCGGGGCTTTGGATGATGACCCGGTATGTGTTTACAAGTGCGACTGACGACTGAACTTGGCTGCTATCAATCATGTTGTTCTGTGTTTCCTTCGGTGCGACGAGTACTTGCGTCGAAGCTTCGTATGTTGGACTAATCACGAACGAACTAATTAAAAAGGCGATAAGCGCCGCGATGATTGCTAAACTGACGATGAGCCACTTGCTCCGTTTTATGATGGAGAATAATTCTCCAAGGGAAATTGTTTCTTCTTTCATGCTCGTGTTTTCTCTCCTCTGTTCTTTAAAGTCACTGCTGGAAAAATTCCGCAGATAATATTTAACAATGTTAATACCAAAACATTATAGCAAAAATCCTCACAGTTGATGACCCATTTTTTAAAATTTGGGTTTTTTGGTATGTAAATCTGATAAACTTTGTTAGGAAGAACTTAACAAAAGGAGGAGACAATAGTGCACGTTAGTGAGCGCCTACTCCAGTTGTATGCAGACACGAATGCGACAACACGTACAAAACTACAAGATGTCATTAAACAAAATTTAGGGGACGGAAAATCGTTAAGCATGTCCTTTGAAGAATTGACGGGTACAACGTTAGAGTCGCTATCGACGGAAGAAAAATCGGGGTCGGACTTCGCTGCTTGGATCAAAGACGGCAAGAAAGATGCCACGTTTCTTCCATACTATGTGTCTTTACTCGAGATGCATGAGAATGTATTGAACAAAGAAGTGACGGTTCCTCAATCCGCACCAATTGACAAGACAGGCGTCAAGGGGACACCGATCGTGGACAAGACATCGGTACCTATTCCTGAACCAACCGCAGTTGAAACTTCAAAGGCGGAAGATAAAGCACCCGCTTCAAAACCTCGCTACATGCCGGAAGCTCCTGTCCCGTCACGGGCGGAACGAGCCAAGTATCAACGAACAATCGAACCAGCCCGCCCTCGCCGGAAATCCGGCAAATGGATCGGTGTCCTTTTCCTCCTCGCTTTACTCATAGGAGGCGGCTATATCGGGTATCCATATGTTATGGACTTGTTGGAGCCAAAGCAAGAAGCCAAAGTCGTCGAGGAAACACCGAAACCAGATCCTGAGCCAGTCGTCCAAGAGCCAGAAACAAACTATGTCTGGCTCGCCTCGAAAAACGTAAACCTCGTCTCGGAACCGAACGGCACGACCGTCACCTATATAGGAGATATCGGCGACCGTTACGAGATTGTGAAGGAACAGGACGACCACGTTGAAGTGAATTTGGATGGGGCGACAGCATGGGTTCCGCTCGATTCGGTCACGACTGAATGGCCGACACGCGACTTGACCGATAGCGCCCTACTCGACTGGGTGAACACGAACTTGAACAACGATTGGCTCGGCGAAGCGATTCCTGATTTCTTCGCAATGAACGAAGCGGCACTCACGGAGACGATCGGCGCGCCGTACGGCCGTGAGACGGATGCGTTGAACGACTATGCGTTCTATAACGGCGGCTTCTTCGTCATTCAACAGGACAAGGTTCACGCCATCGACTGGACGAACACGCAAACGACACGCGAGGCGTTCAGCCCCCTTGGCGAACCGGTCCTAGAGACGGACGATGCAGTAGTATACGAGAGTGAGACTTATTCACTCCGCTTATTTGAAGGCACAAACGGACAGACCCGGGTGCGCTTAACTGAGAAGTAATCGATAGAGGAATTTTGGAAGGGGTCATTCATATGAACACTATTTTAGTCACAGGCGGTGCCGGTTATATCGGTACCCATACTGTCTTACAATTACTTGAAACCGATCACGACGTCATCGTTCTGGATAACTTATCGAATAGCCGCCGCGAGGCGCTCAATCGCGTCGAAGCACTGACCGGGAAATCGGTCACGTTCTATCTCGGTGACATCCTCGACCGCGAACTGCTTGAACAAATCTTTTTGACACATACGATTGACGCCGTCATCCACTTTGCGGGACTAAAAGCCGTCGGCGAGTCGGTATCAGAGCCGCTCCGCTACTACGAGAACAACGTCGTCGGCACGACCGTCCTCCTCGAAGTGATGAACGCGTTCGACGTGAAACGAATCGTCTTCAGCTCGTCAGCAACCGTCTACGGCATGCCGGAACGGACACCGATCGACGAGTCGTTCCCGCTCAGCGCGACGAACCCATACGGCCGGACGAAACTGATGATTGAAGACATCATGCGCGATCTCGCTATCGCCGATCCATCATGGAGCATCGCCCTCTTGCGCTACTTCAACCCAATCGGCGCCCACGAATCGGGGCAAATCGGTGAAGATCCGTTCGATATCCCGAACAACTTGATGCCTTACATCACGCAAGTCGCCGTAGGTCGCTTGAACGAACTGAGTGTGTTCGGTGACGATTACGACACACCGGACGGAACCGGTGTCCGCGACTATATCCATGTCGTCGACTTGGCCGAAGGTCACTTGAAGGCGCTCAACTACGTCATGGACCACACCGGCGCCGAGGCGTTCAACTTAGGGACTGGGACTGGCTATAGCGTCCTCGACCTCGTCCATGCGTTCGAGACCGAGAGTGGAAAAGCTGTTCCGTACCAAGTTACCCCACGCCGTCCGGGCGATATCGCCATGTGCTTTGCTGACCCATCGAAGTCGAAACGTGTGCTCGGCTGGGAAGCGAAACATGACGTCCGTGCCATGTGCCGCGACGCTTGGAACTGGCAATCGAACAACCCGAACGGTTATCGGGCATAAGAAAAACCCCTTACACGAGAACATTACTGTTCTTCGGTAAGGGGTTTTGTCATGTCCACTTCAATGATTTCGGGTTCCTTGCCTGGCGTGACGAGCACTCCGAAGTCAAGGACGGCAATCACGATAGCGATGCCTGCGAGCGCCCACGCTGCGTCGAACGTGAACTCGCCGACGATTAATCCGAACAAGACGAACGCTGCGAACATCAAGTAGTAAAACTTGCGCCAAATCGTCCGGTGCTCGATTGCAAACTCACGGTCCCACATATAGAAAAATACGAAGCCCGCTAATGCGATGAACAACGTAGCAAACATCCAATACGAAAATGAATGGAATGTAAGGCTTAAGACATGCATAAATAGTGACTGATTCATCGGAATTCGCTCCTTAGGTGTATGTAGGATTTTGTCATGGAAATTCCTTCTATATCCATTCTCCTACCAAATGAATCGTGAGTCAATACACCCAAATCACACAATTCGAATTTGAATCAAAAGTCCTATTCGGATTTGACCCACACAAACCCGTAGGCATCGAGATCAATCGTCTCGACCGGTTCACCCGTGAACAGATTCGTCCCGCTCGTCCGCACAGTCACTGGCTCACTGCTAACGTTTGTATACAGCATGAGCGCCTCCTCCTCACTCTTTCTTTCGACTGTGAAGACGCGCTTATCGGACGTATCGATTCGCTGCTCGGCATAAGGTGAGAACGCCGAATGTGTCCGTTTGACGTTCAACTGACTGATGATGCCAGAGAACACTTGCAAGCGATACGGATCGGTTTTCAGCTCTTGAATCAACGCGTCATGGTCAACCGGTGTCTGGACACCGAGCAGCGTCCGATAATCAACGGTCGGTATGCCTTGGAGCGAGAATAGTATACTGTGCGCTGCGAGAATCATGTCGACGCTCGGCTCGATCAAGTTCTTCTCGAACGGGTCGCGTTCATGAATCGACAAGAAGTTGAAGTACGTCTTCCCTTCTCCTGGCGCCTCGATTCGATTCGCCCAATCGGACAACTTCTTGGCATCTCCTTGCGCGAAGGCGAGCATCGTGTGCGAGGCGAGGTCGAAGTGACAGATGGCGTCGGCGACGCTGATGTATGAGCCGAGTGCCTGAACGTCCCCTTCATAGGCGAGAATCAATTGGCCGTGCGGTTTATAGTGATGAAGCACCGCGTGCCACAGTTCGATGACGCGTTGAATACTCTCCTCGGGCATACCACGGAATGATTGCACATGAACACGCAGCTTCGTCGCGCCTTGGGCAAGCCGCTCGATGAAGGCGTCCGTCTCTTCGAGTAAATTAAACTGTAGCTCGTTATAGACGTCGGGCTCGGTGTCATACATAAGCTCGAACTCATGCTTGAAGCGTCCGAGGTCCTCATATAAACGGATACGCGGATTAATAGCCGTGTCGGTCGGCTTGGCCGGATATGGGAACAGCGAGACGAGATACAAGTCGCTAATCGACGCCTGGACGTGTTCCTTCAGCAGCTCATGAAGCGCGTCCAAGTCCGGACTCCCGTCCGTCGTGATGGCGTTGGCGTCAATCATGAGGACGCTTGTCTTTTCGCTCACACTCTTCACGTCATGCCAATGATGGCCGTCCCACTTGGCGAACAGCTCTTGCCAGTCTTCCGATGTATGGTCGTCCTCTAATTGATTGATGATCGGTTCAACAGTTTCCCAAAGCATGTGATCCCTCCTCAGTGTCTCTTTATCAGTCCCACCGATAAACGATTTTCAAACGCAAAAAAAGCCATCCCACAAGGAATGGCTTAGTTCATCAAGCGCTGCAGCTCGGCTTGGACGTCGGCGAGCGAGGCCGAATCCGGATTCCAATAATAGATACCGTCTGACTCCAGACCGCCTGAGCCTTCGATGCGGAGCGTGCTGGCGTTACGGAACGCCTTCATATAGTCCGTCGACAACGTCACGAGCTCATTGAACTCGATGTTCGTCTTGGCGCGGTTGCCGGCGACGTCGAGCAGTTTCGTCACTTTGTCGACCGAGAAATCGGAACGTCCTTTCTCAACGATGGCCGCAACGACGGCGCGTTGCCGTTCTTGGCGACCGAAGTCCCCGTTCGGGTCATCGTAACGCATGCGGGCGTATGACAACGCCGAGGCACCGTTCAAATCGACCTGTCCAATCGGATAGTTGTATCCGTCCGACGAGAACGCGAAACTGTTCTCTACCGTGATGCCGCCGAGCGCGTCGACGACCTCGGTGAACGCCTCCATGTCCGCCTCGACGACGTAATCGATCGGGATGTCAAGTAGCCCTTCGACCGTGTCCATCGCCATCTCGGCCCCACCGAACGCATAGGCATGGTTGATTTTATCGCTCATGCCTTTGCCGACGATTTCCGTTTTCGTATCGCGCGGGATGCTGAGCATCGCCCCTTCGTCCGTCGTCGGGTTGAGCGTCATGACGATGATCGAGTCACTCCGTCCCTGCTCGCCGTCGCGGCGGTCGATCCCGAGCAGTAACACCGACACCGATTCCTTCTGTTCAATCGTCTCGACCTGCTTCCGTTCCTCGCTGATTTCCAAATTGTCGTTCACTTTCGTCACCGTCTCATTGACGTCCCGGTACATCGACCAGACGAACAAGCCCCCGGCAACGAGGAAAATCGTCAGGATGCCGAGCGTGATCGCCAACACCTTTTTCCAGCGTGATTTCTTCTTATGTCTCGCCATGCGTGCACCTGCTTTCAAAATCTTAGATATGGATTATTTTCCCGCTTCACGTGTTGTATTATAGCACGTTGTCAAAAAATGCTAACCATATCTTTTCAATTTTTATGGAAAATGCGTCTTATAACGGGTGCGCCGCATGTGATTCGGCCAGGCCGCATTGATCTCTGCCCCGAGCAACATCGTCGCCGCCGTCAAGTAGAGCCAGATTTGGAGCAGGATGACGATGCCGATTGTTCCGTACGTGTCGCCAAACATCGAAAATCGGTCGACGTAGACGCTATAGCCCGTCGACAGCATCTGCCAGGAGATGACGGCGAAGGTGGCACCTGGGAGCGTCTCTGTGAATTTGACGTGTTGTTGCGGGGCGATCTTATAGAACAGAGAGAACGCGAAGATAAGGATGATCGTCGACACCGTATACCGGGTGAGCGTCGCCAGCCGGTCGAAGTCCTCGAGCCGCGGGAACCAGGTGTACATGAGCTCGACGAACTCACGGCCAAAGATATGGAACACAATCAAGATGACGGCACCGATACTGAAGGCAATGAGCGTCAGCAACCCGATCAAACGGCGGACGACGTAGCTCCGGGCCTCCGTCTCCCCGTAGGCGAACACGGTCAGTTTGATGAGACGGGCCGTCCCGTTCGACGCCGACCAGACGGCGATGATGGCCCCAATCGAGACGAGGCCGGCGTTGATGTTGCCGCTGACGTCATAGACGATCGACAGCATGTCCCGAACACTCGAACCCGGGATGAGAATCTCAATCTGTTCGATCAACAAGGCATCGTCGATCCCGAACCACGCCATGACGGCGAACAAGAGGACGAACGTCGGGAAGATGGCGAGAAACCAAAAGAACGCGAGCGTCGCGCTATAGTCGTTGATATGGTGGTCCTTGAACCGATGACGGACGTCGATGACGAGGCGGATTAGGCGGTCGAGCACTCGGGTCACCCCTTTTCTTCTTATTATCGCACATATTAAAACGCCCCATCCGAATTTGGATGAGGCGAACCGTCACTGTTCCATCAATTGTCCGAGATACGACTTCACGTCTTCGAGTGAAGCGGCGTCTGGGTTCCAGTAATAGATGCCGTCGCTTTCTTTCCCGCCCGTTCCTTCGAGGCGAAGGACGTCCTGGTTTTTGAAAGCAGCCATATAGTCGCTCGAGAGCGTCCGAATGTCTTTGAACGTCATGTTCGTCTTGGCGTTGTTGCCGAGCACGTCGAGCATGTTGTTGAACTTCGAGATCGAGAAGTCGTCTTTGCCTTTATTGACGAGCGCCGTGATGACGTCACGTTGGCGCTCTTGGCGACCGAAGTCCCCGCTCGGGTCGTCATAGCGCATGCGTGTATATGCGAGCGCTTCTGGACCGTTGAGCGTGAGTGCGCCCGGCTCGAACGTATGCTCACCTGACGTGAACGCCAAATTGTTCGTCACGTTGACGCCGCCGAGAAGGTCGACCGTGTCTTGGAAGCCCTTCATGTCGACTTCAGCCACGTAATCGATTGGGATGTCGAGCAAGTTCTCGACCGTATCGAGTGCCATCTCGGTTCCACCGAACGCGTAAGCGTGATTGATTTTGTCAGATGTCTCTTTGCCGACGATCTCCGTCTTCGTGTCACGCGGGATGCTGAGCATCGCGCTTTGATCCGTGTTCGGGTTGAGCGTCATGACGATAATCGAGTCGCTGCGACCCTGCTCGTCGGCACGACGATCGACACCGAGGAGAAGGACCGAAATCGGCTTCTTGTTTTCAATCGTTTCCGGTTGCATGCGCTCCGGGCTAAGGCCCGTCGACTCGTTCAAGCGTTCGACGGTCGAATCGACTTGATTGTATAGATATGTAGCTACCCCGACTCCGATGAGCAGGAACAACCCTACTACGATTCCCGCGATAATCGCGATGCGTTTAGCGGGCGAACTCTTTCTACGACGTTTCTTAACTCTCTTTTTCTTTTGCTCTTCCATGACATAACACCTTTCCTCGAACCTTTGATGAATAAGACCAGGTTTTAGTTTATCACGCAACCAATTTCGACCATTTGGTTTTTTTATAAAAAAGGTAAATGATTGCCGAACGATGTCGAAATATTCGTTCGTTTTTAAGTATCGGATTTCCCTCATCAAAAGTTTAGGGTTTCGTCGACATTCCTTTGTAAGAGTACCACGCTTCTGTAAAGGTGAAACCGTTAGCACATTTCAGTCATACGCATAAGGTCCTGCTTTTGGATTAGGACCTGTATGAAATCGTGTCAATATTTAGTCGAATGTGCTGTTTTTTAGGTATGTTTCCTTATATTCAAAAACCTTTATGGGACAAATGGATGATTTTTTGTAATAATTGTATTGTTAGTAATGAAAATGTAAATTTAAATCCATTCATTGGTTGGAGGAATCGGCAGATGCGTTATGTCGTCACGTGCTTTTTAGAGAAAGAAGAGCCTTGTTCGTTCATCGTGTACGGGGGGTCAAAACATGAGGCTGCGTTCACGTTCGAGAAGACGTTGAAAGAGGCGAGTCCGCTCAATGACTATGTCGAATTGAGTGACGGCAAGCAAGTAAAGGTCGGTTCGATCCTCGCCTACCGCATCGATGAAGTGAAACCGTTCTTTTGAAGTCTCGTCATATCGGGTAACCCTTATAAGGAAACCAATACAACGAACGGGGTGAACCAATATGGAATTAGGGATGATCGGACTTGGGAAGATGGGGCTGAATTTGGCGCTCAATTTGACGGACGGGGGACACCGGGTGCTCGGCTATGACCCGGGTAACGTGTCGACAAGTCAGTTCGAGACGAAACAGTCGCTCGAAGAAGTCGTCGAAGGGCTCAAAGCGCCACGCGTCGTCTGGGTGATGGTGCCCGCCGGTGACGTGACCGAGCACGTCTTGAACGACCTGCATGCGTTGTTGTCACCGGGGGATATCGTTATCGACGGCGGCAACTCGAATTATAAAGAATCGATGCGGCGGGCCGAACACTTCAAAGACAAACTCATCTACTTCTTTGACGTCGGGACGAGTGGAGGCATGGAAGGGGCGCGACACGGCGCCTGTACGATGATCGGTGGGGATTTGGAGGCGTTCGGCAAAATCGAGGAACTGTTCCACGACGTGTCGACGGACAACGGCTACTTGTACGCCGGACCGAGTGGTAGCGGCCATTTCTTGAAGATGATCCATAACGGCATCGAGTACGGCATGATGCAGGCCATCGCCGAAGGGTTCGAGATTCTCGAGAAGAGCCCGTTCGAGTACGACCACGAGCAAGTCGCCCGCGTCTGGAACCACGGCTCGGTCGTCCGCTCGTGGCTGATGGAACTGACCGAGAGCGCGTTCCATAAGGATGCGAAGCTCGACGAGATTAAAGGAGTCATGCATGCGTCGGGTGAAGGCAAATGGACGGTCGAGACAGCGCTCGAATACGGGGTGCCGGCACCGGTCATCGCGATGTCGCTCATGATGCGGCAGCGTTCGCTCGAAGAGGACACGTTCTCTGGAAAAGTCGTCGCTGCCCTGCGGAACGAATTCGGCGGGCATGCGGTGGAGAAAAAATAATCGGGGTAAGCGTCGGTCGAGTCGAACTCGGGCGACGTTTTTTTGTACTGTGACAGTTATCCGCTCGTCTCGATGCGAACAAACGTTGATACGAATGGGATTTCTATACATTTGTCGATTGAATATACTAATTTCTGTAAAACTCTTTTCGTTTCAGCAGGCGTATGATGAAAGAGCAGCATATCTTGTGACACAGAAGGAGCCGACATGATGCGTAAACTTCACGACTATAACGTCTACATCCCGAAAGAGCTTTATGAGCCAGGAGACAGGCCCGTGTTCCGGAGACGGAATCATAACTGGCAGGACATGGAGGCATGCTTTGACAAACTCGTCGCCCAAGCGTTCCATGCGTTCGAGCATGGCGGGTACTTCTTATGTCAGGCGTACGCTCTGGTCCACACCCGTATTCACATGCTCAAGCTGAAACGAACGTGTGAGGATGGCCGCGGCGTCGAGATGCACGTGACTTATTTGCATGAAATGAAAGATATCTACGTCATGTTTTATATTGACGGTGTAGCGACCCGGGCGCGAACGGCCTGGCTGTCGAACGGGATTCTGATTCTCCAGCCGGACTCGTATTCGAATTGGCTCCACTTTGAACCATGCTGGGTCGGGGATCATTTTATCGACGACATCTCGATTTTATTGCTGAAAGAGTTCCGCAAGATCGAGCTCCGATCAAGGTTCTAATGTGAACAGCCCCTAGATGTCTAGGGGCTGTCGCGCTGTCCGTCACTCCATGACGTTGCCTTCCGCCGGGATTGGCGTCTGCTTCAATAGGTTCGCGAAATGGTAGAGGTTGTACGCCATGACACGACCGTTCTTTTTCGTGAAGGCGTTGTCGCGGCCGGCATCGATGTATGAGTCGCCCGGACCGGCCTCACCGACCCAATACGTGTCGACGTTCGGCGGGACAGTGAAGCCGATATGGGATAGCCCGTACAAGATGGACGCACAGGCATGTTTCGCCCCGTCCTCGTTCCCTGTCACGACGACACCGCCGACTTTGTTGTAATAGATGGCCTGGCCTTTATCGTTCGTTAAGGCGCTTCCTCCGTATAGCCGCTCGATGACTTGCGTGGCGACGCTGCTCTTCTCACCTAGCCAAAGTGGTGTCCCGATGATGAGGATGTCGGCGGCCTTCACTTTCTCGAAGATTTGCGGCCACTCGTCCCCGTCCCCTTCATCTTCCGTCACTCCGAACGCGACGTTGTAGTCGACGACACGGACGATCTCCGAGTCGACCTCGAGTTTGTCGAAGTGTGGAATGATATCTTTCATGAGCCCTTCCGTGTGCGAGGTCGTGCCCTCGCCTTTCAATGAGCAGTTCAAGAATAAGGCTTTCATCGAATCCCTCCTTAGATGATCAACAGTTAGGTGTTCCCGGTCTAAGGAAGGGATAATCGTCATGGTATGTCAAAAACGACCCGTCATCTATGTGATGACGGGTCGTTTTAAGAAGGTTAAACAAACATATGTTCGTTTTATGGTACAGCGCAAACAAGCGCCTATATATTCGCTTTTTCTATTTTTAGCTTAGCAAATCCCGCAACATAAGTCTATTCTTTCTCGGTCCAACTCCCTACAGTAAAGATAGACTCTTGAAAGGAGCACAACGATGGAATCATACCGCTGGGATCTCAATCTGAAGGTCCGCTTATTCGGCGAAGGCCTGTTCAATCTGTTGTTTTGGATGTACTTTCCGTTCATCACCGTCTATTTCGCCCAGACGCTCGGCGTCGAGCTGGCCGGTCTGCTCATGGCCGTACCGCCGCTGTTTCTTTTAATCGGCAGTTTGATCGGCGGTTCGCTAGCGGACGAAATCGGACGCCGTCCCGTCATGCTGGTCGGGACGTTCGCGCAAGGATTCTTGTTCCTCACCTTCGCCTTGTCGACGAACGCCTACGTCGATTACATCACCTATATCGGCATCGGCTTCATGGGCGCGATCTATAAACCGGCCAGCTCGGCCATGGTGGCAGATCTCGTACCACCGGAGCACCTACGTGACGTGTTCGCGACGTTCATGGCGTCGAACAATATCGGCGCCGTGCTCGGTCCGATTCTCGGGGCGGTCCTCTTCTTCGAGCATCGCCAAGCGCTCCTGTTCGGTTGCGCTCTCGTCCTGTTCGGATACGGGGTTCTGCTCGCGGCGCTCACCCGTGAGACACGGCCGGGCTCACCTGAGAAGACGGTCGCCAAAACATTCCTCACCCAAGGGCGTTCGTATGCGACGATTTTGCGCGATCCGTTGTTCCGCCTCTATTTGATTGCCGGGGTGTTCGCCTTGATCCCCATCATGCAACTCGACGTGTATGTACCGGTCTATTTGATTGAACAGGCCCCGGCCACGTTCGACGTCTCGAACACCGTCCTGTTCGGCTGGCTCGTCGCCTATAACGGGCTCTTGTTCGTCGTCTTCATCATTCCTGTCACGCGCGTGTTCCGAGCGTGGGACGAACGACGTGTCTTCCTGTTGTCGACGTTCCTCGCCGGCTTCGGGACGTTCCTCGTCGCCTTCTCGTCGAACATCTGGTATTTGCTCGTCGTCACGACCGTGTTCACGTTCGGCGAGTTGATCCGCTCTCCGGTCAGCCAGAGTTTCGTCAGCCGCTACGCCCCGACCGAATCACGCGGCCAATATCTCGCGGCCGATACGCTCCAAAACACGATTGGCAAGTTCCTTGCGCCGGTGACGGTACTCGTCTCAGGTTTCGTCTCCCCGATTGCCGTCTTCACACTCATCTTGCTGTCGGCGCTCGTCGGGATGGCGCTGTATTCGAAATTATTCCAACGACTTACGCAACAAGACGGATGACCGCGGTCATCCGTCTTTCGCTTGTCCATCGAACAAATCCTCGCCCCGCTTCACCCGGCCGTCCGGATACTTGTAGGCGACATGCTCGAGCGACAGTTTCGTCGGTGTGTCGAGTCCGGCCGCGGCCGCCATGTTGTAGAGTCCTTCCCGGAGCGAGATGATGTAGTTCGTCACGCGTAAGCTCTTCTCGTCGACGACGAGGGCGTGCTGCAGTTTCGGGTCGGTCGTCGCGACACCGACCGGGCATCGGTTCGTGTGGCACACTTGCGCCTGGATACAACCGACATTGAACATGAGGCCACGGGCGATATTGACGCAGTCGGCCCCGAGCGCGAGGGCGACGGCAATCTTATCGGCCGTGACGAGCTTGCCGGAGGCGAACAAGGTGATGCGGTCCCGGAGCCCGTGTTCGACTAGCAAGCGATGCACGTACGGGAGCGCCGCCTTCAACGGCAACCCGACCGTATCGGCGAGCTCCTGGTACGTCGCCCCGGTCCCACCTTCCCCACCATCGACCGTGATGAAGTCGGGATGTTTCCCCGAGGACGCCATCTCTTGAATGAGCGCCTCGACATCTGAAAGCCGGCCGACGACGAGCTTGATGCCGACGGGTTTGCCGCCGATGTCGCGCAGCCGTTCGATGAAGTCGAGCAGTTCCCGGTCCGTCTTGAACTCGGAGAACCGGTTCGGGCTATCGATCGTCACGCCGACTTTGACGTTCCGGATGCGGGCGATCTCTTCCGTCACTTTCGCGCCCTCGATGTGACCTCCTCGTGTCTTCGCGCCTTGGGCGAGCTTCAACTCGAACGCCCGCACTTGCGGAATCTCACTCTTCGCTTTGAACACCGCGTCCGAGAACGAACCGTCCTCGGTCCGGACGCCGAACAGCGCCGGTCCGATTTGACAGATGAGGTCGACCCCGCCTTTCAAATGAGGGTCCGACAGTCCACCCTCGCCGGTATTCATCCACGTCCCTTTGGCCCGACCGAGTCCAATCGACAGCGTCGTGATGGCGTTCTCGCCGAGCGAACCAAAACTCATCGCCGACTGACCGACGAGACCGCGGACATGGAACGGCTCCCGACACGTCTGTTTCCCGATGACGATGCTGTCCTCTTCTGTCAATAAGTACGGTCCGACGTCGCGTTCGACAATCCGCTCTTTCCGCGTGAACAAGTTGTCCTCCTCGACTTGATAGAGATGCGTCGTCACGGTCTCGCTGTTATCGATGCGTAGCTCGTCCCGGTTCGTCGGGTAGAGCACGTTCTGCAGATAGAAGCCGCCGCCTTCGAAGTCCCGTTCCGAGCCGAATCCGATGATGCGCGACTTATATTTCCCGGAAATAACGGCCGCCTCGTAGTCGTTCCGGGAGAACGGTTTCGACTCGTTGTCGTTTAAGAACAAGTATTGGCGCATCTCAGGTCCGACCTTCTCCAAAATGTAGCGCACCTTGCCAAGGATTGGGAAGTTCCGGAAGACGGAATGCTCGCGCTGGTGGCGGTCCTTCCGCCAAAGGTACAAGACGAACAGGAACCGGGCGGCAATCGTCGACACCATCAGGACGAGAACGATGGCGAGCATCATCGTATTCACGGACATGAGTGGTTCCTCCCTCACGTATAGTCCTTATCCGATACCACGGGTCCTTCCTGATGAAACGAAAAAAGCCGACGTTTCCGTCGGCCCTTACTTCTTGATCAATTTGCTCGCTTTGTCGACTTTTTCTTTGTCGTGCTTCAACTGCTTCTCGATATCATACGCCATGTACATGTCATTCTTGATCATATAGTCGGCGATCTCGGCATGGTCTTCGATCGCTTGGTTCAATTGTTTGATGAGCACTTTCCGGACCTCGGGTGACGCCGTCTCGGTCACGGCCACCGCATAGGCGCGGACGGCCGACTTCGCCGTGATGAGCAGATCGGTCGCAATCAATTCGTCCCGTTGTTTGCTGGCCCGTTTCAAGTTTTCCGTGATTCCCATCCGTCTCTCCTCCTTATGCCTTCTTCGGCAACAGTTGTTTCAGTTCACTGATCGCTTGCTCGGTGTTCTTCAAATGTTTGCGGGCGATCTTCTGCAACTTCTCGTCCTTGATGAGCGGTTCGCTCACGTATCCTTTGACGAGCCCCGCTTGCTTCAGCGTCAGCATCTCATGAATCTCTAACACTTCATGGATGGCGAGTTTGTTTTTAGCCATGTCCGTTCCTCCTTTTAGCGTGTCGAATGAATGTGCGCTTCTTCGCGCTTATGCTTGAGCAGCCAACCGTGGAACACGAACTCGACGACCGCGGTTACTAACGCCGTGTACAGCGCAAGCAATACGAAACTCGTCTCGGTCCCAATATCGAAGTCGAGAATCCACAGGAAGAACCACGTCAAGAAGAAGACGAGGGCGAAATCGGCTGCTGTCGCAATCAAGTTACCGAATTTCCGTAATACGAACATGTCGCCCACCCCATAGGCGATCAGTCCGACCACGATCGAGATCCAAGCGGCGTGGTACCATGGGACATCGAACCCAAGCGTCAAAATCGCGATGAACACGACGAGTAACGTCCCTAGTTTCAGACTCAGCGCTTTTCCATGATTCACTTGCATCGATGTTCCCCCTTTCCCCGTGATGGCGTTTGTACATGGACCCTCTTTCCGTTCCCATAACTGTTCAAACGAAAAGTTTCACGGTCATTATCGGAGGAACATGATGAGAGTCAAACCATCACAATGGAAAGGTGGACTGGTAAATGCTGGACCTCAAGTCGGCTTCGGTAATGACTTGATCTCATGATTTTCTAGAAATATTTACAAATTGATTTCATGCCTTGTCCGGAAGGGATTTGACGGCCGGTCCTTCAATGACTTCCCCGTTCGGTTTGAAACGCGAGCCATGACACGGACAGTCCCACGAGCGCTCGGCTTGGTTCCAATTGACCGTACAGCCCATGTGCGTACAGGCCGACCCGACCATCGAGACGTGTCCGTCGGGATCCCGGTAGGCAGCGACGTGTTCGCCATTATGTTTGACGATGGCCCCTTCATCGAGACCGAGCTCATCCACTCGTTTGTCCGTCGGCTTCAGCTTGCCTTTGACGAGTTCCTTCGCCACGTCGGCATTCGTCTTAATGAACCGGGCCGCGTCCGCGAGCTTCCATTTCGACCGAGTCGGGTCATATAGGTCCTCATAGCGGTTCGGTTGATTCGTGACCAAGTCGGCAATGAGTCGGGCCGCCACGATGCCTTGGCTCATCCCCCATTTCGAGAATCCGGTCGCGACAAAGACATGCGGCGTATCGTTCGTCATCCGCCCGATGTATGGCACTTTGTCGAGCGTGATCAAATCTTGGGCTGACCAATGATGGGTGAACGTCTCTGTACCGAAATGCCGTGTCCCGAACTCGCCGAGCTTCTCGTAACAGGCCAACGTCTCTTCCTTATGGCCCGTCAAATGGTTCTCGCCCCCGAACATGGCCATCTTTTTGCCATTGTCGAATTTGACGTGCCGAAGCGAACGGCTCGGCTTGTCGACGCTGATGAACATGCCTTCTGGGAACATGTCGACCTCGGCCGAGACGACGTACGAGCGCTCGACTTCCATCTTCGCGAAATAGAGGCCTTTGAAGTCGTTGAACGGGAAGTGGGTCGCGACGACGACATCTTGCGCCTCGATCGTGTGGCCCGTGATTGTATCAAGTCGGTTCGGCGTCCCATATTCGATGCCGGTCACCCGGGTCATCTCATAGAATGTCCCACCGAGCTCGAGGAACCGGTCCATCAGCCCTTGTAAGTATTTGACCGGATGGAATTGGAGCTGGTCGCGCATGACGGTCGCCTTCTTGACGTCGTATGGCAACAGACCGTTCACTTCGTCAGTGGCGTCACCACCGTCGATTCCGAGTTGTTCATACGCCTCTTCTTCTTTCTCGAGCAGTTTCGCCGAGCTCGACGAGGAGAGAGAATACATATAGGCGTGCTGGCGCTCGAGGTCACAGTCGATGTTCAGTGTGTCGACTTGCTCCTCGAGGAAACGGAGCGCATCCATGTTCGCCTCATAATAGAGCCGCGCTTTGTCCTCCCCGAGCGATTTGACCAGTTCGGTATAGACAACGCCATGCTGGGCCGAGACTTTAGCCGTCGTATAACCGGTCGTACCGGTCGCGAAACGTGCCGCTTCCACTAAAACGACCTGCTTCCCACGTTCGACCAACTGCAAGGCGGCGAGTACGCCGACGATGCCGGCCCCGACTACGACGACCTCGGTGTTGATGTCTTCGTTGAGCGGGTTGACCGTCTTCACGACGACATCGCGCCAATACGATTTCGGAAAATCTTGTAACATACGTGTCCCTCCTTCAGGAAAATCCAACGGTTTCGAATGCATGGATGAATTACCCTTCATTTGGGAACGAGAAACAAAAAAAAGAGACCTGCTTCAGGTCTCTTGGTCGCTCGGGATGACCACCTCATCGAATTGTTGATTGCGACAGAGCGTGATCGCCTGCATCGCGAGCTGGTAATCCGGTTCAGGTAACGTAATCAGCTCGGTCGGGAGCACCCATTCTTTGTTGTTATACAAATGGATGACGAGTTTGACGAGGATGAAATCCTGCTTTTCGAACGTGTTGTCATCGATGATGGTCGCCGTGCTGATTTTCCCTTGCTCAAGGTCCATGTACGGCAAGAGGAGGTTCCGCACCCGCTCATTCCCGGCAATCACGTATAGGGCGGAGAAATACTCTTTCTTGACGTCACCGGGATTACTGAGGCGCTGGGCCAACTGTTTGAACACGTCGTAGTGTTCGGTCGTCAAGAATTCAAGGTTGTTCATAGCTGTCGTTCCTCTCTGTATAGACGAAAATCAATCTGTTACTACTAATTCCACGATTTAATCAATTGTAACCCTCAGACGATACCCATACCCCTACTTGTATATGTAAATTTTTTTCAAATTCCAGGTTTTTATACATATTGATAGTGGAACTATACCTTTGTCGTGCATTTACCAGTTGTTCAAACAAAGGAGGAGTTCTATGTTTCGCCATCAGAAGGAATTACAGTTCGAAGTGAAGGTCGACCGTCCGGATCCGCAGCTCGCTCGTCAAATCCAAGAAGTGCTCGGCGGTCAATTCGGGGAAATGACCGTCATGATGCAGTACTTGTTCCAAGGCTTCAACTGTCGCGGGGAAGAGAAGTATAAGGACATGCTTATGGACATCGGGACCGAAGAAATCGGCCACGTCGAGATGCTCTGTGCCCTCATCTCGCAACTGCTCGACGGGGCGTCACCGGACGACCAGGCCGAGGCGGCCAAAGACCCGGCGACGGCAGCCATCCTTGGCGGGATGAACCCCCAGCATTTGATTGTCAGCGGGCTCGGCGGACTGCCGACGAACTCGAACGGGGTGCCGTGGAACGGGTCGTATATCGTCGCGAGTGGGAACTTGCTCGCCGACATGCGCTCGAACTTGCATGCCGAGACGCAAGGACGACTCCAAGTCGCCCGTCTCTATCATATGACGAAAGATGAAGGGGTCCGGAAGGTATTCCGTAAGATGCTCGCCCGTGACCGCTATCACCAATATCAATGGATGGCAGCCATCGATGAGCTTGAGCAGAAGAACGGCGTCATCGTACCAGCAACCTTCACTGCCAAGGATGAGCTAGAGGCTGAGCTACACGGTCTCGAGTTTTGGGACTTGTCGGAAGGCAATGAGTCGAGCCAAGGCAAATGGGCAACGGGCAGCGCGCCGGACGGTGCCGGCGACTTCGTCTATTTGAGCGACCCGGCCCCGCAAGGCCAGAAGCCGGTCATGGAAATTCCGGACAAATCGCTCTATCATGACTTAGATGCCCCGGACGGTGTCGAGAAAGTTGTCAAGAAAGTCGCCGATCAAATCAAACGAAAATAAGAAAAAGGCTGGCCCGAGGGTCAGCCTTTTCACATGCGTCGAAGCGAGATGGCTTCGCGCATCTTCTGGAGCGATTCTCGGCCCTCTTCCCCGCGCCGCATCATGACGACGGTGAACAAAGCGTCAATCAGGCTGAGCTCGGCGATTCGCGAGGCGAGCGCCTCAGAACGGAACTCCGTCTCTTGCGACACGGTATAGAGGGCGACGTCACACAGTTTCGAGAGCGGGGACTTCGCATAGTTCGTGATGGCAATCGTCGGCACCCCGCGCTCGTTCAACACTTTCGCGACATCGAGCGTGTCTTTCGAGGCGCCCGAGTGCGAGATGAGGACGGCGACGTCGTCGGTCGTCAGTTGCGATGCCGACATGAGCTGCATATGCGATTCCAAATTTGCCGTGACAAACAATCCGCTCCGGACGAACTTGTGATACGCGTCGAGCGCGATGACAGCCGAGCCCCCGCTCCCAAAGAACTCGATGCGGCGGGCCGACAAGAGGAACGCGACAGCCTCGTCGAGTGAGGCCCCGTCCAAAATTTGTCGCGTCGCTTCCAATGTCTTCACGTTCGACGTGAAAATCTTCTCTGCAATCTCGATCGGTGTGTCCTCGTTCGAGATATCCTCATGGATGTCTTGGAGCGGTGCGACGACATCGGTGGCGAGCGCGATTTTCAGCGCCTGATAGCCTTTGAAGCCGACGCGCTGGCAGAAACGGAATACGGTCGACTCGGCGACGTCGAGGTCGTCGGCGACTTGGTTGATCGTATGGTGGATGATGCGTTCAGGCTGTTTCAAGATATAATCGGCGATGCGTTGCTCTTTCTTGCCGAGCGTCGTATAGGCACCACGGATGCGGGCCAGGCCGTTCATCGATTCCATATGTCTCACCCTTTTTCTTTTTACGATACCGTTTCGAAAAAAATTCCGCAATCAAAGACTGACCGTTCCTTCGGACAATGTTCCAAACTATTGACCCACTGTGGAAAAGATTCCCTTCACGTCAAGACAAATATGCTAAGCTAGGAAAGCTCATTTTTGAGAACCTGTCAGCTTTCATCCGTTTGTCCCGACTTTAATGAAGAAAGGGTTGGTCCCCATCGAACACCACCTCCATAGTACGTACAGTCTTCCCCTCGTCCTTTTATCCATCGCCGTCGCCGTCTTCTCGGCCTTTGTCTCTCTCGATATTAGCAGTCGGCTCAAATACGCCGAACGGGTGTCGCGCCTCCGTTGGGTGAGCGCCGGTGCCCTTAGTCTCGGGCTCGGCATTTGGGCGATGCATTTCATCGGGATGTTGGCATTCCATCTAGAGGCCGACGTATCCTACCATATCGGCATCGTCATCGCCTCGATCATTCCAGCCATCGTCTCGTCCGGGTTCGCCTTCTACATCGTCAGCCGACAGACGGCACGACCGCGCGATCTCGTCATCAGCGCCGTCTTCATCAGCATCGGGATCGTCTCGATGCATTACGTCGGCATGGAAGCGATGCAGATGAACGCCGTATTGACGTACGACCCGGTCATGTGGCTGTTATCGGCCGTCGTCGCGTTCGTCGCCTCGCTCGTCGGGCTGTATCTGTTGTTCTCGCTCCCGGACGTGTCACGATTCCATTGGCGGAGACTCGTCTGCTCGCTCTTGATCGGGCTCGCCGTCTCGGGGATGCACTATATCGGCATGGGCGCGGCCGAATTTACACCACTCGCGACGCCACAACCCTTGACCGGCTTCTCGATGGACAGCACGCTCCTTGCCTTGTGGATTGGCGGCAGTGTCACGACGCTGTTCGTGCTCATGCTGATCTCGCTTCGCAACGAGAAGCAGCTCGAGCGTCAGTCCATCGAACTCGAAACGAAGTTCCAGTCCGTCATCGAGTCGGCTAATGATG
Source organism: Exiguobacterium sp. s70 (assembly GCF_018618315.1). Taxonomy (NCBI): domain Bacteria; kingdom Bacillati; phylum Bacillota; class Bacilli; order Caryophanales; genus Exiguobacterium; species Exiguobacterium sp. s70. Next base: position 753,818 of record NZ_JACSLV010000001.1, read on the forward strand.
CGATCATCGTCGCGGACGCAGAACGCCGTATCGTGCAATGGAACCACGGGGCCGAGCGACTGTTCGGATATGCCGCAAGCGAGGTGCTCGGGGAATCAATCACGCTCATCATGCCCGAGCGCTTCAAAGTCGCACACGAACAAGGTATGAAACGCTATCGTCAGACCCGTGAAGCGAACGTCATCGGGCGTACGGTCGAGCTCGTCGGACGACGGAAAGACGGCACCGAGTTCCCGTTCGAGATGTCACTCGGCACATGGGAGACGGAGAAGGGTCTCTTCTTCAGCAGTATCATCCGCGATATCAGTGAACGGAAACAAATCGAGGAACAAATCAACGACCTCGTCTATTTGGACACGTTGACCGGCCTGCCGAATCGACGCCTGTTCAACGACCGGCTCGACGCCTTGCTTGCCCAAGGCAACGAGTCGACGTTCTCGCTCTTCTATATCGACCTCGATAACTTCAAGGTCATCAACGATCGGTTCGGCCATTCGTCAGGCGACGTCTTCTTGCGCCAAGTGACGGACCGGCTGTTGACGACAATCAAAAAAAGCGACACGCTCGCCCGTCTCGGCGGGGACGAATTCGTCATCCTGTCGCCGAACACCGGCAGCAATTTGGCCGCTCACCGTGCCCAAGAGATCACGAACGCATTGAATCAACCGTTCCTGCTCGAAGGCGAGGACGTGTTCACGAGCCTCTCAATCGGGATTTCCCTCTATCCGTCCGACGGGCGGACGGCCGATGACTTGTTGAAGAACGCCGACATCGCCATGTATCGGGCGAAAGAGGACGGCAAGAACGGCTTCCAATTCTTCACGACCGAGATGAACGAGTCCGTCGCCCGCAAATCACAGCTCGCGATGGCGCTCCGGAAAGGCATCGGCCGCGGCGAGTTCACGATTCATTATCAGCCGCAAGTGCATCTCGAGACCGAGGTGCTCATCGGTGTCGAAGCGCTCGTGCGTTGGACGCACCCCGAGCTCGGTATGATCTCGCCGGCCGAGTTCATCCCAATCGCCGAGGAGACCGGCAGTATCCACCGTCTCGGCGAGTACGTCTTGAATGAGGCGTGCCGGCAGAACAAGGCGTGGCAGGATGCCGGCGTCGAACCGTTCCGCGTCGCCGTCAACATCTCGGCACTCCAGTTCGCGCAAAAAGATTTGCCGGACATCGTTAGCCAGGCGCTCGAGGCGTCCGGGCTCGCACCGGAATATCTCGAGCTCGAGTTGACCGAGACCGTCATCCAGAGCGCGCAAAGTGCGATCGAGACGATGGAGGAACTCGTCGCCCTCGGCGTCCACTTGTCGATCGACGATTTCGGCACCGGCTACTCGTCGCTCAGTTATTTGAAGCTGTTCCCGATCGATACGTTGAAAATCGACCAACACTTCACAAAAAATATCGAGACCGACACGAAGGACGCCGCCCTCGTCAAGACAATCATTCGGATGGCGCACGAGCTCGGGTTGAACGTCATCGCCGAAGGTGTCGAGACGAAAGCACAAGTCGCCTTCCTCAAGGCCGAGGATTGCAACCAGGCGCAAGGCTACTATTACAACAAGCCGATGCCGGCCGAAGAGCTCGACTCATTCCTGTATCCGTATAAGAAAAGTGTCTGATTCTCGTCCCGCCTACACGTTAGGTCGGGACGCTTTTTTGTGTTCTTCGAAAAAAATTCCATCATTCGACTTGTAAATCGAATTTAATTTGATATTATAGTGGAGAGATGGAAAAAAATTCGATTTAGAGGTGACGATATGCAAATCGGTTTGATTGGATTAGGCAAGATGGGATACAACTTGGCGCTCAACTTGAGCGACCACGGTCATACGGTCGTCGGGACGGACGCCGGGAACGTCGAGGCGACATCGAAGTTTGAGATCGTGCCGACGCTTGAGGACGTCGTCAACTCGCTCGAGACACCACGCGTCGTCTGGGCGATGGTGCCGGCCGGTGACATCACTGAGGCCGTACTGGCGGAACTGCTCGAGAAGCTGGAGCCAGGTGACATCGTCATCGACGGCGGCAACTCGAACTACAAGCTGTCGGTCGCTCGCGCCGAACAGTTCAGCGCCAAAGGCATCGCCTTCTTCGACTGCGGGACGAGCGGCGGCACGGAAGGTGCCCGCAACGGCGCCTGCACGATGGTCGGTGGTGACGCCGATGCGTGGCCGACGATCGAGCCGATTTTCAAAGACCTCTCGGTCGAGAACGGCTACTTGTATACGGGACCTGCCGGCAGCGGCCACTTCTTGAAGATGATCCACAACGGCATCGAATACGGCATGATGCAGGCGATTGCTGAAGGGTTCGACATTTTGGAAAAGAGCCCGTTCGATTACGATTACGAACAGGTCGCCCGCGTCTGGAACCACGGCTCGGTCGTCCGCTCATGGTTGATGGAGTTGACCGAGAACGCGTTCTCGAAAGACGCGAAGCTCGACGACATCCGTGGCGTCATGCATTCCTCAGGGGAAGGAAAATGGACGGTCGAGACGGCGCTCGAGCTACAGGCAGCGGCCCCGGTCATCGCCATGTCACTCATGATGCGCTATCGCTCGCTCGAAGACGATACGTTCTCAGGGAAAGTCGTCGCCGCGCTCCGCAACGAGTTCGGGGGCCACGCGGTCGTCAAGAAATAACCGCAAGGAAAAGGTCAGGGGTGGCCTTTTCCTTTGTAAATATTTGTAAACGGTTACACATACGGTAAAGGGGGAAATACATATGTCGGGTTCGACACTCATTTTAATCGCAGTCGCAGGGATTTTCTTGCTCTTATTTTTAGTCATGCGGACGAAGCTACACGCCTTCGTCTCACTTCTCCTCGTCAGTTTGCTCGTCGGGGTCGCGGCCGGTATGCCGCTCGGGGACGTCATCGCCTCGATCCAGAACGGGATGGGCGGAACGCTCGGCTTCGTCGCCGTCGTCGTCGGTCTCGGGGCTATGTTCGGGAAGATGTTAGAAGTCTCGGGTGGAGCGGAACGCCTCGCCCAGACGCTCGTCAATAAGTTTGGAGAGGACAAGGCGCAATGGGCGCTCGCCCTCACAGGCTTTATCGTCGCCGTCCCGGTCTTCTTCGATGTCGGCTTCATCATTCTCGTTCCAATCGTTTATGGCCTCGCCAAAAAGACGGGCCGCTCACTCTTGTACTACGGGATTCCGCTCCTCGCGGGTCTCGCCGTCACGCACAGCTTCATCCCGCCGACGCCGGGTCCGATTGCCGTTGCCAACTTGATTGGGGCCGAGCTCGGATGGGTCATCTTGTTCGGGGTCATCGCAGGGATTCCGGCAACGATTCTCGCCGGTCCGATCTTCGCGAAGTATATCGCAAAGAAAATTCACGTCACTATCCCGGACTATATGGAGTTCGAAGAGATTGATACGTCGAAAGAATTGCCGAGCTTCAAGATGATTGTCTCGCTCATCTCGATTCCGCTCGTGTTGATTCTCGCCAACACGTTGTCCGCCGTCTTGCTTGAAGAAGGCAACGGCATCCGCGCGTTCTTCACGTTCATGGGTCACCCGTTCGTCGCCTTGACGCTCGCGACACTCCTCACGTTCATCTTCCTTGGCACACGCCGCGGCTATACGCGTGACGAAGTGCAAGAGATTGCGACGAAAGCACTCGAACCGGCCGGGATTATCATCCTTGTCACGGGTGCCGGTGGCGTGTTCAAACAAGTGTTGATTGACTCGGGTGTCGGTGACGTGCTCGGAGAAATGATGGCCGGGTCAGCACTCCCGGCGATTGTGCTCGCCTTCTTGATTGCGGCCGTCGTCCGTGTCGCCCAAGGTTCGGCGACCGTCTCGATGGTCACCGCGGCAGGACTCATCACGCCGCTTCTCGAACTTCAAAATATCACCGGTGCCGCGCTCGGCCTCATCGTCATCTCGATTGCCTCTGGTGCGACGGTACTCTCGCACGTCAACGACTCAGGTTTCTGGCTCGTCAACCGCTACTTCGGTTTGGACGTGAAAGACACGCTCAAGTCGTGGACCGTCATGGAAACGATTATCGGATTGACCGGCTTCGCGGTCGTCTTCTTGATCAGCTTGTTTATCATTTAAGTTAGGAAGTGATGTATGTGTACACGATTGGCGTCGATATCGGGACGACGAGCACGAAAGCCGTCCTGTTCCATAACCAACAACAACTCGCGGTACATAACGTGTTGTACCCGCTCCTCACCCCGGACACGGAGACGGCCGAGCAAGACCCGGTCGTCATCTACGGGGCCGTGCTCGAGGCGATTTCCGCCGTCCGTGCCAAAGCCGACGGTCCGATTCGCTTCGCCTCATTCAGCTCAGCGATGCACAGCCTGATTGCGCTCGATGCGTCGGGCCGCCCGCTCACCCACAGCATCACGTGGGCCGACAGCCGGGCCAACCCTTATACGCAAGAAGTTAAACGCGACTTTGATGCGAGTGCGCTCCATATGCGCACCGGCACGCCGGTGCATCCGATGGCGCCGCTGTCGAAGCTGCGTTGGCTAAAACATGAGCATCCGGACGTGTTCGCTCGGGCCGTGAAATTCGTTTCCATCAAGGAGTACGTCTTCTATCGACTGACCGGTCGCTTCGTCATCGACCACTCGATCGCCTCGGCGACGGGGCTGTTCAATTTGAAAGAATGCGACTGGGATCCGGAGGCGCTCGACGTCGCCGGAGTAACGCCCGAGCAACTGTCTGAGCTCGTACCGACGACAGAGATTTTAACGCTTAAATCGGATGTTGTTGAGACGCTCGGCTGGGACTTCCCGCTCGTCATTGGGGCGAGTGACGGTGTGTTATCCAACCTCGGGGTTGGAGCGTTCGAACAAGGCGTCGTCGCCGTCACAATCGGGACGAGCGGTGCTATCCGCACGGTCGTCCGCGAACCGGTCGAGGACCCGAAAGGCCGCATCTTCTGTTACGCCTTGACCGACAAGCATTGGGTCATCGGTGGGCCGGTCAATAACGGCGGCATCATCTTGCGCTGGCTCCGCGACGAGTTCGCGGCGAGCGAGGTCGAGACGGCGAAACGGCTCGGGATGGACGCGTATGATGTGTTGACGCGTATCGCCGAGACGGTCAAGCCTGGCTCGGACGGTCTATTGTTCCATCCGTACTTGATGGGGGAACGGGCCCCGCTCTGGGACTCGAACGCACGCGGTTCGTTCTTCGGGTTGAGTATCCACCATAAGCGCGAGCACTTCATCCGCGCAGTACTCGAAGGCGTCATCTTCAACTTGTATACGGTCATGTTGGCGCTCGACGAGTTGACGGGCGCACCGAACCGGATTCACGCGACGGGTGGTTTCGCCCAATCGAGTCTATGGCGCCAGATGATGGCCGACATTTTCGATACACCGGTCGTCGTTCCGGAGAGCCATGAGAGCTCGTGTCTCGGTGCCGTCATGCTCGGCGAGTACGCGTTCGGCGACATCGACGACTTCACGGCCGTACCGCAAGTGACGCACGAACATGCACCCAATCATGAAGCGACCACGATTTACCGGGAGTTGCTGCCGATTTACATCCGGCTCTCTCGTCATCTCGCGGAAGAGTATGAAGCGATTGCCGCGTTTCAGCGGAAACATATATAATTCAAAACCGAGTCCATACGGGCTCGGTTTTGAATTATACATGCAATTTTTTTCCTGATTACAAAGTTAATCTTAAAATAATCTAATATAGACAATCTAAGTACTAATTTTCTGAATTAGTACTTTTGTGAAGATCTATTTCCTTTTCCTAAATTGCATCTATAACATAATGCTTGCAAGTTATTAATATTTGATGTTCCTCCTAATGAAAAGGGAATAATATGATCTACATGGAGTTTTACTCCGTCTGGAGGGCCATATCCACATAGTTTACATACGCGGTCTCTTTCTAATACTTTAAATCTAACTAAATCCGGTATAGTTCTACTCTTTTCTTTACTAGTAATTTTTTCAGGAAATAAACTACTGACCTGACTTTCTTCTACTTTAATTTCATTGTTTAATTTAAAAGAAGGTAGAATTTCAAGTTGATATCCTTTATTACTCATAAAGTGACCTTTCAATAATGAAATAACGAGTAAATCATTAATTAGTTTTTCACATGTAGTATTTAAAAAACTATCTGACTTAACATCAAACACACCCAGATATACCTCATCTGTAGGAGAAATTTCAAAACCCATTTTTCTTAAAATGTCTACGAATACAATCTTCTTCATTTTCTTATGATTTACTGCAAGTTTACTATCACCATCGACCCTTTCAGAAAAGACGATTTTAGGAGTTAAAAAAATAGCTCCTTCTTGATATTGGGTCGAGATATTGACCGAAAAAAGTTGACCTAGGATGCCGTTAAACCGACTGAAACAGTTAATTCTATAATGATTTCTATCATTTTGATAAATTTGAATCGATATTTCAAGCTCACCTTGCTTTAATAAAAATCTGTAAGATTGTTGCTCACCCAAAAGCTGACTAATATCATTACTGCTTTTTAACGGACGAGATAATCCTTTTTCTGCTTTTAAAGTAAAATCTCCAATTAATAATTCATTATTAGGTAACTCAACATTGATTAAATGAGATGAGAGTTGTCTTACCATCATAGCTTCCTCTTTGATTCTTAAAGCCTTTTTTATTTTTTCTTCCATATCATACCTTCTTTCCGAAATTCAAATTATTTAATTATATTTCTACTAAATCTAGTCACTTCCTGCATACCACTTTGTCTAGTAATTTTACTGAATAAAAAAAGCCGAGTCCATTTGGCTCGGCCTTTCGTTTATCGTTCGTACGTCACCATGACGAATTGTCCAGACGCCCGTTGACCCGTCAGTTTTAACTTCGTCTCTTTCGTGCCTTCCGGGAACAGCGGGATGCCTTCCCCTAATACGACCGGCGCGATGGCGATCTCATAGTGGTCGATCAAGTCGTGCTCCATCGCCGCCTTGATGACCTCGCCACCCCCGACAATCCAAATGTCTCCGTCGATGTCTTGCTTCAAGCGTTCGACGAGCTGTTCAATCGGCTCATCCGTGAACGTGACGTGCTCGGCTTTCCGGTCCGGACTCCGCGTCAGAATATAGTTCGGAATCTTGTCGTACGGATAACCGTCAGGCTCAAGCACAAGCACTTCCTCATACGTCTTCCGTCCCATGATGACCGCGCCGACCGTTTTGAAGAAGTCGGCGTAGCCGTTGTCTCCTTCCCCTTCGACCGCGAACAACCAGTCGAGTTGATCGTTCGTGCGGGCAATCTTTCCATCTAAACTCGTCGCGATATATAAGACGACGTTTGCCATGATGAATTCCTCCTTGATTCGTGATACATTCAGCTTATCTGATAAACACGACAAAACTTGACGGGAATGAGAAACATGAAAAAAAGACATCTGCAGTTAATTCGACTATTGAATCGGGGTCGACGGTTCACGGCGGACGAGCTTGCCCGTGAGACGGGCGCCTCAATCCGGACGATTCAACGCGACATGCTGACGCTCGAAGAACTCGGCTATCCGATTTGGAGCGTCCCCGGCACAGGCGGTGGCTATGAGATGTTGCCGAACCGATTGCTCCCGCCGCTCCAGCTCCGGGAACAGGAAGCGGTCGCGCTCTACCTCACCCTCAAATGGATGGAACAGATTCCGGACGTGCCGTTCGGTGAACTACGCGACACACTGTCCGACTGGTACGTGAACGAATTACCGCACGACCTCGAAACGAAAATCGCCCGGCTCGAAAAGAACATCCTCTGGCTCGGAAACAAGACCGTCCCATCGGCCCCATTCACGAAGGACGTGTTTCAAGCAGTCGAGCAACGGCGCAACATCGAAGTGACGTACGCGACGACGAAAGGATCACGCACGTTCACCGTCTCACCGGTCGGGATGGCACTCCTCGATTTGAAATGGTACGTATTCGGTCTCTCGGAGTACGGGTTGCGCCAATACCGAATCGACCGGATTGAAGCGATGCGTCTCCTCGATGACACGTTCGAGGCGGACGATTTGGCGACACTCCTCGAGACGAGTGACGAACGAACCGGCGTGACCGTCCGGCTCAAGCTTACCCCGCTCGGCCGCCGTCTGCTTGAAGACGTATTACCCGATATCAGCGAAAAGAATGAGTGGGATGTGCCGGAAGCCGAGCTCGCATTCTTGTCACGACAATTGCTAGCAGCCGGGGCGGAGGTCGAGGTGTTGGAGCCGACTGAACTGCGGGAGATGATGCGGGACCAGGCGGAGCGGCTTTGGGACCTGTATCGTTAATCAAATCGATGCTTTGGTCTCATGTCATAATTGGTTTAATATGGTAATGTTAACTCGTATTGTTACACATAAAGGAGCGCTATCATGACTAAGAAGCTATCGTTCTCCACATTATTCCTTTCCATCAGCGTCATCTCACTTTGTGCCATCATGGTGTACCTCAACGTCTCGACGCTCGAGTTAAACGAGGCAATCGGTTCTGGACTGTTCTACCTAAAAGGCTATTATGAAGAAGGCAATATGATTGTCACTGAGCAAGGCATCGGCGTCATCACGTTACCGCTCGCCATCGGCCTCATTGGATCGACGCTCATCAAAGTCGTTCAACACTATAGGTTCACGTCGTTTACGAACTGACAATATACCATTGATTATTTATTAGATAAATTTGAATTCAAATTACATCGATTTAGTATGTTAATCTTCCAAACTAAATTAAATTACAGGAGGCTACTATGCAATTAGTCAAATTTAGTGTGACTAACTATAAAGTATTCAAAGAAACTTTCTCTATCGATTTATCAGTTAATTCAATAGCCATTTTAACTGGCAGAAATAACACAGGTAAGTCGACAATACTAGAGGCCATAGATTGTTTCTTTAGAAATGAGACTGCCTCTAAAAGCATACCAAGTAATTGTTTTTCAACAGAGAGTGAAAATATTACTATGGAAGCTGTTTTTATTGAAGAAGATAATGAAATAAAAATAATAAAAGAATATGAAAGAGAAAAGAAACCTAAATACTATGATGAAGCAAAAGCTGAAATCAGAGCCGATCACGGTTTGAAGGAAAAACTTGATAGTCTTCAAAACAATAAACCTTTTTACATAACTCCTTCGATGCTACCAGATGACATTCATGATTTAATTCAAAATATTTATTCAGAAATTATTAAAAATGATTTGAATAAATTAGAAAATGTTGAGGATGATGATTCTCAAGAATTGATTCAATTGGCTGAAGAATACGAAAATATTAAAAGTGCATATCCTATATTCATTCAAAAGTTAAAAGAAAATACTGATTCAATACTAAAAAATGTAAGTTCGGACGTTACAAATGACTTAAAAACACTTTTCTCAAATGAGCATCTATCATTAAATGTTATCGGAGGAGAGACGAGCGGTTTTTCTTCAAGTGACTTACTCAAAACAACTGCCTCTACCGTTCATATTAATAACCATCACCAAAATGAAATGCCGTTAGCTAATCAAGGAACCGGCCTCCAACGAATGAGCTTAATATATCTAATTCAGAATATGATTCAAAATCGGTTAATGGGAGATCAAGATAACAAACTATAACTGATTGATGAACCTGAAGCTTTTTTACATCCAGAAGCCATAAGAGCTCTAAGTCGATCTTTATATAAAATAGGATCAAGAATGCCACTAATGATATCAACCCATTCTCCAATTCTCATAGATTTATCTGAAAGTCATACCTCTATTCAAGTTTTCCGTATAGGGAATAAAGAAGCAATCCAACTTTATAAGACTCAAGCACAACAATTTGAAGAAGAAGATGTTGCCAATATGAAAATTTTGAATTATGTGGATTCTTATGTTAATGAGTTTTTCTTTGCAGACAAAATATTGATTGTTGAAGGAGACACTGAATACATTGCTTTCAAGCATTATGCCAAGGAGGCCCAAGAGAATATACACATTGTAAGAGCACGGGGAAAATCTACAATTGTAACTTTAATGAAAATTCTAAATCAATTTAATACTAGCTATGACGTAATACATGATGTAGACAATAATGAAGGATACAAATTACAAACTTTAAAAGCACAATTAACGAACTGTAAAAATATTTATAATCAAAAAACACACGACGAAATTCGTATATTTGCTTCAATTTCCAATTTTGAAAATGCTATTGGATTAGAGGATGTAAGCAGTAATCAAAAAACAAAAAATATTTATCAAATTATTCATGGAACTGATGGACCGGACTCAGGTAGTGATGATTTTAGTTCAGCTAGAAATGAGATTGAAAATATATTTAATTGTATAGTAAAAAGAGAAACTGAAGAGCCAAGTGGTAATTTTCAACTCATTACTAGTGAATCTGATTATGATGACTTATTTAGAGAGATTATTGAACGTAAAGAACAAGAAGAAACTTCTCAACAAACGAATTAAATTTCATTTCAAATATTATGCGAATTCGAAAAAAACAACGTCACCTTCACCGAGCAAGGTAACATCGTTCACGAACTAATAACAAGCCCCTCAATCCGTCGATTGAAGGGTTTTTCTATGACTATTCCCGGCTGATCATCCACGGTACACTAAGAAGATATAGGAGGGATTCATGATGACATTCACGACGACCCGCTGCCTCATCCGACCGTTCGAACAACAGGACATCGAACCGTTCATGGACTATCGAAACGACTTGGACTGGATGCAACATCACTCGTTCAAAGGATTAACGCTTCAAGAATATGAACGTTCTTTACTCAGCGACCAAGCTATCACTCAAGGCATGCAACTCGCCATCATCCATCAAGAGACGAATGAATTGATTGGCGATTTGTATGTGCAACAAGACGGGACGACGTATTGGGTTGGCTATACGATTTCGCCCCGACACGCACGCCAAGGCTATGCGTTCGAAGTCGTGTCCGGATTGATTCTTCATTTGTCCGCCCAAGGGGCTGAGACAATCAAAGCAGGTGCCATTCCGACGAACGAGGCGTCCATCGCCCTCTTGAAAAAATTGAATTTTACCTATATCACAATGGAAGACGACGAACAGATTTATGCGCTTGATGTAACGAAATGAACCGACTCACATCCCCGTCCCTGATTTTCAATTTCAGATGCATTTTTAGCTTCAAATTTGAATCAGATGTATGGTACTCTATTTTCCAAACCATACCACGTCACCTGTTTTTGCCTTGAGGGAGTTTTGTTTGGATGATGAAACGTGTCATTTTGCTCATGTCGATTTTTTTGCTGATCAGCTCCCTGTCACAGGCAGCGATTTCGAAACCGAAAGCCTATAACGACCGCAGCCTCATCTATTTGACGCTCGATGACGGACCGAATCGAAAGACGGGCGCGTTGCTCGACGTCTTGAAAAAACATCGGGTGAAGGCGACCTTCTTCATCCTTGGGAAGAATATCAAGGGCAATGAGCACCTCATCCGACGTATCGTCGCTGATGGCCATCTCATCGCCTTGCATGGGATGACACACGTGCGCGAGGAGTTTTATGAATCGCCGATGACGGCCGTTCGCCAAATGCAAGAAGTCCAGACGCTCATCTATGACGTGACCGGCATCCATACGAACATGGCCCGCACGATTTACGGTAGTGACGCCGGGATGACGCCGGCGCACTGGCAAGCGATGGACGAGGCCGGTTTCGAGATTTGGGACTGGAACGTCGGCAGTCTCGACCATATCTATAAGAAAGACAACGCGCCAATCGAGCAGCGTGTGTTCAACCGACTCGAGGCGAATTATGAGATGAATATTGCCTCGATTATCTTGGCACACGATCACTCGATGACACCGCAAGCGCTCGATACAATCATCCGCTACGCGAAAGAACGCGACTATGAGTTCCGGACGTTAGAAGGGGTGCATCCCGCGTACAACTTTTTCAATCCGTGGGAACCGAATGAATAAAACAAGCTGAGTCCACGTGGGCTCAGCTTGTTGTTTGCTCGAAACTTTATGTTCTTTACGCCGTATACAATAGGAACAACCAGCAAAGGTGGAACCCACATGCAACTCGACGTCCGAACGTTTCCTAAATCATTTCTCGATGGTCAATTCGATTCAATCTATAGCCAGACGACCGACTCATTCAAACAACAGACCTCGCTCGACACGTTCTACCGGCTCGCCACCTCATTCAATGAAGGTGTTCGCCGCTATCGGGTGGTGAATGACATGAAATTGAACGGAAGCCGTCATCTCGTCTGGATGGATGACCGAAAGGAACGCGTGCTCAGTGTCACGTTCAATCAGGACGACCTCATCGAGGAACTACTCATGACGCCACATCAACCCGATTCGAGGGGCGACCGTCGCTTCACGAAACATACATACCACCTCCCGTTCACGGATGACTGGCTCGTCGTATCAGGCGGTACACATCCTGGTGAGAATCGGCACTATCCGGAACGCGCGCAACGATACGCCTACGACTTCATTAAAGTGAACAACAGCTGGTCATACAACAAGACAAAGTCCGGGAACCACTCGTTTTATGCGTTTGGTGAACGCGTCATCACCCCGTTGGACGGGACCGTTGTGGTGGTTGTCGATGATGTACCGGATGTTCCAAATTCGAGTCACCCCTTTGGCAATCACGTCATCTTGGAGCATGCTAACGGCGAGTACAGTCTCCTCGCCCACCTCGAAGCCGGTTCGATCGCCGTCAACGTCGGAGACCATGTCAAGACACGCCAATTGATTGGTCGTTGTGGCAACTCGGGTGATTCGTCTGAACCGCACCTTCACTTCCAAGTGATGGACAGTCCCGACCTGGCATCCGCCACCTCACTTCGAATTCGGCTAAAAGGAAGAAAGAAACCTGTTCGTGGTCAAATCGTCAGACCGAAACCATCCAACTTACCGAATCGCACGGACTTAGCTGCTGACTTTTTATTCGAACTCGCGCTCGCCGTTCCCAGACTCTTGTTTAATTTTTGGCGGTAATCGTTAGCCACAAAAAATGTCCCCGCATCGATGGATGTGGGGACATTGCTGTTACATCTCGAGTTCTGTGAACGCGAGCGGGACGAGCTCTTCCAGCGTCACTTCTTTTACGTCGGCATTGCCGTTCGTGAGCAACACTTTGAAGTCCGGGTCGCCGAACTCGACGAGCACTTGGCGGCAGATGCTGCATGGCGGCAAGAAGTCGACCGTGTCGCCTGACACCGCGACGGCTTCGAAATCGCCTTTTTTATAACCTTGCGCGACCGCTGTGAAGATGGCCGTACGCTCGGCACAGTTCGTCGCACCGAACGAGACGTTCTCGACGTTGACGCCGTCGATGACCGTACCGTCCTTCATGAGAAGCGCTGCTCCGACGCGGAAGTTTGAATACGGCGAGTAGGCGTTCTCTTTCACTTGGCGGGCACGCTCGACTAATTGTTGTTGGTTCATGGGATCATGGTCCTCTCTGACTCGAAATGAACTGATGCCAGTTCCCGGCCTCTCTTTTTGGGCAGGATTTTTAGCATACACCTCATGCGATAGAGAAGTCAATGAATTTTTGAAAGCGGTCACAATCTTTTATCAGTTTTGAAACGTCAGCTCGACCGTCCCGCTCCCGAGTAGCGGTTCAAGCGTTGCGAAATCCTCGACCCGACCGATGCGCGTGTACGCATAGCTCGTCTCGACGTCTTTATAAAACAAGACGAGACAGTCATCGCCATACAGCATGACATCCCCGGCCCGAATCGAGCCGACACGTTCCGGGTTCGTCGGGAACGGTTCATTAAAATAGAGGTACTTCTCGTTCTGATGCAAGTCCTGCATCGACAACGTGAGCGGCAGACGGGCTTGGAGCGCTTCGGCTGTCGGGTTGGTTTCGAAACGTATTGAGACGTTTAGTTCTTCCACTTGTGACGTCACTCCTTCCTGATTCTCCGGCTTCCTCACCGTGTCGTCCCCACACCCAGCGAGAAACACCATGGAAGCGACCAATCCGAGGCGGATGACGTTCATGACGTCTGAACGATACGGGCCGGTGTCCCGGCGACCGTCACGTTGTCCGGGACGTCTTTTGTCACCGTCGCGTCAGCTGCGACGATGGCGTTCTCGCCGATGGTGACACCCGGCAAAATCGTCGCCCCGGCCCCAATCCAGGCGTTACGTTTCACACGAATCGGCTTCGTGATCAAGCCGCGCCGTTCGGTCGGGTCGGTCGGATGATTGACCGTCAGCAACTTGGCGAACGGGCCGATCAAGACGTGGTCCTCGATGTCGATGCCGCCGAGATCGGTGAACATGACGCCACGGTTGATGAAGATGTCTGTCCCGAGCGTGATGTGTTTCCCGAAATCGGTATAGAACGGCGGTAGCACCGTGACCGAGTCCGCGACGTCTTGCCCGAGCAACTCCGAGAGCGTCCGCTGGAACTCGTCTTTCGGCAAGTACTGATAATTCAGGCGCATGAGCGTCGGCTCGATGGCTCGTTGAATGTGATGAATCTCTTCAAAGACGGCTTCGCCCGCAGCGATCGTTCGACCGGACACGCGTTCTCTCAATCCGCTACCCATCATCACACCTGTTGTTTCGTCGGACGGATGATGAGGTTGCTGACAGAGACCCGGTCCGGTGTGTCGATGGCGTAGACGACCGCTTCAGCCACGTCCTCGCTCGTCAATCCCCACTCGGTTTGCGCCTCATGGAGCGCCTGGGCGGCTTGTTTGTCACTGATCGTGTTGTACAGTTCGGTCTGGACGGCTCCCGGTGAGATGATCGTCGATTTGACGTTGTTCTCCCGCTGTTCTTGGCGCAAGCCTTCCATGATGGCGCGGACCGCGAACTTCGTCCCGCAGTAGACGGCCGACTCCGGATAGACAACGTGGCCGGCCACCGAATCCGTCGCGATGATATGACCCGACTGTTGACGTTCCATGATTGGAAGCACGGCGGCAATCCCGTTCAACACCCCGGTCACGTTCACATCGAGCATGGCCTGCCACTCGTCACGGCGCCCGTCGACAAGTGGCGCGGTCGGCATGATCCCGGCGTTGTTGAACAAGACATCGACATGCCCGAACGTGTCGAGTGCCGTCTTCACCACCGCCTCGACAGCTGCGTAGTCCGTGACATCGGCTTGCTGGATGACGATGTCAGCCTCGGGATGCTTCGCTTGGATGGCTTCCAACCGGTCGAGACGACGGGCGGCGAGCACGAGTTTCGCGCCCCGTTCGGCCAATAGATGGGCCGTCGCTTCGCCGATCCCGCTCGACGCCCCCATGATGATGACAACTTTGTTGATGGTCATAATCCATTCCTCCTTTGAATGACTCTAGTATAGGAACGGACAAGCGTCATGTCTAATGCTACTATTTGATTAAGAACCATAACGAAAACGCATGGAGGGATGACATGGAGCTACAACAACTACGCTACTTCCTCGCCGTCGCGAGCGAAAAGAACATCACGCGCGCGGCCGAACATTTACGGCTGTCGCAACCGGCGCTGTCCCGGCAAATCCATCAGCTCGAGGACAGTCTCGGTGGACCGTTGTTCGAGCGGAGCCAAGGCGGCGTCACGCTGACGGAACGAGGCTACTATTTGGCCGAACACGCCAAAGAGATGATCCGTCTGGCCGATAAGATCTCGATCAACTTGAACACGGCGACACCCGTCAGCGGAGAACTGTATATCGGCGGTGGCGAGACGGAGACGCTCACCTCGGTCATCGAGACGTTCCGACAGATGAAACAGCTTCATCCCGACGTCAAATTACGCCTGTATAGCGGCAACGGAGACGACGTCATCGACAAGCTGGACCGAGGCATCCTCGATTTCGGGGTCGTCATCGAGCCAATCAACCTGGCCACGTACGCCTCGCGCGAGCTCCCTCATGTCGATCGTTGGGGCATCTTGACGCGTCGTGACAGCCTAGTCGGACAAAAGAGTGCCATCGAGACCGAGGATCTCCTCGACTTGCCGCTCATCTTGTCGGAGCAATCGCTCGTCGACCGACATTTGTCGGCCCGGCTCGGCGTCGATTTGACTGAAGCCGACGTCGTGGCGACGTATAACCTGCTCTATAACGCTTCGCTCCTCGTCCGGGAAGGCGTCGGCCACGCGCTCTGCCTCGACGGGATTATCAACACGCAAGGGACCGAGTTGGTGTTCGTCCCGCTCCATCCCCCGCTCACGTCTTCCGTCCATTTGATTTGGAAGAGCGGGAGTCGTCTGTCGAACGTCGCCTCAACATTTTTAGAGCTGTTCGATGAACGGGAAACGGCCACCTAAACACGGCGGCCGGAATCGAGACGCAATATGTGCGCCAACTGCTCGTTCATCTCGTCCGGGGTGGCCGCAAAGTCGTGTTCGGCCCAATGGATGATCATCCCGACGATGGCGTTTGCTTGATACGAACAGAACAACTCATGGTCAATCTCATCTTGCTTGTGCGCCGCCGTATCGCGGAGGAGTAACTTGCACACTTCGTCGAACAACATGTAGTAGTACGCGAGCGGTACGTTTTTCGAGAACACGATGCGATAGAAGTCGACGTACGTCTGGACGTGGTGAAAGATGCGGATCGTCGACGGCTCGAGTTCACGCGGATTGAGCAACTTCACATGTCGATATGGCTCCTCATACGACTTGGCAAGGTCGGCCGTAATCTCTTGGAAGTACTCCTCGAACACGTCCTCGACCCGGGCATAATGCAAATAAAACGTGCCCCGATTGACATTTGCCACACGACAAAGTTCCGAAATCGTCACTTGTTCGAGCGAACGATTCCTCAATAATTCGACGAGCGCCTCATGAAGCGCTCGTTTTGTTTTGATGACACGCAAGTCCGACTTCATGATTCGCACATTCCTCTCAACAGTTATGGCCTAAAATGTTGATTACTCAACAGTTCCTCATTTTTTGATTATTGTAAGCGTTTTCTAACATTCATTATAATAGTTATTGAACACATGTACAATAAAAGGAGGAATCAGTCATGCGGTTATCGGGGAAAGTGGCGATTGTCACAGGAGCAGCATCAGGAATGGGGAAAGCGATCGCGGAATTGTACGCGCAGGAAGGGGCGAAAGTCGTCGTCTCGGACATGAATCTTGACGGGGCGAAGCACGTCGCCGAGAATATCTCAGGCGAGGCGATCGCCATCCAGACGGACGTCACGTCTGAAGAAGCGTTGCAGCAGTTGTTCGATGAGACGGTGAAGACGTTCGGTCAAGTCGACATCCTCGTCAACAACGCCGGCATCATGGACGGGATGGAACCGGTCGGTGAGATCTCGAACGAGCGCTGGGAGAAAATCTTTGCCGTCAACACGGTGTCGGTCATGAAATCGATGCGCATCGCCGTCGACTTGTTCACGAAGCAAGGGCACGGCGTCATCGTCAACAACATCTCGGCCGGCGGCTTGTATGGGGCTCGAGCCGGCGCGGCCTATACGGCGTCGAAACACGCCGTCGTCGGATTGACGAAGAACACGGCGTTCATGTATGCCGACCAAAACATCCGTTGTAACGGGATCGCACCGGGCGCGGTCGCGACGAATATCGGCTCGACGATGACGAACATGAGCCAGGCCGGGTTCGGTCGCCAGCAACTCGGTATGGCCATCAACCCACGCATCGGACAACCGGAAGAGATCGCTCAACTCGCCCTCTTCCTCGGCTCGGACGAATCGAGTTTCATCAACGGTCAAGTCGTCGCCATCGATGGTGGTTGGACCGCCTATTAATCAAAAAAATGAGCCATATCCGACGCCGGATATGGCTCATTTCTCGTTATAGCTCCCCTCTCCGGTTCATCCGGATCAAGAGATAAATCAAATACGGCGCCCCGACCATGCCGGTGATGACACCGACCGGGTAGCGGGCCGTGAAGGCGAACTGACCGATGAGATCGGCTGCGAGCACCAGGATGACCCCGACGAGTGCCGCCGGAATGATTGTCGAACGCCCGTCCCCGACGAGCCGCTTCGCGATCGGTCCCGCAAGGAACGCGACGAACGCGATCGGTCCGGTCGTCGCCGTCGCGAGCGCGAGCATGAGCACCGAGGCGACGATGAGCAGGACGCGCGTCTGGTTCGTCTTAACACCGAGCGACGTCGCCGTCATCTCCCCGAGCTCTAAAATCTGGAGCTGTCGGCTGAGTCGGAGGATGACCGGGAGGCAGAGCGCGACCGCAATCATGAGCGGCGGGAGCGTCTCCATCTTCACCCCGTTCAAGCTACCGCTCAACCAGCGCATCGCCGTCCCGACATCGTTTTGGCGGCTGATGAGCAGCAGATAATTGATGACCGCCGTCAGCATCGCCTGAATCCCGATGCCGACTAAGACGAGCCGGCCGATCGAGAAGGCGGCGCCTTTCGACAAAAAGTAGATGGCGAGGACGGTCAACAGCCCGCCGATGATCGAGATGATAGAGACGAACGTATCGCTCGCCTGTAAGACGACGATGCCGAACACGGCCGCCGCACTCGACCCGGTCGTGATGCCGATGACGTTCGGGTTGGCGAGCGGGTTACGGAGCATCGTCTGAAACACCGTCCCGGCGATCCCGAACGCAAGTCCAGCGAAGACGCCGGCGAGCATGCGCGGCAGACGAATTGTGCCGACGGCGAACGAGGCGCCCGGTACTTGTTCCCCGAACAAGACACGGATGACGTCTGCGACCGGATAAATCGTGTTGCCGAGCATGAGCATCGTCGCGCTCAACGTAAGGGCCAACGCGAACAAGACGAGCGTCACGAAGACGGTCCGTTGCCGACGCTTGCGACTGTTATGGATGATGGGTTGAATCGATTGGTTCGTCATACGCCACGCACCTTCACTTTCATCGTCAACGCGATCAAAATCGGGGCCCCGACGAACGCCGTGACGATCCCGACTTCGAGTTCCCCGGGACTACCGAGCAACCGTCCTGCCACGTCAGCAAACGTCAATAAAATTGCGCCGGTGAGTGCCGACATTGGGATGATATACCGTTCATCCGCTCCGATGACCAAACGGACGAGGTGCGGCGCCAAGAGACCGATAAAGCCGATTGGTCCAGCCAGTGCCGTCGCCGCCCCGCACAAGATCACACCGGCGAACGAGGCAATCAATTTCAACGTGCCGATGCGGACACCAAGACCTGTGGCGAGCTCTTCTCCGAGCGCCAAGATGTTGAGGGACGGTGCCGCCAAGATGGCGATGACGATACCGCCGATAAAGAACGGCAGGAACGTCATGATCGAATCCATCGTCCCGGCCCCGACGCTACCGACTTGCCAGAACCGGAACTGGTCCATGACGTTCGAGCGTGGAATCATGATGGCCATGACGAGTGACGACAAGGCCGCACTCGTCGCCGCGCCGGCCAAGACGAGTTTGAGTGGCGTCGAACCGCCCCGGCCGAGCGACCCAATCCCGAACACGAACGCCGCCGTCAAGAGTGCCCCGGCAAGTGCGAACCAAATATAGTCGCTCGCGGTCGAGATGTTGAAGAAGGCGATCCCGACGACGACGAACAGCGCTGCTCCCGTGTTGACCCCGAGAATGCTCGGATCGGCGATCGGGTTGCGCGTCACCGACTGCATCAATGCGCCCGAGACACCGAGCGCCGCCCCGCACATGAAACTGAACACCGTCCGAACGACCCGCTGCCGGACGATGTCCGCTTCATACGACTGAACAGCCGGACGGAATAAACCGTCAAGCAGTTCATCCCATCCGACTGTCCGTGAGCCGAAAGCAAGCGAAGCGAGCATACAGACGACGAGCAGGACGAGCGACCCTACGAGGAGGAGCCCGAACCGTTTCGGCGTGTGTAACTTCTTCGGCATATTCATTTGATTACTCGACTTTCGCGAGTGCTTCTGACACGAGTTTCACATAGTCGTCAATCGTATATTCGATTGAGAGTGGTGATGGTGTCCCAGCAGCCGCGAGCGGCGTGTTATCTTCGATCATGACGACCGAACCGCGTTTGATGGCCGGCACTTTGCTGTAGAGCGGGTCAGCTTGAAGTGCTTTCAACGTCTCTTCGTTCCCGTAGGCGACGAAGATATCGACATCGTTCAAGATGTCAGCGTTCTCTGAGCTGAGCTCGAGGTAGAAGCTGTTCTCATCTTTGATTTGGCTCGTGATGTTCTCAGGGTACTCCATGCCGAGCTCTTCGATGAAGGCACCGCGTGGGTCACCCGTCGTGTAGATGTAGAACTTCGACAGGTCGTCTGGGCTGAGCGCGACGAATGCCGCTTTCTTCCCTTTCATCTCCGGTACTTCAGCTGCCTTGTCGGCGATGAGTTTCTCTGTGTCTTCAATCAACTGTTTGCCTTCTTCTTCCATGCCCATGGCCATTGAGTCGTAACGAACCGTGTCCTGCCATGATGACACCCAAGGCGTCTCTTGGTATGCGACGACCGGTGCGATTTCTGTCAACGTGTCGTAGTCTTCTTGCGTGATGCCTGAGTAGGCGGCAAGAATGACGTCCGGCTGTGAGTCGGCAATCGCTTCGAAGTCGAGACCGTCCGTATCTTGGTAGATGTTCGGGTTTTCTTCACCGAGGTCTTTCAACTTGTCAGCCGTCCACGGCAACATGCCGCTGCCGTCTTGGACACCGTAGTTCGCAGCCGAGAAACCGACTGGTACGACGTCGAGCGCGAGCGCCACGTCTTGGTTTGACCAACCGACCGTTGCGACACGTTCCGGCTTCTTGTCGATGACCGTCTCGCCTAACGCGTGTTTGATTGTGATTGGATAGCCTTCTGCCGTTTCAGCAGATTCATCTGTCGTGGCTGCATCTTCATTGTTCGAGCCGCATCCTGCGAGCACGAGCACGAAAGCAGACATGATGATGAACATATGTAGCATTTTCTTGTAGCTGTTCATGTCCTAGTCCCCTTTTTCTGTATGACAACGTTTTACGCCGACATTGATAATCATTATCATTTATGAGTATAGGATGAATGTCTTGACGTTGTCAATGTGAACTTCCATCTATTTTGGACAAGAAACCGCTTTTCCTTAAACGCTATGCGTGTCCAATAACGTATTGACATGGGTTTGCGTCGGTAAAACGTCAATCGCACCTTTCACTGATGCGACGAGCGCGCCAGTCGCATTGGCAAACCGTAAGACCTCTTCGCCATGACGACCTATGAATGGTTCGAGCGTAGAAACGGTCGCCTCATTCACAAGCAACTGATATAAAAATCCCCCCATAAACGCGTCGCCGGCGCCGGTCGTGTCAGCGACCTTGATTGGAAACGCAGGTATCTCCCAGGTGTGATCTTTTGTATAAATCGTGGCTCCTCGCGCTCCTTTCGTGTAGAGCACGATACGCACATTGCCTTTAAACAAGGAAGCGATCGCTCGTTTTTGTTCGGGGATACCCGTGATGAATTCAAGCTCTTCTTCCGACACTTTGAGGATATGGGCGAAAGGCAGAAACTCTTGAATCGTCTGTTTGTAGACGTCTAAGTCATTCCAAAGTGAGGTGCGTACATTCGGGTCAAAACTGATGATGCCACCGGCTTGTGTCATCCATTCGATTGCACGGCGATGGGCATATTTCATCGGACTCTCGACCAAGTCGACCGACCCAAAATGAAAAATATCCTGTTGATTGAACCATTCTCTCTTCACTTCATCCTCATTCAGTAATAAATCAGCCGACGGATTTCGATAGAACGAAAAGTCTCGATCGCCGTCCTCTTTTACCGAGACGAACGCTAGCGCTGTATTTGCTTCACTCGTCCGGAAGATGTGTTCGACGCCAACCCCTTTCTCTTTCAGTGTGGAAACTAAATAGTCCCCGAACGCGTCATTTCCTAACTTTGTGATCAATGAAGATTGTCCTCCTAATGAAGCCACGACGGCAGCCACATTTGCCGGGGCCCCTCCTGCGACCCGTTCAAACGTCGTTACTTGGTCCAATGATTGTCCTTTCGTATGCGCAATCAAATCAATCAGCGCCTCACCCATACAATGAAGTTGTCTCATGCTCATTTCCATCCTTTCTCATCTTCATAAAAAGGGCCAAGCCCCACCTCGAAAGATGGATACTTGGCTCTGCATGTTTATTGTTCGTTCCACACATCGCTCAAACTCCAAACACGGCACGATTTGATGTCGACACGTCCCCCCTCGGCATAGAACGATAGACCGAGACTTGTCGGATCCGGATAAATCCGGCTCGTCATCACCGTCGTCCCACCGTTGGCGAATACTTCTACTGATGAGCGGTCCAAGAAGAGACGCAAACTGAGCACATCACCTTCCCCTTCGACCTCGACCGTTCTCACCCCATCGACGCCCACACCTGACTTCGTCCGATCGAGTGATAGTTGTTGCGTCTTCGGCGAGAACCGAATGACCGTCTCTTGCTCCCCGTCCTCACTGCGACGCAACTTGATGCCGAATGTCTCCGCCGTCACATCGCGTAAGGAAAACTCAACTTCTACTTCGAGCAGCTCCTCAGTGACGTTGGTGACGATCTCTGTGTCCTCGATGGTCGATAGGTTCAAGTCAAATCGTTTCGAACGAAGTGCCGTCAGCTCTTCGACCGGCTCCATCTTGATGCGGCCGTCCTCCATTCGCGTCAGCACACGCGGTAACGTCAATGCCCCGGCCCAGCCATGTTCTTTCGTCGGCATCTCCGATTCCCACATGTCCATCCACCCGATGGCGATGCGCCGGCCTTTGTCATCGAGCAACGTCTGCACGGCATAAAAATCATGTCCATAATCGAGTTCTTTAAATGCGCCCCGGTCGAATGTGTTCGTCTCATAATCGAACGACCCCGTCATGTATCCGGTCTGGAATAGGTTTTGATAACGGTCACCTTCTGGTTTCATCCCTTGCGGTGAGAACAAGAGTACGTGCTCGCCGTCGAGTTCAAAGAAGTCCGGACATTCCCACATGTATCCTTCCGTCCCATCACTCTCTCCGAGCACACCGAGATACTGCCATTCCTTCAAATCTGCCGACTTGTAGAGAATCGCCTTCCCGATGTCACCTTTTCGGGTACCGAGGACCATGTACCATTCGTCTTCGTGCTTCCATACTTTTGGATCACGGAAATGACCAGAACCGTCTTCCGGGTGCCTCGGGATGACCGGATTTTCATGATGCTTCTCAAAGTGGATGCCGTCGGTGCTCGTGGCGATACATTGAGATTGGTCGAGAATGTCTTTCTCTTTGTCGATGAAGAGATTGCCCGTATAAATCAATGTGAGGACACCATTGTCATCGACCGCGCTCCCAGAGAAGCAACCGTCCCGCTCGTATTCCTCTGTCGGGGCGATCGCAATCGGGAGGTGCTCCCAATGAACGAGGTCTTTACTCTTCACGTGTCCCCAATGCATCGGTCCCCAATTCTCGTCGTACGGATGGTGTTGATAGAAAACGTGATACTCACCTTTGTAGTGAATCAGTCCGTTCGGGTCATTGATCCAATTGGCCGGCGCCATGATGTGATAGCCGAGCCGATACGTCGTGTCTAGTTTCGCTTTCGCTTCGGCCACCGCTTTGTCTGCCTCTGTCTGTGTTGTGTGCGTTAACATATGATCGCTCCTTAAAGTTAAATGACTTGTCCCATATCTTTTGATGTTGGTTTTTGAAGATCAGTCTTCTTCTCGTTCAATAACGTGAACATCGAGATGACCGTGAACGCGAGAACGATGGCTCCCATCGCTAAATACGTTTGTCTGAAGCCGATACTGTCATAGAAGTATCCGGCAGCCGGTGACATGATTGACTCCCCGACCTGTTTGGCGAACTGGAAACCGACGAGATACAGCACCGACGATAGACGCGTATCGAAATTGGCCGCTAAGTATTTAAAGATTGCGACGAGCATAATCGGTAATTCCAGCGCGTGAATCAACTTCATTGACGAGATGCCGATTGGTCCTTCGACGAGACCCGAACCGACGATTCGGAACGCCATCAAGTAACCGGCAAGAATCAAGCTATTTTTTGCGCCGATTTTATTGACGACAAACGGTGCGGCAAACATCATCCCAGCTTCTAAGAATACCTGCAGTGAATTCAAGTAACCGAACACCTGATTCCCTTGTGCCTCTGTCGGGAAGAGCGACGAGTAATAGACCGGGAACTGTTGGTCATACACACCATATACACAAGCGACCCCAATCACATACAGCATCAAATACCAAAAATCTTTCAATGTGAACAAATGACCGACGTCTTTCAATGTGACCGAGGCCGCCCGTTCCATCTCGACGTCCGTGACCTCTACCTTGATGGATAAGATGATCGCGACCAAGACAACGGCCGAGACCGACGCCACCCAAAAGTTGATGTTTGGGTTGATGTTGAACAACTGCCCTGCGAAGAACGTCGCTGCAGCCCATCCGAGAGAACCCCACATTCTCGTCTTCCCGTACTCAAAATCATATTTCCGTCCTACTTTTTCAATATACGACTCGATTGCACCAATCCCGGCAAGGAAGGCCGTCCCGAGATAGAGCCCCCCGACAGCGGCACCGATGATGACGTTGTACTGAAGGAGTGGTCCGTATACATAGATATAGAACGGACCGACAAACACGAGCAGCATGCTGATGAAGAACAAAATGTTTTTCTTTAGACCAATCTTATCGGAGATGAATCCATAGAGCGGTTGCATCAATAGCGCAAAGATAGCGTTTACAGAAAAGACCAAGCCAGTCTGGGCGCCAGTCAGTTGCATCTCTTGACCGAGCCAAATCGAGAACAATGAATAACTCGACGACCAAGTGAAAAAGAAGAAGAAGAAATAGGCACTGAGTTTCCAATACAAGATTTTTGACGTTTTCATGATGGTGTCTCCCTCAAAAATAGAATGAACTACAAATTGAAAGCACTTTCAAAATCATAATATGTCAACCGCTTTCATATGTCAACCGGTTGACATATTGTTGTCACTTTTTTCTTGGATTAAAAAAAACCGCTCCTCGTACAGAGCGGGTCGATCTTTAAGCGTCGGCGCCTTGAATCATACGGACGGGAAGTTGAATTTCTCTACCTTCGTCTGTAAATTCCCCGTCGATTTCTTTCAGCAGAAGATCGATGGCGGTCTTCGCAATCTCTTCGATTGGTTGTTGTACGGTCGCGAGTTCGGGCAAGAGCGAGCGGACTGCCTCGGTCCCATCATAGCCGACCACTTCGATTTTGCGTGACGAGTGTTTAGAAGCTTTCATCACGCGCATGAAGGAAGCCGCGAACAAGTCGTTCGTCGCGAACACCCCATCGAGCTCCGGTTGTTCGTCAATCAACTTTTGCATGACGGCTTCTTGGCTCGTACGATCAAAGACTTCTTCGACCTCGTACACGATCGGTTCTTGACCGTGTGCTTTCATCACGTCGAGATAGGCTTGCCGTCTGAGGCGGGCCGGGGTCTCGAGTGACCCTTCCCCATCGATTAAAGCGATGCGACGACAGCCTTTTGTCCATAAATAATCGGTCGCCAGTTTGCCACCTTGATAATTATCCGAACTAACGACCGGAATCGTATCAGATAAGTAACGATCAATTGCCACGACCGCCAAATTTTGTTTATGGTAATCGAGAATTCCACGGTTATGTGTCCCGACGATAATGCCATCGACTTGGTTCCGGAGCAACATCTCCAAATAACGCTCTTCTTTATCGACTTGGTTCAAACTGTTGCATAGGAGTACTTTATACCCGTTCGTTGCACAATAGTTCTCAATATGGAACGTGAGCTCCCCGAAGAACGGGTTGGCCGTTGTCGGTAAAATCAAGCCGATCAAGTAAGAGCGCTTATTGAACAGCGACCGCGCCACATCATTCGGAAAATAGTTGAGTTCTTGCATCGCCGCCTCAACTTTTGTTTTAGTCTTTTCACTGATATAGCCACGATTGTTCAACACACGTGACACGGTTGTCGGAGAAACCCCAGCCAACTTGGCTACGTCCTCAATCTTTGGTTTCATCGAATCGTTTCTCCCTTCCTAGCTCTCGCTTTCAATTATACAAAACTGTGCGCGTTGATGCAGGATTGGAGTGAATTCAGTGAAGAAAATCAGAGAGGGGATGGTGCATCTGATCAACTGTAGTTCGTGACGTCCGCTCCCGTTACATAAAAACAGACGCCCACAACGTGTGAGCGTCTGTTGCTGATCAGAGCGGTTTCCCGAATTCCGGGCGTCCTTCTTCATTCCACGTGAACACTTGTGCGCGCGCATGACGG
The DNA here is from genome assembly GCF_018618315.1 of Exiguobacterium sp. s70. Classification (NCBI taxonomy): domain Bacteria; kingdom Bacillati; phylum Bacillota; class Bacilli; order Caryophanales; genus Exiguobacterium; species Exiguobacterium sp. s70. The sequence goes on from NZ_JACSLV010000001.1 coordinate 779,971, forward strand.
TTCGGGTCGTAGAGGGGATCCCCTTCGATTTCCGTATACGTCCGAGCATGGTAGATGAGGACATCTTCTCCCTTCTCGTTCACGGTAAAGCTATTGTGACCGGGCCCGAATTGATTCACGTCGGCATTCGTCTGGAACACCGGCCGGAACGATTTCGACCACGATGCCGGGTTCAACAAATCAGCGTCTTCCGAGGCGCACAACATACCCATACAGTAGTTTTCATCGGTCGCACTCGCCGAATACGTGATGAAGATGTGGCCGTTCCGCTTCAACACGGCCGCCCCCTCATTGACGAGGAAACCGCGAGTCTCCCAATCATACTCAGGCTTCGTCAGCATGACTTGTGGCAATTTAATCGTCCATGGATTTTCGAGCTCGGCGATGTATACATTTGAGTTTCCGTCGATAGACGGGTCTTTTTGGGCCCACACCAAATAGTGAGTCCCTTTATGCTCAAATACGGTCGCGTCAAGGGCGAACGAATCCCATTCGGTCTGGACCTGCCCTTTTTCGACCCACTCCCCTTCGAGCGGATTTGCTGATTCGTTCTCTAACACGAACATGCGATGGTCGAACAGACCATTGACGATATCCCGCGATTTCGCTGCCGCAAAATAGAGATACCACTTGCCATGAATGTGATGCAGTTCAGGCGCCCAAATCAAGTCGCTCATCGGACCCGTCTCGTGTTTCACCCATGCGGTCACCGGCTCGGCCGTCCGAATCGCTTGAAGCGACTTGGCACGGCGTAACTCGATCAAATCATACTCAGGCACTGACGCCGTGAAGTAGTAGTAGCCATCCGTATGCAAATATACCCACGGGTCGGCCCGCTGTTCTACTATCAAATGTCGATCTTCTACTTGCTTCATCGTACAGCCTCCTCGTCGCGAATCGGTCGGCCGAACACTGGGCCGACTTCATCCCACATGAACGGTTGGACACGCGTATGTCGGTTCGGGTCCCAGAGCGGGTCCCCGACGATTTCTTTATAGTTACGGGCATGATAGACGAGGATGTCCGTCCCGTCATCTAGCGTCGTAAAACTGTTGTGACCCGGTCCGAATTGACTGGCCGCTTCATCGGTTCCGAAGACCGGTTCCGGATGTTTCGTCCAACTCGCCGCGTCCAATAAATTACTCGTCCCCTCAGCGCACAGGAGGCCCATGCAGTAGTGATGGTCCGTCGCACTCGCAGAGAACGTGATATAGATGTGACCATTCCGCTTCAACACGGCCGGCCCTTCGTTCACGAGGAAACCGACCTTCTCCCAGTCATACTCCGGCGTCGCAATCATCGTCTGTGGCCCCGTGAGTGTCCACGGGTTCGCCATCTCCGAGATGTAGAGGTTCGAGTTGCCATCGATGGACGGGTCTTTTTGGGCCCATACGTAATAGAGGCGCCCCTCGTGCTCGAACGTCGTCGCATCAAGCGCGAACGATTCGCACCAAGTCCGGACCTGTCCCTTTTCGATCCATTCCCCTTCGAGCGGATTCGCCGAGCTGTTCTCGAGCACATACATCCGATGATCGAAGACGTGATCTTCTCGCGCGGCCGCAAAATAGAGGTACCATTTCCCTTGGATGTGATGTAATTCCGGGGCCCAAATGTTCGCACTCATGATACCCGTCTCACGTTTGGTCCAGACGACTCGTTCGTCGGCCTCGGTCAAGGCGGCGAGCGTCTTCGCCCGACGGAGCGGGATGCCCGTGAAGTCCGGCAACGAGGCCGTGAAGTAATAATAGCCATCTGTATGGCGCATGATCCATGGGTCCGCTCGTTGTTCCACTAGCGGATTCGTGATCGTCTCTCTCATAAAGAACGCTCCCCTACCTCAGATTCTGTTCGGTTCAAACTCATATGTTTTAACAGTGTGTGTCGTTCTCTCAAACGGTACGCCTCTCTCTTGCTACTCGCTAATAAGAGCGAGGAGACCCCGATCTCATCCGGCCGCAGCGGTGCCTGTAACGCGTGGAAGATGTGTTCGAGCTCTTGGCTTGTCGGCATCTGCTCGGCCCATGCCCGTAGCGCGTCCGGCGTGTCGGGCCGTTCGAGCATCATTGTTTTATAGGAATCGATGAGTTCCATCGTGGCGATGGCGACTTTCGTTCCATGGAGGACCGCCGGACGATGGTTGGCGATGAAATCCATCTCCCAATAGTGGGACAAGTGATGCTCACCACCGGAAGCTGGATGCGAATGACCGAAAATCAACATGGCGACTCCGGACAACAACAGCGACTCCATCAGTTGATCCAACCCGTCCGCGTCTCGTTTATAGATGGCAGGCAAGGCGTTCACACACGATTGTAACGCCTGCTCCGTCAACGATGCGGCGACCGGACAAAACGGTTCACCGCCGTCAAATGCTCCGAACCGCCAGTCCAACAAGGACGTGTATTTCCCGAGCATATCGCCGACCCCGGCTGCGACCAACGCGTCGGGTGCCTTTCGAATCACCTGACTCGGGACGAACACGGCAATCGGGGACACGAGCTGGTACGTGATTTTTTTACCTCTCACAATGAGGGGGGCTCCTTTCGACGTGAAGCCATCCACTGACGGCGCGGTCGGCACCGAGATGAACGGTACTTTCGTTTTGGCCGCACAGAACCGGGTGACGTCATGAATCGTGCCGGCACCTAGCGCAATGAGCGCGTCGACGGTTTCATCTTGTTGAAGCAATACTTGTACGACCGAGCGTTCCTCCGCCAAGACGTCGCCTTGCTCATCCGCTTGGAGCGAGACGAGCGACACATCGACTCCGATGTCCGTCAAGGCTTCTCGTAGCGGGAGAAACCCGACGTGCTCGGTATTCATGTCGGCGACGACGAGGAGGTGGTTCCACTCTTTTTCGTGGACGAACGCAGCCAATTCGACCCAGACGTGTTCGGACGCGACCATCCGTTCAATCGTGATCGCGTGATGGGGATTCCCGCAATCACAAGCTTGTACGTGTTCGTTAATCTGTTCGAGGTTCATCGGCTGACTCCTGTCTCAACGCGGTACGTCGTTTGCCAACGGTACGTGTCTCCCGCCTTCAAGCGAATCGACGGGAACGTCTCGTGGTGAACCGCATCAGGGAGGTGTTGCGGTTCCAGACAGACGCCGTAGTGACGTCTCGACGTCCCTTCACGCAATGAAGTCGTATCATTCATCTGATTACCCGAATAGAGGACGATGGCGGGGGCCGTCGTCGAGATCGTCAACTCTCGCTGTGACGCTCGCTCATAGAGTCTCGCTTCCCGTCGCTCCGCGAAGACGAACGGATGATCATAACCGTTGACCAATTCGTTTTGTGGATGGGTTGACTCGAGACCGTCCGCCAAGACGCGACCAGACCGGAAATCAAACGCTGTCTGAGCGACTTCAAGCAAGCGACCCGTCGGAATCAAATCATCCCGCAGCTCAGCGAACGTGTCGGCGGACAACGTGAGCTCATGGTTCAAGATGTCCCGCTCACCTCCGCTCAAGTTGAAATACGTGTGGTTCGTCAAATCACACACAGTATCTTGATCAGAGGTCGCCTCGTATGTGATGCTGACGCCATGGTCGACCAATTCGAACGTGGCGCGGACGTCGAGTATCCCGGGATATCCGTTCTCTCCGTCGGGGCTGACGCAATGAAGTGTCACACGGCCGGATGTTCTCTGTTCGACCGTCCAGACGCGACGGTGCAATCCTTCTCCGCCGTGAAGGTGATGGACACCTTCATTTGCGGGCACGTGATACGTCACACCATCCAGGTCGAACGTACTCTGGTCGATCCGTCCGGCGACCCGTCCGATCGTCGCACCCAAATAATACGTGTCCTGCATGTACGCCTCGACTGTGTCGTACGACAAGACGATATTTTTCCAGCCGTCGTCCTGAATCGAAAATTCTTGCAACGTCGCTCCGTAAGTCAATATGTTCAATCGATACACATCGTTCTCGAGCGTGATCGTCGACTCGTCAATCGCTGTTTCTAGTTGCCGCTTCATGACATCCACTCCTTTTTACCAAACGTTCACTGGGCAGTGCTTCGTCGCGAGTCGTGCCCGATACGAGACGTAACACCCACATTTCAAGCAAGTATCTTGTTGCTGGAACGGGCAAGCCGCGCAATGGGTGAGGCGTGCCTCGTATTCCGTATCCGACACCTGCTCCATGACTTCCGCATCGATGGTCAACAGCCAGTCTTGGTCTGTCGCTTGCGGTGGACAGGTCCGGCACCGCCGCGTCTCCGCCACTGTCATCTCAGCGGACCGCGATGGTGATGACGCTCATCGCCGGCACGTCGAGGACGAGCTTGCCGTCTTCCGTGACGGTCACATCATGGTCCTGTGGTGAGACGAGGTCAGGCTGTTCGAACGTGTTATGGGCGTTCAAATGGTCTGCCGTCAAAATCCGGGCCGACACGCCAGAGATGGCGCCGATTCCCCGCAAATCGATTTCGACCGTATCGCCTTGCTCGTGGTCGAGTTGGCAGAGGCTGATGTGGAGCACACCTTCCGCATTTCGCGAAGCAGTGGCGTTCACGGCCGGAATGGCTTCATCTTTGGCCACGTAATTGCGTGTGTGTGCGGCGAGTTCGACGCGTTCGGCATCTTGGTGGACGCTGTACATCTCGAACACATGGTATGTCGGCGTGAGGATGAATCGGTCTCCTTCCGTCAAAATCATAGCCTGCAACACGTTGACCATTTGAGCGATGTTCGCCATATGAACGCGGTCGTTATGGTTATGGAAGATGTTGAAGTGGACCGCAGCTACGAGTGCATCCCGAATCGAGTTTTGTTGATACAAGAAACCTGGGTTCGTCCCCGGCTCCACATCGAACCACGTGCCCCACTCGTCGACGATCAAGCCGACACGTTTTTCTGGGTCATACTGGTCCATGATCTGGCCGTGTTTCGTGATCAACTCGTCCATATGGAGGGCGCGCTTCAACGTGATGAACCATTCGTCCTCCGTGAAATCGAGAGCCGATCCTTTGCCCAACCAGAAGTCACCTGGAATCGTGTAGTAATGGAGGCTGAGCCCGTCCATCATCGTCCCTGCTTCCCGCATCAGGACCTCTGTCCATTTATAGTCGTCGATGTTCGCCCCACCAGCGATTTTATAGAGTTTATTGCCGTCGTAGTTGCGGACGTACGTCTGGTAGCGGCGATACAGGTCCGCATAATATTCCGGGCGCATGTTGCCGCCGCAGCCCCAGTTCTCATTCCCGACGCCGAAGTACGTGAGTTCCCACGGCTCGGTCCGGCCGTTCTCTTGTCGCCAGTTCGACATCGGTGACTCGCCACCGAACGTCATGTACTCCACCCATTCCGACATCTCTTGCACCGTCCCGCTCCCGACGTTCCCACAGATGTACGGCTCACACTCGAGCAATTCACAGAGGCGCATGAATTCATGGGTGCCGAAGTGGTTGTTTTCGACGACCCCGCCCCAATGCGTGTTGACCATCCGTTTTCGGTTCTCGTTCGGACCGACCCCGTCCTTCCAGTGGTATTCGTCGGCAAAACAGCCGCCCGGCCAACGGAGGACCGGGATGTTCAATTTCTTCAAGGCGGCGAGCACGTCGTTACGAATGCCATCCGTGTTTGGAATCGGCGACTCTGGACCGACCCAGAGCCCTTCATAAATACAACGACCCAAATGCTCGGCGAAGTGACCATAAATGTGCTTGCTGATCGTCCCTTTGGTTAAGTCGGCATTGACGATGAGCTGTGTCGTCCCTGTCGTCACGTGCGTCGGTTTGATGAGTTGGTTGTTCATTGTATCTCCTCCATGAAGAAGGGCCAACGAAGTGGCCCTTTAGATTATGGTCGATAGTAAAGTTCGTTCCAACGTAGTTCGTTGTTGAATTGGATCGTCTCCGTCTTGGCGTCGATGACCGCGATTTCAACGTCGAGCAGTTCCGCGAAGTCCCGCAATTGGTCTGTCGTCACTTCATACGAATAACAGGTGTGGTGCGCCCCACCGGCTTGAATCCAGTTTTCGACCGCTTGCGCCATCGAAGGTTCTGTTTTCCAAAGAACGCGTGCGACCGGCAAGTTCGGCATCGCCTCTTCCGGCTGAATGCCTTCGACCGTGTTGACGAGAAGACGGAAGCGATGGCCGAGATCGATGATACTCGCGTTCAACGCCTTGCCGCTCTGTCCTTCAAAGACGATCCGGGCCGGTGCTTCTCGGTCGCCGATACCGAGCGGATGGACTTCGATTCTTGGTTGATCGACCGCAATCGTCGGACAAATCTCCAACATGTGGGCGCCAAGCACCATCTCGTTGCCCGGCTCGAAGTGGTACGTGTAGTCTTCCATGAACGAGGTCCGCTCGTTGTTCGCCATGATTTTCATGAGACGGACCAACGCTGCGGTCTTCCAGTCACCTTCTCCGGCAAAGCCATAGCCTTGCTCCATCAAGCGTTGGACGGCGAGACCCGGCAACTGCTTCATGCCGTGCAAATCTTCGAACGTCGTCGTGAAGGCGGTATAGCCGCCTGCCTCGAGGAAAGCTTTCATACCGAGTTCAATGCGACCCTGGTAACGGACCGAGTCGAGGAACTCCTCTTCCGCCATCCCTTTGTTCGTCAGCTCGTAACGAGACGCGTATTCGTCCATCAGCGCATCGAGATCCGTGTCGGTCACGGCGTCCATATATGCGACGAGATCACCGACACCATATCCGTCCACCGTCCAACCGAGGCGAATCTGCGCTTCGACTTTATCGCCTTCCGTCACGGCGACGTTGCGCATGTTGTCACCGAAACGAGCCACTTTTAACACTTTGCTTTCGGCCAACGCATGAGCGACTTTCATCCAACTCGCCATCTTGCCGCGTGTCGTCTCGTCTTCCCAGTGCCCGACGAGCACTTTGCGTTTGACGTTCATCCGGCTCGTGATGAAGCCGTGTTCCCGGTCGCCGTGCGCCGATTGGTTCAAGTTCATGAAGTCCATATCGATCGCATCCCAAGGGATGTCACGGTTGAACTGTGTCCCGAAATGGAGCAACGGTTTTTGCAGGACGCGCATGCCACTGATCCACATCTTCGATGGCGAGAACGTGTGCATCCAGGTGATCACGCCTGCACATGAGTCGTCCGCATTCGCCTGAAGCATCATCTGACGGATCTCTTCTGCATTTTTGACGACGCCTTTGAAGACGATCCGGTCGCTGAAGACGTCGGCCGCATCGAGTCCGGCCACCATCTCTTTTGAATGATCCTCCACTTGTCGAAGCACGTCTTCGCCGTAAAGCATTTGGCTTCCTGTCACGAACCAAAATTCATATGTTTTTGCTGTCAACATCCAAAGTCCCCCTAATGTGAGGGCGAAGTTCCGGTCATTTTTGGCCGTAGTATGCGTTCGCCCCATGTTTTCGCAAATAGTGTTTATCTAAGATGCTCTGTTTAATCGGTGTCAGGCCAGGGTTCAAGTTCAAGGCGTGAAGTCCCATCTTCGCGACTTCCTCGAGGACGACCGCATTGTGGACCGCCTCATTCGCGTCTTTGCCCCAGCAGAACGGTGCGTGGTTGGCCACGAGTACGCCGGGAACGGCGACCGCTTCGAGCATTAACTCGTCGAGCGTCTCTAAAATGACGTGTCCGGTCTCGAGCTCATACGCCGTTGCGATCTCTTCGTCTGTCAATTCTCGAGTGCACGGAATTTCGCCATAAAAGTAATCGGCGTGTGTCGTTCCGAACGCCGGAATCGCCCGCTTCGCCTGTGCCCAGCTCGTCGCCCATGGCGAATGGGTATGCACGACCCCGCCAATCTCTGGGAGAGACCGGTAGAGCGCGAGATGGGTCGGTGTGTCTGATGAGGGACGAAGCTCGCCTTCGACGACGTTACCTTCCAAATCGACGACGACCATGTCTTCCACGGTCAATCGTTCGTAAGGGACACCGCTCGGCTTGATGACGACCAATCCGGCGTTACGGTCGATGCCACTGACGTTGCCCCATGTGAACGTGACCAAGCCGTGTTGCGGGAGGGCCAAGTTCGCTTCGAGCACGGCTTCCTTCAAATGGCGGCTTACCATACCGGCTCCTCCTTCACGCGTGACGCGTCGGCTTTGATTTTTTTCAAGCGTTTCATCACATCGTTTTCACCGCGACCGAAGTAGTCGTATAGTTTCGTGTATTCGGCGAACAGAGCATCATACGTCGCGACGTTTTCCGGGATCGGCTTGTACGTCTCTTCTTTGACACGGCCCATCTTCGCTGCCGCTTCCGTGATCGTGGCGTAACCGCCTCGCTCCGCACCGGCCGCCACCGCTCCGAACATGGCCGACCCGAGGGCAGGCGTTTGCGAGGAGGCGGAGATTTTGATTTCCATGTTCAACACGTCCGCATAGATTTGCATCATGAGGGCGTTCTTCTCGGCGATCCCGCCGGCTGCATATACTTCATGCACAGGGACACCGCTGTTCCGGAACGCTTCCACAATCGTCCGTGTCCCATACGCTGTCGCTTCAATCAATGCCCGGTAAATGTCTTCTGGTTTCGTGAGCAATGTCGCTCCGAGGAGGACACCCGTCAAATTCGTATCGACGAGCGTCGATCGGTTCCCGTTCCACCAGTCGAGGGCGACGAGACCGCTCTCCCCGACACGTTGCCGGGCTGCTTTCTCCGTCAACAACTGATGGATGCCGATACCTTTCAAGGCGGCCTCTTCGACGTAATGTCCTGGGACACACGTCTCGGTGAACCATTCAAAATGGTCCCCGACACACGATTGGCCAGCTTCATAGCCCATCAATCCTGGGATGACGCCGTCTTCGACGACACCGCACATGCCTGGGACGACTTGTTCGTCTTCACCGAGTAGGATATGACACGTCGATGTGCCCATGACCATCAACATCTTGCCAGGTTCGGCGATTCCAACAGCCGGTACCGCCACGTGGGCGTCGACGTTCGCGACCGCGACGGCCGTGCCTGGAAGGAGTCCGATCCGGGCGGCGAACGCCTCTGTCAGTTCACCCGCCTTGGACCCGATTGGCGCGATGTCGCGAGATAGTTTCTCTTCGACAACGTTCTCTAGCCGCGGGTCGAGCGCTTTAAAGAATTCGTTCGACGGGTAACCGTCTTGTTTATGCCAAATGGCTTTATAACCAGCTGTGCAACTGTTCCGAACGACGTGTCCTGTCATCTGGGAGACGACCCAATCCGTCGCTTCTAATATCTGGTCCGCTTCTTCATAAATCGCCGGGGCCTCGTTCAGGATTTGCCACACTTTCGGGATCATCCATTCCGATGAGATTTTCCCGCCGTATCGTTTCAAGAACGCTTCGCCCCGTTCGGCCGCAATGCGGTTCAACTCGTCCGCCTCGTCTTGCGCGGCGTGATGCTTCCAAAGCTTCACGTAGCTGTGCGGGTTTTGCTGATGTTCCTCGCGGAAACAAAGCGGGTTCAAGTGTTCGTCAATCGGTAAAATCGTGCAGGCTGTGAAATCGATACCGAGTCCTACGACTTGGTCAGCCGTGATCCCCGCCTCTTTGACGACGGCCGGGATGGTGAGTTCTAACACTTCTAAATAGTCTTGTGGATGTTGGAGCGCCCAATCATGCTCGAGACGGGTCACCCCGTCCGGTAAATATTCATCCATGACGCCATGTGTGTACGGTTTGACCGCGGTCGCCACTTCTCGACCTGTCGCTACGTCGACGAGGACCGCACGTCCTGATTGCGTCCCGTAGTCGACGCCGATTGTATAGTTGGCCATATTCATCACCCTACCTCCAAAAGAATGCGCTTACATATAGGATGAAAAAAATAAAGTGTGTGGGCACTCCTGTCTTTTTCATCCGTACAACTATTCAAATACCGTGCCTGATTCGTACAGAAAACAAAAAGATACAATTAAGTTGTACGTATAACTTACACCTTGATTGTATCAACTATTTTAAATTAATCAACTGTTTTCAGTATTTTATTCGAACATTTTTGCGTTAGTTCTGAAAAAACTGTGACACGCATCTTTAAGAGAATGCGATAAGTTGTACGGATATTTATAGTTGTTTGCCAATAAAGACTCGCCCTTGGTCAGACAGTCCCGCGAACACGAGCGTCTCTCGCCAATTCTCCCAGTCCCAACCCGGTAACACATGCCAAGTGATCCCTTCAGGACCGTAGAGTTTGATGGTCGTATCCGTCAGCTTCTCATAACGCCCTCGTTCGCCCTCCTCTGTCACGAACGTCCCGTCAGCTAGAAGTTCAATCTTACTCGAAGGCAGGACGCCATGTTTCGTCCGGTCCATGTAGATCCACTCCCACTCCCCGACGAGCTCTTCCATCTCGATGGGCCGTTCCTCTTCCCCGGCATATCGTTGCGGAGACACGAGCGGCCAGCCCGATTCCGTCCAGATGATTTTCCGGATATGCAGTTCGTGCCAGTGCGGGTCTTGCTCACCTCTGACGTGATGGACGAGATAATCCTTGTCGCCGTCCTGCAAGACGGAGTTATGACCAGGACCAACCCAACCTTCCCCAGCCCCGAACCGATAGCCCCCTAGAATCTTCATGCCGACTTGTTGCGGGTCGATCTCGAGGTCGGTCATGACGTTCCCATCAAAATCGACGTACGGTCCGGTGATCGAAGTCGAGCGGGCCACACGGATGTGATAGTCCTTGAACAAGGAGTCGTACGAGACGAACAAGTAATAATGGCGATCCGCCTCCCGATAGACGATATACGGTCCCTCGATTGCCCCTTCAACGCTTTGGTGACGTTTCGCAATCAACGTCTCCTCACTCCCCGGGCGTTTCTTTCCCGTTTCCGGATCGACCGGGAACACATACAGCCCCCCGAAGAAGCTGCCGTAGACGAGCCACGGTTCTCCTTGCGCATCGAATGTGATATTCGGATCGATCGCATTCGGCCCCGATGTCCCCGCCTCGCTCTTCACGACGAGCCCGTGATCCTGCCAAGGTCCGTCTATCGTTTCCGCACTGGCGACACCGATATACGACTGCGTCTGTCCAAATTGTGAAGCCGCGTAGTACATGACATAGCGACCACCCATGAACACGACTTCCGGCGCCCAAAGCCCTGGCGCCCCCGTCCATTCCACAGCCTCGTGCGGAAGTTCTTCAAGCGCCAAGCCAACGTATTCCCAATGGATCAAGTCAAGTGAGCGACGCACTTGAATCCCGCCGTTGATGTGATGTCCGTGGGCGGCGTCCGTCGAGAACACGTAATACCAATCCCCGACTTTTATTGACGCCGGATCGTGGGCGTTGTGTGTGCCCCACATCGTTTCGTCTGTCAATCGTTCTAACACATAACGTTCTTCTCGTTTCGGACCGTTCAGCTTTTGCATGTTTCCGTTTCTCCTTTTATCGTTTTTTGCCCCATACGGCGGTGCCGTCCTCGCTCAGACCTGTGAAGATGATCGTCGGTTGCCAATTCTCCCAATCCCAAGCCGCTCCGACTTGCGTCTCATACGTCTCTTGCCCGACTTCGACCTCGAGGACCGAGCCGTTCAATCGCCAAGACCCGTCCCCGTTTTCGAGCTTCCCGCCTCGTTTCAACGTCAACGTGCTCGAGGCTTGCTGCCCATCGTCGAATCGCGGGAACGTGATGACGTCCCAGTCCCCGACCAGATGGACGTCGTCGACCTCGACGTCTCCTTCGCCTGCATAGCGCTCGGGCGAGACGACCGGCCAACCATCTTTCGTCCAATACACTTTTCGGACGTGCAACTGTGACCAATAGATGTCTTCACTCGGTCGCGCCTGATGCAACACGAACGTGTCAGTCCCGTCTTGTAAGAATGCCGAGTGTCCGGTCCCGACGTATCCGTCATCTCCTTCGAAACGATACGGACCCACGATTTTCACGCCCGTATCAAATGACTCATCCGATTCGTCCCGTAAGTCGCGACCACGCGAGTCGACGTACGGTCCCGCGATTGACTTCGAGCGACCGATCCGGACGTTGTATGTATCTTCTAACCAACCATACGACACCATCAAGTAGTAATAGCCTGTCTCATCGTTGTATAAGATTTCCGGTCCTTCGATGCCCATCGACATGTCTTTCCGTTTGGCGAGCAGCGTTCCTTCTGACGATTCGTCCACTCGCTTCCCGGTGCCTGGGTCAATCTCCGTCAAAAAGATTCCCCCAAAGTACGACCCATACGTCATCCACCATTTGCCTGACGCATCTTGCGTCACATGAGGGTCAATCGCGTTGGCGACACCCCCGTCCCCGTCTTTCGACGTCACGACGGCACCCTCGTCTTCCCAAGGCCCTTCGATCGTTGACGCGGTCGCTAGTCCGATGTACGACGTGCGGCTACCGACCCCTGATACGGAATAGTACAAGTGGAACCGATCTCCAATCTTTGTGATTGCCGGGGCCCAGAACGTATTCCCACCGGCCCAAGCGAACGCCTCTTCAGACACTTGATCGAACACACGGCCGACGAACTCCCAGTGAATGAGATCGGTCGATTTACGAATTTGAATGCCGGGCGTCGGAGGACTACCCACCATGTAATCCGTCGAGAAAACGTAGTACGTGTCACCATCTTTAAAGATTGCCCCGTCATGCGTGAAGTTCGTCGTCCACTCGCTCTCTTTGTTGAGCACGTCTGGCGTCACATCTTCCACTTTTTGATCAAACGGCGCTTTCGGGAGCGGCAACTCATCGATTGACGCACTCGTCGTCTGCCAGAAGAAAACACCTCCGACCGCGACGATGAGCAACGCCATCCAGACCATCATTTTTTTCATGTCAATCTCCTTTCTCCATCAAAAAGGCACCCGCCTAAAAAAGACGGGTGCCTTTGTCCTGTCACACCTCAGCCCTTCACACCAGAAATCGCAATCGACTCGATGATCTGTTTTTGGAAGATCATGAAGACGATTAACATCGGGAGTAACGCCACGACGGACGCGGCCATGATTAACGGATAATCACTTTGAATTGCATACGATGCGTTAAAGTTCGCGATGACAAGTTGAAGCGTCTGTTTCTCCGGCGAGTTCAAATACAGAATCGGTCCGAGATAGTCGTTCCAGATTGCCATGAACCAAAGAATCAATTGCGCGGCCACGGCCGGCTTGATCAATGGAAAGATAATCTTATAGAAGATTTGGAAGTACGAGCAGCCATCAATCTTGGCCGCTTCGATAATCGAGTTCGGGATGCTGTTCAAAAATTGGCGCAAGAAGAAAATCATGAAAATATTCCCGAACAGTCCAGGCACGATCAACGGTAACAGCGTATCCACCCAGCCGATGCTCGAGAACATCATGAACTGGGGAATCATGAGCACCGGGTACGGGATCATGACAGAAGCGAACAAGAGCAGGAAGATTTTATTCTTGCCTCTGAAGTTCAACTTCGCGAAGGCGAACGCCGCCAAGCTCGACGTGAACGTTCCGACGATTGTGACGGATAACGCGACGATCAAACTGTTCGATATCCCCGACAACAGCGGGCCCATGCTCCAAATTTCTGTGTACTTGCTAAACGAAATATCGGTCGGGATCCATACCGGCGGGAGTGCGAACACATCCTCTTTTGATTTTAGCGACGTCGATACCATCCAGAGCAGCGGCGCGATCATAACGACCGCTCCGATGGACAGGAAGATAAAGATGAAGAAATCTGTGATCCGGTCCTTCTTCTTCACCGACATCGTTTCCACGTTCTCTTTTTTCCGTGAGAGAGCTAATTGCATGGTCATTCTCCTTTCCTATACGCGAATCGCTCAATCAAGATCGAACGATGATTTTTCATTCATCCGGAATTGGAGCAACGTGACGATGAAAATGAAGAGCCCGAGGACGAGCGCCATCGCCGAAGCGTAACCGAGTTGGAAGTTCCCGAACGATTTTTGCCAAATGTAGAAGACCGCAGAGGCAGACGAGTACTCCGGACCCCCGGTTGGTGTCATGACGTTGATTTCTGTGAAGATTTGCGCACCACCGATGATGTTCGTCACGATGATGAAGAACGTGACCGGTTTGACCATCGGGAGCGTGATGTGCCAAAAGCTTTGCCACGCGTTGGCTCCATCGAGTTTCGCTGCCTCATAAAATGATTTCGGGACACTTTGGAGCGCCGCCAAGTAAAGGAGCATCGTGTAGCCAAGCCCTTTCCAAATCGCCATGAGGATGAGCGCAGGTTTAACGGTATCGGTGTTTTGAAGCCAGTTCGGCCCGTCAATCCCGATCAAAGCCAGGAATTGGTTCACCAATCCGTAGTCCCCGTTATACGCCCATTGCCACAAAATCGAGACGGCGGCAATCGACGAGATGACGGGAATGTAGTAAATCACGCGGAACGTGTCTGTCCCAAAAATCTTTCGATTCAACGCGAGGGCGAGCAGCAGCGCGAGGACGATGCCGATCGGAATCCCAATCATCATAAAGAGCGTGTTGTACATCGACTTATAAAAGTATTCATCTTGGAACAAGTTAACGAAGTTCTCAAACCCGATAAATTTCATTTGACCGAGACCGTTCCAATTCGTGAAGGCGCCGTAAACGGAATACATCAACGGTACGAACGCGAAGAGAAAGAACCCAATGACCGGTGCCGCAACGAACAGGTAAGCGTACCGCTGTTCAGTTCGATATAACTTGGAAATCGATTTTGTTTTCATTGTTCTTCCATCCTTTCAACGTCAGAGACGCGGGTGGCGAACTTCGCCACCCCGTTTCGACTCTCTGATCAGTTCGCCTGTTTCTCTTGTTCGATCGCCGCATCGAGCAACTTCTGCATCTTCGGCTGCGCCGTCTTCACATAGTCTTCGACCGATGTTTTACCATCGAGGACAGGCTGGATGTTTTTGAAGAACTCGTCGTACCATTCTGCCGTGTATGTTTTCTCAGCCGGGAAGCCGCGGCCATAATCGTTGATCAAATCAAGGAACTCTTGTTTGTTTTCTGGTTTGATCGACGTATCAGCCGCCCAATTGTCTGCGATTTCCATACTGTTCGGCAATTGGACTTGCGCGTCTACGAGCGCTTGTTGCCCTTCTTGGTCGGCAGACAAGTACATGGCCAACTCTGCCGCTTCCTCTTTATGTTTCGTCGTCGAACCGACGCCAATCCCGAGCGACCCAACCCATCCCGACGCTTTACCGGTAGAACCAGCTGGCCATGGGAGTAAGTCGTATTCGAATTTCAACTGTTCTTTAAATGCCGCCATATCCCACGGTCCGACCGGGAAGAAGGCGAGCTGACCTTTCAACCAACGTTGGTACGTGTCGAGCGTCTGTGTTTCGCCGATTGACGGTGTGATTCCGTGTTTCAACTGTTGATCGACAAAGAATTGCAACGCTTCGATGAACTTCGGATCATCGATTGTCACTTTCGTACCATCTTCATTGATCCAGTCTGCTCCATTACTCCAAACGAACGGTTGAAGGGCCCAGTTCACGTTGAAGCCAGTGCCGTACTGATCCATCTTCCCGTCACCGTTCGTGTCTTTCGTCAACTGTTTGGCCACGTCTACGAATTCATCCCATGTATATGGTTTGTCTTTATCCGGAAGCGGGATGCCCGCATCTTCGAACATCGTCTTGTTGTAGCCGAGTGCGAACGGACCTAAGTCTTTCGGTAGTCCGTAAATCGCGCCTTCTCCGAGCGTCTTCCCATCGAAACGATATTTGTCGACACCCTTCTCCCAAATGTCGTCCAACTTGACGTCTTCTGAAGTTTCAACCGCTTCAGTGATATCGAGTAGCACGCCCGAGTTTACATAGGCCTTCACTTGGGCAGGATTATAGAAGAAGACGTCCGGGATTTTGCGACCTGCGATGGCCGATTTGAGTTTCGTGTCGTACTGATCCGGCGCCGTCTGGACCATCGTCACCTTCACATCTTTATTGGCTTCTTCAAAACGTTTCACCGTCGCTTGATAGGCTTTTAACTCTTCTGGATTTCCACGGAACATAAATGTCAGTTCAACTTTTCCATCCGCGCCTGCCTCGTCTCCCGAACAGCCGGCGAGCGCAAAAGAAGTTGTCATCAGTGCTGACATCGTCAACGCAAACATTTTTTTCGATTTACGATTCATTGTGAATTCCTCCATCAATTTATATTCATGTGCAAAGCATGATAAAGATGTACGTACATGTTGAGTTAAATAAAAAAGCAAACTGTATAATGAAGCCCACACAACACTATACATTTACTAGCCAATAAACCGATATAATTGGTAATGAAAGCGTTTTCTGTACAATTCGAGTCTATTACACACGTTCGGACATGTCAATTCGATTTTTATGTATTTTTATATTTCATCCGTACATATTCATAGAAAATTCAGATGCTTTTTTTGCTTATTCATAGTAAACGGTACATTTGTTTGTTAATATGGAAGTAAGATCATATCTTGTACGTATGAGTTGTTCGACGTACATGAGAGAAAGCAGGGACGCCAGATGGCACAACGCACAAAGTACAATATGGTCAAAGATCATATTCTTGAATGGATAAAAGATGGAACGGTAAGACCCGGCGAAAAAATTCCTTCTGAAAATGAATTGGTCCAATCATTTGGAGTGAGCCGTCATACGATTCGACAAGCTGTAGGAGAACTCGTAAACGAAGGTTATCTTTACCGTGAACAAGGCTCGGGCACGTATTGTTCCCCGGTCCTCCCGACCTCGACTCCCCAGACGATCGAACGTTTAGGAAATGGTAAAAACATCGGGGTCATCACGACTTACATGTCTGACTATATCTTCCCGTCTATCATCCGGGGGATTGAATCCCACTTGGCTTCAAAAGGATATACGCTAACCTTATCTTGTACGGATAACAACGTCGAGAAAGAACGGCAGTGCCTCGAGATGATGTTAGATCGTCAAATTGATGGGTTGATCGTCGAGCCGACGAAGAGCAGTAGCTACAATCCGAACATCAAATATTATTTAGAACTCGAACAACAGCATACGCCGTATTTGATGATTAACCAATACTATTCGCAGTTGACGCCTCCTTATTTGATTATGGATGACGAGAAAGGTGGATTCTTGGCTGCCGAACATCTCATCAAACTTGGCCATGAGCGCATCATGGGACTCTTCAAAACAGATGACCTTCAAGGGGTCCATCGGATGCGCGGCTTTATACGCGCGTTCCGAGAATACAATCTCCCCCTAGAGCCAGAATTAATTATAACGTATACGACAGAAGAACTTGTGCCTTCTTTTTATGACGTGATTCATCAAGTGTTCGAGAACGCGGACGAACGGCCGAGTGCAATCGTCTGTTATAACGACCAACTCGCCCTTAACGTGTTGGACCAGTTGAGAAATCTACGCCTCTCTGTCCCGCAAGACGTCTCACTCGTCGGATATGACGACTCGGTGCTTGCCGTCGCGACAGAGGTGAAACTGACTTCAATCATCCACCCGAAGCAAGAATTGGGTCGTGCCGCAGCCGAGTGGATTATCGCGGCTGTCGAGAAAAAGGACACGCCACCGTCACATACGTATGAACCTGAATTGATCGTCCGCAACTCGACTGCACCCTATAATCGTCTCGAATCTAAATTAGGCTGATTCTCTGCTAACTTCTTGGAGGTCCTCATGAATTTAAAACATGAACACAACAAGCTATTCCAAGCGCTCGAATTTGTCACCAGCCTGGTGCAACTGAACGTGGTCTTCTTACTGACCATTCTGCCTGTCATCACGTTGTTCCCGGCCTTGTACGCTTTACATGCCGTCACACGGCAATGGTCGGTCAACCAAGATTACAGCGTGTTCCGCGCCTACTTCCGCTTCTTTAATGAAGGAGTGCGCCGTCATTATAAGCTAGGTGTAGCCTGGACCTTGTTTGTATTCGTCTTGTTGATCGACTTTTTGCTCATTCGTCAAATCGATACCGGGCAAACGATTCTCTTCACAGGTCTGTTCGTGATTGGATTTGTCTTCACCTCCCTATCGTTATTCCTGTTTCCGATTTTGACGCACTACGAGATGAAGACGATGGATGCCTTGAAGTTGGCGTTATTCAGCATCATGCGATATGGCTATATTGTCGTGCTCGCGCTCTTGTTATTCACAGCGCTTGGTATGCTCGCGTATCGCTCTCCGCTCTATTTGTTGTTCGGCTTTTCGTTCATCGTGTTTTTAATGACGAAACTGTACCTCCACCAGTTAGACCGCGCCATCATGAGCCGCCACGTCGACATCAAGTCTTCATGAAACAAACCCTTCCTCCATCTGCGATTAGGTCACGCAGACGAGGGAAGGGTTATTTTTTATATGCTCGCATCACATCTGCCATCGGACACCCTGCCTGTTCGAGTTCCGAGACGATACGTGTATAATCCATTTCGTTTCGATTCTGACTCAGCTTGAACGCCGCCTGCATGTCCGAAATATCGATGCGGAACCCGACGACGCCATATTTCTGCCGCTGCACCGGCTCGGACAGTTCCTCCCAGACGACGGCGTGCTCCCGGTCCCCTTCATGGTCTTGAAGCAGTCCGGCCAAGTCTTCATCGAGTTGGTCCGCATTGAAAATGGTGGCCTGTCCGTATGCATGGACGGCCTGATAGTTCCACGTCGATACGTCCTCATGCCCGTACCACGACGCCGACACATAGGCGTCCGGGCCTTGGACGATCAAGAGGACGGTCTGGTCTTCAATCGTTTGCCACTGTGGATTGTTTTTGGCGATGTGTGTCGTGAACCAGACGCGGCCCTCTTCCTCATGGAAACGGAGCGGCACGTGCGTCGCGATCGGCTTCTGTCCGTCATGCGTGACGACGGTGCCGAACGGATGGGCCTTCAGAAAGGCGTAGACTTCTTTCGGGTCATTCACAGCGTAAAGTTTTGGGACGTACATCAAATTCCTCCTGTCTTGTTCGTTGTTCAACTGACTGGACCCTTCCGTATAATTCACGCCAACTAGGGTAAAGAGTAGATGACACGATTTTACTGAGGAGGGATTTCATGAAACCAACTGTTAAAGCATTCGTGTTCGATGTATATGGGACCTTGTTCGACGTCCATTCCGTCAAGACGGCGTGTGACGAACAGTTCCCCGGAAAAGGGGACCAAATCAGCCAGGCATGGCGGACGAAACAGCTCGACTACTTCTTTACCCGCCACATCATGGGGCGCTACGAGGACTTCTCCGTCGTCACGCGCGACGCGCTTCGGTATGCATTGTCAGCGGCCGAAGTGACGTGGACGATCGAGACGGAGGACGCATTGATTGCCACTTACGCCGACCTGTCACCATATGAAGAGGTTGAAGACGTCTTACACCAGTTGCATCATAAACAGACCATCGTTCTCTCGAACGGGACGGACGCGATGCTCACGGAACTCATCCAAAACGCCGGGTTCACCGACCTGTTCGACGAACTCGTCAGCATCGACGGCGTCAAACAAGCGAAGCCGTCACCGGCCGCCTACATGCACTGGTTCAAGAACAGCGGGTTGAAGCGGGACGAGGTGCTGTTTATGTCCTCGAACGGTTGGGACATTGCCGGTGCGAAGAACTTCGGATTCCATACCGCTTGGATCAACCGCGACAGCAAACCGGTCGATATGCCCGACCTGGCTCCTGACGCCGTCTACGAGGACTTGTCAGGCATACTGGAATGGGTCACGGACGAAGCGGCTTGGCCATAATCAAATCGACTTGAGCGTCGTCACCCATATAAAACGTATGCGCCCCGGTCTGGACGAAGCCGTGCTTTCGGTAAAAGGCGAGTGCCTTATGGTTATGTTCCCACACACCGAGCCAGATTTCACGTTTGTTCAGTTCGCCTGCGCATGTGATGGCCTGGTCGTACAACGCCTTGCCGACGCCACTACCTTGGAACTTCCGTCGCACAT
Organism: Exiguobacterium sp. s70; assembly: GCF_018618315.1. Lineage (NCBI taxonomy): Bacteria > Bacillati > Bacillota > Bacilli > Caryophanales > Exiguobacterium > Exiguobacterium sp. s70. The sequence continues at coordinate 799,786 of NZ_JACSLV010000001.1, forward strand.
AAATCCGTTCGAGTTCGAACGCCTCTTCGCCCATGGCCTCGGTCTGGGCGTTGTTGGCGTTCACTTTTAGATAACCGGCGACTTCCCCGTCAAGTATGGCGAAGAAGAACTGTGAGTCCGGATTCGAAAGCTCTTTTTTAAGTTGCGCTACGTTGTACGCCCGCTCGAGATACGCGGCCAAATGCGCCGGGTCATTCTCCGCTTCGAACGTTTCCGTGAACGTCTCGATGCTGATGGTGCGAAGTGCGTCAACGTCTTCGATTGTACAAGCTTTGATGGTGATCATGATTGTTCCCCCTAGTAGTCTCGTTTCTTCCCTTTTTTCACGGCATCCCAGTCCCCTTCGATATTGTGGCGGACCCGCTTCAACAGCCGAAGCAGCTGCTCGGCTTCCTGGTCGCTCAGCCCGGCGAGCGCGACGTTAGTCGAATGCTCATGCTCGCGGATGATGACCGGATACAGCGCCTTGCCCCGTTCAGTCGGGACGAGCCGTTTGATTTTCTTGTTGTGCGGGTCGTCCTGCTTCGTGATCAACCCGTTCGTTTCCAACTTTTGAACCGCCCGCGCCGCCGTCGTCCGATCGACTTTAATCAATTCGGCGAGCTTCTCTTGAATGATGCCCGGCTCCTCACAAATCCGGACCAAATACAAATATTGCCCTTTCGTCAGCTCGAGCTCCTTGAACTCGATATTGCTGATCGAGTCGAGGGAACGGGCAATCATCCCGATTTCACGCAACTGGTCTCTCATACAATCCTCCTGATTGTTGTATTTACAATACGTTACGTTCAGTATAATCCATTTAGTTGCATTTGCAACAAAAAGTATTTTGGATATGGGCTTTGATTATGTGAGAAAATGAAGGTATCATTCCACGAAACGAGGGGATTTCATGGCACACCGTATTTACACGACGAGCTTCGCGAGCGTATATCCGCTTTACGTCGCGAAAGCCGAACGGAAAGGCCGGACGAAAGACGAAGTCGATACGATTATTCGCTGGTTGACCGGTTATGACGAGTCTGGGCTCGAGCGCCAACTCGCTGCCGAGGTCGATTTTGACACGTTCTTTGCCACGGCACCCAAGATGAACGAAGACCGCGCCTTGATTAAAGGCGTCGTCTGCGGCGTCCGCGTCGAGAATGTCGAGGAGCCGCTCATGCGCGAAATCCGTTACTTGGACAAACTCGTCGACGAACTGGCCAAAGGCAAGGCGATGGCGAAGATTTTACGAGGAGGCGACGTCTGATGGACTATACGACACTCGTCGACGACAAGCGGCTCGACGCTTTCATCCGTTTAATTGACGTCATCGATGCGAACTTACCGGCCGGGTTCGAGAAGACGACCGACGGGAACGGCATCCATTATGTCGTCCCGCTATCGACGTATCCGTCCGGGTATCACGTCACGCCGGGCACCCCGCTCCCGTTCTTGAGCGTCATCGCCCAGAAGAACCATGTCGCCGTGTATCATATGGGCGTCTATAGCGACCCGGAACTGCTCCGCTGGTTCGAGGAGTCATACGCCGCCCAAGTGCCGACGAAATTGAACATGGGCAAGAGCTGTATCCGCTTCGGCAACGTCAAACATATCCCGTACGAGTTGATTGGCGAGCTCGTCTCGAAGATGACGCCGGAGCAATGGATTACGGCTTACGAATCACGCTAAAAAAGGCAGGTCGAATTGTTTCGACCTGCCTTTTTAGCGTGTTTTTCCCCTTTTACACAATCGTGACGATGCTGATTGAGGACTGTCTCAGACCTCAATGCCCAGGCTTTTATTGTGGTCTTGCTAGGTATACCGCCACAATAAGGAGAGTAACCCCTAGTACGATGAAAAGTTTATATATCACGTTTTGTTTTCTACGAACAACACCAATCACGGTAAAGAAGATACCGAGTAGGAATGACAAGACCATTGCAAAGAATCCCATTTTATTCGCTCCTTTTAAGCTTAATGATTCGCTCGTGACGATTGGCCACATCTAAATCATGCGTCACGGTAATCACCGTCGTATTGAACTCTTTATTCATCTCAAACAATAAATCGATGATTCTTTCTTTATTCTCAGGGTCCAATGACGCGGTAGGCTCATCGGATAGAATGATTTGGGGATTCATAATGACAGCCCTCGCGAAAACAGCTCTAGATCGTTGCCCGCCCGAACACTCCAGCGGCTTTTTCTTCAAAATAGACTCGATGCCAATTTTATTAACAATCCGTTTGAAATGTTCTTGGGCGCTCGGATCTTTTTCGATGTTGGCATACATGAGGGGTAACTTAATATTGTCCTCGATCGTCAACGAATCAATGAGTGCCGACTCCTGCAGAACAAATCCAATTTTTTGATTGCGCCATTCTGCTAGTTTGTTCCGTGACAGCTCCTGAACCGATGAATCAAATAGCTCATAACTCCCTTGATATCGCGTATCCAGTAATCCGATGATATTGAGCAAAGATGTTTTCCCCACTCCAGATTCCCCTATAATCGAGAGCTTCTCCCCCGGTTGAACCTCCAACTCAAAATCATGTAAGATCGAAAACCCTTTTTTATCAAATGATTTTTTCTGGATTTCTAACTTGATGATACTACTCATTTCAAAACCCCCACCGAGATTGGAATACCTTTGATTTTTTTTAACGTAAGTTCTACAATCATCAACCCAATGATCACGTCAATCAACAGAACACCTAGGAAAGCGATCCAATCCATACTGATTAAGCCAAACAGTCCATACGTAGCAAAAATCGAATCTTTTCTCATCCAAAAGCCGTATCGGTTGAAGGCGGTAATTGCAAATAAGATAACGAGGTTGATTGAGAACAAAATCGCAAAGTAACTATAAAAAATGGTTCTCAGTTTGGAATAACTTAATCCAACTAATAAATTGACTGTAAAATCCTTGATCATGAGTCGAACACTGATCAGCGTATTCCAGGTCGCCAGACAAATAATGACGACGAGTAACACTAACGTAATCGCACTAATCATTTTTAATGAGCTTATATAATAATCTTCAAAGTACTCAAAGTTTTCTTGCTGATTAAAAAAGTTAAAGTCTAACCCTAACTCATTTTGAATCTGTTCAGTAAGCTTCGTCGCTTCTTCTTTCGTCGAACCAAGAAGCACGATGTCCATCAAACCATTCAAATGGAGGTCAAGCCCTGCACTTTGAATAAATTGTTCATTGACGGGTACGAAAATTGAAAAATTGTAGTAATTCTTTGAATTGGGCGCATAAAAATTAGAGCGGTGCGTATTTTTCTCCAAGATTCCTTGAACTTTCAAATCGACTACCTGTTGGGTAACCGGATCAGCAATCTCGATTTTTGATCCTACAGGATACGTCGAGGCCAGACCCCCACCTATCAGGACCGGAATTTCATCTTTTTGAAATTGATAATCGAAGCTCAAATGATCACCTTGCGCCAATTTGAACTGATTAAGTTGGTAAGCCTCATCATTGATGTAATTGAACGACACTTCCATATCATGTTCATTCTCTAACGAGGTCGTAAAACCATCAGCTTGTAGGGCGTATGTATAATTGTTATTTAAATCCTCATAAATCTTGCGTGTATCCTCGATTTCAATTCGAGCGAAATCAGCTTCACTGTCCGGGTCCAGATTGGCGATATAATTCCCTTCTTGGTTAAACGTTTCAATTTCTTGATAACCTTGTACAGTCGAAATAATCGAACGCGTGGCACTAAACGAGAGATAATTCGCTAGAAAAAGTAATAGGATCATTCCAAAAACAAGGATCCACCTTTTCAAAAATATTTTAGTTATAAAAAAGTGTAAAATTCTCATTCTCTATTCACCTGACCTACACTAATTAATATGTATACGATAAACAGCAAAACGAGGTAGAGATTGCTGGTTATATTCAAATCCAAGTAGAAGTTCAATGAAAGTGATAGTAAAAAGGTGAACAGCAAGATCGCCAGGCTATTCAACATATATCGAATCATAATCTTTTGCTTTGTGTCACCGACGAGGATGCGACAGGATATCTCTACTTTTCTCCGATTTAAAAATTGATAATGAAAAATCATCATAATAAAAGTGAGAACAATACTGATTACAAATTGATAGTCGATAATGCTTTCAATGAACGACATTAAAATAAATGAGCCCTCTAAATCTGTGACTTTTACATAAAGTAATATTAAATTTGAAACGAAACAGAAGAAGTAAATGGCAAAAGCTTCAAACACATCATTAAATCTAAATAAAGAATATTTCATGACCTACTCCTTACAGACGGCATTTATAAATTTATGGTAACACGTATAATTAAATGCCAACTACCTAGCTAAAAAAAACTGTGAGTTCTAACTGATCATCAAGAAAAACAAGCTGATCTTCCAGTTAAAATAGAAATAAATCACATCGCATCGGTATAAGATCAGGCCCTGTAGGAACATACCTCTCGGGCCTGATTCACGTCCCCTACGTGCTTAGTAATTAAAAAATTCAAACGACAAAGTCTTATTTTAGTGCGCCACGGGCCCAGCCGAATTTTGTCGTGTACTTATCTCCCCATCTTAAATCATCCCAAACAGACCCTGTCACTTTGCTGCTGTAGGCGACTTTGCTCAACAAAGTTCTCCCATCACGTGTGTATTTAAACGAAGTCCATTTGTATGCTGAGTTACTGTAATTCCAAGCAGCACCGTTGTACTTAATCTGGAAAGACTCTTCTGTAGAGGCTCCACTAGAGGCAGTACCGAAAGTTGCTGCCGAGGCAGACCCTGCACCTAATAAAAGCGCACCGACTACTAAAGCTGAGCTAGTAAACCGTTTTGTCTTCTTGTTCATAACACATTCCTTCTTTCCTGTTAGTATTTTGAAGTGAGAAAGGTTAGTACAATTTAAAACCTAACATACCATCCATTAAATTCAATCGATAAATAACATATTATTACAATTTGATTCTTTTTACATAAAAAGTATGTTCCTCCTCATTACGAATTAACTATCATCAATCGATCTATACACGACCTCTCGCCTGATAGATTAATTTGAATCGTGTCCAGGGTCCTTAGATTGCTCTGTTTCTTAAAAACGAAGTTCGAAACGAAGTGTGGTAATAGAACAGAATTCACAAAAACAGGCAGGTCGATGGCGACCTGCCTGTTCGTTACACGTTAAATCGTTTTGTCATTTGGCGCATCTCGTCTGCCATGTTCGACAACTCTTGGGCCGATGCCGTAATCTCTTCCATCGACGCCATCTGTTCTTCCGTCGCCGCCGACGTATTCTCGGTATCGGTCGCCGTCGTCTCCGTGATGCCTTGAATCTCGTTCACTGATCTCAAAATCTCGGTCGCACCGGCCGCCATCTCTTGGACAGAACCTGACACTTCCTCGACTTTTTGACCGACTTCTTCGATGGCCCGCTTGATGTCCTCGAATGCGACGCCCGCCTGTTGGACGTTCGTGACGCTATGGCCCATCTCGCTCTCGACGACATGCATCGTCTGGACGGCTTGTTTCGTCTCCGTCTGCGTATCTCCAATCAAACCAGAGATTCGCTTCGTCGCGATCGCCGACTCTTCAGCAAGTTTCCGGACTTCTGAGGCAACGACGGCGAATCCGCGTCCTTGGTCGCCAGCCCGGGCCGCTTCGATGGCCGCGTTTAAGGCGAGCAAGTTTGTCTGTTCGGCGATACCGGAGATCGTACCGGTGATGCTGCCGATTTCTTGGGAGCGGACGTCGAGTTGGCCGATGACCGTCTGCAACGCCTTCACTTTCTCGTTCATCGCCTCAAGCTGGGACTCGAGCGTCTCAATCAACTCGTTGCCGGTCCCGACTTTTTGAAGTGCCCCGTCTGACAGTTCGGTCATGTGTTGGGCGCTATTTGAGACGTGATGAATCCCATTCGTCAGTTCGGTGAGCGTACTGTTCGATTCCTTCACACGCGTCAATTGACGGACCGAACCGGATGCAATCTCTTCCATCGTGACGGCGACCATCTCGGTCGCTTTTGTCGTCTCTTCGACGTTCGATTTCAAATCGTCCGATGACGTCGCGACGCGACCGGCTGTCGCCGTGACGTTGCCGATCAAGTCGCGAAGACTATCTTTCATCTCGTTAAATGAGTTGGCGAGCGAACCAATCTCGTCACGCGACGTGTACGTGCTGTCGACCGTCAAATCACCGGCTCCGGCACGGCTCATGAGTCCATTCAACTCACGGACCGGACGGACGATGAGGCGCGTGATGTAGACGCCGAGCCCGATTGAGATGAGTGCCCCGATGGCGACAAGCGCCCAGAACAACGTGACCGATTCCGTCCGCTCGTTCTGCATCGTCGTGCTTGCCGTCTCGGCTTCTTGATTGATGCCGTCCATGACGACCGTTGCCGTCTCGACCAAGTCTTGACGGACCGGTCGCAAGTCACTCATATAGACGCGATAGGCCGCCGTGTTCTCATTCCGAAGCACCGGCTGAAGCACGAGCTCGGTCCCTTCGAGATAGGCTGCAATCTCGGCATTCAAGTCTTCGACTCGACCTTGCATCTCGGCATCTGTTGAGGCGAACGTCTCGTTGAACAGTTCGAGGTTCGTCCCGATGCTGTCACGCCGTTCCTCGATACTTGCCTCTAGTTCTTCATTTCGAGACGCATCCGTCGTCAGCATCAATTCGAGCAAATACCCGTCCAAGGCACGGTTATCCGTCCGGATTTGACCGAGGGCGCGAATCGGCAATAACCGATCTTCATAAATCGATTCTCCCGCATCGGCCATGCGTCCCATGAAGACGTGGCTGAGTGCTGCGACGAGAACGAGTGTCGCGATGAATACGCTGATCAGTACTGTCAGTTTTTTAGACATCTTCAAATTTTTCACGATGATCCCTCCCTACCTGATTTATCGTAGGAAAGAGCTTCAAAATGAAGTCCCTCGGCACATGCGTTGACCTATGTTTCCATTTTTAGCCACCCTATTGAGCACAATCGCACATTGCCGACCCATTTGTAAGCTGGCTCACCTTCATTTGGAGACGGAATGCGATACGATAAACAAAAGGAACTGATGGAAAGGAGGCGTAATCTGTGCCCCGCTGGCTCAAACTTAGTCTCATGCTCATTGTGTTCGGGAGTATCTTCTACATCACTCATTTCCACTATGAACTCCGTCCATCCGATATCCGTGACATCGTCCTGTCGTTCGGCTGGTGGGGTCCTGTCGTCTTTTTCCTTATCTATGCGATTGGCCCAATCATCTTCTTGCCGACTTCGGTACTGTCACTCGGGGCCGGTCTCGCCTTCGGGGTGTGGCCGGGTGTCCTCTACATCCTGTTCGGGGCGACGGCGGCGGCCGTGACCGGTTACGTCATGGCCCGACTGTTCGGCAGGTCCGTGCTCAAGGTCGAGAGCTATCCATGGTCGGAGAAGCTGTTCACGCAGATGGAGCAACGTGGCTTCCTATACGTGTTCGTCTTGCGGCTCATCCCGCTCGTCAGCTTCGATTTGCTCAGTTACGCGGGCGGGATTGCTAAGGTCCGGTTCCGGTCGTTTATCCTCGCGACCGTCCTCGGAATGATTCCAGGGACGCTCGCCTACAGTTTTCTCGGGGCGAGTCTCGCCTCGGGAAGCATCACTTTGGTCGTCATCGCCGCCCTCGTCTTCGTCACGTTGATTGGTGTCACTTACTATTTCCGGGAACCCGTCAAACGGTGGCTCGGACTCACGTCAGACTAGAGAAGCGCATCCGCTTCTCTTTTTTTTGCTTCGGCGTGTAAAAACGATAAACATTCGTGCCAATCGGACGATACTCTAGTAGCTATATTGACCCATCACCAGGAGGAATCTATATGAGTTCTACGAAACGCAATCAATTGATGCTCGTCACCACGTTCGTCATCGTCTTGACGTCTGTTATCGTCCATCTGCTCCACCGCTTCACGGATTTTGCCTATACGTACACCGTGCTCCGAAACGGTGCCGTCGGCTACGCATATCCCATCGCGACATGGGTCCTGTTTGCAGTCCCAATCGTACTATTGATCGCCATGGTCGTCAGCCAGCGCGTAAAACCACATCTTTTCCCGTACTTGATGATGCTGACGCTCACGTTCGCGAGCATCTCGACCGTCGCCGGTGGGCAAGGGCTCGTCGAATATCATTTCTCGATTTTCGTCGTCTTGGCGATTTTGTCGTTCATGCGCCGCATCGATTTGATCGTCTACAGTACGGTCATCTTCGCCGTGCAACATCTCGCTGGATATTTCTTGGTTCCTGAAATCATTTGCGGGACGGCCGATTATCCGTTCAGCCTGTTGCTCGTCCATGCGATCTATCTCATCCTACTGAGCGCCGTGCTTATCGCGCAGATTCACTTCCGTAACCTCGAGTCGTCGCGTGTCAAAGTACAGGAAGATGAGACGCACCGTCTGTTACAGCAAGCCGTCACCGACGCCAGTCAACTCGTCATGACATTGAAGACACATGCGACCGAACTCGAGACGGCAGCCAACCAGTCGCTCCAGTCCGGGGAACAAATCGCCGTCACCGTCGATCCGATCGTCGCCCACGCGACCGAGCAAGAGACGTCGATGAACCACGGGGCCGAGGAAATTCAATCGATTCGCTCCCTCACGGCGCTCATCCAAGAACGGATGGCCCAAACAGCTGCCGCTTCGTCACGGATTGCGGCCGACGCCATCGCCGGGGACGGCGACATGCGACGGATGGAGGCGAAAGTCGAAGAAATCATTAGCGAATCGGAACGACTCGAACGCGTTGTCACGACGATGTCGAACCGATCGACCGAAATTCAAGCCATCCTGCAGCACGTCGAGACAATCAGCGACCAGACGAACATGCTGGCTTTGAACGCCTCGATTGAAGCCGCACGGGCCGGTGATGCCGGTCGTGGTTTCGCCGTCGTCGCTTCTGAGGTCGGCAAGCTCGCCGTCCAGTCCCGAGATTATGCAGCCGAGATGACCCGCGTTCTCGGTGGACTGATGGACGATACGATTGTCGTCCGCGATTCGGCACAGTTATTCAAACGCGCGACCGAGAACTGTCAAACCGTCTCGGCCGACGTGACGGCCGTCTTCCATCGTTTGACTGAAGATGTCTCCGAAATCGACGGTCAAATCAGTTCGATTCAAGAGACACGTCAACGCGTGACGTCTCAGATGGAGACGCTCGAGACGCGCCTTGCGACGACAAAACGAGCGGCGAGCGAACTGCAGCAACAGATTCAGCACGTCGCCGCCGCGACCGAAGAACAAGTCGCCATCCAAAAAGAGTTGAGCCACATGTCGGATCGCCTCGCCTCGACCGCGAGCACGTTAGAAGATGTGACCGGTCAGCTCGAAGCCCGAGCGAACTAAAAAACAGACCGCGAATGTGGATTCGCGGTCTGTTTTTATGAATGGCTGAAGAATGAAATTTTTGCAGTCGACCGAATGACGAGTACCGATACGAGCATAAGGATGGCCGCGATTCTAAATCCCATATCCCCGATGACATTGAATTCATATCTCAACCCGAAAAGTATTGCTAATCCGAGGACAACGGCCATTAGAAACATCATGTTTTTTATGTGATCGATCCTTCCTATGTACATCTATGATTATCCATTTATTGTTAGTATACCGGATGGGGATGACGTGTGCACAAATATGTGAAGACAAATCACTAATATTCATCAAAAAACGTCACGTTCTCAATTATCGAAAACGTGACGTCACTATCGTTTATAACGTTGATACGAGCTTTTGAAGCGCCTCTTTGAGCGGCGTCACCGGACGACCGAGCACCAACTCGAAATCGTTCGACTCGACCTCGAGCGAGCCATTGCGGATGCTGTCTTGAATGCCGACGACGATCGGAATCGCTCCTTCCGGCACCCCGGCGCCGCGCATGACGCCAGCGTAAGCGTCGTTACTCACTTCTTGAAGGGTCACTTCACGCCCGAGCACTTCACTGAGCGCCTCGACGAGTTCGGCTTGCGTATGGAGCGGACCTGACAATTCGAAGATGTCTTGTTCGAAATCGTCCGCCATCAGGACGTTCGCAATCGCTTCAGCGTAATCTTCTTGTAGCGCCCAACCGACCTTCCCGTCACGGGCCGCCGTTACCCAAGGTGCGCCGGCGAGCACACCTTGAATACTGCCAAGTTCGTTTTCTAAGTACCAGTTGTTGCGCAAGAACGCGTGCGGGATCCCCGTCCGCTCGATTGCGCCTTCCGTCTCGACATGTGGCGGTGCCATCAAGTTTTGGCTCTCTGTCGCGTCGGCGAGACTCGTATAGGCGATAAACGATACGCCTGCGCGCTCGGCCGCCTCGACGGCGTTCGCATGTTGACGGATGCGTGTGTCGTTGTCCCCGTCCGCCGAGATAATGAGCAGCCGTTCGACACCTTTGAACGCTTCATCGAGTGTCTCTGGCTGGTCGAAGTCGCCGTGTCGCACATCGACGCCTTTCGCTTTCAGTGCTTCTGCTTTTTCAGGGTTGCGGACACTGACCGCGAGTTCACCTGCGGGTACCGACTTGAGCAACACATCGACAATTTTCGAACCGAGTTTTCCGGTTGCACCTGTGACTAAGTATTTCATAAATCATTTCCTCCTTTTAACCTGTAATTAAATCAGTTACATGTAATCATCATAGTTACAGCTTCTTCGTTTGTCAATTGTTTGTTCCCTGTTATACTAAGGATGTAACCAATTCGCTTACATGGTTGTGCAGAAAGGTGGTGGCCTATGTCCATCAGTAGCCGTTTCGCGGTCGGCATTCATATCTTGACGTTGATCGAGGTCAATCAGGACGGCGTCACCTCGTCTGACTTTTTGGCCGGCAGCGTCAACACGAACCCGGCTTTGATCCGAAAAATCATGGCCATGTTGAAGAAGGCCGACTTGATTGAAGTGAAGCCTGGCGTCGCCGGAGCCAAACTGACGAAAGACTTGAACGAGATCTCGCTCTATGACGTTTATCGCGCCGTCAGTGTCGTCGAGGAGAACGAGTTGTTCAGTATCCATGACAACCCGAACCCGGCGTGCCCCGTCGGCCAACATATCCAATCCACAATCGAACCGATTTTCATCCACGCCCAATCAGCGATGGAGTCCGTATTGAAGCACGTGACCCTCGCCGATGTCGTGAACGACGTCGCCACGAAAAGCCAAGCAACCTGAAGAGAGGTTGCTTGGCTTTTTTTCAGATGAGTCGATACTTTTTGAAGCTGTTAGAAAGCCCGTCCTGATCACACGCATCCGTCACGTCGTCGGCGACACGCTTGACCTCGGGTTTGGCGTTGCCCATGGCGACACCGACCTTGACGTATTCAAGCATCTCGATGTCATTCAACCCGTCCCCGTAGGCGAACGTCTGCGCTCGCTCGAGACCTAGATGTTCGAGCAGCGTCGCAATCGCCGTCGCTTTGTTTACGCCCGGGATGGACAGCTCCCCGCTGTTGGCCCCGAATACGGCGACCGTGCTCGGGATGACGGTGAAGCGGGATGCGAACTCTTGTTGGATGACGTCGAGCGGCACGGATGAGCCGAGGAACGAGATTTTGTTCACGTCGGGACGGACGAGGTCGACCCCTTCCATCATTGCGTCATGGAACGGTTTCAAGCCGCGCTCGATTGTCGCACTCGCCTCCGGATTGTTCGCCATCAACTCGTCAATCATCGTCGCCACCCGTGCCTTGGCGTTGCCGCCGGCGAACAGGCCGTCGTTCGACTCAAGATAGAAATCGATGCCGTGTTCCGTGAAGAAGGAGATGAGGTGGCTCAAATCATCGACGGAGACTTGTTGATGGTACAACACTTCTTCCTCGAGTTCGATGTAGCCGCCGGCTGCCCCGATGATGCCGTCAAAGCCGACGTCGAGAATGTCCGAAAACAGCTCCGCCTTCGAGCGCCCGGTCGACAAGAAGACGAGATGGCCGTTCTGTCGCGCCTGGCGGACGGCCTCTTTGGCCGATTCCGGGATGTTGCCGTGGTCATCGACGAGCGTGCCGTCGACGTCTAGAAAGATGATATGTCGCATAATATCCTCCTTTTTTTGTCCTGAACACAAGAAAAACCTAAACCAGACGCAACACGTGCGCCCAGTTTAGGTTTTGCCTGGCAATCCAGTAACAATCCTGATGTATGTCGTTTTCCCCTCAAGCATACCGCTCGCGCATTTCGTTTGTCAAAGCTGTCGTTGTTGCCGCACGTCGGCCCGTGGCGACAGCCCGAACAACCGGGCATACTCGCGGCTGAACTGTGATTGACTCTCGTAGCCGACCTGGAACGCCGCCTCGCCAACGTCCGTCGCCTGCATGAGCAACAGCCGTCTCGCCTCTTGGAGCCGTAACTGTTTTTGGAATTGGAGCGGGCTCATCGCCGTCACTTCCTTGAAATGACGGTGGAGCGTCGAGACGCTCATATTGGCGATGCGGGCCAACTCTTCACTCCGAATCGTCTCGTTGAAGTTCGCGATGATGTGGTCGATGACCCGTTTGATCCGGAACGCCTGACTCCCCTCGAACGCCAACTGCCGCAGCATCTCCCCGTTCGACCCTTGCGCCACCCAATACAGGAGCTCGCGCTTATAGAGCGGCGCGAGTGCCACATGATCCGGTGTGTCGACGAGACGAGCGAGACGGAGCGCGACATCGAACAACGCCTCGTCGGCATCGGCGATATACATGCCTCGTTTCGGTTCACGCGGCTCGGTCAGCTCGACGTGCCCGACGGCATCGATCAAGTCGTCAATCGTCAACTCGAGTTTCAACGCCACGTATGGGACGTCTGCGCTCGCTTTCGTCACTTGTCCCGTCACAGGCAAGTCGACCGAAGCGACGAGGTAATGCCCGCCCTCGTAGACGAGCCGTTCGTCACCGAACAACATCTCTTTCCCCCCCTGCAGGATTAGGCAAAATGACGGTTCATTGACGCGTGTGATCGGTTCGGTCACCATCGATTCATGAATGAACGTCATCGCCGGGACGATCGTCGGATGCACCCCGTCCCCCGGTATATGTCGTGTGATGACGTCAATCAGTTGCAGTCGTGTCTCGATGTCGTTCACCCTCCCTCTGGATTCTCCCCTTCAGTATACGGCAGATCGTTTTCTTGGACGAGCCCTGTCCAACCTGTTGAGAGGATTAGGCAAAAACACGACATGAACGCGCTAACGCCCGCCCCACATCTCGCGTCATACTGGTGGCAAAGGAGGGGAATCGACATGGAAAAGACGTATCACGTGACGGTCGAACGTGGCTTCGCGACATTGCTCACCCGTTGTGCGCATTTCGCACTTGCCCATAACGTGGTGATTCGGCTCGATTCATTCCGACTTGAACCGACGCCAGAGGCACTTGTCGAGGCGCTAGCGCTTCCGATCGGCACCCATACCGAATTACGATTGACCGTCAACGACGACAGCACCGTGGATGAGTTCGAACGGTTCCTCTCCACGTATCAACTTTGAAGGAGGCATTTTCATGGAATACGTAAAACTTGGCAATACGGGACTCGATGTCTCAAGGCTCTGTCTCGGCTGTATGGGCTTTGGCGACGCGAACCGATGGATTCATGACTGGGTACTCGATGAGGCGGCGACCCGTCCGATCATCAAACAAGCACTCGACCTCGGTATCAACTTCTTTGACACGGCAAACATCTACTCGAAAGGCACGAGCGAGGAATACGTCGGACGTGCGCTTCGGGATTATGCGAACCGGGACGAGATCGTTCTCGCAACAAAAGTTCACGGTCGAATGCACGACGGTCCGAACGGTGGCGGCTTGTCGCGGAAGGCGATTCTGTCGGAAATCGATCATAGTTTGAAACGGCTCGGCACCGATTACGTCGACCTGTATATCATCCACCGCTGGGACTATGACACACCGATCGAAGAGACGATGGAGGCGCTCCATGACGTCGTCAAATCCGGGAAGGCCCGCTATATCGGTGCATCGGCAATGTACGCCTGGCAGTTCCAAAAAGCGCTCCACGTGGCGGAACGAAACAACTGGACCCGGTTCGTGTCGATGCAAAACCATTTGAACTTGATTTACCGTGAAGAAGAGCGTGAAATGCTGCCGCTCTGCCGGGAAGAGAAAATTGGGGTCACACCGTACAGTCCGCTCGCCTCGGGGCGCCTGACACGCGACGTGTCGACCGTGACCCACCGCTCTGAGACGGACGTGATTCAACGTTCGAAGTATGACGCGACGATGGACGCCGACCGGCTCATCATCGAGCGGGTCGCCGCAATCGCTGAGACGCGGGGAATTACCCGGACACAAGTCGCCCTCGCCTGGCTCTTGCAACAAGACACGGTCACCTCGCCAATCGTCGGTGCCACGAAGCAGCGTCATTTGGACGAGGCGGTCGGTGCGTTGGCCGTCACGTTGACAAAAGAAGAGATGGCTTCGCTCGAAGAACCGTACATCCCACACGCGGTCGTCGGTGCGATTTGAGTCAAAATTCAACCTCAAGTCGTATGGGCGTGCTCCTTGCCGTCGGGTAAAGTAGACAGAGATGTCACAATACGCAAGGAGAACCGATTCATGGAACAATGGATTCAACAAATGATTGAGCAGTTCGGCTATTGGGGCGTGCTCTTCCTCATCTTTATCGAGAACGTCTTCCCACCTATCCCGTCCGAGCTCATTTTAATATTCGGCGGCTTCTTCACGACAACGACCACGCTTACACCCGTCTGGATGATTCTCGCCGCGACGGTCGGTGCGGTCATCGGAGCCATCGTTTTGTATAGCGTCGGATTATTTTTCGACAAGGAGCGTCTCGAGTCATGGGTCGCGCGTTACGGCAAACGTCTCTATTTGAAAGTGGATGACGTCCGCATGGCCGATCGCTGGTTCGACCGCTTTGGACCGAAACTCGTCTTTTTCGGTCGATTCGTCCCCGTCGTCCGTAGCCTCATCTCGATTCCGGCCGGCATGTCGAACATGCCGTTCGTCAAATTTTTGATGCTGACGACACTCGGGACGCTCATTTGGAACACGGTGCTCATCTTTGTCGGCGTGTACGTCGGGGAGAATTGGCAAGTGTGGCTCGGCCATATCGAGACGTATTCGCATGTCATGTATGGCGTCCTCGCCGTCATCCTTCTCGGACTAGGCGCTTTCATCGTCCGGGTCATCTGGTCACGTCGCTCTGAACAGCGTTAAGTTTGCACACTCCGAAATCGATTCGGAGTGTTTTTTTGTGGAATCGCAGTTTACCCTCTTGACTTTAAGTTCTTATGACCTTAAATTAAACATATAGAGTTCACACGAACTTAAAAAGGAGGAATTATTGTTGACATTACTCATCGCCTTTTTGGCACTCGTCATCTTCATGCTCGCGCTTGACCTCGGGGTGTTCCACCGCAAGGCACACGAAGTCTCGCTCCGTGAGGCATGGACATGGACGTTCGTCTGGATCGGGATCGCCATCGCGTTCGGCGGTTGGTTGTTCTACTCGCAAGGCAGCACCGTCGCGACAGAATATGCGAGCGTCTACTTCATCGAGAAGGCACTCGCCATCGATAACGTGTTCGTCTTCTCGCTCGTGTTCGCCTACTTCGCGATTCCGCTCAAGTATCAGCATAAGGTGTTGTTCTGGGGCATTCTCGGGGCAATCTTCTTCCGGGCCGTCTTTATCGTGGCTGGCGTCTCGCTCTTAGAGAACTTCGGTTGGGTCTATTACGTGTTCGGTGCCTTCCTCATCTATACAGGATGGATGATGTTCAAGAACATCGGTAAGGACGAGTCGCTCGAGGAGAACAAGACGATTCGTTGGCTCGAACGCCGCTTGCCCATCACGCAAGACATCTCGTCTGGTAAGTTCACGAAACGCATCAACGGCAAACTGTTCTTCACACCGCTGTTCATCGCGCTCATCTTCATCGAGCTGTCGGATATCGTCTTCGCCGTCGACTCGGTCGCGGCCAGCTTCGCCTACTCGCGTGACCCGTATATCATCTTCTACGCGAACATCATGGCGATTCTTGGACTCCGTAGCCTCTACTTCGTCCTCGCCAACTTGATTGACCGTTTCTACTACTTGAAGCACGGGCTCAGCTTCATGCTCGTCTTCATCGGAGCGAAGATGGTATTGGGCGACGTATACAAAATGCCGATTTGGATGTCGCTTGGCGCAATCGTCCTCGTCATCTTGATCAGTGTCGTCTATAGTTTCTATAAAACGAAACCTGGTCAGAAAAATCACGTATAACAAAAGGGAGATGTGCTAGCCTCCCAGGTGGTTCACTTCTCAATTGTGGGTAAACCTTTAGTCTAGCAAACACAGAAAAGGTGGTTACAAATGTTTGACCGTATGGGTGATGTGAGTATTGGACTCGTCTTCGGGATCGTGTTGATGCTTTTGTTCAACAGTCTTTGGGGACTTGGGGTCGGTGTGATGTTAGGAATCTTCTTCCTCGTCGCACCGCGCTCGACAAACCGCCGTACTAGAAAATATATACCGCAAATACGCTAAACCGGGGCAATCGCCTCGGTTTTTCTTATGTATACTGAAGAAAACCCATCTAGGAGGACCTATGGATTATTCAACGACAGAACTGACAGAGGCGAAACGTCAAATCGATTCGATTCTCCACAAGCTGCAAGAGACGGTGACGACGCTCGAGGCGAAAGACTCCCCTGAGCGCTACAAGTCACAACTGACACTCGCCAACCGGCGCATCCAGGCGCTGACAATCGCCGTCGCATTGATTGAGGCCCAACTTCATCCCGACATATGACAACAGCGACCGTATCACTCGGTCGCTGTTGTTGTCGATTTAGCTTCTTTTGCAGCTTCCTCTTCTTCTTTTTCTAACTCTTCAATCAACCGCTTCATCTCTTCAATTTCACGCCGCTGTGCTTCAATGATGTCTTCCGACAACTGTTTCACGCGCGGATCCTCGATCTCGGCCCGCTCGCTCGTCAAGATGGCGATCGAATGGTGCGGGATCATCGCTTTCATCCAACTGACGTCATCGACCGTCGTCTGGCTCCGGACGAGCCATAGCGAGAGCCCGAACACGAGCGCGCTCACACTCAAGATGATGGCGTTCAACTTCTTATTTTTGTACATGCCCCACATGAACAGCAACATGACGAACGCCATGACCGATCCCATGATGAGCGCCATATACAAGCGTGTCTGACTGAAGAAGACGTGGTCGAGTTGGAACACGTTCAAATACATGAGCCAATACATGAGGAATGTCGACACGAGAATCATCACTCCGAATTTTGCGTAAGGTTTCATCGTCTACTCCTCCTTTTCTGATGGTCTGTCTACATAATCGATTGCCTAATCCAATTCCGTTAAAACATCGACGACTCGCTCGCGACATGCGCCCCTGTCTCATTTCACTTCTTTTTCACAAACAAGGGCTATACTGTCAAAATGGACTTTGCCGACAAAGGAGAAATTCGAAGTGTTGAAAACCTTGCAAGACCTGTTGACAGAGCTGAAACAGCTCGTGACATGGACGTATTTAGACAACCCTGCCGAAACGATGATTGAGGGCATTTCCTTCTCCTCAAAAGAAATTAAACAAAATTTTTTATTTGTTTGTATCTCAGGCTATCGCCATGATGGCCATGACTACGTGAACGAGGCGATTCATAACGGGGCGGTCGCCATCGTCGCCGAACGTCCGATTGAGGCCCGGGTACCTGTCATCTATTGTAAAGATACGAAACATGCCCTCGCCGAACTCGCCAGTGCGTTTTATGACCATCCCTCGACGCGACTTCGTCTGCATGGCGTCACCGGGACGAACGGAAAAACGACGACGACGGCGCTCGCCCATCAATTGTTTGATCACGTCGGCATGTCAGCCGGACTCATCGGCACACTCGGCATCACGTACGCCGGGAAGACGTTTGAGACACCGAACACGACGCCTGACCCGTTGACGATCAATCGCCACCTTCACGCCATGGTCGAGGCAGGTGTCACCGACTGTCTGATGGAAGTCTCGTCTCAGGCCATCGCGGAGGCACGGATTGCGGGCTTGGAGTTCGAGACGACTTCGTTCCTCAACCTGTCCCACGATCACTTGGACTATCATGGGACGATGGTGACGTACGCCTATACGAAAGCCCAGTTGTTTGCACAGTTGACGGAGTCTGGATGTGGGATCGTCAATGAAGATGATCCGCATCACACGCTCATGTTGTCGATGGCACCGTCCGCCGCCAACTCGTTTTTGTTCAGCCGTCAGTCGACTGCCGCGGACTTGGTCGGGCATCGAAAAGACGAGCAGTTCATGCTCGAATTGGGTGACGAAGCGGTCCAATCTCCCCTCCCATTCTATGAGGACTATAACCTCGATAACACGTTGTGCGCCATCAGCATTGTCCTGCAAACCGGGGTTCCGTTGGCAGAGGTCCTTCCTCATGTTAAGAAGTTGACGTTGCCGAGCGGACGCCTCGAACGAGTGACCGGAATCGAACAATCGGTCTATATCGACTATGGACATACGCCGGACGCCATCAAACAAGTCGTGACGGCATTGACGGCCCGCTACCCTCGTGTACTCGTGCTGCTCAGTGCTGCCGGCGAACGTGACCGAGTGAAGCGAAACATCATGACAGAGGTCGTCGTTGCTTCAGGCGCGGATATGATTTTGACGGTCCATGACCCACGTCACGAAGATCCGCAACAAATCCTTGACGATTTGGCGACGGGACAATCTGTCGAGCTTGCACGTTTCGACGAACGCGAAGCAGCCATCCGGTTCTTCTGCGAACGGATGGACGACTACGACTGTGGTGTCTTATTCGGGAAAGGGCATGACCGCGTCGAGCGCATCGGAGACGCGGCCGTGCCGTTCGACGAACCCGCACTCGTCCGACGCTTTCTTCAATCGCCCGAACTGCCCTGAGGGACAAGGAGAACGTTCCCCTTCTCTCGAAACCGTTACGTAGACGAGACGGCTCAGAATCATAGGAGGACCACATATGAAAATTTTGATTGTCGATGACGAAATGAAAATGAGACGGTTGCTCCGCTTATTCTTAGAAGGCGACGGCTACACCTGTATCGAGGCCGCTGACGGACGAGAAGCGATGGAACGGATTTCCGAACGTCCGGACTTGGTGATGCTCGACATCATGATGCCCGGCGTCGATGGGATCACGTTGTGCCGCCAAATCAAGGCGCTCGATGCCGAACTGCCCGTCGTCTTGTTGACGGCCCGCTCGGACAGTGAGACCACAATCCGTGGGTTAGACGCAGGTGCCGACGATTATGTCACGAAGCCGTTCGAAGGAAATGTGCTCCTGGCCCGGATTCGTGCGGTGTTGCGACGGAGCCGTGTCACCAATGTGAACTACGGACAGCTGCGCTATGAGGAAGCGAGCGGACGGATCCTCTATCGAGAACAAGAAGTCGTTATGACGCCGAAAGCGACGGCCATTTTGAAACTGTTCTTGCAACATCCGAACCGGCTATACAACCGGATGGATTTATACGACTTGGTGTGGCCCTACTCGTCCGAGTCGGACCCGCGCACGGTCGATGCCCATATCCGCATGATTCGCGACAAACTCGGTGAGGCCGGCTTCCCGATTGACGATTATTTGAAGACGGTGTGGGGACGCGGCTATCGCTGGACCGAGGAGCGGTCGGACTCATGACATTCCGACGTAATAGCCTCCCGTTCCGAATCAGCCTGGTCTTTTTATTGACGACGTTATTGATTGAAGGCGTCTTGTTCTTATTGCTCTACCATACGCTCCTCGGTGAACGTGTTGTCGAAGAAATCGACCGGCTCGAATCGAGAGCGGAAAGCCATGCGAGCGTACTGGCGATGAGTTTTGATGAAGAGACGATTGGCCACGTCGCGACGATGGAGAGCGAGACCGATACGAAAGTCGCCATCACCGCTCCCGACCACTCGATTCTACAGACATCCAACCGCTTCCCCGACCCGCTCTCGGTGCTCGTCCAAACGGAAGCGGACCGAGGGGATGCCGATGTGACGACCATCCTCGAAGACGATTGGGAGAACGAACCGTATCTCGCAGTACGGACCCCGATTGATGCGATGGAAAATGACACCCGTTACGGGTATGTGTATATGTTTCTACCGACCGAGATTATTCATGGCATCAGCCATCGGCTCCAACTCCGGTTTCTTTATATCACCGGCATCGCCCTCGTCATCACCATCATGACGTTCGTCTTGCTAAGCCGGTTGATTTCAAACCCGATTCAGCTGTTGCGCCGAGCGACCGAGGATGTCTTGACGAATCCCGAGACGTTGACCCTGCCGACGTCTCGAGAAGATGAGATCGGCGAGTTGGCCCGTTCAATTGAAGCGATGTCGCTTGAACTGGATCGTCTCCGGAAAGAACGAAACCAGTTCTTGTCCGACCTCGCTCACGAGATCAAAACGCCGCTCACGTATCTGCAAGGATATGCCGAAATCGCATCCAAACCGCAGACGCCAGAGTCGTTAAAAGAACAGTCGATTCAGACGATTCTCGAAGAGAGCCAAGCGTTGACCGAGCTCGTCGAGAACGCGTTCCAGCTCGCCCAGTTGGACGAGAATACGTTCACGTTGCATCGCGAACCCGTGGCCGTCGATGCGCTCTGTGACGATTTGCAACGCGTGCTCACCACGATGTTCCGAGTGACACCGATCGCGTTTGCTAGTAGCACCGATTGCTCCTCCAAGGACGTCGTCTTACAGTTAGATCGACATCGCATCTTACAAGTGTTCCGCTCCATCGCCCACAACGCGATTCAACATAGCGAGGCACGCCACGTCCGATTCGATATGCAACTTACGGATGAAGCACTTCACTTCACGATTCAAGACGATGGGAAAGGTATCCCTCAAGAAGATCTGCCTCACATCTTCGATCGCCTGTACCGGGTCGAAAAATCACGTTCCCGTCGTACGGGTGGCAGTGGACTCGGGCTTGCCATCGCCCATCAAATCATCCGGTTGCATGATGGTACGTTGACCGTCGCCTCTGATTCATCTGGGACGATGTTCACCATCACGCTTCCGCTCCATTAAAAATATCCGGCACCTGAGCTCAGGCGCCGGATATTTTTCATTTCACTTTCCCTGCTTGCAACAGTTGCGTCCATTCCTCGTCTTCAAAGACGTACACACTGTTATCCGATGTCGCTAGCAAAAATCGCCCGTTTTGGCTGACCAGTTCGATCGGGACGCTGTCCGCGTTCAGCGAGGGCAGCTCAACGGTAGTCTCCGTCTCGTCGGTCAAATCCGAGACCACCAGATCGAACGAGGTACCTGTTTTAGCGATATACGCCAGTTGCCCCTTTGCTGCGGCCATCATGACGATATTTCCTTGATTGTTGAACGACTCGAACGTGTCTCCCCCGTCGCTCGAGACGAGGATGCCGTCCGGGCCATAGACGAAAACGCGTTTCGGTTCGCTCGCATCGGCCGTGATGCCGGCGATGTCTCGACCTTCGATCCCGTCCATTTTCATCGGCTCAAACGACGTACCACCGTCGAGCGACCGATAAAAACCTGGTTCGAGTTCACTCGTCGCCGTTTCTAAATACACGTAGAGGCTCTCGGATTCGAAGCCCGCACTCATGTAGTGAAAATCAGCCTCGCCCTCTAGCGAGCGAATCTCGAGCGTCTCCCCTTTATCGGTCCCACGGACGACACCGAGCGGATTTTTATACGGTGAATCCTGTGCCGGGTGACCACTCGCATAGAATCCGTCTTTGACGAGCTCGAAGCCCATGTAGTCGTGACGGTTCGACGACAATTCGTACCAGCCGTCTTCTCTGAATTCCATCAGTCCCGTATGCGTCGCGATGACCGGACGCCCGTCTGGCCAAAAGCCGGCACCGTGGATATGCGAGACCACGATGCCTGTTTTTGTCGCTGTCCAGCGGTCCGGCACTTGTTCCGTCGACGCCTCTTTTTCTTCCGTGACCGGTTCCTTCGACTCGCTCGCTGGTGTCGCACCCCCACACGAGGCAAGAAATACAGTCGTCAAAAACATCGGTACGAATAGCTTTCGTTTCATAATAGTTCCCTCCATCTTTAGCATCCTCCTCATTATAGAGACCAAAGATGAAAGAATTGTTAAAGCTTGAGCGTCCGGGCATTGAGCGCGACGATGACGGTACTGAGACTCATGAGCACGGCACCGACGGCCGGTGACAAGATGATGCCGATTGGGGCCAACACACCGGCCGCGAGCGGGATGGCGACGATGTTATAGCCGGCGGCCCACCACAGATTCTGAATCATCTTGTTGTATGTGTTGCGAGACAAGTCGAGAATCGACAGCACGTCTTTCGGGTTGCTCCGGACGAGAACGATATCAGCCGTCTCGACGGCGACGTCGGTGCCGCTCCCGATGGCAATGCCGACGTCCGCTTGGGCCAAAGCCGGTGCATCATTAATGCCGTCCCCGACCATCGCCACTTTGCTGCCGTCGGCTTGGACGGTTTGCACTTGCCTTGATTTATCATCCGGCAACACTTCGGCGTACACTTCTTCGATATGAAGTTGCGCCGCCACCCAGTCGGCCACTTTTCGGTTGTCACCAGTGAGCATGATCGAACGGACGCCCCTGTCTTTCAACGCTCGGACCGTCTCTTTCGCTTCATCGCGAACCATGTCCGCCAAGGCGATCATACCGACCAACTCCCCGTCACGAATCGTGAAGACGACGGTCTTCCCGGCGGCCGATAATCGGTCGAACGCCATTTCGTCAATTGAGAGCTCATACTCCCGAATATAGCGGGGGCTGACGACTTGAACGTGACCTCCCTCTACCTGTCCTTCTAATCCAACACCCGTGATTGAAGCGAAATCGACGACTTCAGGCAACGTCAACTTGCGTGCTTCCGCTTCCCGAAGAATGCCTCGTGCGAGCGGATGCTGCGAGACCGTCTCGACCGCGGCGGCCAGACGTAACACGTCCTCTTCTGTATGAGAAGATGCGGCTTCAATGTCCGTCACCCCGAAATCGCCTTGCGTCAACGTTCCCGTCTTATCGAAAATGACTGCATCGAGATGACGCGCCTCTTCGAATTGGGTCCGATTCCGAATCAACAGTCCACGTTTCGCCGACAGGGCTGTCGAGACCGCCACGACGAGCGGAGACGCGAGACCGAGCGCGTGCGGACATGAGATGACCATGACGGTGACCATTCGTTCGACAGCCATACTGACCGGATATCCGAGAGCGACCCAAATGGCGAACGTCAGAACTCCCGATCCGACGGCGACATAAAACAAGAGCTTGGCGGCCCGATTGGCTAGGTTTTGCGTTTTCGATTTGGACTCCTGCGCTTCTTTGACCAAGTCGATGACTTTCGCCAAGTATGTGCTCTCTCCCGTGCTTGTCGTCGAAATCGTCATGCTACCTTCTTGGTTGATTGATCCTGCGATGACGACATCCCCGGTCTCTTTTTCGACAGGCATCGATTCACCGGTCAACATCGACTCATCGACCGTCGTCCGCCCTTTCAGCAGTTCCCCGTCGACAGGAATCTGCTCGCCCGGTTTGACGAGAATCAAATCCCCAACAGCGAGCGCCGAGACGGGAACGTCCTCGATGTCACTCCCGTTGATGCGGTGTGCCACGCTCGGTAATAGACGAACGAGCTGTTGCAACGCGTTCGACGCACCCATGATTGAGCGCATCTCAATCCAGTGCCCGAGCAACATGATGACGATTAACGTCGCCAACTCCCAAAAGAAGTCATGCCCATGCCCGTATCCGAACACGATGGCAACACTGTAGAAGTACGCGACGCTGATGGCAAGTCCAATCAGCATCATCATCCCCGGATTTCGTTGACGCAATTCATCGATGCTCCCTTTCAAAAATGGCCACCCTCCGTAGACGTACACAATCGTCGCCAACACGAACAGCGTCTCCTTTTCATAAGGAAACGTGAGTTCGAAACCGGCCCACTCTTGAATCATATCTGACAAGATGAGAATCGGGATCGTCAGCCCTAACGAGACGAAAAATCGACGCTTATACTCTTCAATCATCCCTTCATGTCCGCCGGCGTGCGAGTCATGCGCTTCCCCGTGTTCATGATGAGATGACGCGTGGTGTGAATGTTCCACGTTGACCACCTCCTATGTATACCATATACCCCTATATAGTATATAAAAACTTGTTTTCCGTTTAACAAATATTTCATAACTTGTTGGTATAACTAAATAGGCTCTCGCTTTTAACCGAAAGGATGATGCCTTATGAACCGCGTAACGAAATGGGTCATTGGGATGGGTATAGTCAGTATCGTGATTGGATTGTTCTTGCTTTTGTTCACGTTTGCTCCTGGAAACTGGATGATGGGCAACGGTTCATTCATGGGAGATCGAAACGATGGTGGCATGATGCATGGCAACGGCGGGATGGGACGTGGGGGTACCGTCGAGCTCGTCGCGTCGAACGAACCGAATCAACGACTCCCCATCCCGGAACGGCTACGACCTGACCGTGTCACGGACGAGGCGCTCTATTATACGGTTCGTACCGAACGTGGCGAGCACCGATTTTTCAATCAAGGTGTCAGTACCGAGACGCTCGGCTATAATGGGAATTTGCTCGGACCGATGATTGAATTACCAGCTGGAAAGACCGTCTATATCAATACAATCAATCAGCTCGATGAACCGACCTCGTTCCATTGGCACGGTCTCGTCATCCCGGGAGCCGACGACGGCGGACCCCATCAATCGATTGCCCCGGGTGAACAAAGACAAGTTCGTCTCGATATCGACCAAGAACCGGGCACACTCTGGTTCCACCCGCATCCGATGGGCGCGACGGCCGAACAAGTATACCTTGGTTTGGCCGGACTCTTGTACGTGACGAACCAAGCGGAGACCGGGTTGCCGAATGAATACGGTGTTGATGACATCCCGCTCATCGTTCAAGACCGTCTCTTCACAGCCGACGGACAACTCGATTACGACCGCCAGATGAACATCGATGGGACGGTCGGTGATACGTTGATTGCGAACGGAGCGATCAATACAACGTTCGACGTGACGACGAACACGTTACGCGTCCGTCTCGTCAACGGCTCTAACGCCCGGAATCTCGACTTCTCCCTATCGAACGGGGAGGCGTTCACTCAAATCGCGACTGACGGCGGGTTGCTCGACCAACCGGTTTCGCTTGAGACGTTGACGCTCACACCTAGTGAACGGGCCGAGATTTTAATCGACTTTTCCGACTTGTCGCTCGAGGACGACCTCGCTCTTCAAGCGGACGGAATCCCGTTCACGACGTTCACGGTGCGTGACCACATCGAGCAAGATGGCGACTGGACGGATGCTTTCACGGAAGCCCCTGTCGCTAACGAGGCGAGCGAGACCGATCGCCGGCTCACGTTGTTCGGGATGGGCAATATGGTGACGATTGACGGCAAACAGTTCGACCCTGACCGGATTGACATTAACGTCCGGCAAGGCTCGACCGAGGTGTGGGAAATTTATAACAGAGAAGACATGATGGGCGGGATGACCCACCCGTTCCACGTCCATGGCGTCCAATTCCGGATACTTGAACGGGACGGCAAGCCTCCGCCTGACAACGAACGTGGCTGGAAAGATACGGTCGCCGTCGCACCGGGCGAGAAAGTGAACATTGAAATGACGTTTCGAGAGACAGGGACGTTTATGTATCACTGCCACATCCTGGAGCATGAAGAAAACGGGATGATGGGACAATTGAAAGTAGACTAATCACACTTTACTTGGAGGGAATATGAATGAAATGGAATAAGAAACTCGGAATGATGACGATGGCACTCTCACTGAGCGGTTTACTCGTTGCTTGTGGTGAAGACGACACGACGAATAATGATACGAACATGAATGATCAAATGGAAGAGACGATGGACGGGAACGACCATTCAGGAATGGATATGTCCGGGTCTGGTGACGTCCCCGAAGGCTTGAAGTCAGCAGAGAACCCGACGTTCGCGGTTGGCGACACGGCCGTCATCACAGAGGCCCATATGCCTGGCATGGAAGGCGCGGAAGCGACCATCGTCGGCGCCTACGATACGGTCGCCTACAGTATCTCGTACGACCCGATGCACGGAGGCGAGCGCGTCAAAGACCATAAATGGATCATTCATGAAGAGATTGAAGGTGCACAGGACGACCCGTACGAGGTCGGCGATGAGGTTGAAGTCAATGCCGAGCATATGAGCGGTATGGGCGGAACGACTGCTACCATCGATTCTGTCGAAGCGACGACGGTCTATATGGTCGACTTCACGTTAGAATCCGGCGAAGAAGTGACCAACCATAAATGGGTCACCGAGGAAGAACTGTCGGCACCTTAATCGAGACGTTTGTCGGAACGTGGTCACGCCTTCTCAGTAAGAGCAGGCAAGTGAAACCGGGGCACATGCCTCGGTTTTTCTTATGTATGGGACGAAGCATTTCAAGGAAACAACTGACAAAAGAGATTGATTCTCATCAGCCTTTTTTTATCTAGGCTAAACTAATTAAAATTACCCTGTTTTTCAAAAGCTAAACAGCGAGAAATCGGAGTTTTTTTGAATTTTAGGCATATATCCTTTTACCAACAAAACGTTGCATGTCTCATTTTCGCTGATATGACTGGATTTTCTCTAATACACAATCGTTTTCATAACGATTATACTTTTTTGAAATATAAATGACATATTAGAATCTATTTTTTGATGGTAAAATTTTTTTATAAGGTAATTATCATTGTTCTGTCGCATTGTTCCATAATTGAAAGGATTTACCATACTATGAAAAAACAACTGATGACGATCACATTAGGCGCCCTTCTTGTTTCCGGCTTGACACTTCCCGCTTCGACACCGGTAGAGGCAGCTACATCGTATAAAGTCAAAGTCACGACGAATGTTTTGAACGTGCGGAGCGGCCCATCGACGTCTTATCAAAAAGTCGGCAGTGCCAAACTCGGCCAAACGTTCACCTATCTCGGCGCGACCGGTTCATGGACAAAAATCAATTATAACGGCAGTACAAAATACGTCTCGAGTACATATGTTAAAAAATATAGCAGCACGTCACTCCAAACAGCGACAGCGGGCAAGTTCTTGATTCCTGCGAAAGGCACGTTGACGCAAGGGTATGGCCCAGCGAGCGGCAAATACGGCTACACGTTCCATAACGGCATCGACTTGGCGGCCGCGAAAGGCACGACAGTCCAAGCTGGAGCATACGGTGAAGTCATCGTCGCCCGTAACTATGGAGCGTACGGTAACCACGTCATGATTTCGCACACGATCAACGGTCAAGCGTACACGAGCGTCTACGCCCATATGGATCGTTTGAACGTCGTCAAAGGACAAAAAGTCGCCAAAGGCGCGAAAATTGGAACGGTCGGCAACACCGGCAACTCGTTCGGAAGCCACCTTCATTTCGAAATCCATAAAAATAAATACGTCTACAGCAGCTCGACGGCTGCCAATAGCGTCAACCCGTATACGTTGTTCTAATCCTACCACCTTCCTCTAATTTACGAGGAAGGTGTTTTTTCCTAGAATCGTACGCATTCCGTCCGACTATCCCGGTTGTGTCCCATTTCTAGCTAGGTCTATGGGGGGTATAGGGAATCATCGGCGAATATCGTATAATAAAGGAGTATGTCGGATATTACTTTACGTATATATATAGCTTTATATCGAAGGGAGGTTCGCCCGATGACTCGAAAGTCATTCTATCCGGCTCGCCGGTACCATGGACGCTCGACGGCGAAGCGAATGAATCGGACCCATGTACCCCACACGTTACCGATTCACTCGATTGTCGAAGAAGCTCAAGATGCGGTCTGTTATATCGACTTCACACGAAACCATCTGTATTCGAATGAACAGCTTCGTGCCATCTGTCCCTCGATGGTCACCCAGCGTTTCTCGCGTCCGGAAGATATGACCCGCTTCTTCCACGAAGCGTTCGAGCGTAACGGTGCAAATATGACGGATGTAACGCTGTTTTGGGAGGAGCTCATGACGAACCGGTTCGGCTGTTGTCCGAGCATGGACGCGAAGTCGCTCCGCATTGGCGAGCGAACGATGCAAGTCATTGTGAACTTCACACATACGCCGCGCGGCGCATTCCTCATGTGGCGAGACATCACAGACTCGATCCGCTTCGAGGAGCAGAAAGACACCTTCTTGGCCGAACTGTCCCACGAGTTCCGTTCCCCGCTCACGGCCATCAACGGTTATGCAGAGCTGCTCATGTATCAACATCACGACGATGAAAAGACGCATGGGATGTTGACGCTCGTCAAACGGGAGGCCGAGCGGCTCGAGCGGCTCGTCGATAATTTCCTCGACTACCAGCGTGTGAACTATTCCGTGGAGTTATTGTCGTTGTCGACGTTCGACTTGCGACCATTGCTCGAGGACATCGTCGCACACTATAAGGCGACGGCCCCCCAGCACGACGTCATCTTGTCCGCTGACGATGTGACGCTCGAGGCCGACCAGGAGAAGCTGTTGCAACTACTCCATAACTTGATTGGGAACGCGATCAAGTATTCGCCGAACGGCGGCACGGTCTACGTCGAGCTGACGACCGAAGACGACACGTATGTCCTGTCGGTCCGTGACACCGGAATCGGCATCCCGAGTGACGCCATCCCGTATGTGTTCGATGAGTATTACCGGGTCGACTCGGATGCACACCGCCCGATCAAAGGGACCGGTCTCGGCCTTCGCATCTGTAAACGGATCGCCGAAGCGCACGGCTGGGGCATCCATGCCGACTCCGTGTACGGGGAAGGCACGACGTTCTCCATCTACTTATATCCCAATAGTTCGACGCATGCGACGTCACTCGCCGAACGGGAGACGTCCGACTGACAGGACCGTCTTTTTTGAATGAATCACCTTTAAAGCGGGAACAGACGAGAAGAGAGACGTAGAAAGGATGATTCGCATGAAACGTCAACGTGGCTTTTTGGCACTCCCGGTCGCCGTCGCCTTTATTCTCATTTTCGGGCTGTTGTTCGACAACTGGTGGCTCGGACTCGGGATTGGCATCGCGATGTTCTTCGCGTTCCAAGGGACGAAGAAGAAGGCTTGAAACTTTTTGAGGCGGCGCCCGTAGTAATTGGACAAAGGAGGCATGCTCCATGTCCAACAAACCGACAATCGGCAGCTACGCCTTTCCGCTCGCCCTCGGCGTGGGTGTCTCGACTGCCATCGCGCTCGATCACTACTTGATCGGACTCGCAATTGGCGTCGGGTTGTATTTTGCTTTTAGTGATTCATCGAAGAAGACATGACAAAGACCGTTTCATTGAGCGGTCTTTGTCATATTTACTCGGTAGCAGTTGATTGATCTCATTTAAGGAAGGCTCATGTAGATGGCATCTACCAAACCTATACCCAAGTTTCAACTCGCTTTTGCGTTACTCCTGTTAGGAGGTGTCTTTTTCCTTCTTCATGAAGTAAATCAGCGAGAAACTTTTTTGAACGAAACGTTAACTGAGCATTTTTCAATCGATCAGAGCGCCTATGATGTCGAGTTCAGCATGAATCAATTTGGGTACTTATATCGCTTGAATTTCGAGGACGAAAACAGAGTCGAGTATGAATTTTTCGTCAAAACCAATCAAAAGAAAGAGTACGTCGTCACCTATTATGGACATAATTCAAAAGGCGATTCACCTTTGAAAGAAGATGAATTTACCACGTTGAACAAAGAATACTAAATTTAGAGAATTGCCATGAGAAGAGGCCAGCTGATGCGAACACGTCGCGCCAGCTGGCCTCTTTTTACAAATCGACTGAGGCATATCCCAGCCTCACTTCAATGACGCAACCTCGATTGGAACCGCTCGACCTCGTCCGTCATGATGGCGTCGACACCAGTCATGTCCGGCAACTCGCTCGGGTCATTGATGGTATACAGGCGAAGCAACCGATTTTGTTCGCGAATCATCGCCGCATCTCTCGTCCCGATAAATGCCGGTTGAGCATGAACCGCCTCGGCACCGATCCGTTCGACGAGCTCAATCAAGTACGGATGACCATCCCCGGTCAAGACGGCGATTCGCGCCTCGCGGGCGACGTCCCGTAACCGGACGAGCGTGTCCGGGTTGAACGACGAGAAGACGACGCGCTCTTCTAACTTGAACTCGGTGACAGCGAGCCACGTCAAATACTCGATTCCTTCATAATCAAATTGATCCGTCTTCAACTCGATATTGAGCGTGACGTCGGACGGTTCAATCAAGACGAGTACTTCCTCGAGCGTCGGAATCCGTTCCCCGCTCTCCGTCCGGAGCAAGCGGAGCTGTCGAAGCGTCATATCCTTGACGAAGCCGCTTCCGTTCGTCGTCCGGTCTACCGTCTCGTCATGGATCACGACGAGGCGTCCGTCGCGCGTCAATTGGACATCGAGCTCAATGCCGTCGACGTGAGGCAACGCCGCCTTGAACGCGCTGATCGTGTTCTCCGGATACTTGGCGCTATAGCCGCGATGTGCGTAAATCAACATGTCATTGTCCCAAGGTGGAAGTTGTCTCATCGGCCGCGCGTTTCAACGCCTCTTCGACCGATACGCCTTGGTATAGGCTCTCCATGGCGTTGACGACGCTTTGACGTGACTGCGGGAACGTCGAGATGAGGGCGCCTTGTGTCGCCGGTGAGGCTTTCGTCTCACTCAATTGATCGACCGTCACTTTCAGTTGCGGGTACTCGGCCCACATCTCTTTGACGACCGGCTCGTCATACGCGTCCGGGTTGATGGCGAAGTAGCCCGTCTCGACGTGCCATTTGGCCTGTGCTTCTTTCGACGCCGCATACTTCATGAACTCCCATGCGCCCTGCTTCGTCTCGTCGGCGATGCCGTCACCCATCCAGAGCGAGGCCCCACCGATGATGACACCTTCACGATCGGCTTCGTTCGGCACCGGCAAGTACGACGCCCCGACCTCGAAGTCAGCGTTGTCCGCCACGGTACGAATCCCAGCCGACGAGTCGAGATACATGGCAACTTTTCCGGATTGGAAGGCGGCACGCATGTCGTCCCAGTTTTGACCGACGTTCATGAACGTCTTCTCGTCATACATCTCTTTAATCAAGTTGAAGGCGTTCTGCCCTTCTTCCCCATCGAAGACAGCTTTCGTCGGTGCCTCGCTACGGCCGTTGTCGTTGTCGACATAGAGCCCACCTTGCGCGGCGACAAGTTGCTCGAAAAACCAACCGTAGTTGAGCATCGTGAAGCCGGTCTGCCCGTCGGTCGTCAGTGCCTTCGCCGCTTGCTTCAGTTCGTCATACGTGCGCGGCGCTTTCTCTGGGTCGAGGCCTGCTTTTTCGAACGCGTCTTTGTTGTAGATGAGTACCGGTGTCGACGAGTTGAACGGCATCGAGTACTGCTTGCCGTCGACTTGGTAATAGCTCAAGATGTTCTCTTCCCAGACGCTCGTATCGAAGTCCTCTTTGTCGATGAACTCCTGGACCGGCGTGATTTTGTTCGAGTCGATCATATACTTCGTGCCGACCTCGAACGTCTGCATGATGGCCGGTGCGTCCGCTGACCCTGCGACGGCGTTGAACTTCGTGAGCGCCTCTTCATACGTGCCTTGGAACACCGGTTTCACTTCATACTCCTCTTGCGACTCGTTGAAAGCGTCGACTTGGTTGTTGAGAGCGGTCTCTAAGTCACCGCTCATCGCGTGCCAAAACACGACTTCTGTCTTCCCATCCGTCGTCGTGGTCGCCGCGGCTTCTTCCGCCTCTTGACTGCCACATGCCCCGAGCAATAACACCGAACTGGCCAACCCTGCGAATAATGCTTTCTTTTTCATGAACGTTTCCCCCTATTATTTGATCGCACCTTGCGTCAGACCTTCTTGTAACTGCTTTTGTCCTGCGAATAACAGCATCAGCGTCGGGATGATGATCATGATGACCGCCGCCATGACGACACCCCAATCCGAGGCGACCTCGTTCGACTGCATCTGCTTAATCCCAATTTGCACCGTGCGCGCCTGCTCCGTGTTTGTCACGAGGAGCGGCCATAAGTACATGTTCCATGTCGTCAAGAAGCTATATACCGACAACGTGACGAGCGGTGTCTTCGACACCGGCAAGACGACGTTCCAAAAGAAACGGAAGCGGCTGATGCCGGCGATTTGTGACGCCTCGTACATCTCGTACGGAATCGTCTTGAACTGTTGTCTTAGCAAAAACGTCCCGAACGCGAGCGCGAAGAACGGCACCGACAGCCCCCACACCGAGTTGAGCCAGCCGAGCGACTGAATCGTCAAGAAGTTCGGTACCATCGTCGCTTCCCAAGGCACCATCATCGTCGCGAGGAAGAGCATAAAGATGAGCCCTTTCCCTTTGAAGTCGATGAAGACGAACGCGAAGGCGGCAAGACTCGACAAGACGACTTGACCGACCATGACGAGGAGTGCGACGACGAGACTGTTCCATAAGTACGTCATAAGCGGAATCCGCTCGAACGCGGCGACATAGTTGTCGAATGTGACGTCGCGCGGGATGAGGTTGCCTTTTAACACCTCACTCCCATCCATCAGGCTGATCGAGAACGCGTAGGCAATCGGGAACAGCATGACGACGGCGCTCAAGACGAGGAGAGCATACGTGACTACTTTCCGGAGCGTCATTGGTAATGCACCTTCCTTTCGACGAGCTTGAACTGGAGCCACGTCAATGTCAGGACCGCGAGGAACAAGAGCACGGCCTGCGCACTCGCCCCGCCGACGTTATAGTTGATAAACGCGTCCTTATAGATGGCGTAGACGATGACGTTCGTCGAGTTCGTCGGCCCGCCTTTCGTCAGCAAATCAATCTGCCCGAACGTCTGGAACGCATTGATGAGCGAGATGATGCCGACGAAGAAGAGGGTCGGGGACAGCATCGGGATGGTGATTGCTCGGAGCTGGGTCCAATACCCCGTCCCGGCGATGTCCGCACTCTCGTACAGCGTCCGGTCGAT
The DNA here is from genome assembly GCF_018618315.1 of Exiguobacterium sp. s70. Classification (NCBI taxonomy): domain Bacteria; kingdom Bacillati; phylum Bacillota; class Bacilli; order Caryophanales; genus Exiguobacterium; species Exiguobacterium sp. s70. The sequence goes on from NZ_JACSLV010000001.1 coordinate 832,745, forward strand.
GTTTTGCAGCCCGCCGAGAAGAATCAAGAACGTGAAGCCGATGTTCATCCAGACGGTCGCGAGCGACACGGATAGGAGCGCGTACTGCGGGTCGAGGAGCCACTGCACCCCACTCGCTCCGACCGCTTCCAAGAAACGGTTGAAGATGCCGATGGACGGGTTGTACATGAACATCCAAATGACGGATGAGGCTGCGACGCTCATCCCCATCGTCGCCGAGAATGCCGTCCGGAAGATGCCAATCCCGCGTAATTTCTCGTTGGCGAGGAGCGCCAGACTGAGCGCGATGATGATTGTGAGCGGGACGGTCAACAGAACGAAGCCGACCGTCGCCTGAATGCTCTGCCAAAACGAGGCGCTCGTGAACAGCTTAGCGTAATGCTCGCCGCCGACGTAGCTGAGTGGCGTCCCTTGTGTGTCCGTTTGAAAGAAACTCAAGTAAATCGTCCGGAACAGCGGATAGACGAGGAAAATCCCGAACAGCGCGATCGACGGTGACAAGTAGAGGAGCCCGCTCGTCGCGTCCGATAGTCGGGTCCGGACGCGTTGTCTCGGAAGGGCGACCGTCATTGGAACACCTCCAACGCCTCGAACAGTTTCGGTTGCCGCGGTTCGATACGATTGCCGTTCGTATCAAACAAAGATATCTGTTTCGGGTCGACGTAACAGGCGATTTTCTCCCCGATCGACAGCGGCCATTGTCCCGGCCATTTGGCGAGCCACTCGACGCCGCCCATGTCAAAGGCGAGAATCGTCTCCGTGCCGAGCACCTCGATGTTCTTCAGTTCGGCATAGAACGTGACATCCTCTTTCGCCGGCGTGATTTGTTCCGGGCGGATGCCGAGCGTCGCCGTATCTTCTCGCGTCAGCGTGTTCGGATGGAACAGGCGTCCGTCCGAGGCGACCCAGCCCTTGTCACTCCGCTGCACCGGCGTCAAATTCATCGGCGGTGAACCGATGAACGAGGCGACGAACGTGTTCGCCGGCTTATTGTACAAATCGAGCGGTTGACCGACTTGTTGGACCTCGCCATCGTTCAACAGCATCATCCGGTCGGCCATCGTCATCGCCTCGACTTGGTCGTGCGTGACGTAAATCATCGTCAGTTTGAGCTTGCGTTGCAGCTGCCGGATCTCCGAGCGCATTTTGGCCCGAAGCTTGGCGTCCAAGTTCGAGAGCGGCTCGTCCATGAGGCAGATCGGTGACTCGGTGACGATCGCCCGGGCTAAGGCGACCCGTTGCCGTTGTCCACCTGAGAGCTCGCGTGGCTTCCGCTTCAAATAGTCGGTCAGTCCGAGCGTCTCGGCCGCTGCTAGGCAGCGTTCGCGCTGCTCGAGCTTCGTCAGCCCTTTCGTATGTAACCCGAACGTGATATTCTTCTCGACGGTCATATGCGGATAGAGCGCATAGTTTTGGAACACCATCGACAGTTGGCGTTCGCTCGGTTTCAAGTCGTTCGCGGCGACGCCGTCGATGCGGAGCGTCCCGCTCGTGATTGACTCGAGCCCGGCGATCATTCGGAGCATCGTGCTCTTGCCGCAACCCGACGGTCCGACGAGGGCGAAGAACTCACCGGCCTCGATTGTCACGTCGATGCCACGGATGACTTCCGTCTCGTCGTATGACTTTTTGATATTCTGCAGTTGAATCGATTTCATATGATATCCTCCTTCATTCCTTGCGACGCCCATAATCGCTCATCCCCGGTCGAGACGGCGAACGCCCCGTGGGACAAGGCTTCATGCACGTGAATCGGTTTTCGAATCATCCCACCCGTCACAATCGGCAACGAGACGTGTTCCGCGACGTGCTCGATGACACTCGGAATGAGACCCGGCATCAGTTCGAGCGCGTCCGGCTGTTGGTCTTTCGCCATCTTGATGCCTGACGAGATGGCGTCCGAGTCGACGAGGAATAGGCGCTGCACCGTCATCAGGCCGGCCCGTTTGGCATGTTGGATGACAGACGCCTTCGTCGTCACAATCCCGTCTGCGCCGACGCGTTTCGCCAAATAGTCGATGCCGTCACGGTCGAGACTGATGCCGTTGATGCGTTCGGCGTGCAGGAACACGGTCCGATTCTCGCGCTTCAAATGGGCGACGTAGCGATCGAGCGTGCTGAGCGTCCCCATCATGAGGAACGTCGTCGTCACGTCTGACTGCAGGAACTTCTCGAGTTGTTTCGGTGATTTGATGGAGGCAATCATCTTCTCTTGTCCGATCGTGCGGAGCGTTTCATTCACTTGAATCATCCTTCCCTAAAAAAAGGACCAACAGAAACAGGACGTCATCGACGTACGGGCTTCTGTTGGTCTCTCGAATGTTCTACCGGTTGCTATTCACTTGGCATGAGGGGTCTCACAAGTCATATCGTAACGGATGAATGTAAAGCGTCCGTGAAGCAGATGCAAAAGTTTGTGAAGACGACGTAAAAAAACCGACTCATAAGGAGTCGGTTTCGTCGAGCGTCTGTCTCGCCTTCGCCAAAATGTCGGCTTTGACGGCATCGTCCCGGCCTTGCCAGTTGCGGACCATCATCTTCATGCGCTGGTTCTTTTCGAACCGCTCCTCGTGCTTGTCGATGAAGTGCCAATAGAGCGCATTGAACGGACAGGCATCTTCTTCGGTCGTATGTTTCGGGTTATACTTGCAGCTTTTACAGTAGTCGCTCATCTTGTCGATATATTTTCCCGAGGCGATATACGGCTTCGTCGCGAGGCGCCCGCCGTCGGCATGGAGCGCCATCCCGAGCACGTTCGGCAGCACGACCCAGTCGTAGGCATCGATATACATCTCGTTGAACCAGTCGCTCGTCTGTTGCGGCGACACTTCGAACAGCGTCGCGAAGTTGCCGAGCACCATGAGCCGCTGGATGTGGTGGTTGTGCGCCCGCTCGATGACCGGCTTCACACTCTGGTGGACACAGTGCATGTCCGTCTCGGCGTCCCAGAAGTAGTGCGGCAAGTCACGCTCATGTTTGAACGTGTTGACCGACTCGTAGCCCGGCATCGTCGCCACATAGACGGCGCGCATATATTCCCGCCAGCCGAGAAGTTGACGAACGAATCCTTCGACCGAGGCGAGCGGCGCATCCGACGCAATGGCCGCTTGAACGACCTCGTCCGGTGTCAGGAGCCCGATGTTGATGGCCGCCGACAGCAGGCTATGCGACATGTCTTGATTGTCCGACAGCATCGCGTCCTGATACGGACCGAACGTCTCGAGTCGCTCCTCAACGAACCGTTTCAATGCCCGTCGTGCCTCACTACGCGTCACCGGCCAGACGAACGGGGTGATGTCGCCCGGATGGTCGGCGAAATCGCGATTCACTTTTTCGATGACCTCTTTCGTGATCGCGTCCGGTCGGAAATGGATCGGTGCCGGGAACGTCAGCCCGTCTTTCGGCGGCTGGCGGTTATCCGCATCGAACGACCATTTGCCACCGCGCGGCTTCCCGTCCTCGAGCAAGACGTCGAACCGTTTCCGCATCTGGCGATAGAAGCGGTCCATCCGCCATGGCGCGTTGCCGATTGTATCGACGGCTTCCTTCTTCGTTAAATAGAAGAGCGGCACGTCCGTATGTTCGACGAGCTTATGCTGCTGACCGAACTGTTGCAACTTTTTCTCCATCGCAGCGTCGGTGACGGCTGTATAATGGATTTCTTCCGGTTCATATCGTGTGAAGTGGTCGTCCCATGCGTCTTGGAACGAGTCGGCCTCGTGATAGTCGACCGTGTAGCCTTTGTCGCGCAGCTCCTCGGCGAAATGACGCATCGCCGAGAAGATGAGGACGAGCTTTTGTTTATGGTACGGCCGCCACATCGCCCGGGATGTCGCCTCGATCATGACGATGACGTCATCGTTCTTAACGTGATTGAATAGCTCGAGTTCGTGCGACAACTGATTGCCGAAAATCCAAAAGGAACGCATCGATTCAACTCCCTTCCCAAAATGGTTATGCTACACTCAATCTACATCTACTGGATTCGGAAAGGAATGGTTCGATGCGCTTCACACGTCTCCAAACATGGATTGACAGTCAATACGAGAACCCGCGCGGCATCGTCGGGACGTACATCGGCGAGAAGATGGTCCGGCAACACCGAGTCGAAGTCGATTGGACGATTGAGCAACTTCACATTCAGCCCGACAATCGCGTTCTCGACCTTGGTTGTGGGGCCGGCGACGCGCTTGCACAGATATTACGTGGCTTTGAGCACGTGCATGTGACCGGACTCGACCGTTCCCCGACTATCGTCCGCTCGGCGCTCCGACGAAATCGAACGGACGTGCAAGCCGGGCGAGCTGATGTCGTCGAAGGCGACCTCGGAACGCTCCCGTTCCCGGACGCACAGTTTGACCGCGTCTTCAGCATCCATACCCTCTACTTTTGGGAAGACGTGCCTGCGGTGCTTCCCGAAATCGAACGTGTCCTCGCACCGGGCGGGTTGTTCGTCATCACGTACTGTGACGGGAAAGCTGACGTGACGTGGGACGGCATCGCATCCATCGTGCGGGAACAGTTCATCCCCGCCGCTTCCGCGCTTGGTCTGACCGACGTCGTCGAGACTCGCGGTCCTGACTCACGTGATTATCATACAGTAGCCGTGTCCGGACGAAAGCCCGTCTAACGTCAACTCCGACTCTTCCGTGTGACCGCTACCCCACCAAAGCCGCTGATGATGGCGATGTAGAAGCCCCAATCGTAGAACCAACCGGTGTTATTCACTTCATAGACGCGATACGTGTCATTGAACAATCCTAAAACGAGTGACACCGGTGCGATCCACCCGTGCCAGACGCCCCAAAAGAAGCCGGCCGGGTCGGTCGTGTACGTCCCGTCGCCCGGCACACAGCCGCCGAGGACGAGCATCAAACTGAGCATGATGGCTAACAATCCGATTCGTTTCATCTGAATCCCTCCTGCTATGAGTATTCCCGGTTTTAAAGAATTCAGTACGGTTTAACGTGCGCCAGACGAACGAAAAACAAGCAGCGACTCATCATGAGCCTCTGCTTGTTTTTCGTTACCGCCACAGTTGGACCGTGTTCGCGAACTCGATGTCGGTCGCGATTTCCCCATCGAGGGCATGTAAATCGAAATCCTTGCCGTCGAGCCACTCCTGAAAATCAAAGATGACCGGGTCGCGGTCGCCACCGAGGGCGAACCACGTCTCGAGCGTCTCCGGGAAATAAGCCGCCGTGTGAATCGTGCCGGCCCAGCTCTTGTACAGCTCCGAGAAGACGCCTTTGTCCGAGTCGTTCATGAGCCGGAACGCACTCTCGGCGTCCTGGACGATATGTTGATACATCTTGATTTCCATCATCCGGCGTGTTGAATCATCAAGATGGTAACGGTTCTCGTGTTGTAGCAACTCGAAATGGTTCGTACAGATATTCGACTCGCGGACGCGAATGTCGCGCGGTGTCGCTTCGATGACACGCGTCTTCGACGACTTGTCGTGGACGACATACGTGAACGAGCCGCGGTGCGGAATCTCTTGAAGCAGATCGACCGCCTCCTCGACTGTGGCGCACGTCTCGAGAATCATTCGGCCAATCATCTGACAGACGAACCCATCCCCCGGGCGCCGCCGGTTGATGAAGTTATAACCCATGGCGAGCCCTTTCTCGTTCATCCCGTCCATCCGGCCGGTGACACGTGAGACGGGACCGATGACGGCGTAACCCTCATCTGGCTGGAACACGTTATAGCGTCCGTCGTACGTCATCGGGTGATAGTCATAGTTACGGACGAGGAAGTTGTCGCCCGTCAAAATCGAACAGCCGCTGATCGGATTATTGACCCGGAAATGACCGAAGTGAAGGAGCGTGTCGGCGAGCGTCAATTCGAGCTCGTCTTGGAGTCCGAGCAGTTCTTCCCAAATCTTCGGGGCGAACCGGTCGAACGCCTGCTTCGCCTCGCGCTCGTCAATCTCAAAGCGCGGGACGCGGAGCTTCCACTGGTCGGTTCGGTTCTCGAGCAGTTTGCTGCGCTTGATGTATTGTCCTTGAAAGCGGCCAAAGTCATAGTGACTGCCGCGGAATTGTGTGAGTTCACTTGAGACGCGTTGCATGAAAAAACCTCCCTTGCGCCTAGTATAACGGACGCAATGGAGGTATGTCTGACTTGAGACTGTTTACAACTTGAACTGTCGGCTCATGCGTTGCATGTCCTCGGCCGTGTGCGACAAATCTTTAACGAGCCGGTTCATCGTCTCGCTCGTCGCCGACATCTGTTCGGTCGAGGCGGCCACTTCCTCGTTACCAGCCGTACTCTCTTCAGAAATCGACGCGATGTCAGAGAGACCACGTTTGATGTCGTCTTGGTTCGTCTTGACGCGTCCGAGCTGCCCTTGCATCGAGTTCGTCAGGCGCTGCATCTCCCGCACGCTCTGTTCAATCTCATTGAAGGCGCGCTTCGTCTCCTCGAGCGTCCGCTTGCCGTCCTCGGCAGCGTGCATGCTGTCCGTGAACGTCTCGCCGAGCGCGATCGAGTTTCGTTTGACGCTGCCAACGATTTCCGAAATCTCACTGACCGACCGCGCAACGCTGTCGGATAACTTGCGAATCTCAGAAGCGACGACGGCGAAGCCTTTTCCATGCTCCCCGGCACGAGCCGCCTCGATGGCCGCGTTCAAGGCGAGCAAGTTCGTCTGCTCAGAGATTTGACGGATCATCGTGACGAGCGCCGTCACTTCGTCCGCCTGTTGCTCGAAGTCCTTCACCTGGCCTTGCGACTCGCGCACTTGCAGATGGATGTTCGTCATCTTGCCGACGGCATCCTCCATAAGTTCAAGTCCTTCTGCCGTCACCCGACTGACGACTTCCGCTTGTTCGCTCACGCCGTTGCCGTCGTGCGCCGTCTGGTCGACGAGTTCCGAAAACTCATTCATGTGTCCGTACAGTTTCATCGTGAGCACGCTCTGATTCTCGACACCGCCCGCGATTTCTTCCATCGTGAACGCGATTTGACGCGAGGCATCGTTCACTTCTTCCGAGATACTCGCCACGTTGCCGCTCTCATCGCGCACCGTCTGAGCGGACGTTTGTAATCCGGAGATCAAGTCGCGGAGCATTTTTGTCATCTGATCCATCGAAGCGGTAAGCCGCTTGATTTCGTCATTCGCTTTCAACTGGATGTTGTCCATCTCACGAGCCGCCGTCGCCAAGTCCCCACTCGCGATATGGGTCGCGACACGTTCGAGCTCCCGGAGCGGACGAAGTTTCCAGCCAAGGTAGCGCCAGATGATGACCGAGGCGATCCCAAGCAAGACGACGAGTCCGATGAGAATCGGCGGCAAGCTCTCTTGCAACACGTCTTCCGTCACCGCTGCGACGTCACTCGCCCCTTTGTCGATTCCAAGTACACCGATGACGTCCCCGCCTTGTTTGATCGGAACGAGCACCGTCATATAGTCCCCGTACTCTGGGTCCTCGACAATCGGTGTCGTGACGGTCCCACCTTCAAACGCCGCTCTCGCGTCCGCAAACGATGTCGCCGTCGTCGGCGTTCCGATATCGACCGCATCAATCGCGCTCATCCCATCGACGATGATTTGAAGCTCTTCGCCGTCGGCTGCGAGTGTGTACACATACATGGCCCCGATTTGCGTCCGATACGTGTCGAGCTGTTCCCGAAACTGCTCGAACCGTTCATCTTTCACAGGGTTCTGTAAAAATGCCGCATACGCTTCTGCGTCGATCGCCTCGCTGATTCGGGCCCCATCCGCCAACAGGACCGCTTGCATCGAGCTCTGTACCGTATGCTTCGTACTGACGTACTGCAACACGCCGAATGTGACGATGAGTAGCGTGATGAATGCCAACATCATCGCCAAAATCCGCGTCTGTAGCGATTGTGGTTTATTTCGTTTCATGTGATTCCCTCCATTCGTCCTTACTGTATGTATCGGACGATTTCCGAAAAAACTGCACAAAAAAACGGATGATTTTCGACAAAAATCATCCGTTCGTTCATTCATTTGTCGAATCTACTACCTCGAGCGGCATCGACACCTCAGCCTCGCCCTCTTCTCCAATATGGAAGAGAGGCAGCGTCTCGGTGACGAATAGATCGGGGTTCAAATCCGCTTGATAGACGTAAGTTCGCACGTCCCCTTCGCGTTCCGCGACGAGTTCACCGAACGGAATCGGGACACGCGTGCCGTCGACTTCATAACTAATGATCGTCGTCGGATCGAGGCGACGGTCTTCGAGCATCCGAATCGTGAACAACATCGTTGAGCTGTTCGTCCGCTCGAGCGAGACCGCAATCGATTCCGATTGGCCGGCTCGCTTGTCGATCATCGCATCATCAACGTCCTGTTCAAACACGACGTTCTCCTCGACCGGATCATCTTGCACTTGTTGGCAACCGACGATGGTCGCCAATCCGAGAATCAAGGCAATCACCAATACGCGCATCTCGTTCTCTCCTCACTTCAAGGCGAAAGTGAGTTCCGCTTCACAAGCAACTTCTCCATCGACTGTCGCCACGGCGCGTCCTTTACCGATCGGTCCGCGCACTTTCAAGATTTCGACCTCGAGGCGCAATTGATCGCCCGGGACAACTTGACGTTTGAAGCGACATCCGTCGATGCCTGCGAAGAACGCGAGCTTGCCGCGGTTCGACTCTTGCTTGAGCATCGCGAACGCGCCTACTTGCGCGAGCGCTTCGACGATCAAGACGCCAGGCATGACGTTATAGTCCGGGAAATGTCCATTGAAGAACTCTTCATTCGCCGTCACATTCTTTAATCCAACGGCCCGTTTGCCTTCTTCGACTTCAAGAATTCGGTCGATGAGCAAGAACGGGTACCGATGCGGGATCACTTCTTTAATCTGTTCAATCGTGTACATGGTTCCACCACCCTTATGATGTTAGCCAAAAATCGGTGATATGGCGCCACGTGTCGATGTTGAACACGTCCTTCCACTCGCCTCCGCCAATCACGCTGTACCCAATGATGGCCCCAATCGCAAGCATCACGAAAGCCAACAGCAGGACAACGATGACGCGTAACAAGATCGGGAAACGTCGATGGTTCGATAATCGCTTCCGCTCCGTCCGCTCTTTGGACTCGGTCTGTTCCGAGCCGTTCTGTTCTTCGTTCGCCACGTCCATACATCCTTTCAGCTGAATTAATCATAACATATTAGTACCTGGTATTAAAACTATTGCATGAGTTCTATATAAGTGTAACGTATCTACCATACGTCGAACAAGCGCCCGGCCTAGGGCAAGGGCGACGCTTCTGTAAAAAATTCCTACCCGCTTCCACCTATGCTGTGCTACCGTAAGAGTATTCATCATTTAGGAGGGTTTATTTTTATGTGGAAAGAGTTTAAAGAGTTTGCAATCAAAGGCAATGTGATCGACCTAGCCGTCGCCTTCATCCTCGGGGCCGCCTTTACGGCCATCGTCACGTCGCTCGTCAACGACATCTTCATGCCGTTCCTCGGCATCCTCATCGGCGGCATCGACTTCTCGACGCTCGCGGTGTCGGTGCTCGGCGTGAACGTGACGTACGGCAACTTCCTGCAAGAAATCGTCAAGTTCTTCCTCGTTGCCTTCGCGTTGTTCATGATGGTCAAAGTATTGAACCGTCTGAAGCGAGAAAAAGCGGTCGAAGAGACACCGGAGCCGGAACTGTCGCGTGAAGAACAGCTCCTTTCGGAGATTCGTGACCTATTAAAAGAACGTTCGTGACCAAAAGACGCCTGAACCGAAGTTGGTTCAGGCGTCTTTGTCGATTAACCGGAACGCTCGGCTGACGGCGTCCGTCAAGAGCGGCGCCGCTTGCTGCATCGCCTCTTCGAGCGTCATCACCCGGCAAACGATTGGGAACACGGCTTCGATGCCGACGTCCGGAACGGCAATCAGTTCCGATTGTCCCGCGAAGACGAGCGTCGGGACCCCGTGTGCATATGCGATTCGGGCCAATCCGTAAGGTGCTTTTCCGTGGAGCGATTGCTCATCGAACCGGCCTTCCCCGGTGATCAACCAGTCGGCCATTTGCAACGTTTCCTCTAGTTTCGACCACCGTACTACCTCGTCAATCCCGCTCCCATATACGGCTCCGAGCTGATAGAGCGCGAAGCCGATCCCGCCGGCCGCGCCCGCCCCCGGTTGTCCCGTCACATCACGCTCGAAGCAACGGGCATACGCGGCGAGCTGTTCGTCATAACGGTCGATGTCCGTTAGCGCCAATCCTTTCTGTGGACCGAATACGGCGGCCGCCCCAGATAGACCGAGTAACGGATTCGTCACATCCGAGGCCATCCGCCACTCGACATGACGCGCTTCCGGTAGGAGTCCGGTCCAATCGACTTGCGCGACGCGCTCGAGTTGATGCGGGAACGAATCAATGACATGCCCTGTCTCATCAAGAAAGCGGACGCCGAGCGCCTCGAGCAAGCCTTTCCCTCCATCGACGGTCGCGCTCCCGCCGAGACCGACCGTGATGCGTGTCGCCCCGCTCTTGAGCGCATGCTTGATTTGCAGACCCGTCCCATAGGAGCTGTATCGCCACGGGTCGAGCACGTCGATGAGGGTGAGGCCAGACGCCTCGGCGACTTCAATCACCGCCTCGCGCGTTCGTTCCGACCAGCCATACCGGGCTTGCCGCACCGTCCCGTCAAGCGACATCACGTCTTGCGTAACCACCTCGGCCTGCGGGTGCGTCAAGAGCCACGCGTCCAAAAAACCTTCGCCGCCGTCTGAGATCGGCACCTCGACGACGTCATGCCCAGCGAGCGCTGCGCGCACCGCCCGATTGGCTTCCACGCTCGTGAGTGACCCTTTGAACGAATCCATCGCCACGACAATTCGCATGTCCATCCCTCCTCGTATTCAGTGTAACGCAAAAACCGCTCTTCCGAGGAAGAACGGTCCGTGTTTAACGAAGCGACGTGACGAGTCCCATCATCTGGTCACTCATCGACAACGCCCGTGAATTCATCTGGTAGGCACGTTGCGTGATCGTCATGTCGGTCATCTCTTTCGTCAAATCGACGTTTGACGATTCGAGCGTCCCTTCAATCAACAGATTGCCGAGCGGACGGTCAACGTCCGTCGCCAAGTCAGCCGCATAGACATTGTTGCCGAGCGGTTGGAGCGCTGACGTGTTACGCACCTCGACGATATCGAGACGGCCGAACTCTTGCTCGACACCGTTCACGCTGGCGACGACCATCCCATCTTGCCGGACACGATGCGCCGTCGCCTCGTTTGGCATGACGATCGGATTCCCGTCCGCACCAAGGAGGGCGTTCCCGTTCACATCGACGAGTGTCGTCGTGTCACCGACCGATAGCTGCATATTCCCGCTCCGAGTCAGTCCGACACCGTTCTCCGTCTCGACGGCGAAGAACTGGCGGCTCGCTTTTAAGAACACATCAAGGCCACGGTCCGTTTTGCGAATCTGGCCGATATTGAACTGTTGGCTAATATCGGCGACGTGACCGCCAACGCCGATACGAATCCCGTTCGGCGTATCGCGCCCGACCTCGAGCTCGGCGCGTGGTTGATTGTCGTACGCCTGGGACAAGAGCGAGGCGAAGTGGGTCTGTTCCCGCTTATAGCCGGCCGTGTCAACGTTGGCAATGTTGTGACCGGTCACATCGAGCTGGCGCTGAAGCTGCGTGAGCGACGACACCGAGTTATAAATCGATTGCATGGGCTTCCTCCTTAACGAATCCGAGCGATTTCAATCGCCCGCTCGGCACTCTTGTCATACGCTTGGACAACTTTTTGGTTCGCCTCGAATTGACGGTACGTCGTCATCAAATCGGCCATCGTCCGATCGAGATCGACGTTTGCCTCTTCGATAAATCCTTGTTGGAACTGAACGTTCGCAGCAGGCGGTGCGTCTCCATTGACCCGATAGTCGTTCCCGACTTGCTCGAGTGTCGCCAAGTCATCGATTTGGACGGCACCGAGCGTCGCCACGTTCTGCCCAAGTGACGTGATTTGTCCGTCACCTGACAACGTGAACTCACTTGACGGCAATTGAATCCGTTCGCCGGCGTCTGAGAGGATATACCCGCCATCTGCCGAACGCAAGAAGCGTTCTTCATCGACCGCGAAGCGTCCGTTCGTCGTATAGAGCGTCTCACCGTTCTGTTCGACGGCGAACATAGCGGCACCCGTCGCGTCAGCCGGTACCTTCATATATACGTCGGTCGGGCTGCCCGTCTCTGAGATACTGCCCGTCGAGAAGCGCGGCATCGTCTCTTGCAGATACACACCCGTCGACAACGTGCCTACCTCGCCTTGGACGCGTGAACCCGAATTCCCCGGGTGGCTCACTTGAGCGAGCAACATTTCAGGGAACGAGCGAACGACGCCGTTCGACGCCTTGAATCCAGGCGTCCGGACGTTACCAAGGTTGTTGCTTAAAATCTCTTGTTGACGTTGGAGCACGTTCATCGCGCCCGCCGCCGTATATAATCCACGTAACATGGTTCGTCTTCCTTTCATCGTTCAAAGTCTTCACTTTCTATATCGTACCAAAGGAACGTTTCGTTCACCGTTTTTTAAAAAAAATCAAAAAAACCACTTCTCAATATGAAGTGGTTTTCGTTAATCGACAATCGGAAGTTCGACCGTCATGGTCGTCCCGTTCCCAAGCTCAGAACTAACGCTAATCGTCCCGCCGTGAGATTCGATAATCTCCTTACAGATGGCAAGTCCAAGGCCGGTGCCTCCAATATTGCGACTCTGCTCGTTCTGAACACGGTAGAACTTCTCAAATAATCGTTCGGCATCTACGGGTGCCACACCCATGCCTTCGTCTTCGATGGCGATCCGGATGACATCGTCATCGCACGAGACGTTAACGGCGATGTTCCCACCGTCGGGTGAATATTTAATAGCGTTATTCAGAATGTTCGAGAACACTTGACGTAATTGCGCCGGGTCTCCGGAAATGCGAATCGTCTCATCACAATCGAAATGGAACGCATGCAATTCGGTTGAACCGGCATGAATCTCAAGGACATCAGACAATAGTTCGAACAGATTCTCTACTTTGAAGTCTTGTTCCGTCTTACCGGCTTCCATCTTCTGGACATCTAGTAGATTACTGACGAGCCGCTCAAGACGGGTCGTCTCGCTATGAATCATACTCAAGTAACGTTTCCGCTTCTCTTCGTCGACGTGTCGATGTTCAAGTAATTCAGTAAAACCAAGAATCGATGTGAGCGGGGTTCGAAGTTCGTGAGAGACCGTCGCGACGAGTTCCGTCTTCAAGCGGTCAATCTCAATCTCTTTCGTAATATCCCGCGACACAAACATCACGCCGAAACGTTCGTCCTGCAGTTCAATCGGTTCGGCGTACATCCGTATGATACGTCTTCCCCCTTGCATCGAGTACGTAAACGTCTCATCGAATATCCCACAATTTTTGGCCCGGTGCGTGAAGCGATTGAGTCCGTCTTGATCATCGATTTGGTCCATGAACGGTTTGTAAAACGCGTCAATCGGATATAAGCTTTGACGGTCCCCGAACGGGAACGGTTGGTCATACAAATCGAACAGAGCCTCGTTCGCAAAGCGTTGATTCGTGTCGACTTCTACAAAGACAATCGCGTCGCGCATCGTATGGAGAATCCGGGCCGTCTTCTCGCGTTCTTTCTCGAGTTCATCATGTTGATGAATCAATGAGCTCGACATCTCCGTGAATGATTTCGACAGTTGACCGACTTCATTTTTCATTGGCTCAATCGGAATAAGCGTGGCGTGCGGGTCGACGGCAAGCCTCTCACTGTTCGTGATGAGCGCCTCAAGCTGTTTCGTCAACCGCACAATGTATGGTTGTAAGCTGACGAATAGGATGAATAATGCGCCAAGTAGAATGAGTAGCCAGATCCACTGGGCTTTTGCGAGTTGTTCCGATAACTGCTCACGCAGTCCCGTCTCTTGAAAGTCGAGTTCTGAGCGATAGTCTGTGAATACCGACTCCATATCAACGATACTTGCACTCATATCAGCCGCACTATTCGAATTAAATTTGAATCGTGTTTGATTTGATGACGCATTCTTGGGCATAAGTTGACCAACGGTTGCCATCTGTAAAAACGGCTCATCCACCTCACCATTAGATTTGGCAACGACATAACGCTCGAGGCTAGGCATGACCCGTGTCGTATAGATGGTGAACAAGAGACGCGCATCTTCCGCGAACGTCGTCTCTTCTTTAGTCTCCGCATTCTGTTCGAACCAGCTCGTCTGGTCGTCGATGCGAGTTTGGGCTCGTTTCACTTCAGCCAACAATGCCTCTTCCCCTAGCAAGACGTGACCGCGCATCTCATATTGCATCGACTGCCACGTCTCGAATAAGTCGGTCGCCCGTGAGCGCTGTTCACTGATGCGTTCGAGTTCGACCGTCGTTTCTCGGATTGCCTGCTGGGTATAAAAATATGTGCCGAGTGACGTCAACGTGATTAACGCGATTAATACATAAAACACGGTGAGCACTTGGCGGCTAATTCGTTGTTCAATCCAGCGTTTCATATGTTGCCTTCTTTCATATCGGTGATTGATCAGCTTGTCAATTCAGTATGTTCGGCTATTCAAAAAAGTCAGTTTCGTGTACGATAAGAAAACGTTGGTTACTTTTAATTGTGACCGATTAGTGTCAGTATATCGTTCGTTTCTCACAAGAAACTCACAAATCACGAAGGGAATATGCAGATGACCCCTAAATCGATTGGGCTGGTCGTATTGATGATTTTCTTTGCATTCGCAGGCGGGTTCGCCTTGACGCGAGGACAAACTATCGACGATTCAGTCACCGTCACGCAAGGAACGGCAAATTTGACCGATTCTCGTGTGACCGAACACATCATGCGTCTGGATGGGACATGGCGCTTCCAATCGAGTTTTCTCGATCAAGTCGACCGTGAATCCTATCGAAGAATCCCGCATGTGACACCACACAAAACAGCAACCTACGAGGCTGACATAAGCCTACCTCCGGGACAATATGCACTACGCGTCCCGCGTAACCACCCACATGTCAATCTCCTCATTGATGGAAAAAACGTCTCGCCCGTCTATGCATCGACAGATGAAGATCCTCGGCATGCCTACCTCGTTCTCCTTGATACGCATACCCCGACGTTTCGTTTAACGATTCAAACAGCCGAGACGGAGGAACTCGCAACTGGCGTTTCCGACAGTTTACTCATCGGCCCGACGAGCAATATGATGACGTATCATAATAAATATTTCAGTTATGAGTTTGTCATCATTCTCATTTCGCTACTCATTTTCTCGTTCTATGCGATTGTTTGGCTATTTCATCGCAAAGAGGCACTTTATTTGTATGGGGCTGCTTTCTTTTTCCTTGTCAGTATTTCACTGTTGACGAGCGATCAAATGATTGTCTTCGAACTTATCCCACTGATGACCTATGTCTTTGCCCATAAATTGAATTTGATTACAGCGTTCTTAAGCATTGCCATGCTCATTAACTTTGCGCTCCAGCTCGAACGTGTCCCATTCCGTCACTTTTTGAAGTACGTGTCGTATCCGTTTTATGCACTTAGCCTAATTGCCTTGGTGCTACCTTATACCGCACATACCATGTTTGATCAGTTTGCATGGCTTTACGTGTTGTTCATCACGTTCTTTTGGACCGGTCTGAACATCAACTGGTTGTTCGAGCGTAAAGATAACGGCTATCCGTTTGAATTTTTAGTATTCACAGTGGCACTCGTTATCGGATACATCGGTCAGTTGTTGAACGCTTTGATTGATCACCCGAATCAGGAACTGTATACGAGCGTCATGTCACTCATTTATTTCTTGCTCATGTTCACGTTACTTCCGATTCACTTATCGACCGATAAGCGACAAAAACGGGAAGTTCAAACATTCGCGAACCAAAGTGAAATCTCATTTTTCAACGCCCAAATCAAACCACACTTCCTATACAACACGTTTGGGAACGTAATCGCGCTCTGTTATACGGCACCGACCGAGGCAGCACGGTTACTCAGTCACTTGAGCACGTACGTCCGCTTCATCTTTGAGAACGGCCGCACTGAGAATGATATTTCTCTTGGTCAAGAGCTTGAGGTCATTGATTCGTATCTAATGATTGAGCAAACTCGCTTCAATGACGCCTTCACCATTACGAAGGATATCGATGAATCTGTGCTCAACGCTTCAATCCCTCCTCTTTTATTGCAACCACTCGTCGAGAACGCGGTTCAACACGGGTTGATGAAACAAGAAGGTGTGAAGCGGCTCATGTTATCGGTCCAGGCATCGGACGATTCAATCGATATACGGATTGCCGACAACGGCATCGGTTTCGATCCAACACCGCATTTGAAACAGTCAAATGGAATCGGTATCCCGAATGTCAGAAATCGGATCGGTTTCTTGCCAGGTGCCACGTTTAAATTAAATTCTGAGCCTGGGGTCGGTACGCATGTGCATATTCGACTTCCAAAACGAGAAAGGATGAATTCGCAACATGCGCACGATTTTGATTGAAGATGAGCACCATATTTTGAGGATGATGGAGCGCCTCATCCAAGCCGAACCGAACTTAAAATGGATGGGCTCGTTCCACGATCCGTTCCAAGCGCTTGATTTTTTAGCAGATCAACAAATCGATCTTGTCTTTCTCGATATCGAGATGCCACAGATGAGCGGCCTTGATTTTGCCAAACGTTTACCCGAAACAACGCAAGTCGTCTTTACGACGGCACACAGCCAATATGCGGTCGAAGCGTTCAACTTACAGGCAACACACTACCTGCTTAAACCAATCACCGAACAGATGATTCACGACCTGATCCCGCGCGTCTCGAAGCGATACGCGGAGACACTATCGACCGAGCATCACCGGACGTGTACGATTCAATGTCTCGACCACTTCTCAGTCAAGACACAAGACGGCGACCTCGTCAAATGGCCGACGCAAAAGACCGAGGAACTGTTCGCCTACTTGATTTTCCACCGCGATAAAGTCGTCAACAAATGGCTCATTGCCGAGACACTTTATCCGGATATCGACGAGCCGCAGCGTGCACTCCATAACGTCTATAACCTCATCTATCGGTTGAAAAAGACGCTCGCCGAGTATGATTTGAGCATCACGGTTCAGACGATTAACAACGGCTACTCGCTTCATTTGGATGACGCCTGTCTTTGCGATTACCATGATTGGTTAGATGCAAAAGAAAAGCCGTTCCCGCAAACGGAATTGTCCACTCGACTCTTTGTCGACAAAGATTATACATGGCATTAAAAAGAGCTTCTCCCTTGAATTGGGAGAAGCTCTTTTTAGCGTCCGACGAAGCCACCGTCGACGTGAAGATGTTGCCCATTGACCCAGGCCCCGTCCGACCCCATGAGGAACGCGATATAGCGGGCCGTGTCCTCGGGTGTCCCGACACGTCCATGTGGGAATAGCGGTACGAGTTGTTGACGAAGCGCGTCATCAATCCAACCCGAATCGGTCGGGCCCGGGTCGAGCGCGTTCACGGAGATTCCATACTGACCTGCCCCATTGGCCAGTGCCGGCGTGATGGCGATCAACATGCCTTTCGTGGCGATATAGGCCAAATTGGATGCATCCGCTCCCCCGGACACCATGAACAGGATGCGTCCGTCCGTATGCCCAGCCTGTTTGTATCGCTCGATGAAGGCGAACGTCAGACCGAGCGTCCCTTCATTGTTGACGAGATAATGCCGGCGAAGTGTCTCGGTCGTGAACGTATCGACGCTCACGTGCCGTTCATACGTCGCGTTGTTGATGAGACGGCTCGGAGTACCGAGCGCCGCTTCGACGCGGTTGAGTAGCCCTTCTGCGTCTCCAGACGCCAAATCATACGCTTCGTGTGCGACACGGGCCCCTGATGCCCGTAATTCGTCGACGAAGCCGTCGATGAAGTCCGGTTCCGCTCCGACGCCTTCCGTGCCGTCAAACGGGCTCCAATGCGTGAGATACAAGTCATGGCCTGACGTAGCGAGTTTTCGCGCGATGGCTGCCCCGATGCCTTGCGTCCGGCTGACGCCGGTAATGAGTGTGAGTGGTCGTGTCATTTAATGATCCCCTTTAGTCCTTAATTTGGTGAAAAAATACGGCCCCCAGTCCGCTTCGTGCGGGATGACATACGTCCACGTGTAAGCCGGGTCGACGATATAGATGTCCGCATAGTCCATGGTTTCGACAATCAACTCTTTCCTGGCAAGTGGTTGCGCTTGCGTCAAATCGAGCTCGAGCACATCGTTCGAGTGTTGAAAAAAGAGCATCGCTTTCCACTTCCCGGCCCGTTCGAACGCATGCTCAGCAGCCGTTCCGACGAGACAGCCGTCAGTTTCTGCCCCAATATCCTCCCATAGATAAGGGGAAAGCCGTGTCCGCTGTTCCAATCGGATGAAGTGCGCCACCCATGTCTGACGCGCTTCCTCACCTCGGTCTTCAACCTCCGTGACCTCGACTCCTTTCGCCGTCAATCGCTCAATCAATGGATTCATCTGTAGCCCTCCCTCCCTTAGTCTATCCATTTCCAGGAAATTCGGACAGTGTTGAACGCAAAAAAGCACGACGTCTACTGACGCCGTGCCTTTAGATGATCTTACTTCAAACGATCCAAGTGCTCGAGCATGATGCCCGTGCCGTGCGCGACGCTGAGCGTCGGCTCTTCGGCAATCATGACCGGCAATCCGACACGCTCGGCGACGAGCTGGTCGATCCCGTGGAGGAGCGAGCCGCCACCTGTCATGATGATGCCGCGGTCGATGATATCGGCCGCAAGTTCCGGAGGCGTCTGTTCGAGGACGCGCTTCGTTGCTTCGACGATCTCATTTGCCGATTCGGCCATCGCTTCACGGAGTTCTTCCGACGTGATGGTTACTGTACGCGGAAGCCCACGCACCATGTCACGACCTCGGATATCCATCGTCTCGTTACGTCCGCCTGGGAAGACCGTCGCAATCTCTTTCTTGATTTGCTCGGCCGTCCGCTCACCGATGACGAGCTTATGCTTGTCTTTGATGGCGCGGAGGATGTCCGTATCGAACCGGTCCCCGGCGATTTTAATCGTTTCGCCGCAGACGATATCGCCCATCGAGAGGATGGCAACGTCTGTCGTCCCGCCACCGATGTCGACAATCATATGACCGACCGGCTTCCAGATGTCCATGCCCGAACCGACGGCTGCTGCTTTCGGTTCTACGGCGAGGAAGACCTCTTTCGCGCCGGCCTTCTCGGCCGCCTCACGGATGGCTTTCGCTTCGACCGGTGTCACATTCGCCGGCGTACAGATGAGCATGCGGATGCCGCCAAAGAAACCGCGGACTTGAATCTTCTCGACGAAGTGACGAAGCATCTCTTCGGTTGTCGCGAAGTCGGCGATGACACCGTCACGGAGTGGACGGATGGCGACGATGTCACCAGGTGTACGTCCGACCATCTGATACGCTTCTGTCCCGACAGCGAGTACTTTCCCTGTCGAACGTTTAATGGCAACGACCGATGGCTCGTCGAGGACGATGCCTCGACCTTTGACGTGGATGACGACGTTTGCTGTTCCTAAATCAATCCCGATATCTTTTGAAAACATGGTGTGTAGGTTCCTCCGTTCATTACTTCATTGAAAAGAGCGAGAAGAGTCTCTCCTCGCTCCTATGAGTCTATTAATTAGTTCTTAACCATTTCTTCGGCAACTTCGACGTTCCCTTGGATGCGCTCGATGTCAGCACCGAGAGCTTGCAATTTCTTGTGGAAGTCAACGTAGCCACGGTCGATGTGGTAGAGATCGCCCACGCGTGTCTCTTCGTCCGCGATGAGTCCAGCGAGGACGAGAGCAGCACCGGCACGAAGGTCAGTCGATACGACTTCAGCACCTTGGAGGCGAACGCCACCTTTGATGATGGCCGAACGGCCTTCGATTTTGATGTCTGCGTTCATGCGGCGGAACTCTTCCACGTGCATGAAGCGATTCTCAAACACTGTTTCGGTGATGACCGATGTGCCGCCTGCTTTCAAGACGAGCGCCATCATTTGGGCTTGGATGTCTGTCGGGAAACCAGGGTGTGGCATCGTCTTCACGTCGACCGGCTTCAACTCATCCGGTGCGATGACACGCATGCCTTCTGCTGTATCCTCGAACTTGACGCCCATTTCTTCCATCTTCGAGATGAGCGGACGAAGGTGCTCGCGCTCAGCGCCGATGACTTCGATGTCGCCGCCTGTGATGGCTCCTGCGACGAGGAACGTACCGGCTTCGATGCGGTCAGGAATGATTGAATGCTCAGCGCCATGAAGCTTATCGACACCTTCGATGCGAATCGTTTCTGTACCGGCACCGCGCACGTGTGCGCCCATACCGTTCAAGAAGTTGGCGAGGTCAACGATTTCAGGCTCTTTGGCGACGTTCTCGATGATCGTCGTGCCTTCCGCGAGGACGGCAGCCATCATGATGTTCTCTGTCGCGCCGACAGATGGGAAGTCCAAGTAGATCTTCGCACCTTTCAAGCGACCGTCAACTGAAGCTTCAACGAAACCGTTGCCAATGACCGTCTTCGCACCCATCGCCTCGAAGCCTTTTAAGTGGAGGTCAATCGGACGTGAGCCGATCGAGCATCCGCCTGGCATCGCAACACGTGCGTGACCAAGGCGAGCGAGAAGAGGACCCATGACGAGGATTGAAGCACGCATCTTACGGACGTACTCAAGTGGCGCCTCGTCTTTGATTGTGCCCGACGCATCGACAGTGACTTCATTACTCGCTTCGTCAAATGAAACCTCTGCACCGAGGTGGCGAAGCACTTTGTTAATCGTGTACACATCAGCGAGGCGTGGCACGTTTTGAAGTACCGACTTTCCTTCACCTGCTAATAGAGTGGCAACCAATGTTTTGAGTACGGCGTTTTTAGCTCCTTCAACACGCACAGTACCTGACAATTTACGTCCTCCACGGACTACAATCAAATCCTTCATATCTCTCTTTGTCCTCCAACTTCGTTGATTTTTTGTTTTATACGTCGATATCCGTTACCGGATGTGGTTGTGTCGATTACTATGATGGTTTGTATTACGTGACGCTTCATCAGAGAGAAAAATAATAATAAAAGCAACCATAAAATTCTGATGAAAAATTTCGTCATGTCAGACGAATTTATCCTATCACGATAAACATATACGATACGTTACAGCAGGATTACAGTTTAGTAATCATTTCCCTGCCTACTGTAATGGTGCGAGTGCCTGAGCCAATCGGATATACTCCAAAAAGAACTGGGCGATCAGTGAACCGAAGACGACGGCCACGAGGACGCGCAAGACAGCAGCTTGCGGACTCCTCACTTGATTGAGCAAGCGGTCCCATTTGACCGGCATGAGCGCCCACCAAGCGACGTAGATCGCTACGACGTAGATGACGAGCGATAATACGGTGTTCAGCATCGACGATTCCCCTCTTTTCAAAAATTCGTACCATTTTTAATCATAGCATGACGCGTCAGAGAAAAAAAGACTTAGCGTTCTAGTGAGTGGTTGAATGGGTTCATCCGATCAACTCGCTTTCTCTCCATAAACCGCATACAAAAAAGGAACGTCAACCGGCGCATGGCCTTAGTACAGTAATTGACGTCCCTTCAACATTTCAAACATTATTCACTTCAGCATCATAAGTTTGGCTCCAACGGATGGCTTCGACATAGTATCGAGACAAGTCCGGCATCGTCTCATCGACGTCGACCGTCAACCGCTCATAGGCGAGCACCGTATCGAGCAAACCGCGCAACTCGTTGTCTTCCCCGAGAAGCGCCGCTTTGACGACGGGTTCGACCGGAAGCTCCGAGACGAGCGTATGCATCGTCTCGTCCAAGATGACGTCAAGCGACGAGAAGATACCCGTGATGAACGCGTCGAACGCCGTCACGTGCGGCAGCGTCTCGGCCGCGATCAGTTCCATCATCTTGCCGCGGATGACACTCTGTTTAATCAATTCTTTCGATTCGGATGTCTGTAACTCACGCAACAACATCAAGTAGGACCAACGCCGCATCTCATCGAGCCCGATGCGCGCGACGGCCTGTTCAATCGATTGAATCGTGTGACGTCCCTTTTGATAAACCGTGTTGACCGAGCGTAACATTTTATACGACAAGTCGACGCTTCGTTCGATTTGGCTGGCGATGCGTCGGAAGTCCGGTTCCGGCTTATCGAGCTCCTTCAGCACTTCGACGAGCGTATGCCGGAGCGGATGGACCTCGGCACCGTGGACGACCGTCGGCCGACTGAAGAAGTAGCCTTGGAACATGTGATAGCCGAGCTTCTTGGCAATCTCATATTCAAACGGTGTCTCGATTTTCTCCGCTAGAAATTCGATGCGATGGCCGAGGGCGTCGATGAGCCGTTTCTGTTGGTCGATTGGTGTCGCCTGGTAGTCGATTTTGATGATATCGGCGAGTCCGATGAGTGGCCGATACTTCTCTTCGAACACGAAGTCGTCGAGGGCGATCGTATAGCCTTTCCGACGTAACGAACGTAACGCCGCCAAGACTTTCTCCGTCGGTTCGACATGCTCGAGCACTTCGACGACGAGCGTCTGCCGCGGCAATAAAGCCGGGACCTCGCTCTCAATCAAGTTTTGCGGAAAGTTGATGAACGCTCTCGTCCCTTCCGTCAACTCCCGAAAGTTGAAGACGAGATAGGCGTTATGAATCACGTCGGCGGTCGCAAGTGCGTCATCGACATGTTCAAATATATTTTTCTCGCTGCGGCGATATAACAGTTCATAGCCACAGACGCGTAATTTTTGATCAAAGATCGGTTGGCGCGCAACATAAACTTTCATCCCATTGTCTCCTTTACCGTAGTTCCCACCTATATTATCGGATAAGAGATGTCTGTCTTCCACTATTTGGTCGTAAAACTTTTGATGCTTTGGACCTATATATATAGAAGGAACGTGATTCATTCGGTCCATCCACAAAAAAATCTCCCCTGCGGCTGCAGGAGAGATGTCGGTTATTCTTTGATATCGCGAATGCTCAAACGGTTAATCGCTTTTTTGAGCGCGAGCTCCGCACGACGGAATTCGAGGTCCGAGAGCTTCGTGTCTTGAAGACGACGCTCGGCACGAACTTTCGCCGCAGAAGCGCGGTCGTAGTCGATTTTATCCGCCATTTCGGCTGTTTCAGCTAAGATCGTCACCGTGTCGGGACGAACTTCCATGAAACCGCCGCTGAGTGCGATCAGCGTGCGTCCACCATCTTCGTGGCGCAGTTTGAGAACTGAGATATCGAGCGGTGTCACCATCGGGATGTGTTTCGGTAAGATACCGAGTTCACCGGTCACCGATTTGGCGACGACCATCCGTGCCTCGCCCTCATAGGCTGCACCATCCGGGGTGACGACGTTGACGTGAAGAGTATTCATCGTCTAGTTTCCCCCTTCCGTGTAGGTCTTAGACCAACGTCTTCGCTTTTTCGATGACGTCTTCGATTGGACCAACGAGACGGAATGCATCTTCTGGAAGATCGTCGTGTTTACCATCGAGGATCTCTTTGAAGCCGCGAACTGTCTCTTTAACTGGTACGTACGAACCTTTTTGGCCTGTGAACTGCTCAGCCACGTGGAAGTTTTGTGACAAGAAGAACTGAATACGACGGGCACGGTGAACCGTGAGCTTATCGTCTTCAGACAACTCGTCCATACCGAGGATTGCAATGATATCTTGAAGCTCTTTGTAACGCTGAAGCGTCTGCTGGACGTTACGGGCTACTTCGTAGTGCTCAGGTCCGACGATGTCAGGCGAGAGGGCACGTGAAGTCGATGCGAGCGGGTCAACGGCTGGGTAAATC
Source organism: Exiguobacterium sp. s70 (assembly GCF_018618315.1). Lineage (NCBI taxonomy): Bacteria > Bacillati > Bacillota > Bacilli > Caryophanales > Exiguobacterium > Exiguobacterium sp. s70. The sequence continues at coordinate 856,583 of NZ_JACSLV010000001.1, forward strand.
CCCATCTCCGAAAGACGACGCTCCAAGTTAGTCGTTGCATCAAGGTGAGCGAACGTTGTCGCTGGAGCCGGGTCAGTATAGTCATCGGCTGGTACGTAAACCGCTTGAATCGATGTGACCGATCCTTTAGCTGTTGACGTGATTCGCTCTTGAAGCATACCCATTTCCGTTGCGAGTGTTGGCTGGTAACCTACGGCAGATGGCATCCGACCGAGAAGGGCCGAAACTTCCGAACCTGCCTGAGTGAAACGGAAGATGTTATCGACGAAGAGAAGAACGTCTTGTCCTTGCTCATCGCGGAAGTATTCTGCCATTGTAAGACCCGTCAAGGCTACGCGAAGACGCGCGCCAGGCGGCTCGTTCATCTGACCGAAGACCATCGCCGTTTGCTTGATAACGCCTGAGTCCGTCATCTCGTGGAACAAGTCATTTCCTTCACGCGTACGCTCACCGACTCCTGCAAATACAGAAATCCCGCTGTGCTCTTGCGCGATGTTGTTGATGAGTTCCTGAATGAGAACGGTTTTACCTACACCGGCACCACCGAAGAGGCCGATTTTACCACCTTTGATGTATGGTGCGAGAAGGTCGACGACTTTGATTCCTGTTTCCAAGATTTCAACTTTTGTCGACAACTCATCGAACGTCGGTGCGAGACGGTGAATCGGTGACCGACGGACAGTCGGTGACACTTCTTTATCGTCAATCGGGTTACCGAGTACGTTGAAGACACGACCGAGCGTCTCTTCTCCGACTGGTACTGAAATCGGTGAACCTAAGTCAAGTACTTCCATGCCGCGGCGAACGCCGTCCGTTGAGTCCATCGCAATCGTACGGACCGTGTCATCCCCAAGGTGAATCGCCACCTCGAGCGTCAAGTCGACACTGACATCTTGTGCCGATTCAGCCACGTGTGTGACTTTAAGGGCGTTATAGATGTTCGGTAAGTGGTTGTCGAACTTAACGTCGATAACTGGGCCCATGACTGCGACTACGCGGCCTTTCATGCCGTATTCGTTCATCGTGTTAGCCTCCTACAATCTAGAGGGCGTGCGCTTATTCAAGCGCAGCCGCACCTCCGACAATCTCTGTGATTTCTTGTGTGATCGCCGCTTGACGCGCGCGGTTGAACTTGAGCTTGAGTCCACGGATGAGTTCATCCGCGTTGTCTGTCGCGTTCGACATCGCCGTCATCCGAGCCGCGTGCTCCGATACTTTCGCATCGAGGAGCGCGCCGTAGATGAGTCCTTCCGCGTAACGCGGAAGAAGCGCTGCTAAGATCGTTTCTTCTTCTGGTTCGTATTCATACATCACATTAGATGCGGTCTGTTCGATATTCCCAAGCGGAAGCAATCGATCAATCTTCACTTCTTGGCTGATGACAGAGATAAATGAGTTGTAGCAGAGCTTCAATTCATCAATCTCGCCTTCACTGAACGCGCCGACCGTCTGTTTGACGATCTCTGCGACTTCAACGAATGATGGCTGGTCGTTCAATCCTGTCATGGCACTGTACACCGGAATGTTACGTGCCTTGAAGAACTGAACGCCGACCTTCCCGATCACGTACAGACGGTACTCGTCTGTTGAACCGTGTTTGGCTTTCAACTCGCGATACACGTCACGAAGGACGCTGGCGTTGTATCCACCAGCAAGTCCGCGGTCTGACGTGATGACGATATAGCCGGTCCGTTTGACGGGACGGACTTGAAGCATCGGGTGTGTTGCGCCTGAAGTACCGCCGGCAATCGACGAGATGACTTCCTGCAACTTGGTCATGTACGGCTTGAAGTTGGCGTTGCTCCCTTGAGCGCGGTTCAATTTCGAGGCCGACACCATGTTCATCGCTTTCGTGATTTGCTTCGTGCTTTGGGTCGAGGTGATCCGCATCTGGATCTCACGTAATGATGCCATTTCGATTCACCACCTTAATAGACGCTCGTCACCGGATTAAACCGATGGCGAGAACGTCTTTTTGAATTCCGTAAGTGCATCGACCATCGCCTCGTCAGCAGGAAGGTTTCCTGTTTGACGGATTTCACGGCAGAGGTCCGCACGGTTTTGGTCGAGCCATGCGTTCATTTCTTTTTCGAAACGACGGATGTCTTCGACTGGGACGTCATCGAGATGACCTTTCGTGAGAGCGTAGATGATGATGACTTGCTTGTCGACCGAGAGCGGTGCGTTCAAGTCTTGTTTCAAGACTTCAACGGTACGTTGTCCACGGTTGAGCTTCGCTTGTGTCGCTTTGTCGAGGTCCGACCCGAACTGGGCGAACGCTTCGAGCTCACGGTATGACGCGAGGTCAAGACGGAGCGTACCGGCAACTTTCTTCATCGCTTTCACTTGAGCCGAACCACCAACACGCGATACCGAGAGACCGGCGTTAATCGCAGGACGTACCCCTGAGAAGAAGAGGTCCGACTGAAGGAAGATTTGACCGTCTGTGATCGAGATAACGTTCGTCGGGATGTAAGCCGAGATATCCGACGCTTGTGTCTCGATGAACGGAAGTGCTGTCAATGAACCGCCGCCGAGTTCGTCGTTCAACTTCGCCGCACGCTCAAGAAGGCGTGAGTGGAGGTAGAAGACATCCCCTGGGTAGGCTTCGCGGCCTGGAGGACGACGGAGAAGAAGCGAGAGCTCACGATAAGCTGCCGCTTGTTTCGAGAGGTCATCATATACGACGAGGACGTGTTGTCCGCGGTCCATGAAGTACTCACCCATCGATACCCCAGCGAATGGTGCGAGGTAAAGAAGTGGGGCTGGCTGTGAAGCCGATGCCGAAACAACGATCGTGTAATCGAGGGCGCCGTTTTGACGGAGCGTCTCAACTACGCCACGGACAGTCGATTCTTTCTGACCGATTGCGACGTAGATACAGACCATGTTTTCTTCTTTTTGGTTGATGATCGCATCGATTGCGAGCGAAGTCTTACCAGTTTGACGGTCACCGATGATGAGCTCACGTTGTCCGCGACCGATTGGTACGAGGGCGTCAATCGCCTTAATCCCAGTTTGGAGCGGTTCGTGAACTGACTTACGGGCCATAACGCCGTAAGCTTTACGCTCGATCGGGTTGTATGTGTCCGTCACGATCGGTCCGAGACCGTCGATTGGTTGTCCGAGTGGGTTGACGACGCGTCCGAGGAGCGCTTCACCGACTGGAACTTCCATGATGCGGCCCGTACGTTTTACCGAGTCGCCTTCTTTGATGCCTTTGTAGTCGCCAAGGATGATAATCCCGACGTTACCTTCTTCTAAGTTTTGCGCCAAGCCCATTACGCCGTTAGAGAACTCTACGAGTTCCCCCGCCATAACGTTATCGAGTCCGTATGCACGAGCGATACCGTCACCTACTTGAATGACTGTACCTGTCTCACTGACTTCGATTTCAGAACCGTACGAAGCGATCCGCTCTTTTAGCAGGGCGCTGATTTCTTCAGCTTTGATCGTCATTGAATTCACCCCTATTTCTTACGCATTCAACAATTCACGCTCGAGGCGTGTTAGTTTGTTTTCGATTGTGTCATCATACGTCGTGTAGCCGATCTGGACACGGAGTCCACCGATGACGTCTTCATCGACGACGTTCTTCAATTGAAGCGTCTTGTTCATCTTCTGACCGAAGACGAGTTCGACTTCTTTCAACTCTGTTGCCGACAACGGGTAAGCACTCGTGACGAACCCTTCGGCGATGCCACGGTAGTCGTTGATGTAATCAAGGACGTATCGCGACAAGCCGCGAACTTCGCTCGCACGGTCGTTTTCGACCATGACGAGAAGTGTGTTGAGCACGATATCTGTCATGTCACCAAAGCTATGTGTTAAAAGCTGTGCAAGCTCGCTGTCACTGATTGCCGGATTCGTTAAGAGATCCGTGAGTTCAGGAGTCGCGTGGAGCACTTCATCGAGCAGACGCACTTCCGCTTCGACTTGGTCGAGCGTGCCTTGTTCCCGCGCTAAGTCGAAGAGCGCTTTGGCATAGCGTTTTGCTAACGATGTGTTCATCAGTTAGCACCTTTCGCTTTAGACAGGAAGTCTGTAACGAGGGCACGTTGTTTCACTTCGTCGCCTTTAAGGTCTGACTGAAGGACGTGGCGTGCGGCCGAGAGCGCCTGTGTGACGACTTCGGTCTGGAGCGATTGTTTCGCGAGCTCACGCTCACGTTCGATCGCTTTACCCGCCTCGATCTTGATTTGTTCGGCTTCCAAACGCGCCTGCTCCACCAAGCGTGCTTGTTCCGCTTCTGCTTGACGACGGCTTGAATCAAGCATTTCTTTCGATTCTGTACGTGCTGCACTTAATGCGTCACGTTGTTCGACTACATATGTTTCCGCATCTTTGCGGCTCTTTTCAGCGAGCTCAATTTCGTTCGCTACATACTCTTCACGCTGTCTCATCATTCCAAGGAGTGGTCCCCAAGCAAATTTCTTCAACAGGGCCAAGAGTACGAGGAATGTGAAAAGTGTAAAGATCATATCCAGGATGCGGAGGCCTTCGCCACCAGCACCAGCTGCAATCATCATCGTATCCATGCATACCCTCCTCTTGACTAAATAAGTGAGGGAGACACGCTCCCTCTTACGTTGTTCTCGTTAACTCGTAATCAAGAGTTGAGGAGAAGGAAACCGACAGCCACACCGATGATCGGGAGGGCTTCAACCAAACCGATACCGATGAACATTGTTTGACGAAGTTCGTTTTTGAGTTCTGGCTGACGTGCTTGTCCTTGTACTGTTCCGTATACGATGAGACCGTTACCGATACCAGCCGCGAGTGCTCCAAGACCGATAACGAGTGCTGTTGCGAGAAGATTCATTTGTTCCATTGTGTATATTCCTCCTAAAAGTTAAGTAAATAGTTTTTTTGTTCAACGCTTTGGCGAGACCTGCCCGAATTAATGCTCGGCAGAAGCTTTATGCCCGATGTACACCATTGCAAGCGTCAGGAAAATGTAGGATTGGATAACCCCGATAAAGATTGAGAAGCCTTGCCATAAAATCATTGGGAGAATTGCGAACACAGCACCGAGTGGGTTAAGTGCCCCTTCTGCGGTAATTGCGAGTCCCAAGATGATGGTAATCATGATTTCACCGGCAAAGATGTTACCGTAAAGACGCAGACCGAGCGTCAAGGTGTTCGCGAACTCCTCGATGAGCTTGATCGGCAATAAGAACCAGACCGGCTTCACGAATTCCGCCGAGTAGTGCTTCAAACCGTGTAGCTTCACGCCGTAATAGTGCGACATTGCAACGACGAGTGTCGACAATGCCAACGTGACGTAAGGATCGGCCGTTGGTGAGTTGAACCATAGATAGTGACCAGAAATGACGTTAAACGGTAGACCCATCAAGTTCGAGAAGAGAATGAACAAAATCAACGTCATTCCAAACCCGATGAAACGGCCCCCAGTCTTCCAGTCCATCGCACTCGAGATAATCCCGCGTGTGAATTCTGCGAAGAATTCCATTAAGTTCTGCTTACCAGTCGGCTTCATAGCCAAGCGTCGCGTTCCCCAAACGGCAAACGTAAATACGAGTAGTGATGCGATCAGCACCGTAATGACGTTCGTCCAGCTCCCATATAACGTATAATCTCCGAGTTGTAGAGAATATGTGGGAAACTCATGACCCATTAGTATTCACCTCTTTTCCTGCTGAGCTGGGCAAGTGTGAACTCGCCAAATTGTATGATGTGGCCGGCGATTAGACCAGTTACCACCGCAATCAGCGATACTCGATCCTCATAAAAGAGACCGACTATCACGGCTAGTGCACCGACTGCCATTCTTGAAACAGTCCCGTGCGACTTTGGGCGTCGTCCATGTTCGATGACGTCAAACATACGAATGACGCTTCGATTCTGCATATGTAGAATAATGAGACTGGCGACCCCACCTAGGAACAAGCCGAGAAATATCGGTTTGTACATAGGGACGATGAGCGCTCCGATGAGGAGAATGGCGAACCATCCGATAAACCACTTCGTATAGCGTTTCATCAACTGCTTTTGTGCTTTTCTGTCTGCTTGCACTTGTTGTAGTTCCGTTTGTTCTAGCTTCATTCGTCCTCTCCTGTCAGTAAACTTCGAAGGGTGAGAACAAGCGCCGTGATTCCGAGAGCCATCCCCAGAAACACCGACACATTCCAACCAAACGTGCCCCAAAACTCACGTCTCGCCCCGTATTGGCCAACGAGATAACCGATGACGATCGGTCCAGCGAGCGCGGTCGAAATTTGAGAGGCGAGCGAGGCGTAGGATAGGTAACGATTGTCTTTTTTCGTCATCCTGATCCTCCTTTCGAGCTGCCGAGCTTTCCGTCTTCTCCATCGAATTCACACTCGCGTGACCATCAAAAGTCACACAAGTTCAGAGTACTGGAAATGGCATAAGAAGTCAATGAATTTCACAATTATAAAAGCGCTTTAAATCAAGGTGTATCAAGGCTTTTACGCAGTTCACAAACTAAATTAAAATCGCTAAATTTTAAAAAAGTATGAAGAAACGGTGAAATAAAAATGTTGACTTTATAACATTTCACATTGCGAATCAGATGAAGAATAGTTCAGTTATACCTCCACGTTTTGGAAAACACAATGACAAACGGCTTACGTTCACAAAAGGTTTTGAAACGGACGTTGACCCGATTTTGAAATCGTTTTCATCGTCCTGTATCAGTATACCGATTATCTTTTTGTCATGTCGAGGGGTTCTGACGAATTTGTAGTGATGAATCTCACAGGGCGATTTTTCTCGTCCACACGTCTGGAAATCCCTTCCCATCAAGCCGAAATGGGTGGACAATACCAGTTCGAATGGCTACGATTACGGTGTAAGCGCTATCTAAAAATGTGTCGATTTTGTGACTTTCGAAACCGACGCCCGCATCATGAAAATTTTGATGCGTGTGAGGAGGAACTACCATGGACTGGATGAATCAATTACGTGAGGAAATCGGTGCCGACGTCGTCTTCACGGACCCGACGACCCGACTTGCCTATTCGTTTGACGCGACACCGAACTATCAGGCGATGCCCGACGCCATTGTCGCCCCTCGCTCGACCGAGCATGTACAGGCTGTGCTACGGCTGTGCCATACATACCGCATCCCGGTCGTCCCCCGTGGGTCGGCGACGAACCTTGCCGGCGGGACGACACCGCTTTCTGGTGGTGTCGTCATGGATTTCCGCCATATGGACCGCATCATCGAGATTGATGAGAAGAACTTGACGGTGACGGTCGAGCCGGGCTGCATCACTGCCCACCTAGCGCAAGCCGTCGAGGCGAAAGGACTGTTCTACCCGCCGGATCCGAGCTCGATGAAAATCTCGACGATTGGCGGCAACATCAGCGAGAACTCAGGTGGGTTACGCGGATTGAAATACGGTGTGACGGCCGATTACGTGCTCGCGCTCGAGGCGGTGCTCCCGAACGGGGATGTCCTCCATACGGGCGGCAAGCTCGCCAAGGACGTGGCCGGGTACGATTTGACACGTCTCCTCGTCGGCTCGGAAGGGACACTCGCCGTCATTACGCAAGCGACACTCAAGCTCATCCCGCTCCCCGAGACAAAACAGACGATGCTCGCTTATTTCGAGGACTTGGACAGGGCGGCCCGAACGGTGAGCCGCATCATCGAGAATCGCGTCATCCCGGCGACGCTCGAGTTCATGGACAAGAAGACAATCGAGGTCGTCGAGGCGTATGCGAACATCGGATTGCCGACTGACGTCGGCGCTCTCCTTCTATTAGAACAGGACGGCCCGCGTGACGTCGTCCGACAAGATATCGAAGCGATGCATGCCGTCTGCTTAGAAGAAGGTGCCTTGTCGGTCGAAGTGGCTCGAGACGAGGCGCATGCCGAGACGCTCCGCTACGCCCGGCGCATCGCCTTGTCCGCCCTCGCCAGGCTCAGCCCGACGACGATTTTAGAGGATGCGACCGTGCCACGGAGCGAGATTGCCGAGATGGTCCGGCGCATCGAAGCGATCGGACGGGCGTATGACATTCAAATCGCCACGTTCGGTCATGCCGGGGACGGCAACCTGCATCCGACGGTCGCGACCGATGCCCGGAATCATGAGGAGATGGAACGTGTCGAGGCGGCGTTCGCCGATATTTTCGCTGCCGCGCTCGACCTCGGAGGGACGATCACCGGCGAGCATGGGGTCGGGGCGATGAAAGCACCGTATCTCGAATGGAAGCTCGGTCCGGCCGGGATAGACGTCATGAAAGGCATCAAGCTCGCCTTCGACCCGCACGGCATCATGAATCCGCAGAAGATGTTCGCCAAAGCGGCGAAAAAACGCATCGTCCAAGGAGGTAAATCATGAAACAGACGCCCGAACTCGCCACCCGCATGACCGAGAAGCTCGACTATGAAGAGATGCTCGGCTGCATGCGTTGCGGTTTTTGCCTGCCGACGTGCCCGACGTATATCCGCTCGAAAGACGAGTCCGCCTCCCCGCGCGGTCGCATCGCCATCATGAAAGGTGTCGTCGACGGATTGATTGAACCCGACGAGGGCGTCGAAAAGACGCTCAACGAATGTCTCGGTTGTCTCGCCTGTGAGCCGGCATGTCCGGCCGGGGTACGCTATAGCGTCCTGCTCGAGGACGCACGCGCCGCCATCACCGAACATAAACGTGCGACGGGACAAATGCCGGTCCGCGAGCGGCTCGTCCGGAAAGTCGTCTTTGACGGGCTGTTCTTGAATAAGGCGAAGATGGAGACGGCGACGGGCTTTCTCCGCTTCTATCAACAGTCTGGCGTCCAGACGCTCACTCACAAGCTCCGCATCCTCGATTGGTTCCCGGACCAGCTCCAGAAGATGGAGACGATTTTACCGACGGTCCCGCCGAAGACGGAGCGACGTCGGCGTCCGGAGCGAATCCCGGCGACGGGAGCGACAACGGCCCGAGTCGCCTTCTTCAGCGGCTGTTTGATGGACACGATGTTCTATGAGACGAATGCCAACACGATTAAACTGCTCCAAGCGGCGGGCTGCGACATCGTCATCCCGAAAACGCAACAGTGTTGCGGGGCCTTACATGGTCATGCCGGTGAACAGACGGGTGCCGTCACGCTCGCCAAGCAGAATATCGCAGCGTTCGAGGCCGAGGACGTCGATTACATCATCACGAACGCCGGCGGTTGCGGTGCGTTCCTCGTCGGCTATGACCATCTGTTAAAGCACGACCCCGAATGGGCCGAACGCGCGGAACGGTTCACGGCCAAGATCAAAGACTTCGCCTCGATTTTGATTGAGGTCGGCTTTCTCGACCGCGTACCGCTCTCCCTACCGGAGCAGCTCATCACGTACCAAGACTCGTGCCACCTCCGCAACGTGCAAAAAGGGGCACTCGCCCCGCGGGTATTGCTCCAGGCAATCGAAGGCGCCGTCTATATCGAACAGAAGCATGCCGACCACTGCTGTGGCTCGGCCGGCGTCTACAATCTATTGCAACCGGTGATTGCGAACGACATCCTCGAGATGAAGATGGGTCACGTGAACGCCACGGCGGCACAAACGATTGTGACATCGAATCCGGGCTGCCACATGCAGATGCAGCTCGGCATTCAAGAACACGGGACCGACTCGATGCGCGCTGTCCATTTGGCAGATTTACTCGTCGAGGCGATGGATATTCATGTAAACTAACGTATTGAGAGGAAGACACTGGCTACACGTGTCCTCCTCTCTTTTTCATTTCGAATAAAAATGACAATAATAATCCCCGCTTTATCAGAGGTTCAAACTCTTTTTTCGAAAAAAATGTTTACAATCATCTAACAACGGGCATATAAGATTATGTGAAAATAATTACTGAAAAGGGTGACTGCATGATTGAGTTTAAACAAGTCAAGAAAACGTTCAAACAAACGACCGTCTTGAAAGAGATGAATCTCACGATCAACAAAGGTGAGCTCGTCGTCTTTATCGGCCCGTCCGGCTGTGGGAAGACGACTTCGTTGAAAATGATTAACCGCTTGATCGAGCCGACGGAAGGCACGATTATCGTCAACGGCCAAGACACACGCAAAATGGATCCGATCGAATTGCGGCGCCAGATGGGCTACGTCATTCAACAGACCGGCCTCTTTCCGCATATGACGATTCGCGAAAACATTCAATTGATTGCGAGCCTCGAAGGACATGCCGAACAAGACATGGACGCACGCACCGAACACCTTCTCCGTATGGTCGGTCTCGACCCGGACCAGTTCATCGATCGCTATCCGAGCGAATTGAGCGGTGGGCAACAACAACGCATCGGTTTCGCCCGTGCCCTCATGAACGACCCCGAAGTCATTTTGATGGATGAACCGTTCAGCGCCCTCGACCCTGTCACGCGAAACGACCTCCAAGAAGAGCTGTTCAACCTGCAAGAAGAAGTGAAAAAGACGATTGTATTCGTCACCCATGATATGGATGAGGCGATCAAGCTGGCCGATCGCATTTGTATCATGCGCGACGGGGAAATCGTCCAGTTCGATACCCCGGAACAAATCCTTCGGAACCCGAAAGACGAGTACGTCGAATCGTTCATCGGGAAAAATCGAATTTGGAACAGTCCTGAATTCATCAAAGCGAAAGATATCATGATTACCGATCCGGTATCCATCAGCGGGAAACGCACGGTGCTTCAAGCGATTGAAATCATGCGTTCACGCAAAGTCGACAGCCTGTTGATCACCGACCGTGATCGCGTCCTCCAAGGACTCATCAAATTGAAGGACGTCCACAGCATCCAAGACAAGACGAAGCGACTCGAGGAAGTCATGAATACGAATTACGCCTTCGTCTCAATCGAGGACTCGCTTCTCGACATTTTAGACGTCATGAACACGAGCGACCAAGGGTACCTCCCTGTCGTCGACGGTTCAATACTTCACGGCTTGATTACACGCAGCAGTTTGCTTTCCGTCCTCAGTGAGCAATTCATGCAAGAGGAGGAAACGCTATGAACGCCATTCAATCATTTTTCGATTACTTCACGAGCAACACCGATCAAATCGGGACGCTCTTGCTCGAACACTTACAACTGACGGTGTTCGCCGTCTCACTCGCGGTCCTGTTAGGGGTACCGCTCGGGATTCTCATCTTACGGATTCCGCGCCTCGCGAAACCGATTCTCGGGCTGACGAGCGTTGTCCAAGCCGTACCAAGTTTGGCGCTCCTCGGTTTCCTCATCCCGTTCATCGGAATCGGGTCGACGCCGGCCATCATCATGGTCGTCCTATACTCGCTCCTCCCGATCGTGAAAAACACGTACACGGGCCTGTCGAGCATCCCGGGTGATACGCTCGAATCAGCTAAAGGGATCGGCCTAACCGATCGCCAGATTTTGAGTAAGATTCAGCTCCCGCTCGCGCTCCCGATCATCATGGCCGGGATTCGCATCTCGGCGGTCACGGCCGTCGGACTCATGACCATCTCCGCGTTCGTCGGAGCCGGTGGTCTCGGCTATCTCGTCTTCGCCGGGATTCAGACCGTTGACAACAACCAAATCCTTGCCGGTGCCATCCCGGCCGGTCTGCTCGCACTGTTGATTGATTTCATCGTCAGCCGCATCGAGTACAAGGTCGCACCGAACGGCATCGTCCTCGCGGATGGCCGGATGAAAAAAAAGACGCGTCGTTCGGCGAAGAAAGTCACGAAACCACTCATCGTCATCGCGACGGCGTTCGTCCTACTCCTCGCCGGTTCGATTTACGCCTTCACCCGTGAAGACGACACGATTGTCGTCGGATCGAAAAACTTTACCGAGCAATTGATTCTTGGGAACATGGTCGCCGACTTGATTGAAGACAAGACAGACCTCGATGTGAAACGTCAATTGAACCTCGGGGGGACCCAGGTCGCTTTCAGCGCCCTACGGACCGGTGAGATTGATACGTACGTCGAATATACGGGCACGTTGTTCGTCGATGTATTGAAGCAAGAAGTCGAGAACGACCCGGACGTCGTCTACGACAAAGTCGTGAAACAAGTGAACGAACGTTTCGATATCCGCACGCTCGACCCGATCGGCTTCAATAACACCTACGCCATCGCCGTCAAACAAGAAGACGTCGACAAATACGGTTTAAAGACCGTCTCAGATCTCGCTGCGGTGAGTGACGAGCTCGTCTTCGGTCCGACAATCGAGTTCTCGAACCGGGAAGACGGATACCTCGGCTTGAAAGAAGCGTATCCGTTCGACTTCCAGGACGTGAAACCGGTCGACGGCGGACTCCGCTATACGGCACTCATGAACAATGAGAGTAACGCCATCGACAGCTTCTCGACCGACGGCTTGCTTAAACGCTTTGATTTGACCGTCCTCGAGGACGACAAACAGTTCTTCCCGCCGTATTACGCGGTCCCAATCGTCAGCGAAGAGACGCTCGCCGAGCATCCTGAGCTCGCGGACGTATTGAACTTGCTGAGCGGGAAAATCACGGACGAGACGATGCAAGAGCTCAATTATCTTGCTGACGTCGAGAAACAACGTCCGGAGAAAGTCGCCCGCGACTTCCTCATCCAAGAAGGATTGATTGAACAATAAACCTATACGAAAGACGACCCTCCCGTTCGAATCGGGAAGGTCGTCTTTTTTCTGTGGCCGCTTTTAACCTACGTTCGTCGCCTGTCCGACCGAGACGCGGTTGCGCCCACTCTGCTTCGCCTGATAGAGGGCTTGGTCGGCCGTCTCAATCAAGTCGGTCTTATCGCCACTTGGCGTTGGCGCATGTTCGGCGACGCCGATGCTGACACTCACTTTTCGCAACGGAGTGTACATTTCGTGCACGATGTTCAGTTTGAGCACCGCCTGCCGAATCCGTTCCGCGATTTCTTTCGGTTGGCGCGCGTGGCGTGGCCGCAGGAGCACCGCGAACTCTTCGCCTCCATAGCGGGCCGTCATACCGTCTTCTCCGACCGCCTTGTCGATCGCGTTCGCCACCCGCTCGAGGCAAGCGTCTCCCGCCAAATGTCCGTATGTGTCGTTATACGTCTTGAACGCATCGATATCAAGCAAGAGGAGCGCAAGCACGTCTCCGGTATCGGTCGCTTCGTCCCACATCCGTTCTAACTTCTCGTCAAAAGCTCGACGATTCCAAATCCCGGTCAAGGCGTCATGGAGCGAGCGATGGATGAGCGCTTGTTTGCTGCGCTCGAGCCGGAACGTATGCATGAACGTCATCAACAGCAACAATGCGATGCCGACGACGATGAAGATGACCCATTTCGCTGAATTCGAGGCAGTTTCACTCCGAAGCGTGGCTTGTTGGATGATGTTGTCGATGTCTTCACGAAGGGCCGCATCGACGTCTCGGAACTGGTTGATATAATCGATGCCACTATAGCGACGCGCGTTCGCGGCGATGACATCCCCCGCCTCGATGAGTTCGATTTGCGACGCATGAAACGCCTCCATTTTTTGAATGAGCGGCAACGCCTCGTCTTGAATCAATTCCTGCATAATCGGATGACGCTCGTCGAGTTCACGAATAATACGAATCGTCTCCTCCAATGATTGTTTCGTCGCCTCATACTGTTCGAGCGACTGCGCGTCTTGGTTATATGTATAGCCCCGAACCGATAGCTCTTGGTCGAGCAGTAACCGAAACAGCTCCGAGGCAGCGTTCGAAATCGGGATGGCTTCCTCGACAATTCGTCGATTTTCCTGCTCGATGTCCTGAAACGCGCTATAGCTCCAGACGCTCGTCAAAAACAACGCCATCAAGGAGATGAGTAAGTATCTTTGCAGTAGCGAGAATTTAGTCTTCATCGTGTCTCTTCCCTTATCCCGACATCGGACCGACTTACGGTCTCTTCCTCTTCTACTATCGGCCGTCTCTTCGATCGTCTCAACTAATTTGAATCGATTGGTGCACATTCCCACAAAAAAGAGAGGATCACCAGGATCCTCTCATCGGGTTCATGCTTATTTCGTTCCGAACAGACGGTCACCTGCGTCACCGAGTCCTGGTACGATGTAGCCGTGGTCGTTCAACTTCTCGTCAAGTGCGGCGAGATAGATTTCGACGTCCGGGTGTTCGGCTTGAACACGTTCCACACCTTCAGGGGCTGCACAGAGGCAAGCGAGCTTGATCGACTTGGCACCGTGCTTTTTAAGCGCGGCAATCGCGTCGGCTGCTGAACCGCCTGTCGCGAGCATCGGGTCGACGACGATGAAGTCACGTTCTGTGACGTCCGTCGGCAACTTGAGATAGTATTCGTGCGGCTCGAGCGTCTCTGGGTCACGGTATAAACCGATGTGACCGACTTTGACGTTCGGCATCATTTTGAGGAAGCCATCCACCATGCCGAGGCCTGCCCGTAAAATTGGGACGATTCCCAATTTCTTGCCGGCAATCATCTTCTGTGTCGATACAGAGACCGGTGTCTCGATTTCCACATCAGTAAGCGGAAGGTCGCGTGTAATTTCATATGCCATGAGTGACGAAACCTCGTCTACGAGTTCACGGAACTGCTTCGTCCCCGTCTCTACTTTACGCATAATCGTCATCTTGTGCTGAATCAATGGGTGGTCATAAACGTGTACTTTGCCCATCATGCTTCACTCCTCTCTCAATCTCTCTTGAGCATTGTACCCTAACTTTTCTGAGAAAGGTAGGGTCAACTTCTGTTTTTTAAGAGGTCAGACGAAACCCGAAGGAACGAAATCGATCCCTCGGGGTTCAGGTGACACATGGTTTAGAATTTGAAGAAGTTTAGGAAACCGGCCGTCTTGTGTTTCACTTTTCCGCACATGTTTCCTTTGGCGGCGTGATGGTCGTTAGACGAGCTGTGCTTGGCGGCATGCTTTTTGGCATGCTTTTTCGCCTTCTTCTTCTCTTTTTTGTCTTTCTTCTCTTGCTTCCAGTCAGCTTTTGCTTTTTGTTTCGACTCGGTCGGTTTGTCCGTCGAGGCATCTGCTTTCGGAGCTGAGACTGGCTTTGTGACTGGCTTTGTCGCCGTTTCTGTTACAGGCTTCGCCGTTGTCGTCGCAGCTGGCTTCGTCGTTGTCGTCGTAGCTGGCTTCGTCGTTGTCGTCGTAGCTGGCTTCGTCGTTGTCGTCGTAGCCGGTTTCGTCGTTGTCGTCGCAGCTGGCTTCGTCGTTGTCGTCGCAGCTGGCTTCGTCGTTGTCGTTTCAGCTGGCTTCGTCGTTGTCGTCGTAGCTGGCTTCGTCGTTGTCGTCGTAGCCGGTTTCGTCGTTGTCGTCGTAACTGGCTTCGTCGTCGGTGCTACTGCGACCGGTGCCGGCGCCGTATCCTGTGTGCGCGTCACGAGACCTGCGTTCCAGTTCACATAAGCATCCGCTTCGTGGAAGTGGATGAATCCAGAATCTTTAGCGAGCTTGTGGCTGTCCGCGCTAAGACGTGTCGAAATCGTGAGCGTCTTGACCGAATGCTTCGCGTCGACCGCTTGTAATTTCTTGATCATGTTTTGTGACCAAGCGTCGCTCTTGATCGTGTCGGCGTTGAAACTCTCCCACATGATGCCGTCGACGTAAGGTGCCGTTGACGTTTCCAACGTGTCAAAGCCCCAGTTTTGGACCATGGCGATTTCACCATAGCGGGCCCGTGCTTGCTTCAAGAAGTTGACGAGTCCGTCACGTTGCTGCTTGAGCACGGTCGGATTGTTCAAATGTTCGTTATCAATATCACCGACCGTATCCATGAACACGCCATCGATGCCTTTGGCGACGACTTGGTTCTGGATTTCCGTGAGGAGCAATCCTTGGAAGTGCGGTGAGGCGATGTTCGTCAAGTACGAATCCCATTCCGAGTAATGGACACGTTGTCCGTTACGCGTAAAGAAGTCACCTGACTGAAGTTTTGACATGAGACCCGTGTTCCATGTCGCGACTTCCATGACGCTAATATATCCGAGTACTTTTGTCCCGCGTGCTTTGATTTGCTCCACTTGCGCTTTCGTATAATGGAGCGGTTCAATGATGACGAGGTCATAGTTTTGCATATCTTTCAAAATCGCTGCCGTTGGATGGCCATAATACACTTGATAGTTCTTCACACCGTCGAGTGGGTTCATGGTTTGTGCCCCCGTTTTAGACATGTTCAGACTAACAATCAACAACACTACCGTTAGAGACATAATTAACTTTTTCAATTTCACTACCTATTCCTCTCCTGATGACTGACAAAACGTGGTGACGGACGATGATGGTTGAATGGAGTTGTGTCTCGTTGCTCCCCCTTTTCTTATATTCAAATGACGAGAAGGTTAGTGCTGTGTGTTTTATGGATGTATCGGATTCGTGTATGTAATGTTGAACCTTCGCAAAAAAAAATTATAGGATAGTTTTTTACGAAAACATAGTGTCAATTTGACAACAAAAACCCGTCTCACGACATGAAAGTGTCATGAAACGGGAAAAGAATTAGTTTTTAGCTCATATGTAAGTGTCTAGCAATCCCTCTAATTCCAGTTGATCAATCAAATAGACCCGCTTCGTCTCGACGTCCATCAGTTGAAGGGTATCTTTCCCTTCCTCGATCCAAACGTCGAACCGTTGCTCGGTCAACTGCTCATATAACGCGAGCGTCCCACGTCGTTCGCCCGTCGGTGCGGCACTCGTCGTCTTCACGCGGGACAAAAGTTCGAACAGTTCGCGCGTGTTCGGGCCGCCGAGGTGGGCCGTCTTCGTCTCCGTCTCGTACGTCGCCAACCGCATCGCCTCTTTTTGCTCCGATGTGATCGTCAATTCACCGGCACCTGGTCGTTGAACGGTCCCCCATACCTCGATCACGGTACCATACCGACTTGATAAGACGGCAGAGTCTTTCTCCGTGACGTCTTCAATCGGTTTATCAGCGAGCACGATTCGCTTCAACAGACGCTGTCCTTCGGCGTCTAAATTGAAAATCGCTTCTTTCGAGTCGATTTGCACGTACTCTCCCGCGAGCGACGCAGGCAATACAGTGCGGTCCCATGCCTGTTTTGTGCCCATCTGGAGTGTGATTCGTTGATCGGCCAATTGGGTCAAGAACGCCACTCCTTCATTCTTGCCGCTCTCGAAGACGAACAGCCCCGGCTCAATCAATTGTCCCGCCTCGGTGCCGTCTTGATAGACATGATACGTGACATGTAGCGCACCACGGTCCGGCGTGTGATACCGGAAGACCGAACCGGGAATAATCGTCTCATGTGTCTCATTGACCGCAAAGGCGCGTGCCACAGCCGTGATGTTCGATTCAGGAACGAACGATAGCGTGTTCCCGACATCGACTTCCCTCGGCGCAGACGTGGCCGAGGACTCGAACGCCTCGAGTGCATCCGTCCGGAAGACACGCTCATTTTGTTCATTGCTGTTCAAGCAAGAGATGTAACGGTCATCCCCGCTCCGCCAATATTTGACGGTCTTGCTGCCTAATTCGTCATAGAAGGGGTGGCGGAATGTGATGGCCGCCAATTCGGCCCGACGCGTCGGCAACACGTCTGTCGGTTGCCGCTCACAGTAATTCAACAGTCGCGTCTTCAACGCAGACGTCAACGGAATGTCTTGGTCTTGTTGAATCGCATACGTCGACAGCGGTCGTAAATTGAGCGCATTGATTTCATTCGTCCCGCATCCGCTTAACAGTATGACGGCTATACTCATCAGTCCGATGACGTTTTTCATCCCGTCCCCTCCTTTCACATTTATTTGGTTTGAATCGCCTAAAATTTTCATTTTCACCTTATCATACAATAATAATTACGACTCTTGTTAGAAGAATAAACAAAAAATGCCACTTGCGTGGCATTTTTTTAGTCGTCGTCGCGATCATCATCTTGATCATCGTCACGGTCGTCATCTTGGTCGTCATCATTTTGATCGTCGTTTTGATCATCTTGATCGTCTTGGTCATCCCGGTCATCGTCGCGTTCAATCTCTTTCACTTGCTGTTGAAGGTTCAACTCGAGTTTGACCCGGTCACCGGCTTTTGGCGCCTCGTCGTCAAGCTCGTAGCGGCTCGCGAGTTTGAACGTCTCTGACTTGCCATCACGTTCGATGGTCACGTCACGATCCGACAGGCTGACGAACGTGCCGTAAATGTCGAAGTCGTCACTTTCACGGTCGACTTCCTTCACTTCCTCGTTTTGATTGAATTCGAGTTTGACGCGGTCACCGGCTTTCGGTGTGTCGTCGTCAATCTCATGACGGGCCGCGAGCGGATACGTCGATTCTTTACCGCTGAAGCTGATCGTCACGTCACGGTCTGATAGGCTGACGAGGGTACCATACAATTCATAATCATCGTCATCGACCGAACGGACCGGCGTATCGTTCGATGCTGATCCTTCTGACGAAGTGGCTGCTTCTTGACTCGCATCATCTTGCGCATCGTCTGCGGCATCATCGGTTCCGCTGTTCACGCTATCGACCGCGCGTGGGACGATGACCGTGTCCGTCTTGTCGTTCGCGACATACAACCCGATCCCGGCGACGGCTAGTACCGCCAACCCGACTCCTAAAATCCATCCGATTAATTTCATGATGTTTCCTCCTCGTTTCATGTGGTGAACTTGTTCTACATCTTCATCATAGAACGGTGACCTTAGAGCACCACGAGGATTCCATTAGAAAATGATGAGAATCTGCGAAAGTTTTGTCATTTTGTGACATAGAAGACGCTGCCGTCCGGCGCGTTCGCATAACTGCCGACCGTCCAACCGTTCAAGTCCGCCACTTCTTTGGCGATGGCGAGACCAAGTCCGCTGCCGCTCCGGTCCCGTGCCTCATCGAGTCGATAGAACCGGTCAAATAACCGTGCCCGGTCCTCCTCCTTGAGCGCCGTCCCATGGTCGCGTACTTCGATGCGGTCCGGCGTCATCGTCACGCGTGTGTCAGTCGCATACTTCAAGCTGTTATCGATGAAGATGACGACAAGCCGTTGCAACGAATCACGATGACCGTGCCACTCACCCATCGCCTCGATCGGTACGTGGATACCGTGCGATCGTTCGAACCGTTCGGTCAATTGTTCGGCCAACTCAGTCAATCCGATCGCCTCGGTCTCCACTTCTTTGAGCGAAGAGAATCGGCTCAGTTCGAGCATCGGTTCAATCAAGTCCTCGCGCATTTGCCGCGATTCGGTCAAGATGTGGTCGATGGCCTCGTCACGAACGGCCGGGTCGCTCTGTCCCCAGCGCCGGAGCAGTTTGGCGTACCCTTCGATGACGGTGAGCGGCGTCTTCAGTTCATGTGAAACATCGGCGACGAAGCGGCGCTGTTGCTCCATCGACCCTTCGACCCGGGCAATCATCTGGTTGAAGCCGGTCGCGAGCGTCGAGACCTCGTCTCGGTTCGTCCCGACATCGATCGTCTCGAGCGTACCCGACTCGGTGATCCGTTCCATCGTCGACTCGAGACGGCGGAGTGGATCGAGCCCTTGCCTGACGATCCATAGGCTACCGAGGAACGTCATCGCCACCGCAATCAAGAAAATGACGAGAAAAATCGTGGCCAGCGTCTGGAGCGTCTCGCTCACGGCCGCGTCTTGAAACGCGTAGCCGAGCCCGTTCGACGTCGCGATGACGAACCAATCATCGACGAGCGCCGGTTCTCCAAAGTTGACGGGAAAACGTAAACTCTCTTCGGCCTGACCGCCGATGATGCCCCAATCGCCGTTCGCTTGCCGTTCGAGTACGACACTGTCCTCATGTAACGACAAGACGGCTTGTTGGTTCCGCTCGTCTTCCTCGAGCAAGCTGAGTGCCTGGCGCAAGACATCATAGCGGGCGTCGACGATCTGTTGCTGCGAGACGAGCCAGGCGACACCGAACGAGGTGATCAGCAGGAACAACATGAATCCCGCCATCGCCAAGGCGATTTTCGTCCGTAGCTTCATCTTACTCACCACGCTTCAACATATAGCCGACGCCTCGGACCGTCTGAATCCAAGAGCCTCCGAGTTTCTTGCGGACATAGCGGACGTACACATCGACGACGTTCGTGTCCCCGTAATAGTCAAAGCCCCAGACGTGCTCGACGAGTTGATCGCGCGTGAGTACGCGCTCCGGATGTTCGAGCAAATAGACGAGCAAATCGAACTCACGTCGGGTCAAGTCGACTTTTTGCCCCTCACACATCACTTCGTGGCGATTGACGTCGACAGTCAACCCTTCATAAGTAAGAACCCGTTCACTCGTATCGACTTGGACGTGTTGCCGCATCCGTAAGAACGCCCGGATCCGCGCGAGTAACTCTTCCATCTCGAACGGTTTCGTGATGTAATCGTCGGCCCCGAGGTCGAGACCGCTCACTTTATCGTAGCGGTCCCCGCGTGCCGTCACCATCAAGACGGGAAGGAGCGGCTGCTCTTCTTTGACGCGGCGCACGACTTCGAGTCCGCTCATCTGCGGCAACATGACATCGAGCAACATCAGGTCAATCCCACCGGCGAGCGCCCGGTCGAGCCCGGCCCGCCCGTCATGGGCGACCTCGACTTGATAACCGGCATGCATGAGTTCAAGTTCGAGTAATCTGGCAATTTTAGCATCGTCTTCAACGACGAGAATCGTAGGCATTCCATTCATCCTTTCTAAAAAAAACGCCGAGCAGTCCGCCCGACGCATCATTCTAAGTGTTCCCGGATTCCTCAGTCAAAAAACGGACGAACTGCTTCTGGAATCGCTTGTTCGATGCGCAATTCGAGTGAATCGCCCATCCGGTCAAACGACGTTTCAATCCCTTCCGCCTGAAACGCCAAATCAGTCCCGACTTGAGCGATTTGGTCGAGCCACGCGTTACCGGTCAAGGTGAATAATAAGAACCCGGCGACACCTGCCGCCATGAGTGTCAATGCGAGCGCACCGACGGCCACTCCTCGAATCAATCTTCCAATCTTTCCTCTGCTAGTTGAGCGCATATGTCCCTCTCCCTTATCCTTTTTCTTTACTGTACGGGAGCGAGCTGAGAAAGAGCGGTGAAACAGATTAAAATTTGATGAGAAAAAGGTCACAGCACGGCTGCGACCTCATTCTTCCTCGAGCACCGATTTGGCAATCGGGGCCCAATACGTCCCGTCCATGGCGGCGACTTCGGCGAGCGTCGTCCGGTATGTGTCGTCCCCGGCCTTCTTCTCAGCGATGCCTTTCATCCATAAGACGTCCGCCTTATATCCCGACTCTGGATACGTGTCGACATAGGCGGCATAATCGGCGATCTCTGCTTCGCCGAGCTTGTTGTCGACGAGCAACCGATAAAACCCGACGGCCTGTTCCTGACCGGCTTTCGCCTTGCCGATGAGGAGCGCATCGGCTTCCTCGTACCGTTTGTCCGAGACGAGCGTTTCGACTTCGCCGAGCGGGATGACGGCCGGTGCCTCAGGGGCTTCGGTCGTCTCGTCCTCGGTTTGGAGCGCCTCGTTCGCTTCCTCGAGTCGAGCAACTTCTTGTTCGAGCTCTTCTAACCGTTTCGCGAGCGCCTCGTCCTCTGTCACCGTTTCGACCCGTTCGTTTGATGCGGTCGGCGTCACGGGCGGCGGCTTCGAATCCGGCCAAAAGAGGAGTGCGACTAGACCGAGACCAACGACGAGCGGCAGACCGAGCCACGATTTGTTCCATTTGAAGGCGTTACGCCAAGCCGACAAGTCCGCATGACCGGTGACAGCCGGCGAGAACGAACGAAAGCGGCGCTTGGCCGCCTTCTTTCCGTTCGCCTTCACTTCGAGCGCAAGCCCGAGCCGATGAAACGCCGCCGGCACTTTCATTCCGAGAAGCGGTACAATCCGTTCACTTGCCTCGATATAATACCCGTGGTCGAGTAGCGTCGTCACGACCCCGAACTCGTTCGCGACGAGGCGAAACGTCGGGTCATGCTCGCCTTTTCGGACGAGCCATTCCGTCATATCGATGAGCGGCAGTTCCGCAAGTTCCCGATCTGCGAGTGTCCGTACGTCCATTCGTCAGCCTCGTTCAGGATAGAGCGAGAACTTCGACGTCAACGCGCGAACTGCTTCGTGCGCTTCCGCGAGCACTGCTTCATCTTCATGGTTCGTCAAGACGCGTCCGATCAAGCGAGCGACTTCACGCATATCGTCCTCTTTCAATCCGCGCGTCGTCATCGCGGCCGTCCCGAGACGAATCCCGCTCGTGACGAACGGTGATGCCGGATCGAATGGAATCGTGTTCTTGTTGACTGTGATGCCGGCTGCGTCGAGCGCATGCTCGGCCGCTTTCCCGGTGATGTCGATGCCGCGGAGGTCGACGAGGAGAAGGTGGTTATCCGTACCGCCCGATACGATGCGGAGTCCTTCCTCTTCTAGCCCTTGTGCGAGCACCTGTGCGTTCTTGATGACTTGTGCCTGATACTCTTTGAACTCAGGTTGGAGCGCTTCCCCGAACGCCACGGCCTTCGCCGCGATGACGTGCATGAGCGGACCACCTTGAATCCCTGGGAAAATCGACTTGTCGATTGCCTTGGCGAACTCTTCTTTACAGAGAATCATGCCGCCGCGTGGACCGCGAAGTGTCTTGTGCGTCGTCGTCGTCACGAAATGCGCGTGCTCGACCGGGTTCGGATGAAGACCGGCTGCGACGAGACCCGCGATGTGGGCCATGTCGACCATGAGGTAGGCACCGACGCTATCGGCGATTTCACGGAACTTAGCGAAGTCGATCGTCCGCGGGTACGCCGAGGCACCAGCGACGATGAGTTTTGGTTTATGTTCTTTCGCGAGGGCTGCGACAACGTCATAATCGATGTGTTCTGTCTCTTTGTCTACACCGTATTCGACGAAATTGTACTGAACGCCTGAGAAGTTGACCGGACTTCCGTGCGTCAAATGGCCACCGTGCGACAAGTTCATGCCGAGCACCGTGTCACCGGCTTCAAGGACTGTGAAGTAAACGGCCATGTTCGCTTGGGCACCCGAGTGCGGCTGAACGTTAGCGTGTTCTGCACCGAACAGCTCCTTGGCGCGGTCGCGGGCCAAGTTCTCGGCCACGTCGACGAACTCACAACCGCCGTAGTAGCGACGGCCTGGATAACCTTCCGCGTACTTGTTCGTGAGCACGCCGCCTTGCGCTTCCATGACTGCTTCTGAGACAAAATTCTCCGAGGCAATGAGTTCGATGTTCTCGCGTTGGCGACCGAGCTCGTTTTGCATCGCTTCAAACAATTCCGCATCCTGTACTTTCAACTTCGTCGTGTTTACCATGTTGAAACCCCCTCTGAATGTCTAAAAATCAACACCCCCATCGTAACATATGCTTCTTTTTTTGGGTATCGTCTAATCCACGGGCAAGTCGGGTATCATATGAAAGAAGACGATCAGAGGAGGCTACTTATGATTGAGACAAAACAAATTACCATCACCCCGTTCGAGCGCGAGCGGACGATTCGGATTTATACGCCGGCCGATTACGACATGTCGGATAAACGTTATCCCGTGCTCTATATGCATGACGGACAGAACGTGTTCGCCGACGAGGACGCGAGCTATAAGATGAGCTGGCGCGCCGGTGAGTATATGGACGCCTCGAAGCGCGACATCATCATCGTCGGCATCGACAGCGCCCCCGGTGAGATGCGGCTCGACGAGTACGGTCCGTGGGAGAACCCGTACATCGGCGAGAGCTTGCTCGGTCAAGACGTGACGCTCGGTGGACAAGGATCGGCCTACATTGAATACATCGCCCAAGAGTTGAAGCCGATGATTGACGCGAACTATCGGACGAAGCCGGACGAGACGGCGATGATGGGCAGCTCGATGGGCGGCTTGATTTCGATTTACGCCGCTTGCGTCTATCCCGATGTCTTCAAGCGCGTAGCTTCATTGTCCTCGGCGTTCTGGTTCAACCAGACCGAGCTTGAGCAATTGATCGACGCGAGTGATTTGAACGGCGTCGAACGTCTGTATATGGACGTCGGCCGCAAAGAAGTCGAACAGCCGTCAGCGGACGGTCCGACGAACGAGATGTATCTCGAGTCGAGCGAGCGTGTCTACGCCCTGCTGCGCGACAAGGTCGAACATATCCGCTTCGAGGTCATCGAGGAAGGTGTCCATAACGAGCTCGCTTGGCGCGATCGGTTCCCGATGGTCATCTCATATTTGTTCAGTGAAGAGTTATAACGCAAAAGAAAGCCGGTCGCGCAGACCGGCTTTCTTTATTTTGCTGGATAGTGGGCCCGTGGGCCGCCAATCAGTTTCGGTCGCGTGACGGCGAACGTGACGTACGCCTCACCGAGCTGCTTCGCCGACAACCGGACCGGGATCGCGACCGGCTTCAAATGCATACCGATCAGCGTCGATCCAATATCGATGCCGGCGTCCGCTTGAATCGATTCGACGACGCACGGGGCGTCGAAACGCTCGTACGCCTTCTCGGCCATCGCCCCGCCCGCCGCGCGGACCGGGACGACCGTCACTTCCGTCAACCCGAACTGTTTCAAGGTCCGTCGCTCGATCGTAAGGGCGCGATTGATATGTTCGCAGCCTTGAAAGGCGAGATGGACGCCGGTCTTGTCCCGAAACGCAAGGAACGCCTCGATCAAATCCGACGCCACATCAATCGAACCCGCTTTCCCGATCGTCTTGCCGACGACCTCGCTCGTCGAACAACCGATGACGAGCATCTTTTCCTCATCTAACGGAAACCGTTCATGCAACTCCGTCAATAAGTTCAAAAGCTCCGCCTTCATCGTCGTCACTTCGTTTCGTAAGCGCTCATCTTGTCGACACGGTTCGAGTGGCGTCCGCCTTCGAAGTCCGTATCGAGCCATGTCGCCACTAAGTCGAGTGCAAGACCCGGTCCGATGACGCGCTCGCCCATCGTCATGATGTTCGAGTCGTTATGTTGACGCGTCGCTTTCGCGCTGAACGAGTCGTGTACGAGTGCCGCCCGAATGCCTTTCACTTTGTTGGCGGCAATGCCGATGCCGATTCCAGTACCGCAAATCAAGATGCCACGGTCGAATTCACCGGCCGCGACTGCTTCGGCGACTGGAATGGCTACGTCCGGATAATCGATTGACTCGGCCGAGTGTGTCCCGAAGTCCTTATACTCGTGTCCAAGCTCCTCCAATAATCCGATGATGTCTTTCTTCAAATTGAATCCGCCATGATCGGCGCCGATTGCGATTTTCATTCCGTCATTCCCCCGTCTTCTTTGGTAGGCGTCTCGGTGGTTTCGTCACCTTTGACCCGTCATTCGTCAATTTTAGCACAAGTCGATTCACGAGTGGTTCGAGTTCGTTTCGGACTTGGCGGTAGACGTTCATCGACCCTCCGAACGGGTCGTTAATATCACGCTCGAGTCCCGTGACGAACTCATATAATGTGAATGTGCGATCGGCCAAATCCGGATACGTATCCCGAATCTGTTCACGATGCGCCCGTGTCATCGTCAAGATGACGTCCGACCAGCGTCCGAGGACGTCGTCAAACGTTTGCGTCACGTGCTCGAGCTCAATTCCTCGTTCACGCAACACTTGGAGT
Source organism: Exiguobacterium sp. s70 (assembly GCF_018618315.1). NCBI lineage: Bacteria > Bacillati > Bacillota > Bacilli > Caryophanales > Exiguobacterium > Exiguobacterium sp. s70. The sequence continues at coordinate 882,023 of NZ_JACSLV010000001.1, forward strand.
GCATTTTCTGATGCGTCAAACCCTTGCATCGTCCGAAGCCCGGCTGAACGAATATCGAACTCGTCCCCCGTCACTTTCGAACGGAGCAGGGCCATCGCCATCGGGCTTCGGCATGTGTTCCCACTACATATGAATAATACGCGTTTCATCGACATCGCGTGATCCTCCTCTATGTCCTTAAGCCTCTTCCTATGGACGGATGACTTTACCGCCAGCCGCCTTGTAGAGGCGGTTATAAACGGCAAGAGCGACTCCCGTCGGTTCAATCCGATTCACGTAAATCTCTTCTACATCCGTCTCATCAAATTTACGCAACGCCTCGTATAGACGCTGGGCCGCCGTCTCCATCGAAGTGCCGAGAGAGAGGGTGACGTCAGCCGGGGTCGTCGCTTCATCGAACACGAGTGCGCCAACTCGCTTGCCCGCTTCCTGCCGCGCCATGACGACACGGACGAGGTCTTGACGTCCCCCTTCGACTAAATACAGGGGCGCACTCGGGGCGTAATGGGTGTACTTCATTCCTGGTGATCGTGGCGCAGCTGTTTCATCGCTCAAGTTGGCATCGAGAATGACCGGGCCAATAACCGCTTCAATCGCTTCTTTCGTCACGCCGCCCGGACGTAAAATCGTCGCCGGTTCTGCCGTGCAATCGATTACGGTCGACTCGACGCCGATGCCTGTCGGTCCCCCATCCATAATACCCGCGATCCGACCGGTCAAATCATCTGCCACGTGCCGGGCCGACGTCGGTGATGGACGTCCCGAACGGTTCGCACTTGGTGCTGCCAGTCCAAGACCGGACGTGCGGATCAAGTCAAGTGCGGCCGGATGGTCCGGCATCCGCAATCCAATCGAATCCAGACCAGCCGTCACGAGTGACGACGCCCGACCGTTCGACGGTAAGATGATGGTCAAGGCACCGGGCCAAAACACTTCCATCAAGCGTCTCGCGACCGGCGGGATGGTTTGCGCGAAATGTTCGGCCTGCTCGACCGTAGCGACGTGGACGATGAGCGGGTTATCCGACGGTCTTCCTTTCGCCTCGAAAATCTTTTTGATGGCGACATCGTTCGTCGCATCTCCGGCGAGTCCGTAGACAGTCTCCGTCGGGATGGCAATCACCTCGCCAGCCTTCAAGAGACGTACCCCTTCCTCAACTTCTGTCGGCTTGATCCATTTCGTTTCCATGCGCAATCCCTTCCCTCACGGCGTAGACGATTCGGTCTTTGCCGTTTATATCTTTTAAAATACCCGTTTCTGCTTCAGGATAACGTTCGGACAGGTACGATTTCACAACTTGTCCTTGATTATACCCGATTTCAAATGCAATCAATTGCCAATCGGCACACAGGACGCGCATCGAGTCGGCGATGATCGTTCGATAAAAGTCGAGCCCGTCTGCTCCGCCGAACAAGGCGAGGTGAGGCTCGAAGCCCACTACCGTCTCATCGAGCAGTTCGTCCGCCTCGATATAAGGCGGATTTGAGACGAGGACGCGAATCGAGTTGTCGGCAATCGGCGCGAGGCAATCTCCTTCATGGAAGGACACATCCGCCCCGAGGGCCGCTGCATTACGCTCGGCGACAGCGATTGCTTCCCGGGAAATATCGACCGTTTGGACACGGACACCGAGCTCGAGACTGAGTGTGACGGCGATTGCGCCACTACCCGTCCCGATGTCGACGATCTCATCGTCGGAGACATTATGCACATGCTCGACGACCCATTCAATTAGCTCTTCCGTTTCCGGACGCGGAATCAAGACGTCACGATTGACCTCGAACATCCGTCCATAAAACGGGGCGTGACCAATCAAGTGCTGGACCGGCTCACCTGCCAAGAGACGCTTGAACCCGGCGTCAAACGACTTCGCCTCTTCCGTCGTCAATTCATCGGACAAACGGATGAGTAGTCCCGTCCGATCGACGTCAAGGACGTGCATGAGCCACCACTCCGCCATCGAGACGTCACGACCCGAGAGCGCGAGCTCCCGTTCTGCTTGTTTCAGCCTCGCTGCGATCCGCATCAATCGACATCCTCCATCAGACGGGCCTGTTCGTCCATCACGAGGGCGTCGATGATATCTTCAAGTTCCCCGGCGAGGACGCGGTCGAGCTTTTGGAGCGTCAGCCCGATGCGGTGATCGGTCACACGGCTCTGCGGGAAGTTATACGTCCGAATCCGCTCTGAGCGGTCTCCCGTCCCGACGGCCGATTTGCGTTGCGCCGACAGTTCTTGTAGGTGTTCGCTTTGCATCTTGTCATACAGGCGGGCTCGGAGTACTTTGAGCGCCTTGTCTTTGTTTTTATGTTGTGACTTCTCGTCCTGACACGAGACGACGAGCCCCGATGGGATGTGCGTCAAGCGCACGGCCGATTGGGTCGTGTTGACCGACTGGCCGCCCGGACCCGATGATGTGAACGTGTCGACACGGACATCTTTCATATCGATGTGCACTTCGACGTCCTCTGCTTCCGGCAACACGGCGACGGTCGCCGTCGACGTGTGGATGCGTCCGCCCGACTCGGTCGATGGGACACGTTGGACCCGATGCGCCCCATTCTCGAACTTCAGTTTCGAATAGGCACCCGTCCCGTTGATGAGGAACGTCACTTCTTTGAAACCACCGAGTTCCGTATAGTTGGCGTCAATCAACTCCGCCTTCCAGTTCTGCCGCTCGGCGAAACGCGTGTACATCTTGTACAGGTCGACTGCGAACAGTGCCGCCTCGTCTCCGCCGGCTGCCCCGCGAATCTCGACGATGACGTTCTTGTCGTCGTTCGGGTCTTTCGGTAACAGCAAGACGCGCAGTTTCGCCTCGAGCGCCTTTACTTCCGGCTCAAGGAGTGACATCTCTTCTTTGGCGAGCTCGCGCATATCGGCATCGAGCGTGCGGTCCTCAAGCATCGCTTTTGCTTCTTTATACGCCGTGCTCGTCTCTTTATAGTGACGGTACGCCTGCACCGTTTCTTCGAGTTGCGACTGTTCTTTTGAATATTGTCGTAATTTATTCGCGTCGCTGAGCACTTCAGGGTCAGCGAGCATCTCATTTAATTGCATATAGCGTTCTTCTAATACGCTCAAACGGTCAAACATGATGATCCGTCCTTTCTCCGTCAAATCGAACTGTCTTCATTATAGCAAAAAACGAACCGCCAAGGGCGGTCCGTTGACGTCAGTCGGCCACTGTATGGCGGACTGGGCGTGGTTTATTCGGGACGTCGTGGCAATGACGGCAACGCGGTTCGTACGACTCGGAAGCGCCGACCAAGATGACCGGGTCTTCGAAACGCGCCGGTTCACCGTCAATCAATCGTTGTGTCCGAGAAGCTGGCGCCCCGCATGATAGACAGATGGCCTGCAGCTTCGTGACAAATTCGGCACGCGACAATAGCTCTGGCATCATCGTGAACGGCTCACCTCGGAAGTCCATGTCGAGCCCTGCGCAGATGACACGTTTGTCTTCTGACGCCAATTGCTCGATCACGTCGACGATCCCTTCGTCGAAGAACTGAACCTCGTCGATGGCGATGACTTGCGTCTCTTCACGCACCGCATCGTATAAGTCTTGACTCGATTGAATCGGCACGGCCACGACCGAGTTGCCGCTGTGGGAGACGACGTTCTCTTCGTGGTACCGATCGTCGATTGCCGGTTTGAACACTTGGACAGGGATTTTCCCGTAGTGCGCCCGACGGACACGGCGGATCAGTTCCTCCGATTTCCCAGAAAACATACTCCCACAAATCACTTCTATCCAACCGTAACGGTTCGTCACATGCATCATTCTACTTCGCCCTCTCCTTCGTTAATCGCTTCCCGATTATACCCATCTTTTTCTTGAAGAAAAAGGGTTGACTTCTATCTAAAAAAAATAAAAACCGCCAAGGGCAATCCCTAGGCGGTGTGCATACAAGTTGACGATTAACGTTGGTACTTCTTGTTGAAGCGCTCGATACGACCGTCCGCAGATGCGAATTTCTGGCGACCTGTGTAGAACGGGTGCGAATCAGAAGATACATCGACACGGATGAGTGGGTATTCGTTACCATCTTCCATCGTGATTGTCTCGTTAGAGTAACGAGTCGAACCAGAGATGAATTTGAACTCAGTCGTCGAGTCCATGAATACGACTTTACGGTATTCTGGGTGGATTCCTTGTTTCATTGCTTTTCAACTCCTTCTGCCCTAAGTATTCTTTCAACCTAGAGAAAGTTCACTAGAATATAATAGCACCCTGTTCAAGGATTTACAAGTCCGTTTTCGTTTTTTTCACCGGGCGTCGACTCTTTTTCTTATCGGCTTCAAGCGCCGCAAAAAAGTCGAGGTTCGTTTTCGTTTCGCGGACCCGGCGCAAGAACTGATCGACGAAGTCTGGCGACTCGTTCATCGTGCGACGAATCGTCCAAAGCGAGTCGAGTTCGCCTTTGCCGAGCAGCAATTCTTCCTTGCGCGTTCCCGAACGACGAATGTCGATGGCCGGGAAAATCCGGCGTTCTGCCAGTTTGCGGTCGAGGTGCAGCTCCATGTTGCCTGTTCCTTTGAACTCTTCATAGATGACGTCATCCATGCGCGAACCCGTGTCGACGAGTGCCGTGCCAAGAATCGTCAAACTGCCGCCGTCCTCGATATTACGAGCCGCCCCGAAGAATTTCTTCGGTTTATGGAACGCGGCCGGGTCAATCCCGCCGGAGAGCGTCCGTCCGCTCGGCGGGACGGACAAGTTGTACGCCCGCGTCAGACGCGTGATCGAGTCGAGCAAGATGACGACGTCCTTCTTATGTTCGACGAGGCGCATCGCCCGTTCGAGAACGAGTTCCGAGATGCGGGCATGGTTCTCCGGTGTCTCGTCAAACGTCGAGTAAGCGACATCCGCGCCCGGCACCGAACGTTGGATGTCCGTCACTTCTTCCGGCCGCTCATCAATCAACAGGATAATCAACTCGACGTTCGGATGGTTCGTCGTGATCGAATTGGCAATCTCTTTTAAGAGGGAAGTCTTCCCTGCTTTCGGCGGTGCGACGATCAACCCACGCTGCCCGAAGCCGACGGGAGCGATCATGTCCATGACGCGGACCGACAAATGGTTCGGCTCCGTCTCGAGCACCATCTGTTGTTCCGGATAAATCGGCGTGAGTGCCGGGAAGTAATCCCGGTTGCGCGTCGAATCCGTCGTCTCGCCATTGACCGCCTCGACGCTGAGAAGCCCTTGGAACCGTTCATTCTCTTTCGGTTTACGGACTTTCCCCGTCACAAGGTCGCCGTTACGGAGGTTGAAGCGGCGGATTTGCGAGGCCGCGATATAAATGTCTTCAGACGATTGCGAGTAATTGATGGGGCGCAGGAAGCCAAAACCGCCATCGTTTTGCGACTGTGGGTTGGGCGGAATGATCTCAAGGATTCCTTCGAGGAAATAAAGATCTTTTGATTCTGCCTGGGATTTCAATATCCGGAACATGAGCTCGCGCTTACGTGCCTCCCGATATTGGGGCACGTTCACTTCTTTCGCGATTTCATATAACTCTTTCAACGTCTTCGTTTCGAGTTCTCGAAGCGTATAGTTTTTAGCCGGTTCAGTCGTTTGACTCATTCAAGTCACCTGTCTTTCATGATTCTATATTTCAAAAGTAAACGTTCAGTCCTCATTCATCTAATCACACTTCTGCCAAACCGTCACTGTTTGAAAAACGGCTTTATGTCAGTCTATTCCCCTGTTGTTAAAAACATAACAGCCTTTTCGCTTTCTATGTAACAAACAAGTCTTTATTCTCGCATATTGTTTCAAATATGTTACAAGAAAACTGTTTTTGTCTTGTGATTGAAAAATGCTATCGGTCTTGCGCATGATATAGTTTATTTGCACAGGAAACCGGGTAATATCCGCAACTTGTGCTCTAATCTCGTTAACACACATCGATCATATACAGCCACTTAGGGTTTTATTTTAAAAAACGGAGGGAAATACACTATGTTAAAGCGTTTCGCATCTATCATTGTCGCTGCCACTCTCGCTTTCTCGGGTCTTGCTTTCACAACAGGTGAACAAGCAGAAGCCGCTACCGGAAAATTCGCTTACTCGAAAGTTAACGGCTTGAACATCCGTACAGCACCGTCGCTCAAATCGAAAGTCACGACAACGATGAACAAAGGCCAACGCTATACATACCTTGGTAAAGTTGGTTCGTTCTACAAAATCAACTACAAAGGGACTCACCGTTATATCTCAGCTTCATCTACTTACACGTACTTGAAAGCAAACACGAAGACAGCGACTGCGAAGAAAGTAACAACTGCTTCTGCATCAAGCGCTCGTACAAAACTTGTCGCTGAGTCGAAGAAGTACCTCGGTACACCTTACCGTTACGGCGGAACGACAACTTCTGGCTTTGACTGCTCAGGTTACACAGGTCACGTTTACAAGAAAGCCATCAACAAATCGATCCCACGTGATTCACGCTCGCAATACGCTAACTCGAAAAAAGTTTCGAAGTCAGCGATTCAAGCCGGCGACCTCGTGTTCTTCTCACACAACGGAAGCACGATCCAACACGTTGGAATGGCACTCAGCAAAACACAAATGATCAACTCTGAAACAGGCGGCGTGAAATACGCGAGCTTCACATCAGGTTACTGGGCACCACGTTATGTCGGTGCAGGATCATATCTCTAATTTAAACGACCAAACGACCCGGTTCATAGGAACTGGGTCGTTTTTTTCGTCTCAACGTTTCGTAATACCGTGTCCGTGCTCGTCAACACCGAGAACGTCCCATCCGTCTCCAAAACGACAGCCTCGACTTGATTGAAATCCGTACCGCTCGATCGAATCGCCTGCAACACCTCAATCTCGAGCACCCGCTCCCGCCGCATCGTTTCTTCTAAATATGTCCCATCATAGTAAAGTAGCGCCGGCGTCGACTTGATCAATTGATTCACGCGTTTCGAGCGGGTCGCCAACTTGGCCATCACGTATTGCATGAACACGAGCGTCGCAAACGCGGTCAGTCCGTTCAATAGCGGTGTCTGTTGACTCGTGAGTGTCGTGGCCAGAATCGATCCGAGCGCGACGGTGACGATAAAATCAAAAGCGTTCATTTTAGCAAGTGTCCGTTTGCCGGAGACCCGCAAGATGAAGATAATCGCCAAATAGCCCCCCACACCGGTCAGTATAATATGCAACATCGTTCGCAGTTGGTCCATCGTCTCCCTCCTTCTCTACTGCTGTTCCACGAAGCACCAACATTCAATCGCTGTTCATCTTCCGTTCATCTGGCTTCGTTACGATAAAGCCATCACGTTGAAGGAGTTGTTCTATGCCATGGAAAAGATTTGGAGTCTTCGCTTAATTCGCCTCGCCGCGCTGTTCGGTGTCATCGGGACGGCGCTCGGGTCGCATATGTCGGGTGCCGGCAGTTATGCCTTTCGTCCGATTCACGCCCATATTCTGCTCGCCGGTTGGCTATCGGTCTTCGCCTGGGGAGTCTTCTATCGCTTATATGCGGTCCAGAACCAACTGCTCGTCACGATTCACGGATGGACGGCCGTCATCGGATCAATCGGATTGACGAGCGGGATGTGGTTCTACACGATGAACCCGTTCCAATGGAATGAGACCGTCACCCTTGTGTATTTCATCGTCGGGGGCACAGTCTCGTTAATCAGTTTTATTCTCTTTTTGATTGTGACGTTCATGATCGACCAGGACGAGCGGGGCTGAACCCCGCTCGTCATTTTTGTTTCAAGGCACCGCGTGCGTTCGTCGCCGCGAACACGACCATGATGACGCTCATCGCCCCGGCGACGGCAAGTCCGGCCGATAACGCGCTCCAGTCGATCGTCGGTTGCGTCAAGACGGCACGCATCCCTTCAAAGATGTACGTCGTCGGATTGAACGTCGCCGCTACTTTGAGCCATTCTGCCTCAATCAACTCTTTCGGGACGAACGTCGTCGACAAGAAGATGAGCGGGAAGAACAAGAGCGTCCCGGCTTGTGCAGCCTGAGCGTTCCGTGTCTTTAACGCGACACCGACCGAGTAACCAGCAAAACCAAGGCCGAATCCGATGGCAAGCAGCACCGTGAACAAGAAGCCAGGCAGACCGACCGGAATCGACAAACCGAGCAAGAACGCTACCCCGAAGATGAGGAGCGTCTGGACGAGCAGTTGCAACATCCCGGCAATCATCGGGCCGAGCACGATCGCCGTCCGCGTCGCGGGAGTCAGAAGCAAGCGGGCGAAGTAGCCGCTCTCGATATCACGGACGAGCGCTTGTCCCGTCCCCCCGGCCCCACCGACCGCCCCGGACACGATGGAGACCGGCAAGATGAAGTTCAAATAGGCGCTCCCATCAAACTGAGGAAGCGATGCGACGCTCGATAATCCGCTCGTGTAAACGAGTAGGAAGAAGACGGAAATAATCAAGTTCGGGATGAACGAAAACGGATTCCGAATCGTCGTAATGAGGCTCCGTTTCGTGAAGAGCCATGTCTCAGTCCACATCGGGCACACCTCCTTCATATGACTCACCGGTCACTTTCAAAAAGACGTCATCGAGCGACGGTTGCTTCACGGTCAGACGTTCCGGTTGAAGCGACCGTTCATCGAGCTGGCGCACGACTTCCATCAGCGTATGATTGACGAGCTCGAACGCCACGTGTTGCCCGGTCGCCGTATGACCGAACAACGCAGCGGCTGCAGATGCTTCTTGATCGCTGTGGAACGTCATCGCAATCGTCTCGCCGCCGACGAGTCGTTTCAACGCTTCCGTTGTCCCTTCGCTGACGATTTTTCCATGATTAATGATGGCGATCCGGTCGGCCAGTTCGTCCGCCTCTTCTAAGTACTGGGTCGTCAAAAAAATCGTCGTGCCGAACTCCTCGTTGAGCCGTCTCACCTCGTTCCAAATCTCGATGCGGCTCGCCGGGTCGAGCCCGGTCGTCGGTTCATCTAAAAACAAGACGGTCGGTCGATGGACGAGCGTGAGCGCTAAATCGAGCCGACGCCGCATCCCGCCCGAATATGTGCCACTTCTCCGGTCGGCCGCTTCCGTGAGCGAGACGACACGGAGCAGTTCCTCGGCGCGCGTCTCCGCCTCTTGTTTCGTCATCTTGAACAACCGGCCTTGCAAGACGAGCAGTTCCCGCCCGGTCAACACTTTGTCGATTCCGGTCTCTTGCAGGGCGACGCCAATCGACAGGCGGACGTCTTTCTCTTGTTTGACGACATCGAATCCATTCACCCGCGCCTTCCCTTCGGTCGGTCGGACGAGCGTCGTCAACATTTGCACGGTCGTCGACTTGCCAGCCCCGTTCGGTCCAAGGAAGGCGAAAATCTCTCCTTCTTGCACCGAGAACGAGATGCCATCGACGGCCGGCACGTCCCCGAACGTTTTGACGAGTGATTCCACTTCAATCATGACACACACCTCCTCCCTATTCATTCCCGTTCTCGATGTATATTAAATATGAAACGACACATCAAAAAAGAACCGCGGACGGAAGTGTCCACGGTTCAGGAGAATCAAGGTTTCATGACCATTTTCGGTTTTTTCTTCAAGGAGTGGATGCCTTCGACGAAGCGGACCGTTCCTGACTTGGCTCGCATGACGACCGAGTGTGTCTGACCGCCTTGCCCGGTGAACTGGACGCCGCGGAGGAGTTCCCCGTCCGTCACGCCCGTCGCCGCGAAGATGCAATCTTCACCTTTGACGAGGTCGTCCAACAGCAAAATCCGGCCCGTATCGGCGATGCCCATGTCTTGGCAACGCTTCTCTTGGGCTTCGTCTTCAGGAAGCAGACGACCTTGGAAGTCACCGCCGAGACATTTCATCGCGACGGCCGCGATGACGCCTTCCGGCGCACCACCCGAACCGAGCAACAAATCGACACCTGTTTTCGGGAACGCCGTGTTAATGGCCGCGGCCACGTCTCCATCGGGAATCAACTTGATGCGGGCACCCGTCGCGCGGACACGTTGAATCATCTCTTCGTGACGATCACGATGTAAAATCGTGACGACGACGTCTTCGACGTTCTTGTTCTTCGCCTTGGCGACGATGGCGATATTCTCTTCAATCGAGTTGTCGAGACTGATCAATCCGGCCGCTTCCGGACCGACGGCAATCTTATCCATGTACATGTCCGGCGCGTGAAGAAGGTCACCGGCGTCAGCGACAGCGAGAACGGCAAGCGCTCCCCACGTTCCCGTCGCGACGATACTCGTCCCTTCGAGTGGATCGACAGCGACGTCGAGGCGTGAGCCATAGCCGTTCCCGACTTTTTCACCGATATAGAGCATCGGTGCCTCGTCCATCTCGCCTTCCCCGATGACAACGACCCCTTTCATCGGAATCGTATCAAATACTTCACGCATCGCGGTCGTCGCCGCGTCGTCCGCCTCTTCTTTCAAGCCTTTACCCATCCAACGAGCCGAAGATAGCGCTGCCGCTTCTGTGACTCGGACCAATTCCATTGATAAACTACGTTCCACCCGAATTCTCCCCTTTTTACTCGGACACCTCATCGACCCAGACGAGTGCGCCGAGTTGTTTTAGTTTGCCGACGAAATCGACATATGAATCGTTCAATTTTTCCGCATGGATCACCGTGGATTCGCCACTCGCTTGAAGCCCAGCTAAGGCGAGGGCTGCCCCACTCCGTGCGTCTGCACATTCCATTTCCGCATTGGCAAGCGTTGTCCCGCCGCGAATGACGGCCGAAGCGTCCTCGAGCGTAATCTGTGCATTCATGCGCCGCATTTCTGCGATATGGCGGAACCGTTGGGCGTACAGCTTGTCGGTGACGATACTCGTCCCGTCCGCTTTCAACAGTGCGGCCGACATGATCGGCTGCAGGTCGGTCGGATACCCCGAATAGTGGAAGACACGGATATCAATCGGTTTAAAGGCGTTCGCCCGCACCGTGATCGTCTCTTCCCCGACTTCGACGTCGGCCCCGTAATCCAGTAGTTTTTGAATGACGCCTTCTAAGTGCGTCGGAATGACGTTTCGTACCGTCACTTCACCCGCGACGGCGCCATAAATCATGAACGTCCCAGCCTCTAACCGATCGGGAATGAGCGTGTGTGTACAGCCATGGAGCTTGTCGACCCCTTTGATGCGAATCTCGTCGGTGCCCGCCCCGATGACGTGGGCCCCCATCGAAGTGAGCATCGTCGCGACGTCGACGATTTCCGGATCGATGGCCGCGTTCTCGATGACGGTCGTCCCATCAGCGAGCACGGCCGCGAGCATGGCGCTCACTGTCGCCCCGAACGAACGGAGATCGAGATAAATTCGATTTCCTTCCAATTTTTCGGCGTTCACATGATAAAGTCCCGACTCGTTCTCGACTTTAATGCCGAGACGTTCGAGTGCTTTCAAATGTAAATCGATCGGTCGTGGACCAATCGCATATCCACCGGGAAGTCCGACGGCCCCTTTCCCAAAACGAGCCGCAAACACCCCGAGCAAATAGACAGCGGCTCGGACTTTACGCGTCTCTGAGCCGAGCAGCGGCATGGCGACGGCATCTTTCGCATGAAGCGTCATCCGCTCCCCGTCCCGTTCAATCGCGACGCCGAGTTCTTGTAATAGACTGAGCATCACTTCGACGTCCTCGATGACGGGGACGTTCTCAATCGTCACCGGTTCTTCCGTCAAAAGTGCTGCGACGAGACAAGGCAAGGCGCTCTGTTTGGCCCCGCTAATGTCAACTGTTCCTTCAAGTTTTTGCTGTCCTACGATATGGAGAATTTCCACGAAGATCAAACCTTTCTGCGACAAACTTATTTGGATTGAGCGTTGTTCCAATCCGCTAAGAATTGCTCGATCCCTTTGTCAGTGAGCGGATGTTTCATCATCTGTTCGATGACTTTGTATGGTACCGTGGCGATGTCGGCTCCAAGGAGAGCCGCCTTCGTCGCGTGGACCGGATGGCGAACGGAAGCTGCGATGATTTCTGTATCGATACCATGGATGGCAAAGATATTGGCAATCGTCTCGACGAGGTCGAGACCATCTTGACCGATATCGTCCAAACGACCGATGAATGGCGAGACGTATGACGCGCCGGCCCGAGCCGCGAGTAGCGCTTGGTTGGCGTTAAAGATGAGCGTCACGTTCGTCTTGATGCCGAGCTGTGAAAACGTATTGACCGCTTCCATCCCTGCTGGCGTCATCGGTACCTTGACAGTAATATTCGGCGCGATGGCCGCAAGTTCCTTTCCTTCTTCCACCATACCCGCTGCGTCGAGCGCAATAACTTCCGCGCTGACTGAGAGATCCCCGACGATCTCACAGATTTCGCGTAGCCGTGTATGGAAATCGACGCCTTCTTTGGCGACGAGCGATGGATTCGTCGTCACTCCCCCGATGACGCCCATCTGATGAGCTTTCTTGATGTCTTCCACGTTTGCCGTATCAATGAAAAAACGCATGTACAATTCCTCCTCGAATGGTGTTGTGATCGCTTACACTTCTTATTATGAGGAAATTGTCATGGAATTGCTACACCCTTTACGTCAAGCCGGCGATGGCGAACATCGATCCGATGAGTAAACCAACGCCAACAAGCGTCCCCACTGCCGTCCATCGTTTCACGTTTTTTTGTTTTGTCTCATACGCTTGATACGGCCCTTCCTTTAAGCGCTCCGACCCATGCGTCTCGATCCAAAGTCCGACCGCGGTCTCTTCGTCAGTCACGAGATTGCCTGTATACGTGAACGGGATGATTTCTTCGGGTCGACGGAGCATGTCGAACCGCTCCCGCCGTGTCGCGATGTTCGCCCCGATCCAGTAGAGCCGTTTCGGTGTATAGAAAACTGGCACGCTATCTCCGATAAAATACTGAATCCACTGTTCGAACGTGGCGAGATCGCGTTGGTCGAACAAGATTTCCATTGAATCCTCGTCAGTCATGATGGCGAGCATCGGGCACAACTCGATCGTCCGTCGTCTATAGGGATGCGGCATGGCCGCTTCTGTCTTTCGGACGATGGCCGGGAAGAAGACGACTTGCTTGATTGCGTCGAGCGGGAACGATTGCTCGACTGACTCACCCGGCTCGTGCCGATACGTCGTCCCCTCAATATATGTCGCGGTCACTTCATAGTGCGACTGGTGCCGCTCTTTCCAGAACAGCTGGCGAAACAGTTGCAAGAACCGATACACGCCGTAACCGCCGAGGACGGTGAGTGACAACAGCGGAATCAACCACGGTTTCGGATTCATGAGGATGAGAATGACCGGCAGCGCAGCAAAGGCCAACGTCACACCAATTATAATGATGGGACCGACGATATAGAAAATGCGCCAAAATGATTCTGTCGAACGTTCTTGATACTTCATGCAAACTCCCCCCCTTTTCATCTATATACGGTACCCTAACCGCTTACGTTTCAATAAAAAAAGCCGGTTCTCACAGGGAGAACCGACTGATGTGACAGGATTATGCTTGGTTGCTTGAACCGAACTCACGCATTTTGCCAGTAACGACGTTGTAGATCGCTTCGACACCAGGGCCGATGACTTTACGTGGATCATATACTTTCGAGTCAGTGTTGAGCTTCTCACGTACAGCACGAGTCCATTCTTGTTGGCACTCTGTGTTAACGTTGATTTTGCTGTGACCGAGCTCGATTGCTTTTTTGATTTGGTGCTCAGGAATACCTGAACCGCCGTGAAGAACGAGTGGAGTTTTAGTCGCTTCTGCGATTTCTTCCATCTCTTTGAAGCCGAGTTTAGGCTCGCCTTGGTATTCTCCGTGTACAGAACCGAGTGCTGCCGCAAGAGCGTCAACTTTCGCTTCTTTCACGACGCGTACGCACTCGTCGAGGTCAGCGTATTGTACGCCGCCAACAACGCCATCTTCTTCGCCGCCGACTGTGCCGACTTCCGCTTCAACTGAAGCGCCTTTAGCGTGTGCGTATTCAACGACTTGTTTCGTCATTTCGATGTTCTCTTCGATCGGGTGGTGTGAACCGTCGATCATAACAGACGTGAAACCAGCGTCAATCGCTGCTTTACACTTGTCGAAAGATGAACCGTGGTCGAGGTGGATTGCAACTGGAACAGTGATGTTGTAGTCGTGCATGAGACCTTCAGTCATTTTAACAACTGTTGTGAAGCCACCCATGTACTTCGCTGCACCTTCTGACACACCGAGGATAACTGGTGATTTCTCGTCTTCCGCAGCGCGAAGAATCGCTTGCGTCCACTCGAGGTTGTTGATGTTGAATTGGCCTACTGCATACTTGCCTTCGAATGCTTTGTTAAGCATTTCTGTCATTGATACTAATGGCATAATGACATCCTCCTGTCTGTTCGCTATTGTGCACTTTGGGAAAAATGCCCCCGTGCAATTCGTTCCCATTATAACACACGTCGAAACTTGTGCCTATGCTATTCGGGCATAGAAATGGCTCTGCGCAAGCGTTTACATATGTCATCTTCGTGACGAATTACGTGATTTTGAGGACTTCCTTCACTTTTTCAATCATCCGATAAATATCGAACGGCTTTTCAAATTGCGCGGTAATGCCAAGTCGTTGCACTTCTTCGAGCGTCGATTTTTCCCCGAACGCGGTCATAATCATGACCGGGGTGTCGATGTTCCGTTGGCGCATGTTGCGTAGTACTTCATGACCGAACATGCGCGGCATGTTCATATCGAGCAAGACTAAATCGTATCCGTTCTGTTCGAGCTTTTCCCAAGCATTCTGTCCGTCGTTCGCCGTGTCGACCTCGATGCCGAGGTTTTGGAACACTTGCGCCAACATCAACCGAATCCCGTCTTGGTCGTCTGCGATCAACATCCGTGACATCCATCTACCTTCTCTCCATAGTTTGCACTAGTCTAACCATACCAAATCCGATTTCGTTTGGCGACGGACCTATTTTGAAATCAAGGCAACGGTATCGATACCGGTTCTTCGGTCTGTTCGTCCTTTAACTGGGCCGGTACTTCCGACTCAGGTACCGGCTCGTAGGCCGTCACCGTCTGCTCGTCTTTCACATACAGTTTCAAAAAATCGCCTTCGGCCAGCCGAATCGGTGCCTCGAACGTGATTGGTCGTTTCTTGCCGTCTTCATCATAGCCAATCGTTTCATACGTATGTCTCTTTCCTTGGTCGGTGACGTTTGTGCTCGGCACTTTCGTATAGTAGACGTCGGCAAACAGCCGATTCGTATCGACGAACTGCCAACCGAGAAATAAGATGAGGACGACGCCACCGATTGCCCATGCTCGTTTCATCGTAACTCCCCCGCCTTTCTCTTTTCCATCTTTTTCAATACCATTGTCTCCCTATTTCTAAACACCCGGTACGCTGATATACTGAAAACATGAAACGAACAGGAGCGAAATCATGAAACCATATTTGTTATACGTATTGTTCGTCTTGGCACTTGGAAGTATGGTCGGACTCGTCGTGAACGTCTTCGGGGAAGAAATAGAAGAGACACCACTCGCCGCTGCCGTCGAAACCGATCTCGAGGATTTGCCGGAGACGTTCGCCGTCTTGTCCGAGACGTTCGATGAGCCCATCGCAGACAGTGACGTCGCCCGCATTAAAAAGCTGGCTTCTAATCCGGAACTCGACGAAATGAACCAGCACGCACTCGGTACAATCGAGGTCATCTTCGAGGGACGCCCGACCACGCTGACACTCGAAACGGACATATATCGCGAGGACGGCACGTATCTTTATCTCTATTTATTCGGCGAACCGGACGTCGTCGAGGCGCTCGACGAACGCATCATGGCGTATTATGAAGAATTAGGCATATGAAAAGGAACCTCGCCGCGGCGAAGTTCCTTTTATTTCGTTAGTCGACCGTGACAGGGACGACCGCGAGATCAATCTCTTTCTCGATCTCGGCCCGCTCTTCAGCGAGACGAGCATCCGACCATTTGAAGACATCGGCCATGCAACGGAGCACGCCGTCTTTATAGTTGCGGACGAAGTCGATGTCGAAGAACATCGCTCCGGTGCGGCGGACGAGGAAGTCGATGGCCCGAACGACCGACTCTTCTTCGATGCCGTACATGAGTTGTGCATAGACGTACTCTGGAAGGTCGTACGCGTTCGAGTCCATCCGTTCGATGACACGATCGATGTTCGATCCGTAGAGACGGACGAGTTGCTCGGCTTTGACGTCATCGAGACCAAGGTTTTTCAGTTCAGCCTTCTTTTTCGTCAAGAAGTCATCGAACCCTTTCGAACCGCCGACATGGCCTCCCGACATCGGCATATGTTTCGTGCGCGAAGCGAGGAAGACGATGCCTTCTTCTTGCTTGAGCAGTTTCGCCACCAAATCGACGACCGTCTCTGACATCTTGCGATAACCGGTCAACTTCCCACCGGCGATCGTGATTAAGCCGCTTTCCGACTGCCAAACCTCATCTTTCCGTGAGATTTCAGACGGGTCTTTGCCTTCTTCATAGATGAGCGGACGAATCCCGGCCCAGCTCGACTCGACGTCATCTGCCGTCACGTTCACGTCTGGGAACATATAGTGGATTGCCTCTAAAATATAGTCGCGGTCCTCGGTCGTCATGCGTGGGTGAGCTTTATCCTTATCGAAGAACGTGTCTGTCGTCCCGACGTACGCTTTGCCGTCACGCGGAATCGCGAACACCATCCGGCCGTCTGGTGTATCGAAATAGATGGCTTGTTTGAGCGGGAATTTCGACTGGTCAATGACGAGGTGAATCCCTTTCGTCAAACGGAGCATCTTCCCTTTGTTCGAGCCGTCTTGTTCGCGGAGCACGTCGACCCAAGGTCCGGTCGCGTTGATGACTTTCTTCGCATAGACTTCGTACGTCTTGCCGTCGATTTGGTCTTCAACGTGGACGCCGACGACTTTGCCTTGCTCATAGATTAGACCAGTCACTTTCGAATAGTTCAAGAGGAGAGCGCCGTGGTTGGCCGCCTCTTTCGCGACTTCAATCGTCATACGGGCATCATCTGTCCGATATTCGACGTAATAACCGCCACCGACAAGACCATCTTTTTTGACGAGCGGCGCTTTTTGAATGACTTCATCCGGCTTCAACATCAAACGTCGCTCGGCGCGTTTGACGCCCGCTAAGAAATCGTACACCATCAAGCCGACCGCTGTGGAGAGCGGTCCGAACGTGCCGCCTTTATGCATCGGCAACAGCATGCGTTCTGGCGTCGTGACGTGTGGCCCGTTCTCATAGACGATGGCGCGTTCTTTTCCGACTTCGGCGACGAGCGCGACTTCGAACTGTTTCAAGTAGCGCAACCCTCCGTGGACGAGTTTCGTCGAACGGCTCGATGTTCCGGCTGCGAAGTCTTGCATTTCGAGCACGGCCGTCTTCATTCCGCGAGACGCGGCATCGAGCGCGATTCCGGCACCGGTGATTCCTCCGCCGACGACGAGCACATCGTGACGTTCACCCGTTAACTGTTCATATCGTTTGGCACGTTCTTTTGCTGAGAAATTTCTGATTTCCATCTTGTCCCCTCCTATAATGAATCCGGTTCGATGTATGCGAAAAGAGACCACAACAAAACAAGGCTTCGCCCCCCATGTCGTGGTCTCTCTGTAGTCTCCAACCGGTTATCAACTTTTCTCCTGTATTATACCCCATTTTCTAGCATTCAACCATCGACCCGCTCACGGAGTGTGCAACCTGCTCCTCAGAAAGCGTCCCGCTCGCAATTTCAAAATGAGAAGACTAGACTTCAAGGTATCACCAACAAGGAGGAGTTTTTTTATGAAACGCATGTTACAACCTTTCCAATTCAAAAACGGCGTCGAGTTCCACAATCGGCTCGTACTTGCGCCGATGACCCATTATTCGTCAGAACCGACGGGTGAAGTGTCGGAACACGAACTCGCCTATTACCGCAAGCGAGCGAAGAACGTCGGCCTCGCCATCACGGCGTGTGCTTACGTGACCGAAGACGGCAAAGGGTTCCCGAACGCCTTCGGTGTGAATGACGACAAGTTCATCCCTGGGCTTCGTCAGCTCGCTGAAAGTTTGAGAGCGGAAGGCGCGAAAGCGATTCTTCAAATCTTCCATGCAGGACGCATGTCTCCTCCGGAACTCGTTCCGAACGAACAACCAGTAAGCGCCAGCGCCATCGCACCGGTCCGTGAAGGTGCCGCCACACCACGCGCCCTTGAGACTGAAGAAGTCGAAGCCATCATCGAGGCGTTCGGCGAAGCGACACGTCGTGCCATTGAGGCCGGTTTTGACGGCGTCGAGATTCACGGGGCGAACACGTATTTGATTCAACAGTTCTTCTCACCTCACTCGAATCGACGCGACGATCGCTTCGGTGGCGACGTAAACGCACGCCTCACATTCCCGCGTGAAGTCATTCGCTCGGTCAAACGTGCAGCTGAAGGCGCGGACAATTTCTTAATCGGCTACCGCTTCTCGCCTGAAGAAGTCGAAGAGCCAGGCATCACGCTCGACGATACGGACGTATTGATCGATATGTTGCTCGAAGAAAATCTCGACTACCTCCACGCCTCGCTCTGGAACTTCAATATCGGTTCAATGCGGAACGAGAACGTGACGGAGCGGTCGATTGATCGCATCGCTAAACGCATCAACGGTGCCGTCCCGCTCATCGGAGTCGGACAGCTCCAGCGCCCAGGTCAAGTCGAAGACGCACTGAACGTCATCGACCTCGCCGCGCTCGGCCGCGAACTCATCATCGACCCGGATTGGCTCGAGAAAGTGAAAGACGGTCGTGAAGACGAAATCGAGACCGAACTCGACTTGAACAAACAAGCCGAACTCGCCGTCCCGGCTCCGCTCTGGAACGCCATCACAACACGTGCCGGCTGGTTCCCAATCAAAGACCAAGCCGTCAAATAAGCCTTCAACCGCAGACTTCATGTCTGCGGTTTTTTTGTGGTTTGTGCAATTCATCGAGTAGTGTGAGAAATGGGATATGCTACGGACACAATTTCGTCACATTTTTCATCTTTTTCACCACTTCTTTCGTGTTGACCTAACTTTCCAACCTTTCACCCCCTTCGTAAGCTAAGGACAGGAACCGTTTCCTCGATGAAACTGCGGGCCAAGCCTCGCTTGCACCGCGCCTGTCTGTCTGTTTGACCGTCTTTTGAAAGGGGCATATGATGTATGACGAAAAAGCCAATTGATCTCGATGCGTACAACAAACAACTCAATCAGCATCAACAGCGTACGAAAGAAGTCGCTGAAACGTATCGACAAAAAAGTAAGGAACTCGAACACCACCTCGAATCATCCGCACGTTCCCGTGAAGAAGCACTCGCTCGCGAAATCGCCGAATTAAAGCAAGTGACTAAACGGAACGTTCCACGAAATAAATAAACGGTTCCCGATCGTACGACGAAAGAAGTGACTCATCCGGTGGAAAACAAAATCAAACGCCAATTTCTGAATCATCTGCATCGTGACAAAAATTTGTTCGATGATTTTCAGCATGTGGATAACTTTTATACGCTCGATCAACAGATTGTGAGTGCGCTCCGCAGCGCCCATCCGATTCGGGCCGAACAGCTGCTCGAGACGCTGACGCTCGACCTATTGAAACTTCCGGTCTCCGATGAGTATATGAGTGTCCGTTTCTACTACCGCGGCCTCGTCTATCACGTCATCCGTCTGATTCCAGTCGATAACCCAAACGTCCAGACCGCGCTCAATTATACGAGCGCTCTTCTCATCTTAATCGATGAACTGACGACGACACTCGACTTTATCTATGCCATTCCCGTCATCGTCGACCATTTGACGAAGATGATGGCGTTTCTATCCCCTCCCGTGTCGACGAACCCGAACGTCACGACGACCATCCATTTGATTGAAGACCATTTGAAAGAGCCAGAACTATCGCTCCCGTGGATCGCCCAACAAATCGGGTTATCAAACAATTATTTGTCGGCCCTGTTCAAACAGGAAGTCGGCGAGAGTGTACCCGAACGAATCCGGCGCCGCCGCATCGATGCGTCCATCGCCGATTTGCTCGGAACGAATTTGCCGATTTGTACCATCGGTGAGAAATATCGCTTCGCCTCGTGCACGGCCTATATCAACACGTTCAAGACGTACAAACAAATGACCCCGCTCCAATACCGCCAATTGTTCCACACGTGAAAAGCGCTAAGCCTCTACCGAGACTTAGCGCTTTCTGTCATCCATTCTTCTCGCAACAAACCCATGCGAATCGAGTCGTAACGCACGTCGTCGACGACGCGCACCTGACGAATCCGACCTTCGAGTCGCATGCCGATTTTCTCGGCCACTTTCATCATCCGCTCATTGCCCGACCACGTCGTCAATCCGACCCGGACCGTCGGCAACGTCTGAAACAGATGGCCGACCCACAGCTTGAGCGCCCGCGTGCCGATGCCACGATTCCAGCGGTCGGCTTGATGGAGGATGATCCCGACCTCGAGCCAATTCTGTCCGGCGTCTTCATAATAGAAGGAAACCGTCCCGTAGACGGTCCCATCGACCTCGATGACCCACATGTCGTCACGGCCGACGTGTTCGCCCGCATTCTGACAGTACACCTCATACGTCTGCGCCCGATGTTCAAAATACGGCGCATCCCACTTTTTGAATTCCGGCGCCTCGTCCTTATACATCAATTCCCATAACCGATCCAAGTCGCGTGACGCAATCGGTCGAATCACTAATTCTTCATCGCGAACCATAACGTCTTCCTCTCTAACTGTGCTCTTGACGGTTTCGCGATGTCAGTTCGAATTCCCTTTTTTCCGTTTGCGCCAGACGAGCGCCAAGATGACGAGCAATAGGCTCGCCGTGACCGAGACGACGGCGAACGGACTCGCACCGGTGATAAACAGTTCGCCGAGCGAGACCGAATAGGCGAGACCGAACGACGTGACGAGCTTCGCGCCGATGGCGATCAAAACGAATCGCGGGAATGGCACCCGGCTGAACCCGGCCGCGAGACAGATGACCTCATCTGGCAAAATCGGGATGATGAACAAGACGAGCAACACACCGAGCCCGTACTTGTCGACGTAACGGTCATACGTCGCGAGCTTGTCGGCGTCGATAAGCCGCATCACCCGCTCCCGCCCGAACCGAGCGAGCCCGTACATGACGAGGATGCCGAGCGTCGTCGCGACGCTCCCGATTAAGGCCGCCCGAAGCGGCCCAAGGGCGACACTACCAATCGGGACACTGACCGCCTCCGGGACCGGAAGCGCGATCGGTTGCAAGAAGCTGAAGGCGGCGAACACCCACATCGCCTGGTCGCCATACTTTTCGAGCAACCGTTCGAGCCCGTACGAGTCGTACAAGACGAGTCCAAACGAGACGTAGTATACGAAGACGAACAACAAAAATAACGTGAACGTGACTTTGAGCATCTGTTTCAAGTACGTATTCGAGCCCTCGCGAATCGACCGCAATAGACCAATCGACAGTGCGAGCAATACAATTCCGGTCCACCCGAGTTGATACGGCAATAATAGCGTCGGCAAGACGACGAACGGCAACAGGCTGAGCGTGACGAGCGCTCCCCCGTATCCTGCATAAATCATAGTTCGTTCTCGCATGTCGCATCGCCCTCTCCCTGTTCTACTATTAGTGTACCCGGATTTCGGGCAACATGTATCCACCTGAAGCTGTTGCGCGCATCAGCCTTTTGCCCGAGAAAAAAGGCCACAGTCATAGACTGTGACCTGCCACTCACTCGCCGAGTGAGGCTTGGATGAAATCGTGGAACAAGCGTTGCGGACGCTCTGGACGCGAAATGAGTTCTGGGTGGAACTGTGACGCGACGAACCACTTGTGCTCTGGAATCTCGATGATTTCGACGAGACGGCCGTCCGGGCTCGTTCCTGAGAACTTGAACCCTTCTGCCTCGAACGCTTCACGGTACTCGTTGTTGAACTCGTAACGGTGACGATGGCGCTCGTAGACGAGCTCTTGGTTGTAAGCGGCGTGCGCTTTCGTGCCTGGCTCGAGCTTACATGGATAGAGGCCGAGACGGAGCGTGCCGCCGAGGTCCTCGATATCTTTTTGTTCTGGAAGCAAATCGATAATCGGATAGTTCGTCGTCGGATCGATTTCGGCCGAGTGGGCACCGTCGAGCTTCAAGACGTTACGGGCGAACTCGACCGTCGCGAGCTGCATGCCGAGGCAAATCCCGAAGAATGGGACGTTGTTCTCACGCGCATAACGCGTCGCTTCGATTTTCCCTTCGATGCCGCGTTCTCCAAATCCGCCTGGGACGAGAATCCCGTCTGCGTCTCCGAGAAGCGTCTCGACATTCTCTGCCGTCACCTCTTCAGCGTTGACCCAATCGATATCGATATCGGCGTTGAAGGCATAACCGGCGTGCTTGAGCGATTCTGCAACCGAGATGTACGCGTCACGAAGTTCGACGTATTTTCCGACGAGAGCGATTTTGACTTTCTTCTCGAGGTGCGTGACCGTGTGTACGAGCTCTTTCCAAGCCGTCATGTCAGCGGCCGGCGTGTTGAAGCCGAAGTAATCGTTGACGAGTTGGTCCATTCCTTGCTTTTGAAGGTTGAGCGGCACTTCGTAAAGCGTCGACGCATCTTGTGCCTCGATGACCGCTTCTTTACGCGTGTCACAGAACAAGGCGATCTTTTCACGCATCTCTTCTGGGATGTCGTGCTCGGTACGGAGGACAATGATATCCGGCTGAATCCCGTAACTACGGAGCTCTTTGACGCTGTGTTGCGTCGGTTTCGTCTTCATCTCACCGGCAGCGCGAAGGTAAGGGACGAGCGTACAGTGGACGTACATGACGTTCTCTTTGCCGATGTCGTTCTTCACTTGACGAATGGCCTCGATGAACGGAAGCGACTCGATGTCCCCGACTGTTCCACCAATCTCTGTGATGACGACATCCGCGTTCGTCTCGCGACCGGCGCGGAAGACGCGGTCTTTAATCTCGTTCGTGATGTGTGGAATGACTTGGACCGTACCCCCGTTATAATCGCCACGGCGTTCTTTTTTCAAGACCGTCGAGTAGATGCGACCTGACGTCACGTTGGCGTTTTGCGACAAGTTGATGTCGATGAAGCGCTCGTAGTGACCGAGGTCAAGGTCCGTCTCAGCGCCGTCATCTGTGACGAACACCTCTCCGTGCTGGTACGGGCTCATCGTTCCTGGGTCGATATTGATATACGGGTCAAACTTCTGAATCGTCACGTTCAAACCTCGGTTTTTGAGTAGACGTGCGAGTGAAGCGGCTGTGATCCCTTTACCGAGTGAAGATACTACCCCACCTGTTACGAAAATATACTTTGTCATCATCATTCTC
Organism: Exiguobacterium sp. s70; assembly: GCF_018618315.1. Lineage (NCBI taxonomy): Bacteria > Bacillati > Bacillota > Bacilli > Caryophanales > Exiguobacterium > Exiguobacterium sp. s70. Next base: position 905,320 of record NZ_JACSLV010000001.1, read on the forward strand.
CTCTCTTAAATGCCACAACGGGAAACGAAAAAACAAAAAAAGCAAAAGTGCCCCCACTGAAATGGAGGACACTTTTGCTGCATCGTTACGTGCTAAACTAGCCCATGACTAATTTACGTCAGAGACGATGCAGTCGTCAAGTCATTATTTTTTCTTTTTTTCAACTGTCAAAAAAGAAAAAGAGACACGCCTAGCCGGGACAAATGCCCGGCTTTTTGCGGTCTCTTATAAATCATCCTCGTCTTCTAAGTCGAGGTCGTCGTCCAAGTCTTCGTCCTCGAACTCGTCAAGGCCTTCCACTTTTTCGGCTTCATCCTCGGCATCGAACTCAGATGCGTCAAAATCTTCACCTTTTGCAAAGACGTCAAGGTCGTCTTCAATGTCGACGATGCCTTCATCCGTCTCATCGATCTCTTCTTCGAACTCATCGAGCTCACCGCGTTGGCGTGCTTCGATGACGAGATCTTCGTCTGACTTATCGAACGGATACCAAACACGAAGCGCCCAACGGTTAGCTCCCAAGTTGACGAATAGTCCGTCGATGTTCATGTCCGTGTAGAGTTGCGCGATTTTCTCGAGCTCTTCCTCTTCACTTGCGAACGTATAGTTTTGTCTGATCAGCTCACGAATCTCATCAAATGACACTGGTTGCTCGCCAGTCTTTTGAAGAATTTCGTAAACGAAATCGATCAACGATTTATTCATTAAAGGACACTCCTTTTCCGTCACTAGTTAAACATCACTCCTCATTATAAACAAAACCGATATGAAAAAGCTAGAGGAAATTATTTTGAAGTTTCAACGGTTTTTTGGATGCGCAACCAATACAGCGTAATCAATCCGACGTTGAAGATCCACGTCAAACCGAGCACCCCGAGCATCCAACCACGCGGGATTTTAAAGGACAACTCTGCATTGACGGACTGGCCGGTATATAGACCGTAGCCGAGCAATCCAACCATGAGCGCGGAATAAGCGACGACCATCCCGAACCGTTTCCATAGTTGCAAGAGCAGCGAGGCGAACTCTTTATTGTCCCCATACGATGCATATAGATAGACGTGACCCGCACTCGCGTACATCGTCTGGACGTACCCACTCACAAACAGGACCGGAATAAACACGATCGGCTCCAAGAAACCGAGGAAGAATAGCAGCGACGTGACGAGCAGGACGTAGTAAGGATGACGCGCCACGTCGAACACACGGTTCAATAATATCCAGCCGATGACGCCCGCCAAGAACGGCATGAACACATAGAACAAGAGCACTTGAAACGAATATAGGGCCAGACTAATGAATACGGCGCCAATCAACGTCCAGCCGCCGAACAACCCGACGACGAACGCGAGCAGTTGAACTTGGCGCGTCCGGGTGGCACTGACGTACGTTCTCGTCCGCTCCTGGAACAATACCCACCCGACGTAGCCGAGCAAAATAATCATCAATAAAAAGATTTCCACATACCCGCTCGCCCCTTCCAACAGGCTGAGGAGACGGCTCACCAACGTGAACACGGTGACGGTGATGAAGGCAAGCACGAACTTCCCTGTCGCCCATGCCCACGTCGCCGTTTTCTCGAGCGGCAACTTTCTCACGAACAGCCAAGGCAGGATCAGACTGACGAGGAAGAGGATGACAGCCTCGTCATATGATCGAGTCAGCACATAAGAGAAAATGATGATCCAGGCAACGAGTGCGAGTACGAGCGGGAGCGAACTCCCTTTCTGATCCGTCGACTCGTCTGTGGTGGACAGTTCCTTCAGCTGTGACAAAATCGTCGTCATAATCGACCCGACACCGATCGATCCGACACCGACAAGAAAAGCGCTCAATTCAATCGCCCAATCGAACGGCCACAAGAAGCAGACAAGGCCCGCGACCAAGACGGATAGCGCCACTAAAAACGTCCGTTTCGAGCCGAGCCGCCCGATGATATACACCCATAGAAGCAGTCCCGACATACTCGCCACGTAAAAAATCATGAACGGGATTAATCGCCCGACGCCGTCTTCGACCGCCATGATGGACAAAAATAAAATTTGAGGCAAGATTTGACTGCTAAGGGCACTGACAATCGTCAATAACACGACCGTGTTCTTCACAACGGACACCTCATTTCTCAAAAATGGCCGAGCCAATCTCTCTTTCTTCTCTTTCCCGCTTCTAGCGCAATAACAACAAGCTTCATCGCACATCGATTTCTCAGTTTTTTCACATTTTTGCCGATATAGAGAAGAACGCTATTTTAGCTGTACGAGAAAAAGGAGAATGAAACATGGCACTGTTCCGTAAATCAAAACCTACCGCCTACACCGCGTCGATCGGCTTCCCTGATGTGGCGAAGACCGCACGACCGACCGATCCAAATTTGAACGGGCGCACCCATTATATGGGTTATACGGCGTCGCAAGTGAAGCGACTTCAAGACATGGCCCCGCTCGTCGAATCCGTGTTAGACGATGTCCTCGAAAACGTGCTCGATCATTTAATGTTGCAACCCGAGATGGTCCAAATCGCCAACGCCTCGTCGACACGGGAGCGACTTAAAAAAGTGTTCGCTGACTATTTCCGTAGTCTATTGACCGGAAACATCGATGACAAGTTCCTTGCGATGCGTAAACGGATGGGCCAGACGCATCACCACTATGCTGTACCGGTCGTCTGGTTCCTCGCGACCTATTCTGCCTTCAACACGTTGCTCGTCCCAAAAATCGTCGAGACGTACCAACACGACCCGGCCACATTGACCGAATCGCTCCTCGCATTGTCCCATGCGATGAACTTGGACGCCCAAATCGTCACTGAGCAGTACGTCGATGCGCGTCTCGATGAGATTGAATCGGCAAACGTCGCCCGAGCGACGCTATTGAACGATGTCAGCCGCGTTAGCACGGAAGTCGCGACGACGATGGAGCAGACCGGTCACGCCATGTCCGAGACGAGCAAGCGAGCCCATCAAGTGTTGTCCGAGACCGAGCAGACGGAGAAGATGAGCCGTCACTTGATGAGCTTGACGCATACGAACGGCGAGCAAATCGAACAGATGGAATCCGAGTTCAAACAGTCAGCGACGTACGTCGACGCCTCGCTCGATCGCATCACCGCGCTCAAGGACGGCTCGCAAGAAATCGTCAGCATGACTCGGAGTATCGAACAGATTGCCAACCAGACGAACTTGTTGGCGTTGAACGCATCAATCGAAGCGGCCCGAGCCGGTGAACACGGTAAAGGCTTCGCCGTCGTCGCGACCGAAGTGCGGACGCTTGCCGAGAATGCAAAACAGCTGAGCAGTCAAATCAACGTCCTCATCCATGAGAATGAAGCGAACATCGCCGCCCTGCTCGATCAAATGGGACAGATGCATCGAACGAACGACGAGGCAATGCGTCAACTCGGTGCCGTCAAAGCTGGCTTCTCGACCGTCAAAGACGAGATGGGCAATTACGTCCTGTCGTTCGAACGGAACAAACAAGACCTCGGCCAAATGGTCGAGACGATTTCGGCCATCAATGAGACGACACAAGGACTATCACACCTGACGTCTTCCTTATTGGCCACTTCCGAGATGCACTGACGACAGAACAAGGCACGGTCCGCGGACCGTGCCTTGTTTTTTATTGAACGAGTGGTTCAGGTACTTCGATTGGAGCAAGTGAGCGATCGAGCAGTTCAACGACGTCGAACGTACCGACCGTCTCATCGACTTCTTTCGCCTTCGTTCCGTCCGAGAGCATCGTCAAGCAGTACGGACACGCCGATCCAATGACCGTCGGTTTCGTCTCGAGCAACTGCTCGGTCCGGGCCACGTTTACGCGCGTTCCGACTTTCTCTTCTTGCCACATGAGACCGCCGCCGGCGCCGCAGCACATGCCGTTCTCACGGTTCCGCTCCGCCTCGACAAGTTCAACACCTGGAATGCGTTCCAAGACGAAACGCGGGGCGTCGTAAATACCGTTATAGCGCCCGAGATAACATGAATCGTGATAGACGACACGCTCGTTCACGGAGAAGTCCGGTTTGACACGGCCCGTATCGAGCAGCTCGGCGAGGAGCTCGGTATGGTGATACACTTTCACACCCGTGAGTCCAAAGTCCGGATACTCGTTTTTGAACGTGTTATACGCGTGCGGGTCGACCGTGACGATTTTCGTGACCCCATACTTCTCGAACAGTTTGATGTTCGCTTCGGCGAGCTCTTGGAACAACAGCTCGTTCCCGATGCGGCGTGGCGTATCCCCTGAGTTCTTCTCTTCGTTACCAAGGATGGCGAACGAGACGCCGGCCTTGTTCAAGACGCTCGCAAAGCTTTGCGCGACTTTTTGGCTACGGCTGTCGTATGAGCCCATCGCTCCGACCCAGAAGAGGAATTCAAACTCTTCGCCGGCCTTCTTCTTCTCTTTCGCCGTCGGGATGACAAGTTCTTCCCGGTCTTTGCGCCAATTCTCACGCTCTTTCCGGTTCATCCCCCACGGGTTGCCTTGACGTTCGATATTGGCGACCGTACGCTGCGCTTCTGGATCCATCTTGCCTTCCATCATGACGAGGTAACGGCGCAAATCGATAATCTTGTCGACGTGCTCGTTCATGACCGGACATTGGTCCTCACAGTTGCGGCACGTCGTACATGCCCAAATTTCTTCTTCAGTGATGACGTTGCCGATCAACTCATCGGCGACGAGCATATGTCCGTCTTGGGCCGCGGCGGCAATCTCGGCCCCTTGCGTGTTTTGGAACAAGAGCGCCGGTGCCCACGGTGACTTCCGGGTGACGGCGGCCCCTTTCATGTTCATATGGTCGCGCAGCTTGACGATGAGGTCCATCGGCGACAGCATCTTACCGGTCCCGGTCGCCGGGCAGACGTTCGTACAGCGTCCGCACTCGACACAGGCATACAAATCGACGAGTTGTTTTTGGTTGAAGTCTTCGATTTTATTGACCCCGAAGATGACTTCTTCGTCCGACTCCTCGGCTTCTTCCATCGCCGAGAAATCGACCGGAGCGAGACGACCGACCTGGTGCGTCCGTCCGAGCCAGACGTTGAGCGTCCCGGCGATCAAGTGGGCGTGCTTGCCTTGCGGGATATAAATCATGAAGCTGAGCAAGAACAAGAGATGAAGCCACCAGAAGACGACGAACAAGGCGAAGGCAACACCGCCCGGTACCCAAGCAAACGCCGAACCGATGAGCGTCGCGACCGGTTCACCCCACATCGGAAGTTCTTCCTTATAGACGAGGTAGAACCCGTTCCCGAACAAGACCGATACCATCAGCCCACCGATGAAGATGAGGGCGAGGCCGGCCAAGAAGTTTCGTTTCAAGCGCACGAGCTTCTCGATGTAACGGCGGTAGAATCCCCAAACGACCGCGACAAGAATCATGAGCATGACGATTTCTTGCATGAACGTGAAAATCGGATAGAGCGGACCGAGCGGGATATGCGGGAAACGCGTCCCGACAGCAAGCCCTTTCCAGATGAAGTCGATGGCCCCGAACTGGACGAGGATGAACCCATAGAACATCATGACGTGAATGATGCCGCTCTTCTTGTCTTTTAACAATTTCTTTTGGCCGAACACATTGATCATGACCTGTTCGAGCCGTTCCTTATTCGTTTGGCTCCACTCTGCCTGCTTCCCGAGCTTGATGAACGTATAGCGCTGATAGACCAGCGAGGCGAACAAATACAGTCCATAGCCGAGGACGAGCAAGAATAGAATCCAGTTGACGATTAAAAATGTAGACATCCCCAAAACTCCCCCTTATGAAAACGGATTCAATCTTGAATTCAGTATATCAAACAATGAATGAACAGTCATTCATTTTTATCGAAGGGGTCAAAAATTGAGCACATGCTTCAAGAATAAGAGGATGCCGCCATACCCGACTACCGCGAGGACGAACGTCCGGAAGTGGAGGTTGCGGTCGGCTGGAAGTTCGAACTTGACGATATTCAGAATCATCGCCCCGGCGACAAACGCGAACAAGATGGCCTCGACGTGCGAGGCGAGATCGATGAAACGGGAAAAGAAACCGCCGATGAGGATGCCGCCGCTCAACAAATAACGTCCTTGCCGAAGGTAGCGTTCCCCGTAATGGCGATACAAGTCGTGACCGACAGCGAGGAAGTGGACGCCGAGCGCCGTTGCGTAGAAGCTGCGGGCGACGAACGTGACGGATGATGCCGTAACGACGTAAGCCGAGAACGACATATATGCCGTCAACAGCGTCACTTGGAGCCAATACGACACGTTCTGATCAATCGTCTCGTCTTTGAAGTGTGGCGTTCGAACGACACGCATCGTCCCATAAAAGACGGTGAAGCCGAGCAAGCTGATGACATAAATCTCCGACGGCAAGGCCAGGTCGAGCCATTCGACCCGGAGCGTGTCTTGCCGCTTATTCAAAGACGGCAAGAGATACATGAAAAAGTACGTGATGGCGATCCCGCTCGAAAACGAGAACCATTTTTGAGACGGTACCCGGTCTCGTGGAAACAGATAGATTCCCCAAAAATTGATCAGTGCTAAATAGAACACGATCCAATTCGCCATCTCACGTCATCCTTTCAGTTCAATCCAAAACCGCTCGACGATTTTCCCGCCTTCCGCTGTGAACGGTGTGTCCGGTATTCCTCCGTTATTCAAGATGACTTGGCGTGACGCCACGTTCGTCCGGTCACACGTAATCAACGCCCGCTCAATCCCGAGTTCTTTCGCTTTCTCGAGCGCGAGCTCGAGCTGTTTCGTTGCCAGACCGCGTCCACGTGCGCTCGGCTTGATGCCGTAACCGATGTGGCCCCCAAAGTTGAGGAGGTTGTCATTCAATTCGTGGCGGATATTCGCTGCCCCAAGCAACTCGTCCCCGTCCGTCAGCCAATACGTCGTGCTCGGCACCCAACTGACGTTGTTCACCCGTATCTCTTTATCACGAATCTGTTTGACGTACGACGCAAAGTCAGACGCGTCGCGGTCGACCGCGTTCGGGACGATCGTCTCTTCCCGCTCCCGCCACTCCTTTAAAAATTCGAGTACTTGCGCTTGTTGCGCCATCGTTGTTTTGACGAGCTGTAGCATCTGACGTCCCCCTAATTGATTGGTCTCTCTTCATCATAACGAAGCCGATTCACGTTGAAAACAGACGTTCCTGTGACGAGATGTCGCCTTTTTCATAGAATCATCTAGCAAAAAACCCGCAATCGATTGCGGGTCAGTCTTCTAATCCTAGTCGTTTTGGCATCTGTGGGGCGAGCGTACGGGCCTCGTCTAAACGGCCAGCCTCGACGAGCGTGTGGAACCGTAAAAATTCCTCATGTGTCGCGTCACCGATGGCCGCCAAATAATCGATATAGCGTTCGTACACCGACTTGTCTTCCGGCCGCGCCTCGATCAACGCGACGTAAAGCCGGACCGTATCTTCTCCATAAAGAAGCGGGAACTCATCGTTCAACTGGAGCAACTTGTCGACCGAGTCCATATCGACGCCGGTCTCGTTGTCATAGTGCCCGACGACCTGCTCAGCATGGTCCTCGAGGCGGCCACGCCACTCTTCATACTCGTCCTCGTTCGTCTCGAGCATCTCGAACCAATCCTCGTTCAACATCTCTTCAATCTTTTTCACGCGTTCTGCAAAATTCATGCGAACTCTCCTCCTTCAAACGTCCATGTGACGTCGACGTCATAACTGCCCGCCACGTCTTCGTTCATCGATAACTCGTAGACGAAGCGGCAACGGCCGTCCGCGACATCGAGTCGCTCTGTCGTCGTCGCCATCGTCATCGACATATATGGGTTTTTATATAGGCTTTGCGTCAAACGTCCTTCGATAAAGGAATGATTCATCTCGATCGGTCCTTTACAGATGAGCGCGAGCCGGCCTGTCGTATATTTGATTGTCGTCGGAACGACACCGTCTTCCCGTTCTTGATCGAACGTCAAGATGAAGCCGGTCTTCAATTCATAATAGAGCCCCTCGGTTTGCAGCTCGATTGGTTCCGCGATCTCACTGATCGTCGTCTTTTGGCGCACACGTACGCGTTTCGGTTCAATTGCCATGGTGATTCCCCTTTCCGCTGTCCCATCGTACCATATCTCGCGAATGGTCCGGAATCGGTAACTTTTTCTTTCCCGGTTCGCACGCGCTTCACACGTCGGGCCCGATCAAATTTACGTGATGCGGATGCAGGGAGGGAGCATTACGAAAACGATCGCGGATGTGAGGCTTCGCGATTGTTCGTTTCGTTAAAACTTCAGCCAATTCCCTTCCGAAATCACGTCTACACGCCCGTCGACGACTCGAATCGCCGTCTCGTCATCGATGGCGTAGCTCGGCCCAGCCAACATGCCTGCCCATTCGGTCGCATGCTCGGACGTGTTCTCCGGCAACATCTCATGATCGAGGTGAGGGAAAATCGAAAAATCGACATACCCTAGTGTCGTATCGCCCTGCTCGCCCGGTGCCTGCCAACCGACAAACGCCTCCCCGATGCGCGGGGTCATGACCATGCTGCCGGCACTCAAACCGACATAGACGCCATTCCAATCCGGTAACAGCTGCGCGACACCGGACTGCTGCATCCAATAATGCAAGAACAGGGGGTCGCCTCCGTTGACCAACAACACATCCGCCTCGTCGAACGCCGGTCTCCACACCGTTTCATCAAGGCTTGGGAGGGCACTCAATTCGAGGACCCCGACCGACTTCCACCCTAACTCACACATCGGCGTCGAGAAATCACCGTTGAAAAAGTTCCACGCGTGATTCGTCCCACCCGGCAACGCGTAAATCGCGGTCGGGATGCACAGGGCGGTACACTCCTCAATCGGTTTCCCTAACAACTCGAGTAACGCTTGTTTAATCCGGTCATTTTTAATCCCGGCCGATGTCAGTAACAGTCTCATTCCAACCCCTCCTCGTCTTGTCTATATATGAATTCGTGCTCTCTCGTCATTTCCCTGTACGCAAAAAAAGACAGGGAATGTCCCTGTCTTCGATTAACTCATTTTATAGACGCGCCCCTCGAACGGCTTCAAGTGGACGAGTGTCGTCTCATCATGCGGCTCGAGCGGCATGTTTTGCAAGACGACATCTTCCGAGCGAAGCGTGAGCTCCGTCGCAAAGATGGCTTCTTTGCCCGTCAAATTCGTCATGACGAGGTATTGCGAGTCACCGAGCGTGCGCGTGTACGCGTAAATCTCCGGGTGTTCCGGCAAGACGATGTCATACGTCCCGTAAACGAACGTCTCGTCTTGCTTGCGAAGACGAATCATCTCTTTATAGAAGTTGAGAATCGAGTCCTCATCTTCGAGCTGAGCATCGACGTTGATGTCCGTGTAGTTCGGGTTGATACCGAACCAAGGCGTATCAGCGAACGTGAAGCCAGCATTCGGTCCCGCGTTCCACTGCATCGGCGTCCGCGTATTGTCACGTGACGAGTTCCACGTGATGTCCATCATCTCCTCATGGCTCTTGCCATGTTCGAGACCGATGTAATAGCGGTTGCGTGTCGCGATATCGTCGTACTGGTCGATCGAGTCGAACTTCACGTTCGTCATACCGATCTCTTGGCCTTGATAGATGAACGGCGTCCCTTGCATGAGGAAATACATCATCGCAATCGATTTCGCGCTCTCTTTCCAATAGCGCTCGTCATCACCCCATGACGACACGGTCCGTGTCTGGTCGTGGTTCTCGACATAGAGGGCGTTCCAGCCGTCTTCTTCGAGACCTTTTTGCCATTTCGTCAGGACGTTCTTCAAGTGGACGACGTCGAGCTTCGACTCGGCGTCTTCACGCCAGAGACCCATGTGTTCGAATTGGAACACCATGTTCATCTTGCCTTCCTTCTCGCCGACCCAAAGGTGGGCGTCGTCAGGCGACACGCCGTTCGCTTCCCCGACCGTCATGATGTCGTGCTTGTTGAACGTCTCGTCGCGAAGCTCTTCCAAATAACCGTGAATCCCATCGACGTTCATGTGCATCTCGAACGATGGCACGAAGTCGAGGCCTTCTGGGTTCGGCAAATCGCCGAACGATGGATGTTTGCGGATGTGGCTGATTGCATCGACACGGAAGCCGTCGATGCCTTTGTCGAGCCACCAGTTGATCATGTTATAGATCGTCTGGCGCATCTCGGCGTTCTCCCAGTTCAGGTCCGGTTGTTTCTTCGAGAAGACGTGCAAGAAGTATTGCTCCGTCGTCTCATCGAACTCCCAGGCCGACCCGCCAAAGATTGACTCCCAGTTGTTCGGTTTCGAGCCGTCGGGTTTGCCGTCACGCCAAATGTACCAGTCACGTTTCGGGTTATCTTTCGAGCTCTTCGATTCGATGAACCATGGGTGCTCGTCCGACGTATGGTTGACGACGAGGTCGAGCAACAGCTTCATGCCGCGTGCATGGACTTCCGTCAACAGTCGATCGAAATCTTCCATCGATCCGAACTCGTCCATGATGTCCTGATAGTCGCTAATGTCATAGCCGTTGTCATCATTCGGCGACTTATACATCGGACAAATCCAGATGACGTCGACGCCGAGGTCTTTTAAATAGTCGAGCTTATCGATGATGCCTTGGATGTCGCCGATTCCATCGCCGTTCGCATCGTAGAAGCTGCGCGGGTAGATTTGATAAGCGACGGCTTCTTTCCACCAGTTTCGTTTCAGTGTTTTCGTTTGTGTGTGTTGGTCACGTTGTAAAAGTTGCATGTCTCAATGATACTCCCTTATCCCTAAACTCACTGCGCATCCTATATACTAATATCAGTGCTGTTGTCTCTATATCGCATTAGCGCAATCGTTTGCACGATGCACTACGTTTATCTTAACAAAAATTCGAAATCAATACAAAGAGTGTTTCAACAGCTTACTCACCGTGTACCCTACACGAATTTGAAATGAAATGAAAGTGAGGCGACTTATATGATTCGTTTGGCCACACAGGCCGATCTTTCGGCAATCGATCAACTAATTTTACAGAAAGCCCAAGCTTTTCAGGCAGCCGGAAAAACGCAATGGGTGAAATATTTGGAACCGAGCCGGACCGATTTTGTGACTCATGACGTCACGAACGGGACCGTGTATGTATATGAAACAAATGGAACCATCACCGGGTCAGTCAGTTTGATTCCGCCGACGGCTTGGGATGAGAATTTATGGGACGATTCCCGGGGGGCCGTCTATTTACATCGGCTCGTCGTCGACGACCGAATGAAAGGCCAACAAATCGGCGAACAGCTGATGCGTCATGCGCTCGCAGCAACGTCGGACCGGATTCGCCTCGACTGCGTCGCCACAAATTCCTTTTTGAACGCCTATTATCCCCGCTTCGGCTTCCGTTATGTCGGCGAACGGGATGGCTTTTCCTTATTTGAAACAAAGGCTTGACCTTGACGCGACGTCAACGTGTACGCTGAATCCAAGGAGGTGAGGACATGTATACGATTCAACAGCTCGCCACACTCGCCGGCACGACCACACGGACGCTACGACACTATGATGCGGTCGGTCTGCTTGTTGCCGAGCGTGACACCAACGGGTATCGCCGTTACTCGTCACAGGACGCCGAGCGGTTGCAGACGATTCTGCTGTATCGTTCGCTCGACTTTCCACTCGAGACGATTCAGGCGTTGCTCGAAGCCGAACCGTTCGATCGGACTCGTGCCCTCAAGGAGCAGGTGACCGCGCTGCGCGCAAAGGCCGCCTATTTCGCGACACTCGCCGAGACGGCGGAATCGACGCTCACCTCACTGAGAGGAGGAATTCCAATGGAAGACAAATCATTGTTCAACGGTCTGTCGTTTGACGAACTGAAAACCCACGAAGCGAAACACGAGCCCGAGGTCGTGGAGCGTTGGGGCGAGAGCGAGGCGTACAAGACGTCACGTGCGCGCGCCGACAAGCGCTCGAAAGAAGACTGGGAAGCTCTCAGTCAACAGCAAGTCGATCTCGTCAAGCCGCTCGTCGACTTGTTCACGGCCGGTGTCCCGGTCGAAGACCCACGTGTCCAAGCGGCCGTCCAGGCGAACCACATGTTCATCAACGACCAGTTTTATGACTGCTCGCTCGACATGTTCAGCGGACTCGGACAGATGTACGTCATGGACGAGCGTTTCACCGCATTCTATGACAAGTACGCCCCAGGACTTGCCGTCTACTATAACGACGCCATCCAACACTATTGCATTACCCAAAGCTAAACGGCCAAAGCATCGCGCTTTGGCCGTTATTTCGCCGTTCGGCGGTCATAGACATCTTCCTTTAACAGCAACTCGATTTGCCGTCTCAGGAGGGGCAATACGGTCGTGAGCTGTAAATACGGGTACGTGGCAAAGTTATCCGTCCCGCCGATATAGAGCACGGCCCGGTCGACCACAGACCAGCCCCGCTCGGTCCACTGTTCGATTCGTGCCTCACAGACGTCCGGTTTGGCCCGAAACGCCCAGTATGCCTCGAGTTGACCTTCGGCGATCGTCGGTTTGACCGTCAGCACCGGACAATCGAATCGAGCGAGGACACTCGGGTCGATCGGTCCCGTCTCATGGGTGACGATCAGTTGTGGGTCGAGACGATCGAGCCACATCGTCGTCTTCGCATCGTTTAACGAAGTGACTCGCAGGATGTGATGGAACGGAATCGGCTCGTCGTTCAACGGATAGCGACCTTTCAATTCTCGAATCCGGGCCCGGCTGGATACGCGCATGAGAGGCGCCATCGACCGGACATAAGCGTGTGTCAGCCAATGGTTGAGCGATTCGGGTCGATGCTCGCTCGGACCATCTTCTCGAATCACATGGGTCACCCCTAGATTGCGAATCGCCTGATAGACGTAGGCGGATGTGCGATGTTCCCCGACAAGTAACACGATTGGTCGGCCCATGGCGTTTCCCTCCTTCCAAGATGTCGCAGTTCAATTTAAAATCTAACGAGCTGACAAATGTTCCGTTCATCGCGATTTCTGTTCAACGTTCACTTCTTTCCATCACACGACTCACGAAGCTCCAATTCGGCGAGTGCCCGTTTCCAAGAACCATACCGCCGCGATATTTTTGCGACACTCGGTCGTTTATGTTGTTTGGCCCATTTCTGATACGTGACGGCGTTGAATGGGACCACGACCCGGCTTGCTTCGAGTAACGATTGGACGATTTCTGCTTTTTCACGTTCTGGTTGGACGGTAAAATGGAGTTCTTCTAAACGCTCGACCGTTTTCACGGCCAGACTCCAAGACCCGAAGTGGGAAATAATATCACCTAGGGAAGGGGCGACTTGACCTTTGGCCCACTGTTGATAGTGGGTGCTCGTCAATCTCCCTTCCTGTTCAAGTGCGAGCCGAAGCGCTGCGATGAGTTCTTGTTGGGTATACTGTTTGCGGGATTCGACGAGACCGGCCGCTTTTAACGCACCGGTCCATGACCCGTAAAAATTGAGAACGTCGAGGAACGTCGGGACGTCTCGGTCTCGGCTCCAGAGCTGATATTGTTTGACAGTGAGGGTCGGAGTCAGAGATGCAGCGGCTCGAAGCGACTGGATAATCTCTGCTTCCCGGTTCATCGTTCGTCCTCCTCAGACACTTTGTTCGGTCACGATTGTACGAGTATCGAGTACCGTCTGGATGACTTGCTGTTGTTCTCCGAGCGTCAAATCAGATCCCGACGGAAGACAGATGCCGTTTTCGAAGAGTCGGCGACTGACGTCTTCTCCGTCGACCGACACGTATTCCGCATCGCGGTAAACGGGCTGTAAGTGCATCGGCTTCCAGACGGGACGCGATTCAATCCCGGCCGTGGCGAGCCGCTGCATCAACGTGTCACGATGCAATTCGGTTTGGTCCAATTGCATGGCCGTGAGCCAACGGTTGGCCCGTGAATATGGGACCTCTTGTTGATACGTCGTCCCAAGTTGCCGGAACATGCGCTCGTAGCGGGAAAAGACGCGACGTCTCGCTTGGACGCGCTGTTCAATCACTTCGAGCTGTCCCCGACCAATGCCGGCCGAGACATTGCTCAATCGATAGTTGTACCCGACTTGTTCATGCTCATAATGCGGCGCGTCTTCCCGGGCTTGCGTGGCCAACTTGAGCGCTAACTGTTTCGTTTCCGCATTCGGCACCATGAGCATGCCGCCGCCTGAGGTCGTGATGATTTTATTGCCGTTGAACGAATAGAAGCCGATGTCGCCGATCGTGCCCGTCATCTGCCCGTGCCATGTCGAACCAAGTGATTCGGCCGCATCTTCAATCAACGGGACACCATACTCGCGGCAAATGTGGCGAATCTCACCTATTTTCGCGACGACGCCATAGAGATGCACGACGATGACTGCTTTCGGAAGTTTCCCTTTCGTCGCCGCTTGGACGAACGCTTTCCGGAGCGCGTCCGGCGACATGTTCCACGTCGTCGTTTCCGAATCGATAAAGACCGGGATTGCCCCGACATAACGGATCGGGTTGACCGATGCCACGAACGTGAGCGATTGACAGAAGACTGTGTCATTTGTCCCGACACCGAGAGTAAGTAGCGCTAAATGGAGGGCGGCCGTACCCGAGCTTGTCGCCAAGGCGTGAGGATGGTCCGCATATGCAGCCACTTCCGCTTCAAACGCATTGACGTTCGGGCCGAGCGGCGCAATCCAATTGCTTGCGAACGCCTCTTCGATATAAGCCATCTCACGTCCGGACATATGCGGCTTTGATAATAAGATGTTCATTTGATGCCCTCCTTCATCATGTTTTTATACGAGATATACCAGTCGACGACTTGCTCGAGCCCTTCAAATAGCGATGTACTCGGGCTGAAACCGACTAAGGTATCGAGCGTCGGAATGTTCGACTGCCGGAGCACGGATGTTCGCATCGGCAACGACGTCTTGGCTGATTTGTTGAGGATGTGCCCGATATCGGACAGTAACGTTTGAACGGTCACGTAGTCCGAGGCTGGAATTTGAAAGTAGCCGACGGGCGACAGTCCCGTTTGAACCAAACGCAATAGCCGAACGACCGACTCGACGACGTCATCGATATAGGAGACGTTGATGATATCCGTCGCATAATAACCGGAAAGACGGACACCGCGGTCGACGGCGACAATCGCTTTGGACACGAGTGTCGAGGAGTCATCCCAAGGTCCGAAGACGTCTTCCGTGAATAAGTGGATGGCGGGGGGATCTTCTTCGCTCACTTCCTTTACCGGGAGGTTGAACGTGATGAACGACTCGAGCGGGACTCGTGTCGTATGCAGCCCGATATACCGCTTCATCAACTCATATCGTTCGAGTGGGTCGTCGACGGTACGGGTCGAACATAAGATGATGTGGCGTGGTTCATGTCGCTTCAAGATGCTGCGCATGACCGTCTTGTTCGCGAGTGTCGTACGAATCAACTGAAACTGCGGGTGCGTCAGGACGTAGAGACGTTGTTTGGCAATTCTCGTCTTGTGCCGCCCTTCATCGTCGATTCCGACGACGTCAAACCCTTCCTGTAACAGTCGACGTGCCAGATGGAATCCTTGAAAGCTGGCGACGCCGACGATGAGCACTGTTTGATCGACCATCGTTCTCCCCTCCTCGCTCGTAGTGGCGTTCAGTTCCCATCGGCGAGACGTGATGCGGCGATATGAGGACGCATCCGTTTCACCCCGTGTGTGAATAGCCGTTCGACGTCTCGATCGAGGTCGTCGCTGTTGGCGATGAACAGCAACAGATACATCAACGCGTCACGGTCATCACGGAACGTTTCAATCAAATGCAAGACGGAGGAGACGGTCTTGAACGGCCGGGTCCGACCGACAAAGATTTTTGGGAAGACGTTCGCTTCCGGACCGAGCTCACTTTCGGCCAGCAGTTCTTCGTATAACTTCTCACCAGGACGAATCCCGGTGACCTCGATTCCAATCTGGTCGGTCGTGAAACCGCTCAACTCGATCATTTTCTTCGCCAAATCGATGATTTTGACCGGAGCACCCATATCGAGCACGAACACTTCACCACCTCGCGATAAGACGCTCGCTTGAATGACGAGACGACTCGCTTCCGGGATGGTCATGAAGTAACGGGTCATCTCGGGATCGGTGACGGTGACCGGACCTCCGCGTAGAATTTGTTCTTTAAACAGCGGGACGACCGAGCCACGGCTGCCGAGGACGTTACCGAAGCGGACGACCGCAAAAATCGTATCACTGGAACGAGCTTTCTCTTGGACGACCATTTCGGCGATTCGTTTCGTCGAACCCATCACGTTCGTCGGATTGACCGCCTTGTCCGTCGAGATCATGATGAAGCGATTCACTTTGTGACGGGCCGCGACGTCGACCATATGTTTCGTCCCGTAAATGTTGTTTTTAACGGCTTCGAGCGGATTGTCTTCCATGAGCGGAACGTGTTTGTGGGCGGCGGCGTGATAGATGATGTCCGGTTTATACATCCGGAACACTTCTTCAAGCCGGGCCTCATCCTGCACATCACCGATGACGGGATAAAGCACCGTGTCCGTCCCGAGTTCGCGCAGCTCTCGTTCAATCAAGTAAATACTGTTCTCGCCGTGACCGAGGAGAATCATTTCAGCCGGGGCAAATTTGATGAGCTGACGGCACAGTTCCGAACCGATTGATCCGCCGGCACCCGTGACGAGTACCGTCGCCCCTTCCACATGACTAGAAATTCCAGATATGTCCAACTGGACCGGTTCTCGGCCTAGCAAGTCTTCGATTTTCACTTCGCGGATTTCACTGATGGAGACCTTCCCGGTCGCGAGCTCCGAGATCATCGGTAACGCATGGGACTCAGCACCCGTCTTCTCAATCCGTTTGAGCAAGGCAAGGCGTCGCGCATAGGACAGGCTTGGGATGGCCAAAATCACGACTTCAATCCCGTGCTCTTGGATGATGCGCTCTAAATCGTCCGTCACCCCGAGCACTGGAACACCGTGCACGTAAAGCGACTGTAGGTGCGGGTTGTCATCGAGTAGACCGACGACACAGAGGACGGTCGTCCGATGTTCTTTCAACTCACGGACGATCAACTGGCCCGAATCACCAGCCCCGATGATGAGCGCTTTTCGTCCGGGATGATTAGAGTGCGGTTTGAACACATCGAATACGTGGTTGCGGGCCAAGAATCGCGTGAACAAAATCAAGTTGAAGGCGAGCAACCCTTGGACAGCGATGATCATGCCGAGCCCTGCCCCGAAGTGGAACTGGTTGTAGGCGTACAACACCAAGTCACTGCTCAGTAAGGCGATGGCGACTTGTTTCATCTCATGGACCGAGGCGTAACGCCAGTCGATACGATGGATTTTTAACACCGTCCCGACGAGACTGAAGCTGATGATTTTGATACCGACCATCATCAACATTTCGCTCGATTCGAGCGCCGCGTACGACGTAATCGTCGAGAACAGCAATTCAAACGTCGCATAGAGCACAAATGAGACGATCAAGATGTCGAGACATAAGAACAGCAAATTCCGTTGATTCTTCCGATACACGTTCACAAGTGTTGCCATGGTAGTTCGCACCTCCAAGAGTCTGAGTTGTTCGTTCGTGGTGTGGGTTGGAATGCGCAAAAGATGCGTCGATGCTAGTAAACTACCCGACTCTTCTCGACAAATTTAAAGATAAAACAAGCTTTTTCTCATGAACGACACGGATGGCAACAAAGGAGTTCACGAAATTATTATCATGATTTCTTTCACATAATGAATAATTGTCGGACAAACGGGAAATGGGAATATACATAACCCGAATTGGGTATCGTTTACATTATTTTGCATCTCATCAAAACAGAGCATAAGGAGGTAGAAATCGATTTCAAGCATTCTTTTTGACTAGCTCGTTGACTCTTCCAACCAATACAAGCTGTTCATTCACACCAAGAGACCTTCCGAGACGCTCGCTGCGTCTCCCTCCAAAGGAGAGACACCAAGATGAAAAAATGGACACGCCCTCAAATCGTACAAGCGTTGCAGTTAGCTGCTCAAGAACATGCCGAGCTCGATTCGAAACGGTACAGCGTTTGGTCGCAAACCAAAAACGTGCCGTCCCTTTCCACCGTCATCCACCAGTTCGGGTCTTGGCGCGAAGCACTCGTCGCCGCCCAAATTCAAATGTCGTTCCATTACTATTCAGACGAGGATATCCTTCGGGCATTGAATCAAGCCGCCGAAGAACTTTCGCTCTTCACGAGCCAAACGTATCGGGAGTGGTCGAAAGTGACACGTTCCCCGTCACTCACGTTAATCAGCAGCCGGTTCGGCTCTTGGTCGAACGCGCTCCGGGAAGCGAAACTTCAGACGACCGCGGCGAAAAATAATGAAGAACGGATTATTCAAGCGTTGATTGAAGCGTCAGAGGAACTCGAGCGTCTCACATCCCAGCACTACGCCATCTGGGCCCAAGAGCGCGGCTATCCAACGGTCGCGACGATTGCGCGGAAGTACGGATCGTGGAGCTACGCCTTGTTCGTCCTCGATATCGCCCCACCGAAGCGGAAATGGGATGAAGAAGATGTCATCGAGGCGCTTCGGGTCGCCAGACAAGAGTTGTCTCACTTCAGCATCCTCCATTATCGGAAATGGGCCGAAGGACGAAACGTACCGAGCACATCGACCATCAACGCCTTATTCGGCAGTTGGACGGCGGCGTTAAAATGTATGGAAGAACAAAAAGTGAATCAATAAAAACAGGCCCGGTCTCTAGACTGACCTAGCGAAATGAGACACTAATAAAAACACCTTGATTAGGCTGCCATCCCACCGTATTTTATCGGTGTGAGGTAGCCTAAT